>NZ_JBNDJR010000002.1:0-795238 GCF_050435065.1 Paenibacillus sp. 4624
AGCGGGAATGTATATATAGCGGATTATGGTAACCAGCGAATTCGGAAAGTAGATCCGACAGGGGAAATCAGCACGTTGGCGGGTAACGGTATTAGCGGCTATTCAGGAGACGGAGTAGCGGCGACCTCGACCCAATTGAAAAACCCGTATGGAGTGGCCGTAGACGGCAGCGGGAATGTATATATAGCGGATTATGGTAACCAGCGAATTCGGAAAGTAGATCCGACAGGGGAAATCAGCACGTTGGCGGGTAACGGTATTAGTGGATATTCAGGAGACGGGGGAGCGGCGACGTTGGCCCAATTGAACAGCCCGACTGGAGTGGCCGTAGACAGTAGCGGGAATGTGTATATAGCGGATTCTGGCAACAATGGAATTCGGAAAGTAGATAAAGAGGGGAAAATCAGCACCTTTGCGGGCACGGGTACAGCCGGCTATTCAGGAGACGGGGGAGCGGCGACGTCAGCAAAGTTTTTCTTCCCGATTGGAGTAACTGTAGACAGTAGCGGAAATGTATATATAGCAGATTATGGTAACCAGCGAATTCGGAAAGTAGATCCAGCGGGGAAGATCAGCACGTTGGCGGGCACGGGTACTGCTGGCTATACAGGAGACGGGGTAGCAGCGACGTCGGCCCAATTGAACTACCCGCGTGGAGTGGCTGTAGACAGCATCGAGAATGTGTATGTAGCGGATTATTCGAACTATATGGTCCGGAAGCTGGCGGCTCCAATGCCAGCGCAAACAGTCAGCGCGTCCGCATCCACGCCTACTCCCGGAGCCGGTGTGGATGATGCGATCACGCTGACCGTGAAGGACGAGCTGGGGACTACGGATACGACGTTCAGCGGAGCGCATGATGTGACGATATCCGGCTACGTGCAAGCGCCGAACGGTTCGTATGGCAGCTTTAACGGGACGGACTTGACCGCGTCACCGAACACGGTCAGTGTTACGTTTGCGAACGGGGGAGCCACGGCGAATCTGAAGCTGAACAAGGCTGCGGAGCAACCTATCGGCTTGAGCGTGGCAGACGTGGCAACGCCGGGGGCGAATACGCTGAGTATCACGCCAGTAGCGGGAAGTACGGCTACGATGGTGTTGACCACCGATGTTACGGCACCAGCCAGTAACGGAGGTATGTTCGCGCAGCAGCCGGTCGTGACGCTTACGGATGCTTACGGCAATACGAGCGTGAGCGACAATAGCACCATCGTGACGGTATCGAAGAAGGATACGGGAACGTGGACGCTGACGGGAACAGCGACGGCAACAGCGAGCGCGGGTGTTGTAACCTTTACCGACCTTGGCGCAACGAATGCTACGCAGGCGACGGGAGCGCAGCTCGCCTTCGATGCGAGCGGAATGGCACAAATTGCGAGCCAGTCTGTAATACTCCCCTGGCCTGGAGTAGCTGAACCGAGAGTGGAGTCTGCTACAACGGGAGACAGTCACGTACGCTTGACTTGGAGCGAAGTGTATGGATCCGTCAGCTACGCCGTGTATCAGAGGACAGCTTCCGGCACTTATGGAGATGCAGTCGCTACAGTGACCGGATTAACGTATGATGCCACCGGATTAACCAATGGGACAACCTATTATTTTGTCGTGAAAGCAGTGAATCCATCCGGAATAAGCGCAGCTTCTGATGAAGTGAGCGCAACACCGCAAGTCCCGGCGCCTGGAGTACCGGTACTGGGGCCAGCTACACCGGGAGATGCTCGAATAAGTCTAACGTGGGATGCGGTGATCGGTTCCACAGGGTACAAAATATTCAAAAGCACAACCCCCGGTGCTTATAGATCAGAGGAAGCTTCGGTAACAGGTTCGGTATACGGCTATGATGTAATGGGGTTAACGAACGGCACAACGTACTATTTTGTCATCCAAGCGACGAACCCGGGAGGGGACAGCACTTCTTCCAATGAAGTGAGCGCAACGCCGCGAACGGTTCCATCGGCTCCAACGGGCGTAGCCGCAATAGCTGGCGATAGACAAGCAGCGGTAAGCTTCACTCCCCCGGCCAATGGCGGAAGCAACATCACTTACTACGAGGTTACAGCTATGCCAGGAAATATTACCGTAACAGGAGCGGGCAGCCCAATCGCGGTAACCGGGCTATCCAATGGAGTGACGTATACGTTTACGGTGCAAGCTGTCAATAGTGCGGGCAGAAGCGTAGCTTCCGACACCTCTAATGCCGTGACGCCATCGACACCTACTCCGGCACCCGATCGGTTACCGACGCCATCGACACCTACTCTGGCACCCGATCGGTTACCGACACCATCGATACCTACTCCGGCACCTGATTCAGCACCGACACCAGGTTCTCCAGAGCCTACGGTTGATGTATTTAACAGTAACATTGTTAATGAAACCAATTTAGTAAAGACGATTGAATCCAAAGTAGCGGAAGCGAAGGAAGCAAACGCTACAATTGATTTTACTGACACGCAAGGGCACTGGGCTAAAAAAACAATCGATATCTTCGTCCAATTGAAACTGATTAATGGCTATGACGATGGTACGGTTAGGCCAAACAATCCGATCACCCGCGCGGAGTTTACCGCGATGCTGAATCGCGTGTTTAATATCCAAGCGGGCAACAATACGAATGTTGTTTTGAAGGACATCGATCATCACTGGGCAAAAGAAGCGGTTGAGAACCTAGTCGCGGCAGGGGTAATTCATGGCTACACGGACGGTACGTTCAAGCCGAATCAGACGATTACACGAGAAGAAATGGTGGTCATGCTGTCTCGTATCGTAGACCTAAATAACGTGACGAAAGATACCATAAAAGGCAACTTCAATGATTTGAATGGTGCTTATGCAGCTAGCGAGATTATAGCAGCAGCGCAAGCAGGTATTGTTAGCGGTAAAGGGAATGGAATATTCGATCCCAAGAACAATGCCACACGTGCAGAAGCCTTGCAGATCATCTTGAATATGTTGGAGCTTAATCCACAGTTGAAGACGTTGTTGGGTTCGTTTAGCTAGTATAGTGTCGATTCTCTGAATGAAACTCGCCGTTTTAAGCCTATATTTCAATTACGAAGGACGCCCGATTAGGGCGTTCTTCATTTCGCTGTATAGATGATACGGTGAACCATACTACAAGTAACGGCGAAAAATTCTAAGCAGCCACTCGTTCCCAATACTCACTTTTCAGCTTATTTTTTCACTGTGCCAGTCATTAAAGAAAATATTATTTGATGCCCCCCGAAAAAATAGGGTAATTGCAATCTGCCTTTACGTAATGTAAAATTATTTGATGGAAAAAACATGGAAGGAGTGGGAGTATGAGGTGGAAACAGAAGACTTACATTCAGTCGACTTGCGTAATTTCATATTTCCATTCCATTAGAACACTAAAGCATTTATTGCTTTAGTGTTTTTATTTTATGGGGGTGTAAGAATTGTCAAGGTACAAAAGAATTCTCGTTAAGCTAAGTGGTGGAGCAGTAGCAGGAAACTCTGAATTTGGTTTTGAGCCAGAGATGTTAGATCATATTGCAGATGAAATTATGTCAGTTGTAAACTTGGGCGTTGAAGTATCGTTGGTTATAGGTGGGGGCAACATTTTCAGAGGTAATATGGCGGAAAGCTGGGGGATAGAAAGGGCAGAAGCTGATAATATTGGGACACTTGCGACTGTAGTAAATAGTTTAATGCTTCGTGGAGTTCTTAAGGCCAAGACCCAAAAGGAAGTACGAGTAATGACGGCAATACCTATTACTTCAGTTGCAGAACCATACATTCGTCTAAGAGCAGTCCACCATCTAGAAAAAGGCTATATTGTAATTTTTGCAGGGGGGAATGGTCAACCTTACGTTACAACAGACTATCCTTCAGTACAAAGAGCCATCGAGGTTAATTGTGATGCTTTATTAGTTGCAAAGCAAGGTGTTGATGGTGTTCTTAATGCAGACCCTAAATTGGATAAAGATGCAAGGAAATTTCGCTCACTTCATTACAACGATGTATTAAAACAAAACTTAAAGGTAATGGATCAATCAGCTTTCATTTTAGCAAGAGACTACAATCTGCCCATGCATGTGTTTAACTTCGATAAACCAGGATCGATGAAGGAAATTTGTGAAGGTAAGAATAACGGTACGATAATTAGTGGCGAATCAGTCTTAGAGTTGGAATGAAGTATGTTAGAAATGCTACTCCCCTTTATGTAGCGGAATGATAGTTCCATAAAGGAAAAGGTATGAACACAAACCTACTCCACCCAAGGAGTGGGTTTGTGTTTATATTGATATGTATATTTTGTGGTCAGACTGAACGTTGTGTTTAGTTATATTACGGAAGGGTCGTACCACAAGTAGGGTAAAATGGATGATAGTACTTCAACTTTAATTAGTTTACATTAATATATAGTTTATAAATCAGAATAAGATACAAAATTTGGAGGCTTTTACTATGAAAAATAACACAAAAATATTATTGACGGTTCTGATTACCATGGGAATCCTTATTCTCCTGTACATGACTACTACTCATTCAAATACAGAATCGGAAACACCAAATGAGTCCATTAATACTTCTTTACCCACATTAACAGTAATTAGCAATGAAGACCTTGCTGGCACTTCAACTATGAAACAATTTGATATGCCGGATGGATATGGTTATGTAAAGGTGAAGTTTAAAAGCACAGGTTCTAAGCCATTTACTTTCACCATTAACCTAGGATCTGCAGCAGGAACAATGAAGATGTCCGGAACTATTCCAGCGGATGGAAAGGAGCATAACTTCTTTAACGACAAGGTCTGGTCAACTGGAGACTACTTTGTAAACATTTCTTCCTCACAAGGTATGTCTGGTACGTTGAGTATAGATCTGGGAGCTGATATAAATAAAATAAAGAGTTTATGAATTTTTAAACTAACGATATAAGCTAAGCATTTATGAAGGAACAAGAAAACAAATTGGTGTTGTTGATGTAACTGAGAAAGTTGAGGATAACGAGAAGATTTGTATTTAGTTGTTATTTGAAAACCAGAAGATTTTTATTATGAAATTACAGATCACCTCACTACGGACGTTTCTAATTTTAGTAGTGGAACATATAAAAAAAGATCCAGTCACCTAAATTGACTGGACCCTCAATAACAAACTAAATCTCAAGCTCAACATTACCCTTCTCGCTTAATTCAAACGGACCTGGTGTAACATCTGCATCGGGTCTCTTTGTTCCGAAAAAGTCGGAGTCAAAGCGATATGGAGTGCTGTCGGGTTCCTCGTACTTCATATCGGCGTGATATGTCTTTCCGAGCAGGTCGGTGGTAATCGCCATGGCAGAGGTGCCCCGAAGCAATTCGGGCTCATTGATCTGAATATGCACCTTGCCTAGCGAAGGATCAACCTTAATGTTTATAGCCTTCTGTGTGTGTATCTTCGCATCGGATTCGTGACGACTTGGAACGGCATGGTTGAGATATACATTTCCACCCATAGCTACTGGTAGAACGGCGTTTCCTATAAAGAAATCCTTCGCGGCATCGCCAAGCTTCATAAGCTCTTCTTTGGTGTATTCCCACCACTTTTTATCTTTGACATTCGGGTGTTTGTCATAGCCACCAAGTCCCACAGCATGCAGATAACAAATGGAATTGTCCGGCACACCATCCATGACCGTCTTCCCGTCCTCCCCAACGGCATCCCTTGGTTTAAGGGGGAGATGCTCAAAAAAGGTGATTGGAACAGGTTCCTTATCGGCGTCGGCATCGTTATCACCTAAAAAGATATTGTTGTAGTACCTGTCATCTCCTCCAGTGATATTGGAGTATCCCGCCATGGCCGTCTCATGAGGGAAGTGATATGGCGTGATACGCGTGATTTCGGATCGGACGACAAATCGGCCTGCAAATAAATTATGAGCAAATGCTCCGCCTTGGGCCATATTTCTGAAATTCATAGGTGAGAGGAACAGATTATGGTCGACCATATACGGGCCATGGCACACCTCAACGAAGAGGTCTTCTGAAATGTTATCAAAAAATACATTGCGGCTGATCCGAGTTCCTTGTGCCTGCCAGTCAAGCCAAAGCGCACGGTAACAGCTATAGATCGTATTTTCGTTAATTTGAGTGTCTAGTGCAGCATGCAGTTTAATTCCCGCGACTTCGGCACCATGTCTGAGCCGTTTGTGATGAATGTTGTAGATGCGGTTCTGGTATATGTGGCTGAAGGCTGCTCCCATATGACCGACAATACCTGCCTGCTCACAATCATGAATTACATTCCCTCGAACGATGTGACTGCCGATGTGATCTTTATGCCAGCCGGAGCGTAATGCGCGTAAAATAACTTCCTGCTCCCGTTGAGTCCCGCCTTTACTACGCTTTTCCAAAGAGTTGGAATGACCTGTGCCGATTTCGGTACCCAGGCTAATACCAACACATTTGGATTCACTGATTATATTGTTCTCAATAATCCAGCCCTTGCTCCAGTGGGGTCCAATCAAACCTTCCTGGTAGTCGGTAGGCGGTGCCCATTGAGGAGAGGCTTGACGAAGTGTAAACCCACTTACGGTGATATAATTGAGTCCTGGTTTCTCAGGCCAGAAGCAATAAGGACGTACATTAATTTCTACATTTTCCTTACGAGGGTCTTTTCCGCCAAAATTAGCCCAGATTTTTGTTGTTGTAGAGCCCACTTTCGCATACCATTTCAACAGTGAATCCTTGGGATACTTCGCATCAGGCCATAACTCAGGATTGTTAACGCTTTCAATACTATCGCATTCATACAATGATTTCCCATCCAAGTAGACGTCGCCAAGATGAATCGGGAAGGGCCCGTCAAACAACCAGTCTCCACTAAGCTCTACCTCAAAGGGATTACGAACGGAAAAGATAGAATTCAGCACTTCGGTACTCCAAACGTTCTCTCCTTCGGACTTCCAGTTAGTAATCCGTTCAGCTCCTGTAATGACGACTTCGCCGTCTCCTGCGGATCGATAGACGATTCGATGCTCTTCGGTTCCTCCGTTCGCCGGGTTAACCCACTCTCTGTATACTCCCGCATGAACGATAACTGTATCACCAGCCAGGGCATGAGCCGCGGCGCGTGATATGGTACGAAGGGGTTGATCCGCTGTTCCTTTTCCTTGATCACTCCCATGTATGGATACATGATATTCCATAACAGCTCTCCTTCTTCCTACCTTATATAACTCGTAAGCGTTCCTTACAAGCTGAAGGCAGACTCATTTTAAAATTATTGTTGTATCCCGTTATTATACTAGAAAATAAATGTAATGGGAGAGACAGGAAGATGGATGTTTTATGAACAGCTGCTCTGGTGACATTGATCTGATGGAGATGACCCTGAAAAAACAGAGAAGCCACTCCAACGTTTGAAGTGGCTTTTTTACTCGGCTATTATTTCGCACTCGGCTATTCATACCGGTGATCGGAGGCTATCTTCTGCTTAGTGTCTCCCAAATTCCATGAAGCCAGGAGTCGAACTCAGCATCTTTGTCGCCCTCGTAAGTATCATAGATATCCAGACGTGTCTTTTGCAATTTTTCCTTAAATTCCTCAAATGTGTGACCTTCGGGAAGGCTTTTTTTGATCCGCAGCAAAATTTTGTTGGTACCTTTAAACAGCTCGCCTTTGTTTTTGGCAGGCATCTGTACATCTTCATCCAACTGCTTAAGCTTGAGATATGCGGCTTCGCGCACTTGAAACACTTGATCATTTTTCAAAACATTCTGCAGCAACTTAATGGTAGGTTCTGTATCCCAGTTCCCCAATTCGTTCACCGCATTCAGTCTGTCTCTCCAGCTTGACGTCCGATTAGCCGCCCGTTTGAGCTCTTCAAAGTTTTCTGGTAGCTCGTTAACTGCTCCAATTTCATGGTTGTTCGTCAAAATTCAATCTCCTTAATCATCGCCATCTCGGCAAATGATGAATGTTATTTATGTGATCACTATTATAGCACGAACCTGACTAAACTACTCCTATGAAGCTGATGGGCTAGCCTAAAACCACTTTCACCCAATTCATAAAGATGTACCAACCCATCTATTCTCCTTGCCAATCTTTTTCCCCTGGTTAGAGTCTACCATGTACACCCAACCAATCAGTCCACATAAAACAAAACCAAATGCGTGTAGAGCTCCGTAAATAGGAATAAAGTCGAGTATGGTTAAGGAGTACATATTTTTCAGTAACGGATAGAAGATGGAAATGACAACAACCGTGTAAAAGGCTAGGCTAGAAAGGCCTAAGAAGAAGGATACCTTCATATTAAAAGCATTTTTCCTCAAGTAAGCCAGGAGATAAGCAGTATAAACCACAATATTACATGCGAATAAAGCGACACCAACGTACTCGATCGGCTTGGAGAAAATCATACCAAAAGCAATCAATAGCGGTCCGATAATATCGATGGCAACGACCCAGGGATACCAGCTTTTTTTTGCCATAATCCGTCCCAGTGCACCAATGAAAATCGGAACGATCGCAGATGAGAAATGAAAGTGAACCGAGCTTAACGCGTGTGTCGCCACATTAGCATTGAAGAGCTCCACTTGATATTGATATAACGTAAACCACATGCCCCCGATAAAAAAGTAAACAAGTCCCGCACCAATCGCTATTTCCGCTGCTTTTCCTTTAGCAATCACAATCGTGGTCAAGCCATAGACACCAAGCAGTAGTGTGAACAGTAGCCAGCCTAGGGAGAGCATGCCTGGTATTGCCGTGCCTTCGAATCCCCACATCTTATTGCTCATGACGGAAAATAGGGTAAGAAGCGCTGCCGGATATTGAAACCATTGCATAAGAACATAAACCACTCGTTGCTGTGTATTCTTTGCATCATATCTCAAAAGCAAAATGACAAGAGGTACGATGAGGAATGCCGCGAACAATAAAAACTTTTCAACAAGTTCGAAGTGAAAGTAATCCAAATAAAATATAAGAATCGTCATGATTCCACCGGGAATCACAGGTACGAAAATGGATTTCATCGGTTGCTTGAGAGAGCGATTCATGGCGGTTCCTTTCTAACTATATTTGTTGTATAAACGGCCTGCATTCAGTTATGTAGCATCCTTTAGGATAGATAGGCAATGCTTATTTAAGTTTAACACATTTAATTTTCAAAATATGGCCTATTTGATCTACACTGGTATTTATTTAGTAGATGGAATTTCACTATGCCTAGCCTATAAAGCGAGCCCCTAGACAACATGGTGAAGCGCACCCCCCCCCAAGTATTGGCAATTTTTTTGAGAAACCCCTTATAACTGAAAAAGTAATTGGAAAAATGTTGTTCTTGGATTTCTTTCCCGATGTACTGCTGTGTATGAGATCGTGGTATCTTATATCCGTCAAAAGAATTAAACGGTTCAACGAAAAGGGGAGATTCCCGTCGAACAGCAATTTTTGAATACAATCGCGACCGAATTTAAGAACAACCAGAAGGTACTGAATGCAATTGGAGACGAGACTCGGCAGGCGATCTTAATGGCTTTGATTCAAGGGCCGCAGAAAACGGGAATGCGTGTGGGTGAGATCAGATTACAAACACACCTCTCCCGGCCTGCTGTATCGCACCATCTGAAAATACTGAAAGAAGCGCAGATTATCAGCGTTCACAAAGAAGGAACTCGTAACTTTTATCGGCTGGACGCCGGAAGCAAGCTGAAGTCGTTGAAAAACTTGGCGAGTGAAATTGATAAGCTATTTGAACAATGTGAGGAGCCAGCCACGGAATCACGATCCCGAACCAATGAAAGGGACGATCTTTGATGAAACGTACAATGCAAGCATCAAACGGAGTCGAGATTCCGCAACTCGGATTCGGCTTATATAAGATTAAGCAGGGGGAATCTTTCGAAAAAACGGTTGAAGAGGCGATTCGATACGGGTATCGCCATTTCGATACAGCGAAAATTTATGGGAATGAAGCAGCGCTAGGGCGAGTCGTACAAAAAAGTGACATTCCTCGAGAGGAGTTCTTTATTACCTCAAAAGTATGGACGACAGATCTCGGATATCATGCGACGAGAAAATCATTCGAGCAAACTTGCCAAAGACTGAACGTAACCTATCTTGATATGTATTTAATTCATTTTGCCGGTGCCCATTATGTAGACGCCTGGAAAGCGATGGAAGAGTTATACGATGAAGGCCGGATCAAAATCATAGGTGTAGCTAATTTCGAGATAGAACATCTGGAGCATCTGAAGAAACATGCCCGGATTTTGCCGATGGTGAATCAAATCGAAACACACCCGGAGTTCCAGCAGCGCGAATTACATGATTATATGGTAAAAAATCAGATTCTGCACGAGGCATGGGGCCCACTAGGACAGGGGAGCAAAGAACTGCTGGAGCACCCCGAACTGCTTGCAATCGCTAGTCATCATAAGAAATCAGTGGCACAAGTCATTTTGCGCTGGCATATGGAGCGGGGCATTATTGCGATCCCGAAATCATCAAATCCTCTAAGAATACGAGAGAACAGTGATCTATTCGACTTTGAGTTGAATGCAGAGGAAATGGAACATATTCGCCGCTTGGATACGGGAAAAAGATACTCCGTAAGCCCGACAGGTCTTATGGTCCATCCGATTTACATCAAACTTATGAAGCTATTCAGTCGTCCATAATAACGTATAACGAAAGGGCCATCCGACAAAGGATGGCCCTAAACGTGCTGTTACAGACAACCAGAGAAATGTACCACTAACACAGATAATATCGGAGCCGTAAAGCTCTTGAAAAGAAAAACACCCTAAGTTTGTATTTTTACCGATTTTTGAATCTAAAAATGGCGGAGACAACTCCATGTAACACTGCACCTAAGAAACAAAACAATAGTACAACTAGTTTGTTGTCTATCTCATTGTTGAGGAAAATAATAATAGAAGCAAATGAAATACATATTGCCAAGGCATAAGTAATAACTAAGCCTAAGTAGAATTGTACTCCTCTTGTTTGCATCTTTAATTTATCAAATACAACAGAACAAATGTATCCTAATACAAAATATAAAGGAAAGCTGTATAAGAAAAACAATAAGTAAGTGTCACTAAATGATGAATAGGACGAATTAGGAAGTCTTTTCTCTAGCGGTACATAAGAGCAGATGGCCAAAAGTAAATTAAATAATAGAGCTGAAATTAGATTAATAAGTGCTCTTTTCATTTGTATATACCTCCTGATAACAAAACAAACTTTTCTTGAGGGTCCTCAATTTGAAATATATTATGGAATGCCAGAGTATACGCAGGATGTGATATGGATATCGGTCAATTAAAGAATGATTTCCTAAGGTACGTCGTTGAGCAAGGCGAAAGGGCCTTTCGACAAAGGATGACCCTAAACTTGTTACTCCAGATAGCACGGAGAATCGTATCACAGAATACCTAATCAACATAGCCAAACTTTGGTTCAGGCCTAGTAATACAAATCAATTGTACTTGCCGCCAATCAGTGTTACGCTGAGAATCGACAACCTCAGGCTTATTCGAATTTACGTTTTGCAACAATCCCACAAAATAATCACACTATTTTAGATACCAAGAAAGGTAACACCATGATCAAAGTCCAAAATCTATCCTTTTCTTTTCCACAAAAAGAACTCTACAAAGACATTTCATTTACCCTCGAAGAGGGCCAACACTGCGCTTTTATCGGCACAAGTGGTAGTGGCAAAAGTACGTTGATTGAAATCCTGATGGACCCGGAAAAGCATCTGTTCGAGGGAAAGCTGGAGATCGATCCTGATTGCACCATCGGGTATATGAGTCAGTTCTCACAGGTAGACCCAACGACAGAAATGACCGTTTTTGAATATATCGGAGAAGAGTTTATCAAGCTTCAGGATGAAATCACAGCGATGTATGCGGAAATGGCCAACACATCGGATATGGATTCGTTGCTGGAAAAAGTCCAATTGGCTTTGGACGCACTGGAGGCCATGGGTGGAGATGATTATGAAAACATCATTCATAAACAGTTGAACCTGGCCAACCTCTTGAAGCTAAAGGATGCAAGCATATCGTCCTTAAGCGGCGGGGAATTCAAGCTTATTCAAGTGATGAAGGAAATGCTACACAGTCCGGATCTGATGATCATGGATGAGCCGGATGTATTTCTGGATTTCGAAAATCTCAATGCGCTTAAAAAATTGATTAATTCCCATAAAGGCATGCTACTGGTCGTTACGCATAACCGTTATCTGTTGAATCATTGTTTCAACAAAATCATCCATCTTGAAAACATGGAACTCCAGGAATTCGATGGACGATATATCGAGTACAACTTCTCCTTGCTTCAGACGAAGATTGAACTGCAGGAAATCGCAGTTGCTGAAGCGGAAGAGATCGAAAGATACGACGGTGTTATCGAAAATCTCAGAGCAATCGCAACGATTAATTCGGAAGCTTCCAGAGGAAGAGCATTAAAAGCGAGAGTGAAATTTCAAGAACGCTTGGAAGCGCGTAGAATCAAAGCGCCGTTTGTGGATATTAAGCAGCCGAATATTCAGTTTGGTCTGGATCATCAAGTCGAAGACAGCATCGCTATCAAGGTCAATAACTATAGTGTTTCCTTTGACGAGCTAGTTCTGCAAGATGTGAACTTCGAGATCAAATCGACAGATAAAGTGGCCATCATCGGCCCCAATGGTACCGGAAAAACAACGTTGCTCCGGGATATTTTCAAAAATAATCAGCCATCTATTGAAATCAATGACGATATCAACGTGGCTTATCTATCACAGCTTCAAGGCGAAACGCTCAAAGATTCGAATACGATCCTCCACGAATTCATCGATGCCGGGTTCGAAACGTATGATGAGATCCGGGCCTATCTTGTGAACTACGGCTTTGAAGGCGAAATCCTGGATCAAAAGATCGAATCACTGTCCGGCGGCGAAAAAAACATGCTTCAACTGGCTAAAGCTGCCGGGGTGCAAGCTGACCTGTTGCTTCTTGACGAACCGACAAGCCATCTGGATATCTATTCGCAGATTGCACTGGAGAGAGCCATCGAAGAATATCAAGGCGCGATTCTTATGGTTTCGCATGATTTCTATTCGGTCGTCAACGGTATGGATTATGTACTCATCATTGAGAATAAGACGATCAGAAAAATGAGTATGCGCAAGTTCAGACAGATGATTTACGCCAGCCATTTCAATAAAGACTATTTGCAAAATGAACAAAATAAAAAGGCTGTTGAAATGCAGATTGAATTGGCTTTGAAAAATACCGATTTTGAACGTGCAAAAGGCTTGGTTGATGAGCTGGAAGGCATCATTAAGCAGCTATAATCATCAAATAACGTCGCTCCATTCTATAAATCCACTACCCGATGAGGTTGTGGATTTTTTGCTTATTGAGGGCTTTTTGTTATTGCTAAAAGCTATGACCAGTCATGCTTTTTTCATATTACGGGTAATCATTTTGATCGTGCTATACTCAGGAAACTAAAAGTTAGAAGGAGATTTTTCTATGATACCATTTCGTAACGATCATGTTGGAAGCTTCCTACGTCCTGCGAACTTGAGTCAGGCACGTGAACAATATAAAGCTGGCACGATTACATATGGGGAACTAAGGGATGTCGAGGATCAAGAGATTATCCGATTGATTGAGAAACAAAAAGAAAATGGCGTACTCGCTATTACGGATGGTGAATTCCGCAGAAGCTGGTGGCATTTTGATTTTCTGGGCGGCTTGGATGGCGTAGAGCTGTATGAGGAAATTGATGGACCTCAGTTCCATAACATGCAGACTCGCAAGGGTGGAATTCGGGTTGTAGACAAAGTCGATTTTTCTAAGCATCCCTTTGTGGAGCACTTTAAATTCGTGAAAAAACATGCAGGTGACGCTGTCGCAAAACAAACCATTCCAAGTCCGAATATGCTTCTTTATCGATTGGAAAACGGCGCCAACAGCTATACGGATCGGGAGCGATTCCTTCAGGATACGATTGCGGCCTATCAAAAGGCCATTCAAGCCTTCTATGATGCAGGATGTCGTTATCTGCAATTAGACGATACAGCTTGGGCAGACCTATTTTCAGAGGCTGGTCATGATAAACTGCGCGCTAAAGGTTTGGAACCGGCGGAAGAGTTGAAAACGATGCAGCGTATGATTAATGAAACCTTGGCTCATAAACCGGCAGATTTAGTTGTGACGATGCATATTTGTCGGGGGAACTATAAATCCAACTATTTCTCAACGGGTGGTTACGATTATGCTTCTGAAGTTATTTTTGGAGGCTTAAATGTAGATGGGTTATTTTTAGAATTTGACGATGAGCGCTCAGGTAGTTTCGAGCCATTAAAATATGTGAATCGAACAGATTTGAAAATCGTGCTTGGTTTAATCACATCGAAAAACGGCGAATTAGAAAATAAAGAACAGATCAAAGCCAGGATTGCAGAAGCGGCAACCTTTGTTCCTCTTGATCAGCTTTGTTTGAGCCCGCAATGCGGCTTTTCTTCCACCGAAGAAGGCAATATTTTAACAGAAGAACAACAATGGCGCAAACTTCGTTACGTTAAGGAAATTGCAGAGGAAGTATGGAGTTAACGGAGGGATTTCATATGACTATTCAAGCAGATCAAGAGACAGTTACCGTTGAAGCCTTTATTAACGGTCAACATGTAAAATCCCTTTCGCAGTTAGCAAAAGAGAATCCGGCTAATCCAACTGAAATCGTAGGATATTTTCCTGTCACGACCAAAGAACAAGCGGTCATCGCTATTGAAGCCGCGTCAGGCGCTTTCAAAACATGGAAGCAGACCTCCATTGACGAACGCATAATTCGGATGCGCAAGGCAATAGAGAAAATTAGAGCGGCGGAGAATGATATTGTTCATTTGCTGTCCAGAGAGCATGGCAAACCGCTGTATGATGCACACGGTGAAATTTTTGTTTCGCTGATGTGGATGGAGTTTGCTTGTAATGAAGCTACATCCGTTCTGGCGGAAGAGATCCAGGAGCATGACCATGGTAAAACCATTATATCCAACGATCCAATTGGTGTTGTGGCAGCGATTAGTCCATGGAACTACCCGATTGCTCTATCTACGATCAAGATCGCTCCTGCATTACTTGCGGGCAACACGATCGTGCTTAAACCGAGTCCATATGCACCACTGGCGGCGGCGAGGGTGGCAGAGATCATTGCGAGTGAGTTCCCGGCTGGTGTAATCAATGTTGTATACGGTGATGCAGATGTGGGCGTTGAACTGACGAGTCATCCTCTTGTGACGAAAATCGCCTTTACAGGTGGAACTGCAACAGCGAAGCATATTATCAAAGCCGCTTCCGAAACAATTAAAGATATGACGCTGGAGCTTGGCGGGAATGACGCGGCAATCTTCTTGGAAAGCTTTGATGTTCAAGACGAACGAGCCATGCGCCGGATTGTCATCTCTAACTTTTTGACAACAGGCCAAATCTGTATGATTGCCAAACGCGTATATGTACACCGTTCGATTTATAATGAATTTGTGGAAAAATATATAGAGGCAGCCAATCGCTGGATTCGAATTGGTGATCCTTTTGATCCAAACACGACCGTGGGGCCCGTTAATAACCTGAAGCAGAGAGAGTACGTGCATGGTTTGGTTGAAGATGCGCAGAAACGCGGGGCCAAGGCCATCCCTCTCGGCCAAATCCTCGATCAAAAGCGGTTTGAACAAGGCTACTACCTGCAACCTACACTTGTTTTGGATTGCGATGTTCATGATCCGATTGTCGTGGAGGAACAGTTTGGTCCGACGGTTCCAGTTCTGCCATTTGACGATGAAGAGCAGGTCATTAAACTGCACAATGAGAGCATATATGGACTTACGAGTTCTGTGTGGGGAAAAGAAGAGGATGCCATCTCTTTGGCACGTCAACTCGAAGCTGGAACAACCATGATCAATACAGCTGCTGTGCAGGGGCTTGATGTTCGGTTCCCTTTTGGTGGCTTCAAGCAATCGGGTATTGGCCGTGAATACGGCGCAGAGGGTATTCTCACGTATACGGAAAGGCATGTGATCAACGTTCCGAAGATGCTGGATCTTCCATATATACCCGAATAGATTTTAATCGAATAGCACACCACTTTGACATCGTGCAGGGAATAAATATGATGTGAAATTAGAATTAAAAATTAAATTTAGGCTCTCCATGAATTGCGCTTTGTTTACTGATTGTCAAATCAGTAGACAGGGTGCTTTTTTGCTTTGATATAAGATTCGCAACCCATAATTTATAGCTTAAAATGCACCACATATCTAATGGACACAATTCAGTACGAATCATGTCCAAAGGGCAAATATACCTATGGTCAGAATTTGGTTAGACCCCTAATTTATAATGGTCAGGTATGCCATATATATTTGATGGGATTTTTCATCAATTTCCTGTTGTAAGGAGAAGAGCGGGTAAGGGGAGAGAAAAAGTTTCCGGGTTCCGCCCAAAATTTATGAAATGGAGGAGATTCTCGTATTGAAGCAAAGACGCAATGTAGGTAAACCGTTATTGTCCTTATTTCTGGCAATTATGCTTGTTTTGCAGACAGTGATGTTCTCCACTGCTGCATATGCGGAGAGTGTACCTAACGATACTGGAATGGAAGCAGTTAGCGGATCTGACTCGCAGAGTATGGACAAACCGTCTTCGGTATCTGAGGCAGTGTACGATGTACCAGACAATTCCATAATGATGGCAGCAGCTGTCCCAATGGACAAAACAGCAGTATTTATGGAATCTAATGTATCCTTCCCACTGGAGTTGAAGCAAGGGAATGTGGTTATTGATCTGAACGGTATTATTCAGGGACGAAAACCATTTACGCTCAAATCGGAAGGGCTCAAGGTACCTGTCAATGGGGATGATTCCAATCCAACGAATGCAGATCCTGAGAAATACATTCAAAAGGGTGACTGGATTGAGCTGAAAAGAGAGGATTACTTCAAGGAAGTCGTGCTTCCGACAGCGACGAGACCCCTGTATGCACAGACCGACTCAGGCACCAAACAGCTGGGTACGACCTACTTTACTCCAAATAGCATTCGAGTTGTCTTCGACGGTGATGATAACTTTTTCAATGGTGTAGGACGAGGTATTACTTTCAGTTTCGAAACGACAGCTGATGCAGATGTAACAGGATTGAATTACGGTGATAAAAAGCCTGTTAACATCTTTGGTAGTACATATCAGCTAGAGAATCCAAATGTTACAGCAGAGTATGGTATCACGTTAACCTCGCCTGGAATGATCAGGTGGGATCAGTATAGTTATCGTGGAATTCAACCGGCTCAATTTGTTGAAGGCGCGATTACTTGGCAGTCAACCGTATCCGCGTCCGACCAGTTTGATAAAACGATCAAATTGCCATTAGACGGGAAGACATTTTATACCAATCCCTCAGCATATAATACGGGATCTGGAAATTCACGCGGTATTTATGTGGAGGGTTCCTTCAAAGTTAACGATCAGAACGTATCCCCAGTCGTTGGGGCAGACGGATCGCTGACTTACATTTTCCCATCAGGAACAGGTCCAGAGCCAAAAGTGGAATATAAAACCTGGATTCCCAAGGATTCGTATTATTTCGAGTATCGGAACCCACCAAGCAATCTGGGGCGTAGCCACCGGGATATGAATGGTAAAGTGGAACTGAGACAAGACAATAGCATGCTTGTACAGGCTGGGCTGGAGATGACCTTTGCTCCCGACTGGATTCAATCCAGTGCCTCATACGATCATGCGAGTGAGACCATTACCTGGAAAGTCACGGTTAACCAATATAACAAAAGAGGGTTAAAGGACTTTACGATTACCAATGGTTTACCCGCCGGGCTGAACTTTTTATCGGCTGAATGGCAAGAGGATGGCACCGAATCTGGATTAACACCCATTACACCAGATGCAAACGGCGTGTATTCTTTTGGAAATATTAACGGTAAAGTGGATTTATTTATTAAAAGCAAAGTAATAAGTGGTTCCAGTTTCAGAATCGATCCTCGTGCCAACTGGAATCTGGATACACCGGCTGATATACAGAACAACGATGTGAAGGCGGGTACGAGGCCCACAGCTGTAACGGATGAGGCCATCGTTAACATCGGCGCGCATAATTTCACAAAGTCAGGCGCTGTATCTATAGAGGATTATAACCAAGGTAGCATCACGTGGACGGTTAACCTTGCTCCACAATATGCTCTGCCGAATGCGGCAGTATATGATGTCTTGGTACATGGCGGTAATTTGGACGTCTTGGACAATGCCGTAGATGTAAGTGGTGAAGTGAGTGTAGAAACCATTGCGAAGATCAAAGCAAATGTAACTTCCGCGCAGCTTTGGAAGCAGTATAAGGCAGGAACGCTGAAGACGAGTGCAGACAATCTGACGATGAAGGCGATCCCTTTAACGGTGGATGGTAAAGTGGTGGCGGACTTGATTAAGGTGACTGGATATACGGAAAATTCCGCATCTTTCAGCTTCCGTGCACTGGAGACCAACCCGGACATCCTTTTTAGACAGGACATCAACGTAGGGAAAACAAGTTCGAATCGTGCTTTGCTCATTGATGGCGAAAGCGTAAGACAAGCGCAAAACAGCGCCAATCTTCACCTTCGAATGCTGAACAAGGATATGCTCTTTGCTTCGAGACCATTGAAAGTAGATGGCACACTTGAAAATGTTAGCCCAAATAACGTTAACAGTTACATTAGAAACGATAGTAATGATGCATGGACGATTTCTGCTTATGACCGGACAACCAAGACAGTCACCTTCCGTCTAGGAGTAAACATGCCTGGATATAACACAGAGGAAATGGCTAAAGATGGCGGTAATCGAGTCATTAGCAATATGAAGTTAGTGGATACATTGCCTGAAGGCTGGGAGTTTGTTCCTTTTTCTGAGGGTAAAGATTATGAGCTTTGGAAAGGATTTTCCGACAACGGTGCAGGTACAGAATACGGTACGAGAAACGATGCCAAAACGATTATTGAACCAGGCACTGATGCTCATGTCGTAAGCTCCTTCACCCATAATGGCAACGTAGGAACGTTCACTTTTTCTAAATTGGAAAGTCCTTATGTTATCTTGGTGAAGGCAAGACCTTCTAACGAAGCTTTAGAGGAATATTTGAACGAATACACGACGAGTGGCACGGACAAGCAGGTGTTATATAACAAAGCTGACCTCCATATGTCTTGGGGTGGAGTAGAAAAGATTGTCTCTGAACAGCGTAAGATTATCGTACCGATCCAGACTTTGGGCAAGTCGGTAACTAAACCTGTTCCAGGTGTGTTGGAATGGACAGTAAACTATACTCCGCCGTTTAACATGAAGCAGGGCGTTTATCTGGAGGATACCCTGGGTGCAGGCATGAACCTACGTTATGAAGTTAACGGAAAGCTTGTGTTGACATCACCTAGTATGGCAGTCTATCCTGCTAAGCTAACAGCTAGTGGTACTCTGGAACGAGGTGAATCTCTCGACCTGAGCGACCCTAATAGCGAAGTTCAAGTAGAGGTTGCACCAGGTGCAGAAGGGACTACCGTTCTCAAATTCAAAATGAACAACCCGAATAAGTTTTACCAGTTTGTATACCAAACTGAAGTTGATCCTTCGAAAGCGAAAGCCGGAGATAAAATGGGCAACGAGGTGAAACTGAAGGGCGATGACAGTCTGAGTGCTGTCAGTGCCAGAAGTGAAAGTACACTGGACAGTTCAGACGTAGCAGGTAGTTCAAGCTCGAATGCTTTACTGCCTCTGAGAAAAGTAGATCCCAATGGAAATCCGCTTAAGGACGTAGAATTTACACTCTATAAAAAAGACAACGGAGCTACAGTTACCAAAGGGAAAACCGATAGTTTAGGGAAACTTAATCTGCTATTCCCTGACCCAGGCTACTATGAGCTGAAGGAAACGTATATTGACACAAATACCTGGTTGCCAACGACAAGGGTTTATCAAGTATATGTAGGAAATACACCAGGGAAACCACTCTGGGTAGACGGAGTAAAAGTAACCTCGGATCAACCGCTGATTGTGCCTACACCTGCCCAAGGCAAGCTGACCATTACCAACAAGGTAGAAGGCAACGGTAGTGATCCGAACAAAGGATTTGTATACACCGTGACCTTCGCTGGTGAAGGTAAGGACGGAGACTATATCTATAAGAAATCGGATAATACGTCTGGAACGCTCAAAAATGGAGACAAGATCGTCCTCAAGCACGGGGAATCCGTATTGCTTCCTGCTTTGCCTGCGAATCTGGTCTATACCGTGACCGAGGACGATTATACGACCGCTGATGGCTATACAACTACACCTGATACGAGAGAACTGTCCGGCTCCATTGTGAACAAAGGTGATCATAAAGCGGACTTCATCAACGAACGAATCGTCAACAAGCTGACCATCAGTAATACGGTCATGGGCAACGGTGGCGATAAGACGAAGGAATTCGAGTATACCATCCACTTTGAGGATACAGGCAAAGATGAAAGTTACTCCTACATGAAGTCGGATAATAGTACAGGCACGATCAAGTCAGGCGACACTTTCCGCCTCAAGGACGGAGAGACACTGGATATTTCAGGCCTGCCTAAACATCTGAAATACACAGTTAGCCAAAAAGATTACACAACCGATGAATACATGACTACTCCTGAGGAACGGTATTATTCCGAAGTGATGAAAGGCATGGATGAAGAAGCTCCATTCACGAACGTGCGCGTCTTGAAGGGCGGACTACTCATCAGCAACACAGTGAAAGGCAAAGACGAAGATAAGAGCAAGCCGTTTAAGTACACAGTCACCTTCACAGGTGAGGGATCAGATGAGTCCTACGCCTACGAGAAGTCAGATGGCAGCAAGGGCATGATCAAGAACGGCGATAGCTTCGAGCTTACCGATGGCCAGACACTTATTGTGCAAGGACTGCCGTCATCTCTCGAGTATACGGTAACGCAGGACGATTATACGAAAGATGGTTATGTGACAGACCCTGAACGTTTTGTTCGCACGGGTGTGATTCCGGAGAAAAAAGCGGCGGAGGCTAAATTTAAGAATACTCGCCCTTATCTGGAAGGTGTACTGCGTGACAACAATACAGGAGAAGTCATTCCGAATGCATCCATCACAGTGACCGATCTGAAGACAGGCGAAGAGCTTCAGATTGAGACAAATGAGAAGGGTGAATATGCGGTCCCAGCCGTAGCCGATACGGACTACACGATCACATATACGAAGTTGTACCGAGTAGGCGGGAGAGATGTACCTGTTAAGTTTACGCAAAAAGCAAATGTAAACAGCAGTGTTACAGACGAGACCATTCCAGCGGATATCACGGCTGTAGGTATCATTATGCTCAAACAAATGGACGGAACAACAGAGCTATTTAACAGCTTGCATACCAGCCATATGTATATCTACCTGAAAGACAGAGACGGTAATTATATTACGGAAAATGGTCACCCTAAGGCTTTTCCAATGGCTTCGAACGGAACTTTCTCCGTGGAAGGGTTAAGCGAACAGAAGTATACCATGGAAGTTCGTTATCAAGTGGAGACTGGTGAGGAGTTACTCCTCAAAGTGACGCAACTCGACGTGAAAGCTAACGGAGAGCTGAATATTTCTGAGGAATTAGTTGACCCTTACGGTACGGTCTATGATGAAACTACAGGAACTGCGAGCACGGGCAAGAAAATTGAGGGAGCCATAGTTACACTGTATTATGCGGATACACAGCGGAATAGAGATAAAGGCCGCATTCCGGGTACAAAAGTAACCCTACCAGCGGTTCCGAATTTCCCGCCGCACGACAACAAGAGTCCAGAGCAGGATAGCGATGTCAATGGATTCTATGCGTACATGGTATTTCCTGAAGCAGATTACTATCTGGTCGTAACGAAGGATGGATACGAAACGCACACTAGCGGTACGATTTCTGTAGATTTTGACATTGTCAAATACGACGTGCCAATGAAGCCGATCCGTTCAGGTGGTGGCTCCGGCGGCAACAGCGGAGGCAACAATGGCAACAGTGGAACCAATAACGGTACTCCAGGAACGAACACCGGCAACAGTGGAACCGACCCTGGTATCCCAGGAATCAACAACGGTACTCCAGGAACGAACAATGGGAACGGTGGGACCGATAATGGTATTCCAGGAACCAACAACGGTACTCCAGGAACGAACAATGGGAACAGTGGAACAGATAATGGTGTTCCAGGAACCGATAACAGTATCCCAGGAACTGACACTGGCAACAGCGGAACCAATAACGGTACTCCGGGAACGAACACCGGCAACAGTGGAACCAATAACGGTACTCCAGGAACAAACACTGGCAACACCGGAACCAATAATGGCAACAGTGGAGCGAGCAAAGGTGACCATGTTACGGATGACGTTAGCAACGAGTTGGACGATGCTCCGAAAACAGGAGACAACAGTATATCGCCAATGTTCTATATGATTTTGGCACTGATGTCCTTGATCACGATCGCTTTCTGTCTGCTCGGTAACAAGAAGAAAAAGCACATTTAATGACCGGAAAGGCGGTAAGAACATGAACAAAACCAAAAAAATTCTTATCGCCATTTCCTCCTTTGTGTTGGTATTTTCCCTCATCGGTGTTTCGAGAACGCTGCTGCGAGATTATGCTGAGCAACAGAAAATAGATGAGTTGGCGAACATGTGGGAGAAAGGGTCGAATAAAAACGGAGGGGATGCAATCCCCTCTTTTTTGTTCAATAAGAAGAAAAATCCAGTTATGCTCCCTGAATTTCGAGCCCTTTACGAACGGAACTCGGACATTGTGGGCTGGCTAAAGATTGGCGGCACTCGAATTGAGTACCCGGTTATGCAAAATCCACAGGATGTGGAGTATTATCTCAATCATGATTTCGATAAGAGGGAAACCCAAGGTGGCCTTCCTTTTTTGGACAGGCATAGCCAGATCAGGGGTTCAGATATTTTGCTGATTCATGGACATCATATGAAAAGTGGCTGGATGTTTAAAGATCTAATGAAATACAAAAGTGAAAGCTTTTATAAAGAGCACGTTACATTCGAGTTTAGCACGCTTTACGAAAAGGAAGAGTACGAGATTGTTGCTGTGATTCTATCCAAAGTGTATCGTAAATCAGATGACGTGTTTAAATACTATCAAATTGGGGATGTACAGACATCCACCGAGTTTGATTCATATGTTCAAAATATCAAAAAACTCGCTCTTTACGACACAGGTGTAAACGCTCAGTATGGTGATAAGCTTGTTGTACTGTCCACATGTGAATATTCGACTGAGAATGGCCGGCTAGCGGTAGTTGCTAGAAAGCGTTAAGGTCGATGACAAAACACGAAATTTTTGGGTTTCATCTCGCGTGCTCTCTTTTAGAGCACGCGATTTTTTTGTTTTATCCCCTAGCTCTTAATAAAGTTCCAGGAATGAGTTTAAACGTAGGTGGATTAGAGAAAAGAAAAGTCTTCTTTATAATGGTGATGAGGGCTATTTACGAATAAACAAGTGAATATCAGATTCTGGAGAGGGAGTTGTAATGTGACGATAGAGAATCATGCGAATATTTTGACTACTAGAGTAGAATCTATTCTTTATTATGCCAAACCGTTCTTAACCAATGAACATAGAGCAGGCTGGATCGGCGGCAATGCACCCGATTTTTTTGACGACCAATCAGAGCTCATCCATGAAGGTAACCAAAAATATGCTTTTTATCTGAGCCTTAACCACCCCTTCAAACCCGATAGCATGATTTCGATCTTTATCCCTGAAAATCGTGAAACCTATCTGGAAAATAACATCTATCCTGATTGCTCAGTCAAGGTGATTGAACATCCTGTTTCGACGGAAAGCACCCAGGAATCCTTTACTCACAAGGATCTGATAAAACACTCTATCTTATTCGGAGAACGAAGCAAGGACGAAGACTCAATGGAGCAGCCCTTTTTGATTAAGGCGGGCGGTAATCCGAGACTGATTCAGGATGAAGACTATTATTTCGCAAAACTCAAGAAAGAGTCACTGTCGTTCTTCTTCCAAGTTGATGAAGATGGTTATCCCGATACATTGATTCGAGAGGATGGCGATTATCCATTTGGTTTCGGTTCGCTATACATTTTCGCTAAAATAGGTACAGAAATACAGCATCCCGTAGCAGGTTTCTGTCAGTTTTCTTAAGTGAAATAGACGAATTTCTTAAGCGCAATAGACGAAAATCGCAAGTCATGAAGTCCTCGGTCGTCCTGTCCTCTGCAGCGGTTATTTGGGGAGAGGGGAATTGGATACCTCGTTGCTTCGAGATATGTAAGTCTTGAGAATGCCTATAAACGCTACTGACATAACGTTGTCAGTGGCGTTTTTTTATAATCAGATCAGTACAGCAAAGAAGAGAGGCAAGGAACAAGATTTAGGGAGAAATAATGAAGAAGACGAGGAAGGATGATCTATTGTGAATTTTGCTTCTGTACGCATGATTACTGAAGATGTAGATAGCCTGGTGGCGTTCTATGAGCACGTCCTTAGGGTATCGGCGGAGCGCTCTGCACCTGTATTTGCAGAGTTTGTTTTACCATCATGTACGCTTGCTATCGGGCACACCCAGACCACAGCATTATTTGGAGTCGACGCTGCAAATGCATCCAGGGCCATGAATCATCCGGTCATTTTGGAGTTTCATGTTGCTGATATCGAAGCGGAATATGAGCGCCTGAGAACATTCATTCATGATTGGGTGCAACAACCAACCACAATGCCGTGGGGAAACCGCTCGATGCTATTCCGTGATCCGGAGGGCAACTTGGTAAACTTTTTTGAACCGATAAGCAAAGAAGCGATCCAAAGATTTAATAAGAGACATTGACCCGTAAATATACGCATAAAAATCAGCTCACGTCTTGCTACGGTTTCAATAAACCAGTATACAGGGCGTTTTTTTCCTGTTTTTAGAGGGGAAAAGCAACTGATAACTACTGGCGGCAATTCAGCTCCTAAGTATTTCCTTCTTGTGGTAATATAAGTGAGTCAGTACATATTCTGCGCTTAGCGAATGAAAAGATCAGCTTGAGTACGAGACATCTATGGATAGGGAGTGATTTGGAGTGAGTCAGTTTCTTCAGATGGGGGCAAATACAACTTTAAGTTCAGCAAAAGGGAGTATCAAGATTAGCCACGAGATTTCGAATTCTATCGATGTTTCATTAACGGCCTTCCTTTTAACGGATTCTGACAAGGTACAAGGCGATAGCGGGATCATTTTTTACAATCAACCAACAAGTTCCACAGGTGTAGCCACTCTTTTACCATCCGAGCAAGTGGGCAATACAAAAGTACATAGAATTAATTTTGATATGGATAAAGTACCTGAAGGGATAACCAAAATAGCGATAACACTGACAGAGGATCAGAACACTGGATTTTCGAATGTGAAAAATCTGACAGCCGAAATATGTACTGACAGTACAATTATTCAGTTATCACCCTCTGTTTTCACAAACGAAAATGGAATCGTAGTTCTGGAATTATATCTAAGGAATGGGCAAACCAAGGCAAAATCAATCTGGCGCGGATTTAATTCCGGGCTTGAAGGATTATGTAAAAACTATGGTGTTGAGGTTGAAGCGGACGAGCCGAGCAAGCCTGCCGAACCTCAGAATACTTCCGATCAATCATCAAAAACCCCTGATTCAACAAGTGTTGCTGCTGCTGATCATAAAAATACGCAACCATCCAAGTCATCATTAAACCTTCAAAAGGTGACGGGTAAGATTAACCTCGAAAAAGGGCAAAAGTCAGTACTCATTGATAAAACACCAGAAATTACAGCTACAGTATCATGGGAGACTGGAACGGATTATGATATCTACGCTTTGGTCTACAATAAGGATGGGAAGCAGATTGATGTAGCTATGTTCGGTGCAAAGGGCGTACCTCCTCTTCAAAGCTTTGGTAACGGGGCCGTGGAACATATGGGCGATGTGGGAAGAAGCAACCAAGCCATTAAGACAGAGGTTATCAAATTAAGATTAAGAGATGATATTCTTGCCGTTGTTCCTGTCGTTTATTCAGCTCAGTCCAATGGCACCGGTTCTTTTTACCGCTATAAGGTTTCGATGAGCATTGATAATCATGAGGGGACCTCTGTTACGATCTCGGCCAATCATGCCAATAATAATGATAAGATTTATACCTGTGTTCCCGGAATACTTTATAACACGCCAGACGGCGTAATAATCAGTCCATTGGAGCTATACAGTAAACCGAATTCGGAGTTCAGGCCCAAGCTCAAGATGGGCTCTTCCAAAATGGTAGAAGTGATCATGGATAAAGGGCCGATGAATGACTATAAGTAGTAACTGGTCAGTCGAATAGAAGAAATCATTAAGCATCTACTGGTAAAAGTGATTTTAAAGCGATTTTTGATAGGATTGAAGCAGCAACGTCCCGCTTACGGTTTTAATAAACCAGTAGGTGACAGTATCACAAATGAGGGAAAAATCAGATTGATCGCAGGCACATTTAATGATGCAGTGCTTGCGGTAAACAGTGCCAAACTGTACATCGATCCTAGCGAATCAAAGATGGCGGGTGTTTCTTCTCACAATGATCGTTTTGCTGAAAAGAACGACGATTTGCGCCAGAAGAACAAAAACAGTAAAGGGGATACCTGTACAATAGGAGAAAGTGCAAGGATCGAAACAGAAAGCATGACATAGCACAACATAGTTGAACAGTTCAGACGTAAAAGCCGAATGCACCTTTGGCGGGCATTCGGCTTTTTGGTGTGCTCAGGCACAGAATAAGGACAGCTGCTTCCTCTATCCTCTGCGATCAATTCACCCCGAAGCAAAAAAATTAGATGTGAAGGTTCTCAGGGCGCTAGACGTTCTTGATCTGCAAGTTTTTGCGATAGGAACGCGGGGTTATGCCGGTCTCTCTTTTAAACATGTTGCAGAACTGAGCATCGTTCACGAATCCAGCGTCGGCAGAGACATCCGAGATGGACATCTGTGTGCCGGCAAGCAGATGCTTCGCGTAGTCCAGGCGTTTGATCAAAATATATCGAGAAGGGGAGGCTCCGTATTTCTCTTTGAACAGATGCCGGAAGCGATCATAGCTATATCCGGACATGTCGGCTAACATCTCGATGGAGAGGCGTTGTGTGAAGTGTTCATTCATATAAGCAAGCACATGCTGGAGCCGATCTCCCGAGAACAGAGGATACATGCTGTTACCTCCGCGATGAAGCAAGTGCAGTAGCATGTGGTGCAAACGGTCGTTCAGGTAGTCCTGAGCTTTTTCACCTCGCCGTGTATATTCCGTGTTCAACTGCAGCATGTAGTTATGGATGCTATACTCCCTATCATCTTGATGCATGCCTTGCAGCTCGGCAATTTCAGACATATCCGTCTGAAATCCAACGAAAAGCACCTCAGCGTCACCGCGGTGATCCTCATCATGCTGTTGATGTGGCGGGATGAGCGCATAGGTTCCAGCTTGAAAATGGTAGTTATGCTCTCCAATCATGGATGTCCCGTTCCCTTTAAAATAATAAACCAACTCATAACATTCATGGTGATGAGGGATGATATGTGTGAACCGGGCATGTTCGGCTCTGACAACATATAGAACTTGATCCATTATTGTTTTCCCCCTAATTTCGACAATTAGCCGAATCGTACAAAAAAGCGACCGAAATCATATAAATATAATGGCTTGATTTTGTTATGATCATACTCATAAACGAATGTTAAACAGAAGTGATAGTTTATACGTTCGGTTATAGCTGTAAAGAAAACGCATTACAATTCAGAATTAGGCTGTAAATCACCTGATTTATAAAGCTGGGCTGTAAGCACTACAGATTATCCATGATTTTAACAACAAACAGGGGTGTGAGTAAAGAAGATGAAGAAGAATGCGTTGGTGATTTGTATGGTAGCGTTGTTGTTGCTTCTGTCTGCATGTGGGGGTACGAAGGGAACAACAGGTGAAACGGGTCCAGCAGGAACGGACAATGGCGGCGAGCAGACCGATCAATTGAAAGTCGTATTGCTGATTCCAGGCACACTGGGAGATAAATCCTTCTTCGACGCTGCTAATCATGGTCTGGAGTTAGTTAAGTCCGAACTGGGTGCTAAGACCAAGGTCATTGAAATGGGTACAGACAAAACGAAGTGGGAACCAACATTTAACGATATTTCTGCTGAGGACTGGGACATCGTCATTTCTGGTGGCTCTGAAATTACAGAAATGTTTAATGCGGCTGCGGAGCAGCATGCTGACAAAACGTTCATCAACTATGATACGGATATCGAAGACGCCCCGGCTAATGTATATAATATGTCCTATTCTACAAATGAAGTATCTTTCCTGGCAGGAGCGGTTGCGGCGCTCGCGACCAAGTCGGACATGCCAAACGCGAACAAGGACAACCTGATCGGCTTCCTGGGTGGTATGGATATTCCGGGAATCAATGCTTTTCTCGTGGGTTACATCGAGGGAGCCAAATACGTAGATCCGAATATTAAGGTCGCTGTATCCTATGCAGGAGATTTCGTTAATCCAGCCAAAGGAAAAGAGCTTTCGCTTATTCAATATAACTCGGGAGTTGACGTGATTTTCAACGTTGCAGGTGGAACTGGGCTGGGCATTTTTGATGCAGCTAAGGAAAAATCCAAGTACGCCATCGGCGTGGACTCTGACCAGGCTGCGTTGCTCAAAGAGACAGACCCTGCCAAAGCTAACCTTATCATTACCTCTGCGATCAAAAAGATCGACACTTCGATTTTGGAAGCCGTGACCCGGGCGAAAGAGGGCAAGCTGGAGACAGGAAAGCGCCAGGTGATGGGCTTCGTAGAGAACGGTGTTGGCATTGCGGAGAATGACATCTATACAAGTGTATTCCCTGTTGATCTGCAAGCGAAGGTAGAAGAGATCAAGAAAAAACTCGAAAATAAAGAGATTAAGGTATCCAATGCAATGGGCATGGAGACATCGGAGATTGAAGCGATCCGTAATAGCGTGAAGCCATAAGTATAAGCTTTCGTTTCCTAGATAGGATCATCGGAGAGAAATAATCGAGTTAAATGTTGTACAGCTGGAGATGTAGTCATGATTATTGATGCATTTTCGGCTGTATATTTTTTGTGCAAACTGCTAGTAGAGAGGAGCAACCTTCATGTCCGGCGCACTGTTGGAAATGCGTAATATTTCAAAGGTTTACCCCAATGGGGTGGTCGCTAACAAGAATGTTCAGTTCTCCTTGCAGGAGGGAGAAATTCATGCCATAGCCGGGGAGAACGGGGCAGGCAAGTCTACATTGATGAAGATGATGTTTGGCATGGAAGAGCCGAGCGAAGGCGAGATTTTGTTAAAAGGAAAACAGATCAAGCTTGGCAACCCGCAGGATGCTATTGCGCTTGGAATCGGTATGGTGCATCAACACTTCATGCTCGTTCCTTCCTTCACCGTGGCTGAGAATATGGTGCTCGGCATGGAGCCGAGACGCGGTGTTGGCATTCATTATGCAGAAGCTGTCCGTATGACGGAGGAAACGGCGCGCAAGTACAATCTGTCCGTGAATCCAAGAGCCAAGGTTGAGGATTTGAGTGTAGGGATGAAGCAAAAGGTAGAGATTTTGAAAGCTCTGCTACGCGGTGCAGAAATACTCATTCTGGATGAGCCTACAGCTGTACTAACTCCACAGGAGACAGAAGAATTGTTCCGAGAGTTGAAACTGCTGAAAGAGAAAGGACATACGATTGTGTTTATCTCGCACAAGCTGAAAGAAGTGAAAGCGATCTGCGATAGAATTACCATTTTGCGTGGCGGACGTACAGAGGGTGTGTTTAACATTGCAGATGTTACAGAACAGGAAATATCACGGCTAATGGTTGGACGGGATGTTGTGCTCAAGTATGACAAGACGCAGAAGAGTTATGGTAAGCCTGTACTGTCTGTGCAGAACTTAGGGGCAATTGATCCCGAGGGCAAGGCACTGTTGTCGGATATCAGCTTTCATGTTCGAGCAGGGGAAATCGTCGGAATCGCTGGTGTGGAAGGCAACGGGCAAAGTCAACTTGTTGAAGCACTGACCGGAAGTTTAGGGAACCGCTATGCAGGCGGCAAGGTCGAAATGAAGGGAAGGGATATTCGTTCACTCGGTATCCAAGAGATTCGTGGTCTGGGTGTCTCCTACATTCCGGAAGACCGGATGCGTCAGGGGTCAGCTGGTGAGGCGAGTATTGCAGACAATCTGATCTCTACCCGTTATCGTTCGAAATCGCTGAATAGAGGGCCACTTCTTAGCAAGTCCTCCATTCAAAAGCTGGCAAGTTCTCTGGTGGAGGAGTTCAAGGTCCGGTGCTCAGGCCCATCACAGCCAATCGGTATGTTGTCAGGGGGGAATATGCAAAAGGTGGTCGTTGCCCGTGAATGCTCGACCGACCCGGATCTGCTCATTGCAGAGCAGCCTACGCGGGGGGTGGACATTGGAGCGGCGCAGTTTATCCATCAGAAGTTGCTGGAGCTACGGGATGCGGGCTCTGCGATTGTGCTTGTGTCGGCTGATCTGAATGAAATTCTGGAAATGAGTGACACACTGCTTGTGTTATATGACGGCAAGATTGCCGCCCGGTTGGACTCGCCGTCAAGTGTCAGCGAAGAGGAGCTGGGTCTCTACATGCTTGGGATTCGTGAGCAACAGGAGCAGTATGAGGAGGAGGCTTCCCCATGATCCGATTAAAATATTTTGAAGTATACCGCACGGCAGCAGTCATTCTTATTTCTTTAGCTATTGCATTTATTATTATCTCTCTGGTGAGCAGCCAGCCTGTAGAGACCATTCGCGTCTTCCTGTTTGAGCCGCTGTCCACCTTAAGCCGAATGGGCAATGTTGTGGAAATGGCAATCCCGCTCATGTTTACAGGGCTGTCGGTGTCACTCCTGTTTAAGACGAACATGTTTAATTTGGGTGCTGAAGGTATCTTCTATATCTCGGGCATTGTTGCAGCTATTCTGGCTATTCATCTAAGTATGAATGGTATATTGCACCCGATTGTGGCGATTGGAGCGGGTTCGATTGTGGGTGCACTGCTCTCAGCTATTCCCGGTTATCTAAAGGCTAAATGGAATGCCAATGAACTGGTCACATCACTGATGTTTAATAGCATCTTTTTTGGAATTGGCTTGTATCTGTTGAACTATCACCTGCGGGATGCCAAAGCGTTCTCGAATGTATCTTATAAATTTGCGGAAACTGCACAACTGGATAAAATATTGCCAGGCACACGGCTGCATACCGGACTGATCATTGTGCTGGTGTTGATTGTTCTTGCTCACTATTTCATGTATCGCACGAAGTGGGGATATGAGCTGCGCATGACGGGAGCCAACCGCGAATTTGCTGGGTACTCCGGTATGAAGACAGCAAAAGTCATCATTCTGGTGCATTTAATTGCAGGTTTTATCGCCGGTATGGGTGGATCGGTCGAGGTGCTGGGCATGTATAATCGCTTCCAATGGACGGCATTGCCGGGATATGGACTGGATGGTGCACTTGTGGCGATGCTTGCAAAGAACAATCCTCTTTCCGTCATTGGTGCTGCACTCTTCCTGGCCTATATTCGTATCGGTGCGGATCTGATGGCGCGTTTGTCAGATGTGCCTTCCGAGATGATCTCCATTATTCAAGCAGTCATTATTTTGCTGATCTCTGCGGAGCAGTTCTTGAAGTTCTGGAAGAATCGGATGCTGCTGAAGGAGGCCAAACTGCATGAATAGCTTGCTGAACATCATTTTAACGACGGATTTTGCCTTCTCTGTATTACGGGTTACTACTCCGATTTTGTTCGCGGCTTTAGGTGCATTGATCTCCAATCGAGCGGGGATCATCAATATCGGTATGGAGGGCATTATGCTAGTATCTGCGCTTGCTGGAGTTGTGGTCAGTTCCTACACAGCTAGCGCCTGGATTGGATTGCTCGGTGCTGTCCTCTCGGGTACGGCAATTGCCGGAATGCTTGCTTTTTTCACCCTGAAGTTCAAGACACATATTATTCTGGGCGGCGTTGCCATTAATATGTTTGCATCAGGGGGGACGGTATTTTTACTGTACTTGCTTAGTGGAGACAAAGGTTCATCCACGTCTTTGCCGAGCAAGGTGCTACCTAGTATAGACATTCCGCTGTTGCAACAAATTCCGGTGCTTGGCCCGATTCTGTCAGGGCATCATATTTTGACGTATGCTTCCATTCTAGCCGTTATTGCCGTCTATTATTTATTAAAACGTACGCCACTAGGTCTGCAAATTCGTTCCGTCGGCGAGAATCCGCATGCGGCACAGTCGGTTGGTGTCAGTGTCGTGAAGATTCAGTATATGGCTTTGCTACTAAGTGGATTCTTCGCCAGTTTGGGCGGGGCCTACATGTCGATGGGATATTTGTCTCTGTTCACCAGAGATATGATTGCTGGACGGGGCTGGATTGCCATCGCAGCGGAGTCCATGGGACGCAGTACAACGGTAGGTACAGCCTTGACTTCACTGCTCTTCGGTGGAGCGGAGGCGCTGGCCAATGCACTGCAAGTGCTCAAGATACCAGCTGAGCTGATCGGTACATTGCCTTATGTGGCTACTGTGATCGGACTAATTGTTTATGCGATTGCTGAGACACGCAAGAAGAGACGTAAACTCGCACAAAAAACGAACTGAGGAGATAACGATGACGAAACCTATTATTATTGACTGTGACCCAGGACACGACGATGCAATTGCCATTTTGCTGGCGCTGGCTCACCCTGAGCAGCTGGAGATTAAGGGCATCACAACGGTGGGTGGTAACCAGACCTTAGAGAAGATTACGAATAATGCACTCAAAATTCTCAGTTTTGTCGGGGCTAACGTCCCGGTAGCGAAAGGTGCGAAAGGGCCGTTGTTGGGTGCCTTGGTGACCGGAGAGGAAGCTCATGGCGAATCGGGAATGGATGGCCCTGTACTGCCGCCAAGTCGTTTTCGTGCCATCGAGGTAGGTGCTGTAGAGTTTATACGTCATCAGTTGCTGTCTTCGGATGAGCCGATCACCCTTGTGCCAATTGGACCGTTGACCAATATTGCTACCCTGATTCGGGCGTATCCTGAACTGAAATCACGGATTGCTGGCATTTCCATGATGGGTGGAGGCATTGCCTATGGAAATGTGACACGTACAGCAGAGTTTAACATCTACGTTGATCCGGAAGCAGCCCAAATTGTATTTGAATCAGGGATTCCGATCACGATGAGTGGACTGGATGTGACGGATAAAGCGGCTATTTTTGACGAAGAGATTGAAGCTTTGAAAATACGCGGCCCTGTATCAGTTATGGTTGGAGAACTACTGGACTTCTACTCGATTTACGGCAAAAAGATGGGTTACCATGGCAATGCCCTGCATGATCCGTGTGCCATTGCATGGCTGCTACAGCCCGAGTTGTTCCACAGCAAAATGCTGGATGTGACGATTGAAACACAGGGAACATACACACGCGGAATGACCGTGGGCGACTTGCGCACGAAGACAGATCGTGAGCCTAACGTGAATGTGCTGCTGGATGTTAACCGTGATGCGTTCATTCGTCTCATCTATGATGCACTTGCTATTCTGGACGCTCGTGTACAGCAATCTCCACAAGGGGATTCGTAATATGGCAGGGTGGACTGACCTGCGGGAGACGGTGCGACTTGAACTGCTTCAACGTGGTGAGGAAGGCTGTGACACTCAGGGATTTATGCAAAAGTGGGGCGAGGCCGCTGATGATGAGAGCAAGCTGTTGCAACTCTACCAAGAACTGATGGAACTCCAGGTGTCCGCTGATTTTCCTTTTGCAGAACCCTCGGGTCTCGAAGATATTCGTGCCTTGCGCCCAGAGGGGCCACGTGAGCTTCAAGCCGACTGGAGTGAGCAAGTATGGCGGGATAAATTCTACGGGGCTTGGCTCGGGCGGAGTGTCGGATGTGCACTAGGGAAGCCACTGGAGCACCCGGATTATCTCTACGGTAAGGATGGACGCCCAGGCTGGGAAAATATTGAGCTTTGGTTCAAGGGAGCTGATGCCTGGCCGATTCGAGGGTATACTCCTGAACATTCCCGTGCGGAGAACGAGTATGGCTTGAGTTTGACAGAACTGGGGCCTTTAAGTGTCCGAGAGAAAATTCGGTTTATGGAGAGCGATGATGATATTCGTTACACGATACTAGGCTTGCTGTTGCTGGAGGAAAAAGGCCTGGACTGGGATTCGTGGGATATCGGAAAACTGTGGCATCACCGTCTCACATACAGTCAGGTATGTACAGCGGAGACACAAGCATACATGAACTTTGCCCAGGAGACTTCGCACCTGAAGTCGGATAAACCTGCGGATTGGACACTACGCCAGGAACGTGTACGTATGCATCTCAATCCATACCGCGAGTGGATCGGAGCTGCAATCCGCGCTGACGGATTGGCATATGGTGTAGCCGGACGACCTGAACTGGCAGCCGAACTTGGCTGGAGAGATGCCTCTTTTTCTCATGCCAAGAATGGTATTTATGGTGAGATGTTGAATGCAGCGATGATCGCTGCGGCGTTTGTGGAAAATAATAGCGAGCGCATTGTGGAAATCGGACTCAGCGAGATTCCACACACAAGCCGACTGGCCGCCGATGTGCTTCAAGGCATGGAGATCGGACTCTCGGCTCGCAGTGAGCGGGAACTGGTAAGCCGGATCTGGGATACGTTCAGTCATTATGATGCGGTGCATACCAATAACAATGCTGCACTGGTAGCAGCATCGCTGGTGTATGCTGGCAATGATTTTGAGAAGGCGGTTGTCACGTCTGTTTATGGTGGGCTCGACACCGATTGTAATGGAGCTACGGTTGGCTCGATCATGGGTGCGCGCCTTGGTGCGGCACAGTTGCCCGAATCATGGACAGCTCCACTAAACGACACGCTGTACGCCGATCTGGTTGGATTCGATCCGGTGTTGATCTCTTCCTGTGCTGAACGCAGCTATCAGGTGTTTTTGAAGCTTCGCAATCAAGCGCGTAACTAAGGCAACGATGATTTATCCCATCATAAAATAGAACTCGAATGACCTCACTTAAAACTGTGTAGCCTTAGGATGTTTCCTAAGGCTTTTTTGTTGTTCAGTATTTGTTTAGAGTCAGGGGTTATACTAAATCTCGCTAATCATCTTTGATATAGAAAGTAGGTCATAAACAATAATAGATTCAGTAGATTGCTTTGTTGAGTCACGTTTGTAGATCAGACACAAGAATTCCCTATAGCACGTTAACTGGGTTGCATATATGAAAGGGGATTCAGAATTATCTACAGCAAAGAAACCAGTTACATTTTAATTTTATATGGAGGCAAAAAGGATATGACCAAAGGCATCAACAAAATCATTTCTATTGTGCTTACGGTATGCTTAATCCTGGGAGGGAGTAGCCTATCTGCATTATTAGGTTCCGTAGCCTATGCAGATAACGCTCCAACCACAGCAGAGGCGAACTACAAACAATACCGTGTGAAGTTAACGGCCGATCCGGTCACAGATACAGCACCTGCTGGTTTCGGTACAGCTGCCTCAGATGGACGGATCTGGACAGACAAGAGTGTTACGGCAGAGAATGATGGTACATTCAACATCCAGTTATCTGCACTAGCACAAGAATATATGACATCTAGCTCGACCAATCCAGGTGTCGGGGGCAATAGTAACGCAAACGGCTCAGCGGCAGATGTGACTTTTATTATGGATATGAGTTCTTCAATGGGTAGCCGCAGTGGTAGAGAAATTGCTGCAAAAGCGGGGGATCCAGGAATCTATTATCGCGTCGAAGCCATGGCTAATGCTGCAAATGAAGCCATTCGTACAGTTATGAACGCGAATCCCAACAACCGTGTTGCGGTATATTGGTTCGGCGGGTCCGCTTCCTCCAGTCATCTGGGTACGTTTATGGAACTGGGACATTACGAGTTTAGTTCGGGTCACGGAACGGAAGATTATCTGAAATATACCGATAGCAACCAAACGGTCACTCTGAATAGTAATTTAACCAGGGATGGCAGTGCCGTTGGAGCACAAACCGCAGTTCCTCTGGGAGGAGGAACGCCAACGCAGGATGGCATCATGTACGGGGTCTCGAAGACAATGGGGAAAGTGGGAACGAAGGGATCAGGCCCAAAGCGGCAGCCATACTTATTCCTTTTATCTGACGGGGCAGCAATTCATGCCAAAAAAGCATGGTTTTCTTCGCCAAAAGGCAAATCATTTGAGACTGACTTTGCCAATGCGGTAACGGATGCTACAACGATTGCTAATTACAATCAGAGTGGAACGGATGGTAGCAAGTATGTGCCAGCTACAGCCGGTACTAGTTTGGCAAATACAGGTGATCCGGAAATTGCTGCGTTAACCATTCTTACCGGTGCATATATGAAGGATCTTATGGATCGTAAATACACCGAATACAATGGGGGAGAAGCCACTCAGGCCAAAGTGTATACTGTAGGGTTGGGTTCCACAACGGCGATCAATGGACCGTATAACGGTAACGAACCTGTGTATGCGTGGGCAGGACTTGACCCGAAACGAGTCAACGAGAATAAGGAAGATAGTAGTTATAATTATGGTACCGCCAAGAACACATATGACAAATTGAGGGCATATGCATCTCAGGCGCCTAATGGATTTAACTATGCAAATTCATTTGTATACAGTAGTTATTACACATTTGCCCCAACGTATGACATTGTGAAATCAGCTTTCTCTGGTTTAACCAATGATGTTGAGGCTACCACAACGATACTTCCGCTTCTCAACATACCGGAAACCACGGATCTGGGGAACGGTTCGGAAACGGCGGATATCGCCAGTGCTATCGTTGTTGCAGATGAAATCAGCAATGATTTTGCTGTGGATCTGTCCACGTTAAAAATCGGGGATGCTGTTGCGACAGCGGACACAAGTACGACCATAAACGGTGGTACAGCGTATGCATTCGCGGGGTATGGAAGTAAGGCGGTCATTAAAACAGTCGCAGGCGTTAGCAGTCTTACATGGTATATTGACGCAGATGATATGCAATCGCATATTTACCGCTTCAAAAACCGGACAAGTCCGCAGCCTGGAGATTATAGCGCGCCAGCAGGCGGTTCTTTTAAAATCAGCTATAAAGTAAAACCGACATTTCAGGTAGCACCTGATCAGGTGGGGGACATATCCCGTTACGTCAATTCCGGTAGTGCGAGTGATGGAGCCAAGACGGCAGCGTACTTCCTCCCACCTGCGGACAGTCCCTATTATCAGGCTTTAACAAGTAAGCAGACCATTTCCAAAACGGGTGGAATTGGCGCAACGTATGTAACCGAGGAATCACTGAATAATGGCAAGGCCATCATGAGACTTGGAAACAACGGGAAGCTTGATTTGCAGATGGGGATTATGAAGACAGGCCCGGTAACCGTTCCAATTAACGGGAATATAGTTTATAAAGTGACCATTTATAACTATACAAATACAGCTATTACAGGGCTCAGCGTCACTAGCGATGGCCAAACCCAAACAGGGATTGATGTTCCGGCCAATGACAGCAAGGTGCTTACTTTTACGAAAACTGCACCTGGTACGCCACAGACGTTGGATAGCGATACTGCTGTCATTTCGGGAATTAACCTTGTATCCAATACGGTATCTACAGATGTAACCAATGTGACCACAGCTGTAATCAACACGCATGTTATTGGAGCTGTTGGGGGTACATCTGTAGGCGATGCCACCTATAACATTGGTGATTCTGCAACAATCACAGCTACTCCAAATCAGGGCTATACATTCGTAGGATGGTATGACAACCAATTAGGAACAGGGACTCCTGTAAGTGCGGATGCAGCTTATCAGTTCAATGTCCAGACGAATCAGGATTACTATGCAAAGTTCACATCGCTACCAGTAGCTCATGACGATACTTATAGCGTTGTGAAAGGAGAAACACTCAGTGTTCCAGTGGAAGAGGGCATATTGCTTAACGATACAGATGGCGATGGGCGCACACTTACCGCTGTAAGTATCAGTTCAATCAGTGATGAAGGCAAGGGTACACTGAATGTATATTCAAATGGATCCTTCACCTTCGTGGCGGAAGCAGAAGCATCGGGTAGTGTGACGTTCACCTACAAAGCTAGTAATGGTTCTGCCCTATCGAATGAAGCGACGGTAACGATTAACATTACACCACCTGCGCATAAGCCAACCGCGAAAAACGACAGCTACAACGTTAATAGCGGGGACACGCTGGACGTTCCGGCGGAGACGGGCTTGCTCTCTAACGATACCGATGATGAGCTTCATCCGCTCACAGTGGACCATGTCAGTTCGCTTACCGAATCGGGCAAAGGTACACTGCATGTGAACCCGGACGGATCGTTCACCTTCGTTGCGGAGGCAAATGCTTCTGGTAATGTAACGTTTACTTACCAGGCTTATGATGGAACGGCTTATTCAAACACAGCTACGGTTACAATCACTATTAAAGTGCCGATCACGACTCATGTCATTGGTAATGTTGGGGGCACAACAGACGGTGACGGTGTCTACGCGCTTGGTGAAACGGCAACGGTTACGGCAATTCCAGCTTCCGGTTATGCCTTTGCAGGATGGTATGACAACGAGGAAGGTACAGGTACACCTGTAAGTACCGATAAAGTTTATCCCTTGACGGTTTCCTCAGCTGGAGACTATTATGCAAAATTCAGTAAGCTGTCTACAGCTGAGAATGACAGCTATCAGGTAGTGAAGGGCCGTACGCTGAACGTTCCTGCGGCAACCGGCATTCTATCGAATGATAACGTTGTAGGGAACGGTACACTTACTGCCGTGAACATCAGCTCCCTGAGTGATACAAGCAAGGGCACACTGAATGTTAACACCGATGGGTCATTTACGTTCGTGCCAGCTGGAGAAATATCTGGCAGTGTGACGTTCACTTATCAGGCCTTTGATGGAGTAGGTAATTCCAACGAAGCCACGGTGACAATCACATGTATCAACCCTAGTATTGATGGAACAATCAGAGATAAAGAGACCCAGAATCCGGTATCTGGTGCTACCGTAATTTTGCGTGACCTTGCAGGTAAAGAGAAGGGGCGTATTACGACCGATGCTAATGGGAAGTACAATTTTGAAGACGTCGTCATCAATAATTATATTTTGGAAGTTGTACGTGATGGATATAGCCCAGCGCATAGAGAAGTCTCTGTGTCTACAGCAAATGTTAATGGAAACGGACATATCACCGAAGATTTTGAACTTGTGGATTACGACATAACATTAACAGCCAACCCCTCATCCATACTTGGTAATGGTACGGCTACATCCGTATTTAAGACGGTGATAACCGATAAAGAGGGGCGTCCTCAGGCAGGCGTTGAGGTTTTATTTGAAGTACCGAATACAACGTACGGTCATTTTACTGGGAATACCAATACGATAAAGGTTCTGACGGATGCACAAGGCGTTGCAAAAACAACCTTTACTGCAGCGGTTCTTGGGGGTGCGGGATCGGTATCCATACCACTGACGGCAACAGTTGATGATAGCCAAAAGGGTATCCAGGTTAGCGACACAATCTATATTACAATTACTCCTGGGGTTATTACAGGTGTTGTCACAGACCAGGCAGGACATCCGCTAGCAGGTTCCACGATCAAAGTAAGTAAAGATTTTAACGGAGATGGCATTGCTGATTTTCATGCCGTTGCCATTACAGGAGTTGACGGGGCATACACCATTGCTATACCGCAGGGGAATGTGACGTATGATGTATCGATTACAAAGCTGGTTGAATTCAGCGGTCAGAAGAAATCTGTCACGTTTAATCAGAATGTCCCCGTAAACGGAAGTGTGGATGGCCATTCCTTTGATGCGAATAAAACGGTATCAGGTGTTGTACTGGTTGGTAAAACACAAGGTGCATCCGCAATGCTCGATGGGACTGTGGGCGGTGGATACAACGTATTGATCAATGATGGCAATGGCGATCATACAGGTCAAGTTAACCAGAACGGAACTTTTAATATCGACAGTGTACTCAAGGGCAACTATACGGCAAAAGTCATCTATAACATTCCGCTTCCAGGAGGCGGGACACAACCTATTGTTGTTGGTCATATAAATACCGAGATTAATTCGGACGGACAGATCAGCATCAGTGAAGTGCTTATTGACCCGTACGGTACAATTACGGATTCCGTGACAGGTCAGCCGATAACCGGTGCTGTTGTTACACTTCATTACAGTAACGGAACGGTTGTTAACTTGCCACCGGTGAATAGCTTCCCACCAGCGGATAATGCCAACCCGCAGACAAGTGATGCGACAGGGCAGTATGCCTTTATGGTATTTCCGCATACGGACTATTATTTAACTGCGAAGAAGGCAGGATATAAAGATTTCGATAGCAGAGCTGTTGATCCAAGCCAACCGCTGATTCATGTGGGTACGGATATTGTGCTGTATAACTTTAGCATGATACCTCTGCCACCATCTGGAGGAACAGGAACAGGAACAGGAACGAGTCCGGGTGCACCCAACTCACCGACAACTTCTACTCCACCAGCAACTGTTCCAACAACTACGATGCCTACGGAATCTATCGATCTCGCTACAGCGATCCTAGTTGACAAAATGAAGGGTGGGGAAGGAGATACCCTTACCTTCACCGTGATCTATGCCAATAAAACCTCGGTCGATGCCGATGGTGTGTATATCAAAGCTAAGATCCCTTCAGGGCTAAGTTTGGTTGATGCGAACGGCGGTACTTTGACAGATCAGGAACTCAATTGGAATGTTGGTAAGCTGGCGGGAGGAACGCAAGGTAAGCTAACGTTCAAACTAAAGGTTAACGAAATGAGCGAAGGCGAAGATTTCGGGACCATAACGGCTAGTATAGGCACGGATCACAAGCTTACGCTTACGAATACACAAGATGATGCATCCTTGATCAAGGTGATGTTGTATTCTAACCGTTATGAACATAAGCATGCCCGTTACATTATGGGATATCCAGATGGCAACGTTAAACCTGGACGACTCATTACCCGTGCAGAGATTGCTGCCATCTTTGCCCGGACACTGCAATTGCAAGATGAGGTTCACCACGTTCAGTTATTTAGCGATGTTGCTACAAGTTACTGGGGAGCCGATTATATCGAAGCAGTTGTAAACAAAGAGATATTTAAAGGTTATGCGGATAACACGTTCAAGCCGGATCAACCTATCACACGGGCAGAACTGGCAACAGCCATTGCTCGTTATCTGGGAGTTGCAAGAGAGCTGAAGATGAACAATATATTGAGAATCAGCTCGTTCACCGATATTGAGGTAAGCTGGGCGGAGCAGTCTATCGATGAGGTTTACCGTTTTGGCTTCCTATCAGGTTACCAAAATGGCTCTTTCCAACCAAACAGTCAGCTTACCCGAGAGGAAGCTGTCAAAATGATCAATGGGATGCTGTACAGAGGCCCACTGACCGGGGCCCAAGCTTCTTATCCAGATAATCTTTTGGGCAGATGGTCATTCGGACATCTTGAGGAAGCGACAAGAACGCATACGTATAAAATCAATCCAGATGGCTCCGAAACCATGTTAAAATACATTCCGGAAGATCTGTGGTAAATTTCGCTTCAATAACATGGTCAAGCAGATGAAGTGTATCTTTTAGGAATGCTTCATTACAGGGAAAAACGAAAAGAAGCCGAGGAAGGGTGAATCCCTTCTTCGGCTTTTTTACATAACATCGTAATGATTGATCATAGCCCTGTAGCCCCGAGTATCAATCCTCTTAGCGACCGCCCGTATTGGAAGCCCAGACAGGAATCCCGCTATTCGGATAATTTGCGTTGGTCAAGGTAGTGTTGTAGAGTACCAAGTTACCATCATTTTGCATGATAAGAGTATCACCCGCTGTATCAACTGGCAGCGTGTTGCCATGGTGGCCGGGAATCCACGCTTCCTTATTCATAGACCAGACAGCTACTAGTTTGGATGTATCAGGTACCAGAACTTTATCCCATCCTGGGCTCCACACATAATCATATCTGAATGTGACAGGATTATAAACGTAGCGATAAGCGTACTGATAAACGTCTTTATACACCCATCCATACCCGTAAATTATAGGTTTACCATACTGTTGATTAAATTGGAAAGTTTGAGCCATGCTATTGCTTGTTCCACTGGCCCAGATCGAAGAACCATTCTGGTAGATTACAAAATTTCCGTCATTTTGCCAGATCGCTGAAAACCTACCATCCTGCGAGGTGAGGTAGTCCCCCTTTTGCATGTTCTGGCCGACCAGCAGTTTATCTCCAAGGTAGCCTGCGGAAGCCGTTGTAGGTACAGCAAAGGCTAGGATCAACAAACACGCGATCAAAATGCGGAACGATTTAGGGAAAAATAGCTTTTTCATTGGACACTCTCCTATATTCCTTAGAATGGTTGATGCAAATTGCGTAGTACAACAAACGCTTACGGGTATTGCCGTAATGCAACATAGCGTTCGGTCAGAAGTGGTGAAAGAGCAATCAACACATCCCCCAGTGGTAATTCATGGGACAGCCATATGTACAGTGCTCTCAGGGTCACCTCCTTTAATGGAAATCAAAGCGCTATAATAGATGGTTTATATCGTTATGAGCTTAAACATGATTTGTAGAAGTTGCAGGAAGGCGTAGTGGTAGTGAAAGAGGATGATTCATTCATGTAACAGAGTCGGAAAGTGATTACAAAGTGAATATATAACATTTTATTCCTCTAAAGCAAGAAAAAAATATAAAATACAACATTTTCAATATAAAGCGTTCTATCTTTTTTATAAAGTTTTTTTACATAAATTTAATAGAATCAACCACTTTTATGAATTGAACTGTGGTAAAATATCTCAGGATATGAAATTGGAGAGGGGTTTTGTTTACTCATGTCTTGGAAAAAAGTGTTGGGGAAAAGCACTATTCGTGTGGCTGCTGCTACATTATTACTCACTCAGCTGTTCGGCGCGGCTGGTTCCGTTTCTGCCGCAGGCAAAGATGTAGAAGTACATTTGATAGGAATCAATGATTTCCACGGCCAACTGGATACAACATCTATGGTTGGTGATAAGAAGGCAGGTTCGGCTCCGATTCTAGCAACCTATCTCAAAGAAGCTCAAGCCAAGTATGAGCATTCCTTGCTGTTCCATAACGGCGATTCGGTTGGTGCATCTGCTCCAGTCTCATCCCTTGATCGTGATGAGCCGACGATGGAATGGATGAATATGATGGAATTTGATGTGGGTTCCCTAGGTAACCATGAATTTGACCAAGGGATTGCCGCATTGAAGGCTCAAATTTTTGGCGGTCTGGATCCAAAAGAAGGTAAAGTAACTCATGCCGGCGCAAAATTTGATTATGTGAATGCAAATGTGATTGAAAACGCTACTGGTAAACCTCTGATTAAACCATATGTGATTAAAGAAGTAGGCGGCGTAAAAATCGGATTCATCGGACTCGTGACAAAATCAACGCCGAACAAAGTATCTCCAGCAGGTACAGCAGGTGTACGTTTCCTGAGCGCTGAAGAAGAGGTTGAAGCCGTTAATAAATATGCAAAAGAATTGCAAGGCCAAGGCGTAGAAACGATCATCGTCCTGGCACATGACCCAGCATCGACCAAAGAAGGGGTAACAACTGGAGAAGCGGCTGATCTGGCAAAAGCTTTGCCTGCAGATTCTCCTGTTGATGTCATTGTTGCGGGTGACAATCACGCTCTGGCGAACGGTGTCGTGAATGGCAAACTGATCGTGCAAGCGTACTCTTATGGTACGGCATTTGAAGATATCAAACTTATGATTGACCCTGTTACGGGGGATGTAACTGAAAAATCAGCTACGGTGACAACCACTTTCCAAGAAGGTGTAAAAGAAGATCCTGAAACACTAGCGATTATTAAAAAGTCTCTGGACAAGCACCCTGAGCTGACGAAGCCAGTAGGTACAACAGATGGTACAGTTTTGCGTACAGATGCTTACAATAACGAAGCTCCGCTGGGCAACCTGATTGCAGATGCGATGCGTCAAGCAGACTTTGGCGATAAAGCAAGCAAAGCTGACTTTGCGTTCATGAATCCAGGTGGTATCCGTGCAGACCTGCCCAAAGGGGATGTGATCTTTGCAGATCTGGCTAAAATCCAGCCTTTCGGCAATACACTCGTAAAGCTGGAGCTGACAGGTGAGCAAGTAAAAACGTTGCTGCAACAGCAATGGGGCACCAATGCTGACGGCACACCAAATACAAAAACTTTGCAAATTGCTGGTTTGAAATACACAGCAGACTTCAGCAAGCCGGTTGCTGAACGTGTGACGGCTCTTACACTAGAAGACGGCACACCGGTTGATCCTAAAAAATCATACACCGCTGTGGTGAACAATTTCATGGCTGCAGGTGGAGATAACTATAAAGTGCTGCTGGATGCGAAATCATCCTTGGCTGGCCCAATTGATCTGGATGTGTTCTACAAATACATCACAGATACATTCAAGGGCGGCGATATTCAAGCTAAAAAAGAAGCCCGCATTACAAACATTGGTGTCGCTACAGAGCCAGCAGAAACTCCAGCACCAGTGAACAATGAACCTATTTCTCGTGCTGAATTTGTCACTACGCTCGTGGATATGCTGAAGCTTAACGCGGTATCTACAGCACCTGAATTCAAAGATGTTGCTGCGAATGCTGCATATGCAGATGCTATTGCAGAAGCTTCTAAAGCCGGATTTATTCAAGGCTATGGCGGTAACTTCTATCCTGAGCGCGATATTACTCGGGAAGAGGCAGCAACCATTTTGGCAAAATTGGTGAACAGCCCGGCATCCGAAGCGAAGGCAGCAACGATCATCGCTGGCTTCGAGGATGGAAAATCCGTTTCTGCTTACGCAGTAAAGCCACTGGCGAAGTTGATTGATAAAGGTATTTTCAGTGCAACAGACAAAAAAATGCTGGAGCCTAAGCAAGGCCTTTCGATGAATGATGCTAAAGCAATCATTGAAAAAGCAGCTGCGGCGAAAGCTTCTTAATTCTAACTTGTAAAGCACTGATGGCTCTTACGGATCAGGAAGTTTTTATCATGTGACGAGCTTTCTACATGGCTACAACAGCTGCAAACCACTCGCTAATCCAGCGGGTGGTTTTTTTTGTAAGGCAAATACACTTTTTCAACCTTGTCCACGTCTATCCCTCACCAAAATCGCTCTATTGCATCTAATAAACTATCAACAATAAGGAGGTTTTGAGAATGGGAAATCGTAGACCTACAGGTGGTTATGATCCGGTTCGAATTTATAACTCTACTTCGTATAATGCGTTTGGGGCTGTCGAGTATGCATCTATCTTTTGCAGTAATGATCAATACAGTGTGCAGCGTGATGAGACATGGCAAGCTTCTGGACGTGGAGTTTGTCTGGTCACTCGCATCACTGCAACGGTTAGAACACCAAGTGGCGATATCGCAGCTGAACCATACACGTCATCAGGAACATCCTACAGCCAATTCGCTATCATCCAGGTTGGTCCGAACCAGTTCCGTGTAACACGTGTCGTAAGTGCGGCTAGACGTCGCCGGAAATGTTGACGATATCGGCAATAGGTTGAACAAAGAGAAGGGTGTTTTACAAACGTGCAGTAAATGGATTCTCACAGTTATAAGACAAGAAGCGGCTCTCCCAATAAATCTATGGAGAGTCGCTTCTTGCGTCGTAAAGATTGGAATTAATGCTTCTGATACCACAAGATTCGGCGATACATCGAAGAGTCTTTCAAGCGCCGAAAAGGGCGAAGGTCAGGGCGATAATTGCCTTCAATAATCCAGATTCGGCCTTTCTTATCGATGCCGATATCAAAACCGATTTGTCTCAGATCAGGGTAGTGCACTTCGAGGCTCTTGGCAGCCAGCAGAGCAGTATGCTCCACTTGAAGGAGCAGTTTCCGTCCACCAACACGTGCTAATTGCAGTGCTTTGAACACAGACATGGTACGGTTGGTCACATTGGTCACCAGATATCCGCGTGAAGCGATCTTGGCGTAGGAACCGGTTACCTTCCAAGCGGACGAGTTTGCTTTTTGACGTTGAACCATGATACGAAGATCGAACGGCCTTTGTTGAATGCGAGCTAAATATATACGTTGCTGGATGATATACTCACGATCCATGTTGATTTGATTAAGCCAATCCTGTAAATCACTCTTGTTTTGCATCGTAATGATATTATTCTCGTTTTGGATTTGGTAGGTACCCGTTTTCAGACACCGGATGAACACAATATCTCTCCCATAACGTCCGTCGCAGGGTTTCAGCACGACACTTGAATGTTGTAACAACATATCGTGCAGTGATTCTTTTCCTAACAACTTTGTTTCCGGAAGTCGCCTGGCGAGTAAAGGTACACTGTTAAATGCACGATATTGCAGCCATTTATCCCGTTGAAATAACATTAACATCACAGCCTTTAGTCAGGGTCTACACAAGGTCTACGAATCTCCTTTCATCATAGTCGAAACTTATCTCTGGCATAAGCCGCCATTCGTCTAAAATTGTGACTCTCCGCCCTTATCAGCTACTACAAAAATCCTTTATAAAGCTATACGTGTTGTCATAGATGGATATAAAAAGCTGTGCTACACTTTATCGCATGAGTTAGTGAATTATTTCACAATAAAATCATGAGGAGAAAAGATCTCAGTGGAACTGACAAAAAAGAGATGGATTATTCTGATTGCAAGCTGTTTTATCAACCTATGTATTGGCTCCATTTATGCATGGAGTGTGTTTGCTGCCCCAATGGCAGCTTATCTAAGTGGTCTCACAGGACGTACATTGACACCAGGGGATTTGGCCATTGCGTTTACAATCTGCAATTCAGTCGGACCCATTACGATGATATCGGGTGGATGGATTAATGACAGGTTCGGACCCAAGAAGGTCATTCTGGTTGGAGGGATCCTATTTGGGGGCGGAATGATTTTATCCAGCTTTGCCACATCTGTAGGTTTTCTGGTATTTGCTTATGGGATTGTGCTTGGTTTGGGAACGGGAATGGTTTACGGTTGCACGATCAGCAACTCCATCAAATTTTTTCCGGACAAACGCGGATTGGTTGGGGGCGTAACAACGGCTGCTTATGGTTTAAGTTCGGTGATTATACCTCCGGTCGCCAATGTTTTGATCAGCAACTCGGGGGTAACCTCTGCATTCATGATAATAGGGATTGCCTTTCTCCTTATTATTTGCGTAGCTTCGTTCTTTATTGAGAAATGTCCGGCTGATTTTACTCCGTCAGGATGGACACCGAGTGCTGTCCAACTTGCCCGTTCTCCGCGAGAAGATAAGAATTGGAAAGGCATGCTTGCCAGCCCGATCTTCTACGTGATGATCTTGCTGTTGATCAGCGGAGCTTTTGCTGGACTGATGTGCACCTCTCAAGCTTCACCTATCGCTCAGAAAATGGTTGGTTTGTCCGCTGCTGCGGCAACAACAGTTGTATCGATCCTGGCGCTGTTTAATACAGGTGGCCGGATTCTGGCCGGGTATATCTCAGACAAAATTGGCCGAATCAATACACTTGCCATTACGTCTCTCTTATCTGTCGCTGGCCTGATTATGCTTTATTTTTCAGGAGAGAACAATGTAGGTACATTTTATATGGGAATTTCCATGATTGGTTTAAGCTTTGGTTCCTTAATGGGGGTATTCCCAGGCTTCACGGCAGATCAGTTTGGGGCCAAAAACAACAGTGTGAATTACGGGATTATGTTTATCGGATTTGCACTGGCCGGCTATTTCGGACCCTCAATTATGAGGAATGTGTATAGTGCAGACGGCAGTTATCAGAGAGCCTTTGTTATTGCAGCAGTCTGTGGTCTGACCGGATTTATTCTGACCTTCGTATATAAGTGGGCTGTCAAATATCAGAATAAAAGTGTGAATAACAACCATAAAGTGACAGTCTGAGATGAAAGTATCTCAATAGCATGTTTGATCATGGTGGAAAGTCATTTCAACAGGCTGATGATTAAGTCATATAAATCATTCGATATAACCCGAACCGCCCGTTTAATAAACGGGCGGTTCTTTATTATTTATAAGGTACCAGAATGATTAATATGTCAGAGGGATATAGTCTGTTACGACTAACATATGTACATAAAAATGTAAAACTTTTTTACCATTAGATTACAAAAATTCTCGTTTACGACCCACCTTTTCGATGGTATACTCTCCTATATTCAAGGAAGATATTAACACTAATATACACCAAGTTTTCATGAAAATATGTCGAATTGGGGCTCATTTCGGATGATTATAGCAAAAGAAAAGGACGAAACGATCATCCTCATTCCTTCGCTGGAACCAGATGATAGACTTTTATCCTATGTACGTCAGTTGCGAGACTATGGTTTTACGAAATTGGTCATTGTAGATGATGGTTCTGGTGAGAAATACCAGCACATTTTCAAGGAATTAGAAGATAATGGATGCTTCTTGTTGCGGCACGCGCAGAATCAGGGGAAAGGTGAGGCGCTGAAGACCGGATTTCGTTACATAGCACAGCATTATGGGCAGGCTCACTATGTTGTTACTGCGGATTCAGATGGGCAACACGCTGCCGAGGATGTCTATCGGATTGCTCAGGAAGCCAAACGTCGTCCGAATGACTTACTGCTCGGCGTTCGGGATTTCAGTGAGGGCGATATTCCACCTAAATCTTTGTTTGGTAATCGAATGACGTCGTTTATTTTTGCGCTGTTATATGGAAAAAAACTGTCCGATACCCAGACGGGACTTCGTGCCTTCGGTACAGGGTTATTGTCATTTATGCTGGATGTACGGGGCAAGCGATTTGAATATGAACTGCAGATGCTGATCTCCTGTATTCAGTCAGGTATTGCCATTCATACGGTGCCCATTCAGGTCATCTATGAGAATGGCAATGCGGGTACACATTTCAAAGCCATTCAGGATAGTGCCCGCGTTATGGGTGTGCTGTTCTCAAATTTCTTTCGTTTTATATCATCGTCGGTTGCCAGTTCTGTCGTTGATTTGGGAATTGCTTGGTTTTTGATCGATTTCCTGCGTCCCATGATGGGAGATCAGCATTATTTAAGAATTTTGCTCGCGACTGTTATTGCCCGTGTCATCTCTATTGTTGTGAATTATGTTCTGAATCGATATTTTGTGTTCCGCAAGGAGGGCAGCAGGGGTAGCCTGTGGCGTTACTTAACATTGTGTGGCTTGGTGATTTTGTTGTCGAGTACAGGCGTGTATTTATTCCATACCCTATTCCTCGTGGATGAGAAGGCAGCAAAATTCGTCTGTGATGCCATCCTGTTCCTGCTAAGTTTCCAACTGCAGCGGAGGTGGGTATTTGCAGCAAGGAGGAAGCAGCTGTAGTGCAAAACGAGAAAAGGCAAAATGTATTTTTTATCATCACCATGATTCTCATGACCATCTATTTGATCTGGCGTATGTTCTTTACGCTGCCATGGGGAGAAGGGGTGCTGAATGTCATATTTGGCATGTTGCTCATTATAGCGGAGATGGTTACTGTAGGGACGACTTTTGAGTTGTTTTTTCAAAAGATGCAAAAGAAACGGGCACAGCTCGATTTTCCGGTGATCCCGGATGAATATTATCCGCACGTCGATGTATTTATCGCCACCCATAATGAACCCGTTGACCTTTTGTATAAAACGGTAAATGCCTGTACGTTTATGGATTACCCGGACAAGTCCAAGGTACATATCTATCTGTGCGATGATGGGGCCAGACCTGCGGTTGAAGAGCTGGCGAAGCAGTTCGGCGTAGGATATCTGGGTTTCCCCGGCAACAAAGATGCCAAATCCGGTAATCTGAACAATGCGTTGAGCAAGACATCTTCTCCGCTAATTGCGACCTTTGATGCAGATATGATTCCGCAGCATACGTTTCTGATGAAAACCGTACCCTATTTCATGCTCTCCACGTTTATCGAAGAAAATGGAGAATGGCGCCTTCGCCGTGAAGAGGAGATGGACCCAACCTTTAAGCTGGGGCTGGTGCAGACCCCGCAAAGCTTTTACAACCCGGATCTGTTCCAGTTCAACCTTTATGCGGAGCAGGGTATTCCGAACGAGCAGGACTTTTTCTCGCGTGAGGTTAACATTCTGCGCAATGCGTCCAATGCCGTTGCCTATACGGGCAGTAATACGGTGATTGCCCGACAAGGTATGGTGGATATCGGTGGATTTCCGCTGAACACCATTACGGAGGATTTTGAGACGAGCATTCGGTTACAGCAGGAAGGATATATTACGTATGCTACTCAGGAGGTACAGGCAGCAGGGCAGACCACGACCACAATTCCAAGCATGATCAAGCAGCGGATACGATGGGCGAGGGGTATCATTCAGAGTTTGCAAAATACGCGTGCACCGCTCTCCAGAAAGCTGCCTTTCTGGACTAGAGTGACCTATGTGAGCAGTTTTTTATACTGGTGGTCTTTTTTCAATCGGCTGATCTTTATCCTGTCTCCAATTCTGTTTGCTTTATTTGATTTCCAGATTGTAAATACGACGTTCTGGCAGATTCTGATCTTCTGGTTGCCATCGTATTTCTTTTACAGCCTGTCGATGCGTTATCTGTCCAGTAATATACGGAATCAGCGCTGGAGTCAGGTCATTGATACGATCTTCATGCCGTATCTGATCTGGCCGGTGATTCTGGAGACGGTAGGCATCCGTGAACGCAAGTTCAAGGTGACGAATAAAAATCGTTCAACCGGACGTGAGTGGATCGCATCAATGAAGTATGCACTGCCGCATATTATTCTGCTGATCCTGTCCATCGCTGCGATTATCCGGTATGTGAATGGCAAGTACGGCATTGCTTTGTTTTTCAGCAGTATTATCATCTTCTGGCTCGTTCACAATATGATTGCCTTGTTCTATGCACTCTTCTTTATGATCGGACGCCGAGCATACCGGGAGAATGAGCGGATCAGGGCACAAGAGGACGTTATTATCCGTTATCCGGACAGCACACTGCGTTACGAGGCCAAAACCGTGGATCTCTCGGAAAATGGCATTGCATTTTATGTGCCGTACCCGATTTATCTACCAGAGCAGAAGACCATCTCTTTGGTCGTCAAATCGAGTCGATATGAGGCCAATCTTGATGCGGTTATCGTATATGTCAAAGCAGATGGCGAGGGCTGGCGTTATTCCGCAACGGTTAAGCCGCTCAGTGAGACAGATAAACGGCAATACATGCAGCTCATCTATGACCGGAAGCACTCGCTGCCGGAGCAAATGAACCTATGGGATACTGCATATGACGACATGCTGCGTAATGTGAAAAAACGGATTGTGCAGCCCAAATCAGATCAGCGGAAGATGCCAAGGCTTTCCCTTCATCTTCCCGTAACGTTTACGAATCATGCGAGTTGTACACTGCTCAGCTTTAATTATCGTTTCTTCTCTGCCACGAATCTGCAAGGTAAGATAGCAGAAGGGTCAGAGGTTACTTTTTACACCGAAAGCAATATTGAAGTGGTCTTAAAACATACGGGAAAAACAACGGCAAACAAACGTGAAGTGCTTCTCTCCGTAGAGAATATCGATGAGATCTTGGGGCGTGGTTTGATTGATCAGTTGCTGAGTGATTTGATTCATCCACAAGCTGAGCGGTTCACCAAAGAGGGTTAGGAGAGATAGACATGCTGTTTTTGCTTCAACTTGTGATGGGCATTTTACTCATAATATCGATGATCGGTTATATGCAGTTTGTCCGTAAGGTGATGTCCATCCGGTGGGAGTTCATTCCGATATTTGTGTTCTCGGCTATCGCGTGTATCGTCTATTTTGCCGGATTAGCAGGGCAGCTCTTCACGGGTAGCATTGTTGTGCTGGTCACAGGCTTACTGTTATTTAGAGGCAGAGTGATACAAGCTTTGTACCAGAGTAAACGGGGCACATGGTCTTTTTCATTTTCGTTATTTCAATTGAGTTTTCTGAGCGTGGTTTTCGTATTTTTGCTCATTCTGTTCCACACGGAGCTGACTCACTACGATAATTTCTCACATTGGGCGATTGTAGTGAAGGAGATGCTGAGCACCAATGCGTTTCCAACACCGAATTCGGACCTGATTGAGTTTAAAAATTATCCGCTCGGCACGTCGTCGTTTATCTACTACATCTGCCGATTTATGGGACATGCTGAGCCGATCATGTTGCTGGCGCAGGGGCTGCTGATCTTTTCTTGTTTTTATGCCATGTTTGGCATCGTGTCAGAGAAAAAAAGGTTTCTATTATATGCTTTTCTTGGGTTAGGTTTATCGACATTGTCCTTTTTCAACCTGACGATTCGCATCACCAACCTGTTGGTGGACTTCCTGCTTCCAATCTATGCACTCGCCATTGTGGCAGCGATATACCAGTATCGTCAGGATCTTAAGCGAGCTTGCATCATTATTCTGCCGCTGGCGGGTCTGCTGACGATAATCAAAAGCACAGGCATCATTTTTGCTGCCGTGGGGCTGATCTTTCTCGTATACATCTGGCTTACGAATAAGCAACGTGCGAGCTGGAAGATTGGACTCGCTGTGCTCGGTACCATTGCAGGGGCATTACTGCCGTATTTCAGCTGGAGCTGGCGTATGGCAACGGTATTCCACGGTGTGAATAACAAGTTCGAGGGAGCTGCCGCAGCCTTAAAGTCGGGTAAAACAGCAGAACAAAAGTGGGAAATTCTTGTGCTTTTCCTGAAATCCAGCGTGGACATTACCTCCAGACCTGTGCTGGGTATTGTTATTTTTGAAGTTGCTGCGATTGCTGCTTCGATTGTGGCCTATGTGGTGCTCAAGAAGAAATGGAACCTATGGAAAGTGCTGATTGCACTGAATGTGGTCGTTGTACTGTACTATGCCGGTATTCTGGCACTATATCTGTTCTCCATGCCTGTGGATGAGGCTGTTCGACTGGCTGGGTTCGAGCGTTACGCATCAAGTATCGTGGTGTTGTTCGCTGGTGGACTGGTACTCTGTGCAGCTGTGGACATTGAGCGTACGTTCCATTACCGCATCGGTGAAGTTCCCGATTATCAATCATTCAAGACGGTACAGACGAAGAAGCATTATCAACAGGGAATCATCGCCTGTATGGCACTCGCGGCAACAACCCTCTTGTCCGAATATAATGGTATGATCTCGATCACCAAAACGTATGACAAGACCCTGCCCTACGAAGTTCATAAGGTGACAGGGGATCGGTGGTATACGGGCGGCAAGGAAGATCGAAATAAGTATCTGTTCTATGGCTCTGACCGGGATCAGCAGGTCACCAGTTATTACATGCAATACGTAGGCAGATACTTCTTATATGCTCCCAATGTGGACGGTATCGTGCTGTTCTACGAAGATAACATGGACAATCTGTTAAGTAACTATGACTACCTTGTGGTGATTGAGACGGATCTTAATGCGAAAATGCTACTGAAAAAGCACTACGGCGTTGATATGCAAAAAGGGATCTATAAGATCACCCGATCCGGTGATAAGATTATGCTGACTTTAACCTCAGTTTAAATGAAGCCTACCACGCAGTGATCCAAGACACGCGTCCTTCAAAAAAAGAAGTGGCTTCCGTCTTATCCTCACGCTGCGGTAGTAACAAGGACAGACTAAACAAAAGCTCCACTCCCATGAAACCGGTGAGTGGAGCTTTTTAATATGCTTGATGTAGAACTTCTGCTTAGGCAGTATTACCCTCGGGTTTAAGCTTGCGTATAAAGGCTTCGATATTATCGATCAGCAGTTTGTTGTATGGCGAAACGGTCCGGGTAATGGTCTCTTTCACCGAATGGACAAATGAGCTCGGGTTGGTCATGTCAGCCCTTTCAAATCGGTTCGGGATGGGCAGGTTACCCGCAGCGCGGGCCGCATCCTCATGGTATTCTTTGATCCATGCTTGATTCTTAGATGCCTGTTTCGCAAAGTTCTGTAGAATGCTGCTCCAGTCTTTGTTGTTTACGATGGCGTCCTGCAACTTATCATAGGTCTGGGGCTGGAATTTACGCATCATATAATGAAGATCAACGTAATCCTCTGGCGCACCGACCGGTCGTTGCGGTGGTGTATCATACTGAATTTGTTTCGTTTCAGGGTTAATCGTTCTGGTTGTGGAGATGGCTCCAATCTGGCGAATCGTATTCATGAACTCGGTAGCCTGATCACCCTTCATGTAGTTGTTCGCTATGTATTGTGCTTGTGTCAGACCGAGTTCGAGTAGAGCGGATCGACCATCCCCTTCCGTCACGTCCGTAATCAGATTGGATTGAATAATACCATACACCGTTTCTTTGACCTCAGAAGATTGGCCCTTGAGCAGGCGTTCCAGTGACTCGTTAATCTGAACGGTGCCGAAGTAAACGGCTGAATGGTTCACGATATCCAAGGAGGCGAGCTGTCTGGAAGCGTTACTGATCTCCACGGTATCTGTGTCATGAGACAAATCGAACTTCCCTGTAATCATCGTTGGCTGATTCGCTTGTCCTGTGCGTTGTTGTGAATGAGTGTAGGCATTGAGGTCAAACGGCGTCGTGCTTTGAACCTTCATTCGTAAACACCCCTATTCTGCAAAAGAATAAATGCTCTAATTTCCATATCAGACATGTCTCTCCTTTTTATCGGAATAATATTCCATATTTTTAATATAAATGGACAAAAAAGAGCAACGAACGGGTGTCTTCCACCGCTCGTTGCTCTCCTTGATTCAATCAGCCGCCATAAATACTGTAGGCGAAGTGATACACAATATCGGTCGTGTTTACACTTGGATGACTCGTTACTCTGGCCACCACAGCACACAGATCATAATAATGGGTAAAGCTTATGGCTCCCGGCAAGTACTGACTGAGGCTACCGGCGGAAGGAGGCAGGGACAACGTTGCCGTGAACTGCCCACTGCTGTTGGTCATGACTTTGGCACTGCGATAACGATTGTTGCTGCTTTCAGACCAGGCATCATTCGCCCAGATGACCTCGACTTCCGCATTAGCAACGGCATAGTTATCGGAAGTAGCCGCAACCCCTGTCACCGTGAAGCTTGATCCGGTGATTCGGTAGTAGCGTCCATATGAGTAGGAGGGGTAATCATTGGGGCCGCCGTTTGAGTTGTAGCCCGTAATGACAATTTTGTCTGCACGTAATACGGGTTGCAAATGCAGTGAATAGTTGGTATCGGAATACGTGTTGGTCGTATAAACCTTCAAATAATAAGTGCCCGTACCTAACGACACATTACCGTTCGTGGTTGGCATCAAGGCCATTCGGTTGTTACTTAAAGCCCCGTACAATTCAGCTTTGTAACCATTCGCCGTTGAAGCCTGATCCAGCGTGATGCGCATCGCATCATAGTTTCTGCTCTCAGGAACGGTGATTTTGTACCAATCCTGATCGATCTCCGAATTCAATGAACGGGTTGCGAGTGTAGAGCCGCCAACAGCAACGGTAAGCGGATAGGCACGCAGCGCATTCTCGTCTGTCTCGAAGGCATCATATGTCGAGCTTGTGGAGACCGTCAGGGTAAACGGCTCGTTGATGCTGGCACCAACCTTGCCGTAGGCTTCAATTAAGTAGGCTTTGGCGCCGGAAGTGATATTTTTCGTGCCTACATTTTCAGATAACGTTCTGGACCCATTCCCGTAATTGTTCAAGTATGTCCCGTAGATGGAGTAATCAATAGGATTCGGATTCACTTCCCCGGTGGACATATCGAATTCATAGAGATATAGATCGTAATCAAGCTGCGCAGATGCGGGGTTATCCATCTGTACTTGCAGAATGTGCCCGGGCTGTACATAGATCGGGTATAAATAGCTGGAGGTACCTTGCTCCTGGATGTAGCCAGTGTATGTAGTGGTCTCAGCTGCGGCCGATGTGTTATCTGTATCCTCCGATTGCGGAGTAATCAGCAGACTTTGTTGCTTATGTGTTTTGGAAGTGGCAGAAGCTTCATTCAGGTTCATGTTTTCCTTGAGCCGATGTTCCTTCAATGGAGAAGAATCCAACTCAGTAGGGGCTTTGGTCAGCTCAGTGACGATCTCTTTTTCCGGCTGTATGACCTGTTCCGTAATGCGTGCATCCGGTAGTTCCTTTCCCTCAATATCACTGTTAGCCGAAGCGCTGAAACTAAAAGCAAATGTAAGAACCAAATTCATGACGATAAGCATGGAGAGTGTCTTTTTCAAAGTAGTAAACTCCTCTCTTATTATAATTATTTGCTACAATTCTATAATATACCAATAATGTAGGTTTGTTAAGTGTTGAATATTACAGTTCTGTGGCTATCCGCTTTATCGACAAACCAAGGTTTCTATGATAGGCTGGAAGCATCCCAAGGGCATTCTACTTTTCCAAGTAGAGTGCCTTGCTGTATATTGTGGGAGTTTACATTTAATGGTTGTAAAATGAAGCCATGTGGAGGTGGTGATGCTATGTTTCTCTCTTTAGCCCCCGTAGGGGAATGTTGGATGATGGAAAGTGAACGTGTACAGAAAATCATAGAATACAGAGGAGCGAACATAGCATGACTACTCATATACAAGCGGAGACCCGCGTCAAATTAAAGCCATCCCGACTTCGGGATTTGCGCCAATCTGGCCGCCTGCCAGGTGTTGTTTTTGGCAGAAATACAGAGAATGAGATGATTCATATCCCGGCAGTACATTTCCAAAAATGGTTGAACCAAGGTGCGTCCGGATTCATCGAACTGCAATTCGAAGAAAAGCCTTCACTTACCGTATTGCTGGAAGATCTGCAGCGTGATCCGGTTACACGAGATTTGATTCACGTCGATTTTCAGCAGGTGCAGAACGATGAGGTGCTACGTACCAAAATTCCGGTCAAGTTCAACGGAACCCCAGCGGATGCGAAGTACGGTGGTGTTGTGCAGATTCAGTTAGCCGCTATTGAAGTGGAGGCGCTGCCTCGTCATTTGCCAACCGTGGTCGAGTTTGATATTAGTGCAATGAAAATTGGTCAAACCCTGCATGTTGAGGATGCCGAGTTCGCACCGGAAGTAACGGTGATCTCGGAGGGCAACGAGTCACTTCTCTCTGTCATTAAACCTTAATGATGTCTTGGTGTTTTAAAAGTGTTTGAAAAGCTGCATGGGCTAAATGTCCATGCAGCTTATTTTGGTAGGGCCCAAAATAAATTATTTCTCATCCATGGAAGGTGATACAGGAAATAAGATACAATACTATATATAGGAATTCACGAACAAGGTGGTGAATATATGAAGGAATTGCATAGTCCAGTGAACCGGAAGACCTATTATGTATCGATGATTTTAATGATCCTTCTAATGGCAGCCGGCTTAGTAGTATCTACCGCAGAACTTCAGGGCATTACCATCGGATATGTCATTCATTTGTTATGTGTGGTGACGATACCTGTATGTCTGCTCATTTACCCCAGATATGAAACGTTTGCATTTCGATTGAGCATTATTTTACTTGGGTTTGTCTATTTCTACACGCTAGCTTTGATCTACCCTCAGACGTGGACGACTTACATTATGATCTGTTTGCTTCCGGCACTCGCGATCTTGTTCTATGACTTCAAGTTGTTTTACATTTCGCTCAGCTTGAATACAGTCATGCTGGTGATTGTGACGACGTATATTCACAAGCAAGATAACGTTTACAAATATATACATATAGATCTAGCTGGCAATCTGATTAACATCATTGCGAGTCAACTGCTCCTGTTTCTCATTTTCTATTTAACCTTTGATCGGATTCGAAAGCAGGAACTATATCTGGAACAGGTACAACAATCTGAACGTCTCAAAATGATTGCACATCTAACGGCAGCGGTTGCGCACGAAATCCGTAATCCGGTAACGGTGGTACGGGGATTCCTGCAGTTGTATCAACAAAATCAGGCCTTCGACGCTGCAGATCGATCCAAGTTTGCGCTGATGATCGATGAGCTGAATACGGTGGAACAAGTAACCTCTCAATTTTTGTCCATTGCGAAACCGAACCGAGAAATATTGGTTGATGAGAAGGTAGATGTGCAAGAGATGCTTGAGGGGGTAGCTAGCTTATTGGGCTCCTACGCCATGTTATCGAATAAACATATCAATATCGAGATTGAAGAGGGCTGCACGATCCTCATGAATGCCGTTGAGTTTAAGCAGGTGATCATTAATCTGATCAAGAACGCTCTCGAAGCCTCGGATACGGGAGCCATGGTTCACGTAACAGCAAGACTTGTGAAGCAGAAGGTGGAGATCAAGATTGTGGATCAGGGGTGCGGGATGACGGAGGAGGAGGTGAAAGCTTTGGGTACGCCGTTTTACTCGCTGAAAACGAATGGTACGGGACTCGGGCTGATGATCTGCTTCAACATCGTGGAGAAGGTTAACGGCACGATCAAATATGTGAGTGAAAAGGGAGTGGGTACGACGGTGATCCTGACGTTTCCGGTAACAGACCGCATCTAAAGGGCACGGAGAGTAGTAGATTCCCTGTTAAGAGGAATAAATAAAAGAAGAGTATGAGATAAGAAGATTTAAAAAGTGAGTTAAGAAAGGCTGCCGAGTGGCAGCCTTTTTCCTGTTCTTACTCTTAGTCAACTCTGATTCAGGAAAACGAAGGGTAACGCTCGCCGGCTGCAAACCCTTTTGGCGAGATGTGTTCGATCTCAGCCAGTTCTTCCGGTGTGATCGTGACCTGCAATGAACCAAGGTTCTCCTGCAACCGATCTAGACGTTTCGTACCAGGTATAGGTACAATTTGCTCCCCTTGCGCTAGCAGCCAGGCTAAAGCCAGCTGAGGCGTAGTGCAGTTTTTTCGTGCGGCAAGCTGCTCAATCAGTCGAACGACTTCCAGATTTTTATTGAAATTATCGCCTTGAAAACGAGGGAAGAAACGGCGGTAATCATCCGCAGGCAGATCATCAAACGTCTGAATCTGTCCAGTCAGGAATCCGCGCCCCAAGGGGCTATAGGGTACAAAACCGATACCCAGTTCATCCAGCACAGGCAGTACCTCATCCTCTATTTCGCGGCTCCATAGCGAGTATTCTGTTTCTACTGCTGTGATGGGATGAATGGCATGTGCCCGCCGGATCTGATCCGCCGTTGCTTCTGAAAGACCAAGGAAGCGGACTTTACCCTCCTGCACAAGTTGAGCCATAGCACCGACGGTCTCTTCAATGGGGATGTCCGGATCAACGCGATGCTGATAGTACAGGTCGATGTAATCTGTGCCCAGTTGAAGCAGGCTGGAATCGATTGATTTTTTGACATACGCTGGGTGTCCGAGTACTTTCATGGTTGGAGATACGATGCCAAATTTAGTCGCCAAAATGGCTTGATCACGACGGCCTTTCAGAGCTCGACCCACCAGTTGCTCGTTACCTCCGAACAGTCCTTGTTGCATGAAATGTTCCCCATATATATCAGCTGTGTCGAAAAAGTTAACTCCTTGATCCAGTGCGCCATGGATCGTGCGTATAGAATCCTCGTTGTCAGGCATCATCATGGTACCCAGTCCCAGCGCGGATACCTCAAGTCCAAGTGAACCTAACTTCCTTTTCACCACTCCATGAGTAAACTCCATCATATTGTCCCTCTTTTCCGCAAATTAGAGAATATAGACCTTTCATTGTTACGCTAAGGTATGATCCTATTTTAATTCGCAGTTACTACCCCAACCACAGCATGCTTATGCTAGTAACGGCAGTACCAGGATGAGGTATTATTTCAGTTGTCTTGTATAGAACTACGGTAGTAAATGAAGTGTAGATCAATCGGTTTGTGAAAGAAGAGGGACAAGCGAGTTTAAGATTCCTGTTCCTTGACTGGAGAATAGATGCACAGATGCAGATCTGGATGGTCGAGGGTGAAGGATAGAGATTTAATATCGTATACATTTACTTGATCCTGGCCTGGAGGTTGGTAGAACACGCGCGTAACCCGCTTTGCCTCTACTCGGTGCAACTCCCATAACGATGCAAATTCAGGGCTTTCTTTGGAAAGATCTTCTACAAACCGGGGGAACCACGGATCATGTGCATATTTATCATAAGAGGTGCGGAATATGGCAACGGAATGTGCCGCCATCTCCTCCCAATTGATGATGCGAGCGCGCATTTCAGGATCTGTAAACAGGCTGGACATCATATTGCGTTGCGCTGGAGTACGTGAAGTGTAGTCCAACAGGTATTTGTCGACAGATATGTTCCAGGCAAGCAGCTCGGCACGATCATTCGTGATGAACGCCGGAAATGCCATCTGATTTACAATATCCCGCCAAGGTTGAGAGAGTTCCGAGGTAATTGGCGGCGCCATCTCAGGTTCATTGCCATTCCATAGGCCGAGCAGATGGGTGTGCTCGTCGGGAGACAACTGGAGTGCCCGACCGATACTCTCGATAACTTCTCGGGAAACGGCTACCTCTCGCCCCTGTTCCAGAAACGTATAATAGGTTGCGCTAACCCCTGCCAGTATGGCAACCTCTTCTCGGCGCAACCCAGGTGTTCGGCGTTGCCCATGAGTCTTGGCGAATCCTGCTTGCTCTGGTTGAAGCCGTGCGCGTCGTGATTTCAGATAATCTCCCAAGGTTTTGGCACGCATGCTGTTCAAGTCCACAGGTGACAGATGGGCTGGTTGTGATAGGCCGTTCATATCAACCATGACGAAATCACCTCCTGAGTTTTTTTATCCTAAATTGTATTGCTTGTGATAAACGTAAATCTTTACGGAACTTACCGTATCCGTACGATATATGTTACTCCGTGTTCCATCTATTATATCACTACTGTATCCATTGCTACTGGCTCACGGCGTTTTCTGTGTTTACAGAATAAAGTAAGCATAAGGGCTAGAATGTGAGAAAAATATGAGTGAGAGCATGGGGATGTTTATTCAATCTCCATCTCCTTCACAGTCTCGCCTTCCACCAGCTCAGGCTGATAGTAGGTTTGATTGGGGAGGTCTTTCTTCCCCTGCAGCTTGCGGATGACCCAATCGGCAGCGTCACGTCCCATCTGCTCTTGAGGATGCGTGAGTGTGGCGAGTCTGATGTTTGCATTTTTGGCGATATAGGAATTGTCCTGACCAATAATGGACAACTCATCCGGGATTGAAATGCCGAGCTGGCGGCAAGCATGCACTACCTCCAATCCAACTTCGTCGTTGTAACAAACAATTGCGGTGAGTGCATCCCTATTTTCTTGCAGATAGGCTGTCACGTTCGCAGACAGATCAGCCTTTGATGCAGTGTCAAACGAGAGCACATGCTCGGGATGGAACCTCAGTTTTGCTTCTCCTAGTGCCTTGATGTATCCCTTCATCCGGTACTTGCCCTGTAGATCATCCATTTTGGCAATGATCCCAATCTGGGTATGGCCTTTGGAGATTAATTCCTTAGTCGCCAGATAACTGGACTGCACATCATCCAGACAGAAGAAAGGCACTTCTAATTCCTCATAAAACGCATTGATCATTGCAAACGGCACATCCTGCTCCTTAAAGGACAGATAGTACGCAATATTTGGGTTGTACAGATTGCTTTTCGTCGGTTCAACAATCAGACCATCTACGCCGTAAGAGAGCATCATCTCAAGTGCCTTTTTCTCTTGTGCCACATCATTATTTGTACTGGCGAGCAGCAACGAGTAGTTGTCCTCATTCAGACGACGTTCGATACCGCGAATAATGGATGGGAAAATATAATCCGAGATATAGGTGGTGATGACCCCAATCGTCTTTTTGGAAGTGTTACCACCTGCTCGCGATCGGTACAGATTGCTGACATAGGTGCCCGAACCTTTTTCGCTGCGTAAAAATCCCTCGTTGGATAATTCCAAAATGGCCTTACGAACGGTCTGACGGCTCACGTTATAACTCTCCTGCAAGGCCGATTCGGTGGGAATCTGCTCGCCGATGCTGTACGTTCCCGACAGGATATGGCTCTTTATATCATCAATAATGACTTGGTATTTAGGTTTCAATTCGTCCACTTCTTTCGTTGTAACTTCTATATAAATTGAATTATAGGTTCTTGCAATGTACTTCGGTGACAGAATAACCTTGTATTAATATTATTTCGATCAATAAGTTATTCAATCATCGCTTAAGTTGTACGTACATATTCTAGCATGAATCGCTTTAGTTTCAAGATAAACCGTACATTTCTCGGAATGATACGTACAACTGGCAATCTATTTGTCGAATTGAACCCTACATATATACTAGGAAAATGAATAAAAATTCGTTGGTATTATTGGATTTTTGGCAAAATAGTTCTTTGTGAGTATAACTTTGATATCTCATTGACAAATGTACGTACAAAAAATATACTAAGGCTGTCAGAACAGGAAAGCGCATTCTTGGAATGCTGGAATAGAATTATAGCCATAAGCGGAAGTGGAGCTGCACTAATTGTGCGTGCACCTGAATAGATGCCATTCCTCGGACGTAGATGGCAACGAGAGAGGGGAAATGCGGAAGTGACGAGTCATGTGGATGTGAAAGAAGCTATTGCCAAGGGCGCAACCTCACTAGGGATTGAGCTTGGATCAACACGCATTAAAGCAGTATTGATTGATGAGCATTTTGAGACGATTGCCTCCGGCAGTTATGAATGGGAGAACCTGCTGAAAGACGGCTATTGGACGTACAATCAGGAGGATATCATCACGGGTTTGCAGATAGCTTACCGCGAGTTGAAGCAGGATGTGCAGCAGAAGTATGGTGTACCGCTGACGACCGTAGGTTCAATCGGCTTCTCGGCAATGATGCATGGATACATCGCGCTGGATCAAGCGGGGGAAATGCTCGTACCGTTCCGTACGTGGCGTAACTCAACGACGGGTGCGGCTGCACGCGAGCTGACAGAACTGTTGCAATTCAACATCCCTGAACGCTGGAGCATTGCCCATCTGTATCAGGCAATTCTGAACGGAGAGCAGCATGTGCCTCAGATTGATTACCTGACCACATTGGCGGGTTACATCCACTGGTTGCTGACAGGGAATAAAGCGATTGGGATCGGTGATGCATCAGGTATGTTCCCGATTGACGAGACAACGCATAATTATCATCCGGCAATGATCAACCAGTTCAATGAGCACATCACTGGCAAAGGTTACCCGTGGAAGGTTGAGGATTTGCTTCCTAAAGTGTACCTCGCAGGAGAACATGCAGGTGCATTGACGGAAGCCGGAGCGAAGCTGCTTGACCCGTCAGGAGAGCTGGCAGCGGGCATTCCACTGTGCGCACCTGAAGGTGATGCAGGAACTGGTATGGTGGCCACAAACAGTGTGCGCAAACGGACGGGGAATATCTCGGTGGGCACGTCGGTCTTTGCGATGATCGTTCTGGAGAAAGAATTGTCCAGCGTGTATCCTGAGATTGATATGGTGACTACGCCAGATGGAAGTCCAGTCGGCATGGTACATGCGAACAACTGCTCCAGTGATCTGAACGCATGGATCGGATTGTTCCGCGAGTTTGCTCAAGCGATGGGCATCGAGGCCGATTCCGGCAAGTTGTTCAGCGTATTGTTTAACAAGGCACTTGAAGCCGACCCGGATGGGGGCGGACTGCTCAGCTACGGGTACTACTCCGGTGAAAATATTACAGGACTGGAGCACGGACGTCCGTTGTTCGTGCGCTCTCCAGAAAGCAAGTTTAATCTGGCGAATTTCATGCGCACGCATCTGTTCAGTGCCTTCGGCGCGCTCAAGCTGGGCATGGATATTCTAACCGAGAAGGAGCAGGTAGCCATCGACAGCATTTTGGCACATGGCGGTCTGTTTAAGACACCTGTGGTGGGACAGCGGATCGTGGCAGCGGCGATGAATGTTCCGGTATCCGTAATGTCTACAGCTGGTGAAGGCGGCGCGTGGGGGATGGCTCTGTTGGCTTCGTACCTGATTAATCAGGGTGAGCAAGAAACGCTGGATGTTTTCCTGGAGCAAAAGGTGTTCAAGGATGTAGAAGGGGTCGAAGTGGCACCGGAAGCCGCCGATGTGAAGGGATTTGAAGCATTTATTGAACGCTACCGGAGCGGACTTGCCATTGAGCACGCCGCTGTAGAGCATCTGGTAGAGAACGGAGGAAACTAAACATGTTGGAGCAGTTAAAACAAGAGGTATTCGAGGCCAATCTGGAGCTGCCGAAGCACGGACTGGTGAAGTTCACTTGGGGTAATGTCAGCGCGATCGATCGGGAAAGCGGTCTGTTCGTCATTAAACCAAGCGGGGTCGATTACGAAAAAATGAAAGCCAGCGACATGGTTGTCGTCGATCTCGACGGTAACGTGGTAGAAGGGGAGATGAGACCTTCCTCGGACACCGCTACGCATGCGGTTCTATACAAACACTACAAGGAAATTGGCGGCATCGTGCACACGCACTCCACATGGGCAACCATCTGGGCGCAAGCAGGCCTGGACGTGCCTGTCATGGGAACGACTCACGCCGATACGTTCTACGGAGCCGTGCCATGTGCACGTTTCCTGAACCAGGATGAGATTGATCGCGGATACGAAGCGGAGACAGGCCGTGTAATCATTGAAACGTTCGAACAACGTGGGCTGGATGTGATGGCGATTCCGGCAGTCCTTCTGCATGGACACGCACCGTTTACATGGGGCAAAGACGCCAAGTCGGCTGTGGTGAACAGCGTTGTGCTGGAGGAAGTGTGCAAAATGAACCTGTACGCGCGCCAGCTGAACAACTTTGCCAAAGAACTTCCGCAAGGCATTCTGGATAAACACTACCTGCGCAAACACGGCAAGGACGCATACTACGGCCAGAAATAATTCTTAATCTTATCGACGAAAGATGGGTACTGCAATCGCAGTGACCCGGTGTAACTACTTTGCTCAACCCGAAGTTGAATAAGCCTTTTTACACCACTAACGAAGAATGCAGAACCAATCTGTAGAAGCGGAGCTAAAAGCTTTCGGCACGAAAGCTACATCGGAAGGATATGCTTGGCGTTTATCATCGGATTTCCCCCCTTAAGAGGGGAAGGAGAAGAAATCCGAGGATAACCAGCGATCGGAAGATGGTACTGCAATCGGAGTGTCCAGGTGTAAACCCATCTTATCCAACTATAAACTAATGAAATGAGGATGATTCCATGTCAGCAACAGCAGCAAAAGAATTTTGGTTCGTTGTCGGTTCACAACATTTGTACGGTGAAGAAGCACTCGGTGAAGTTAAAGCAAACGCACAGAAAATTACGGATGCCCTGAACGCTAGCGGCGTACTTCCTTACCCGCTTGTACTGCAAGATCTGGCTGTAACCGCAGACAAAATCACCAGCATCATGAAAGAAGTGAACTACCGCGACGAAGTAGCGGGTGTAATCACTTGGATGCATACGTTCTCTCCAGCAAAAATGTGGATTCGCGGTACAAAATTGCTGCAAAAGCCACTTCTTCACCTCGCAACGCAATATAATGAGAGCATTCCATGGGCAACCATCGACATGGACTTCATGAACCTGAACCAAGCGGCACACGGTGACCGTGAGTACGGCTTCATCAATGCTCGTCTGAGAAAACAAAATAAAATTGTTGTGGGTTACTGGGAGCGTCCGGAAGTGCAACAGCAGGTTGCGGACTGGATGGACGTAGCGGTGGCGTACAACGAGAGCTTTAACATCAAAGTTGCTCGTTTCGGCGATAACATGCGTAACGTAGGAGTAACCGAAGGTGATAAAGTCGAGGCTCAAATCCAGTTTGGCTGGACAGTAGACTACTACGGCATTGGCGACCTTGTAGAGTACGTGAACGCAGTAACTGAGCAAGAGATTGATGAATTAATCACACAATATGCGGATCTGTATGAATTCGATTATGGTACCAACAGCAAAGAAGCATGGGAAGCTAGTGTACGTGTGCAAGCAAGCTATGAAATTGCGATCAAAAAGTTCCTGGATAACGGTGGTTACACGGCCTTCACAACGAACTTTGAAGACCTGCACGGCATGAAGCAACTCCCGGGTCTGGCAGTACAACGTCTGATGGCTCAAGGCTACGGATTTGCGGGTGAAGGCGATTGGAAAACAGCCGCACTGGATCGTTTGCTCAAAATTATGGCTCACAACGAAAACACAGGCTTCATGGAAGATTACACGTATGAGATGGCATCTGGCCAAGAAGCCATTCTGCAATCGCACATGCTTGAGGTTGATCCGACACTGGCGAGCACTAAACCAAGAATCATCGTATCTCCACTGGGGATTGGCGATCGTGAAGACCCCGCTCGTCTCGTATTTGACGGCAAAGCTGGCGAAGGTGTCGTCGTATCCATGGCCGACTTCGGTACGCACTATAAATTGCTGATCAACGAAGTGTCTGCCTTCGAACCAACGGTTCCGGCACCAAATCTGCCAGTAGCACGTGTACTGTGGACAGTAAAACCAAACTTCCAGGACGGAGTTAAAGCTTGGATTGAGAACGGTGGCGGACACCACACGGTGGTATCACTGAACCTGACTACAGATCAGATCATCACGTATGCGAAGCTGGTGAACTTGGAATACGTGGTAATTAAATAGTCATACTCACTCACAACATGGAATCATCATTTTATAGTTCATTGATTATTAACGTAATTCCAACTGCAACCAATGAATCTCAGTTGTACTCTGTTCATGTCTGAAGTATGATCAGAGTATCAGAGATCAAGTTTATAAGCATATTCAACGTTAAAGTGAGCATCTGCTTGCCGTATAAAAGTGTAATTACAGAGGCCGAGAACATATCTCGGCTCTTTGTTTTATTTTTCGATACATCATTCGATCCCAAGGAGGTTACCAAGATGACACATACATACGACAGTCTTATCGCGCAGCTAGAGGAATTAGGCATAGATCGTCACGGCACCTTGCTGATGCATTCTTCCATGAAGAGTATGGGGGAAGTAGAAGGCGGGGCAGATACCGTGCTGGATGCGCTGATTGAATATATGAAGGATGGATTGCTCGTTTTGCCTACGCATACGTGGTCTACCATTAACAAAAGCAATCCATTGTTCCACGTGGAAACGTCTTCCTGTTGTGTGGGCATTCTCCCGGAATTGTTCCGCAAACGTCCTAACGTTGTCCGTTCCTGGCATCCTACACACTCTGTAGCAGCATTAGGTAAGGACGCACGGGCGTTCACACAGGACGATCATCTCTTTGATACGCCATGTGCACGTGGTTCTGCATGGGGCAAGCTACTTGATCACAAAGCGACAATCCTGCTGGTGGGGGTGGACTTGAAGCGAAACACGTTTATTCATGGGATCGAGGAATGGGTGGATATTCCAGGCAGAATGACCGATGGACATGAGATGCTCTATACCGTTTTGCCAGATGGAACTAAAATTTCCGTGCCTTCACGCAGACATTGCGGATTATCTTGGTCAGAGCATTTCTGGAAGGTCGATGAGGTGCTGGTTCAAGCAGGTGCGATGCACAAAGGCAGCTTCGGGGATGCCGTCACAAGTGTCTGTGATGCCGCGAGAACAACCGAGGTGCTTACGGAGATGTTGAAGGAAAACCCGGATCTATTTTCGGACAATGAGCCGTTGGCAGATGTGAAATAAGTGGAGTTGAAGCGTTGATATCAGGTACGAAAAGGGAGTCTGATTTTTTATGGAAAGCAAGCGGTCTTCTAATCAATTGGATGGAAACCACCGACTAGCTGAGGCGAGAAACGAGCTTCAACTTCGTTTAATCGTTGCGGAGAAGCAGACTGTCGTTAAAGAACCTTTAATGGATCATGAGCAAGTTATGGACAGATTAAAAAGAAACATAGAAGCCGAACGGAAGTAAGGAAGTTCCCAGTAGGGAAGTTTTCTATTCAATAAAATAGATCACTTATCCCGTTACGGGCTGGATGACGCTCAGTTGAAAGCTGGGCGTTTTTTGACGTGGAGTCTTCAAAAAAACGTTCACAAAAATGCAAAAAATGATTGCGATTTCAATCAGAGGTTGGTCGGAATTCCAGTGAATGGGCTACTCAGCGTATCAGGGGTGTGGTACGATATGGGTAATTTAACCAGCGTAAAATCAAAGCATCGCAGATGTTGTATCTCATCATAGTTTTAGAATGTTCAGAAGCAAAATCAAAGTTCAACGTTTGGTAACGTATCAGAGTTATCCCTGATAACCATGGAATCAGTGTCACATCCAAGAAGGAGAAGATTCGTGAACCCATTAGTGTGGTATGATCTTTCGTTATTCGTGCTATTGTTTGGTGTGGGCGTGTATGTGTTTGCTACCGTTAGAATTACGAATTTACATAAGGTGTATTTTTTGTTTCACGGTTTGATGATGATGTGGCCTTTCTGTCAATTTGCGAGTACACTCACGGATGATCCGGGCCTGCAATTATTCTATGTTTTGCTGTCCTTTGTAGCGGTCTCGCTGCTGGGGAGTGGGTGGCTGCTGCTGACGCTATTTATTACGGGTTATGCGGAACGACTCAGCCAAAGGCGGCTGGTGTTGCTGTTTGTACCCGCTGTGATCGGAGCGATTGGGGTTGTTGCGAACCCTTGGCATGATTTTGTCATGCCTCTGGAGGGCGGTTATATCGAGCGTGCCTACGGCCCGTGGTTCTGGGTAGTCATGTTCATATTGGTGAGCTACTTCGTTACTTCTCTCGTCATTATGTTTCGTGCGGTATTTTCCTCCAAGACACCAGCCATGATTCAAAAACAGGTCAAAATCACCCTTTGGGGTATTTTTGTGCTGGCCATGTTCGCAACGCTGGATGCGGTCCTCAATGTGCTACTGAGCCGCTGGTTGCCGATTATTCCGGGCCTGACCTCTCTGGGAATCTTCGTGTCGGACTTGTTCTTCGTATATGTGATCAAAAGGTACAACGTGTTCAACCTGGTCTCCATCGCCCATGAGGACGTCATTAATACGATCCCGTATGGCATTCTGGTGCTGGATGAGAACGAAGTGATTGTGGAGGTGAACAAAGCCTCTCGTTTTTTCATAGAACAACATGTAGGGGATATCTGGGACATGGAGGGATTTCTCGCCGGTGTTTCAGTGGAGGGTGATGCTCGGACGTTTCTGAATAAGTATCTTTTGAAAAAAATGGAGCTGTGCCAGATCGAAGTGGTCGTAGAGAAAGACGGCCAGCTCTGCCACTATATTCTGCAATCTTCTCCGATTGTAGACTCGGCGCTTGCACCGCTAGGGCACCTGCTGACGTTCCAGGATGTCTCGCAGGAGCGCTTCTATGCCAAGGCGATGAACCAGCAGAATAAGATACTGCATGAGCGTAATGAGGCGCTGGATCTGATCCGTCAGGAGTTGTCCGAGGCCAATCGGAAGCTTGAAGAATTGGTGCTGACGGATAGTCTGACGCACTGTTATAACCGTCGTTACCTGACGCAACATCTGAATCATGAAGTACTCACGAACCTGCAATATAAAATGCCGTTTTCCCTCATGCTGCTCGATATCGACCACTTCAAAGCCATCAATGACCACTATGGTCATGTTGTTGGGGACGAAGTGCTGGTGCGCACAGCGGAGGCACTTCGGCAGTCTGTGCGCAGTACTGACATTTTGACCCGCTATGGTGGAGAGGAATTTATGATCTACCTGCCGCATACGGAGCATGATCTAGCGATTGATATGGCGGAGCGTGTAAGACAGACCGTGGAGTCCAACCGTATTGCATTGAATTATGGGTTGGGGGAAATAGCAATTACAATTAGCGTCGGTATTCTATCGATTGATGATTTTGCGTATGAGGATGAAGATGTGCCGGAGGATGGCGAGCGCTATTTAATTCAGCTATTTGATGCAGTGGACAAGGCACTGTATCAGGCGAAGCAAAAAGGCCGGAACCGGGTGGAGTATGGGGTGTTGGCGCGGGGCGTGGTGTGAGAAGGGTAATGTGTAAAAAAGAGTGGAGACAATGGCTCCACTCTTGGAAAGAATATGTATGATATACGTGCACAAATTAACGTTCATCTGAGCGTTTTTTTGCATTTTCAATGGAGATCAAAATTTCCTTGTTAATTCTGGTTAAAGATTCGATTTGTTCCGCATGTTGACCGCTAACTAAAGTCATATGTTCATTCAAGGCTCTTTTGTAGGAAGAGTCTTCTTCAAATTTAAAGATTTCCTCGGCAGGAACCTGAAAGCCATTCATGATCTTCTCGAGCGTCTCCAAGGAAATGTTGCGATCTCCTCGTTCAACTCCGCCAATATAACTATAATGAAGACCCGCGGCTTCAGCCAGTTGCTCCTGAGTCCAGCCTTTGGCCTTTCTTAATTCACGAATTCGATTACCAACAGCTTCTGGTAAACTCATTTGATCACCTCTACTTAAGGTTAGAAGAGGATATAAAGTCATGACAGACTAACGGATGTGAAATTAAATGAGTTATAATAGTACTTATTAGTACATTTTATATTGATCTTCTTTTTATTTATCTATACAATAATTTCAGAATAGCTAAAGGAGGCTTCCTTTTTTGCGATCATCTATCCTGAAATCCCTCAAACCGGACATTATCGTTGAGATGCTCGATATGGCTGTGGCTTTTGAAAATTGGAACAAGGTGCTGGAGACGGCGGGTGTGTTGTACCAGTGCGCGCAGTGTATATATGAAGAACGAGTGGAGTGTCAGGAGAAAGGTGGGTCCAAACTTTATACTCATACGGAACGTCCATTGGTTTATTACATGGGATGGAGTCATATGATGCGAGGTATGGCTTATCAGAAGCAGGGCAGATCGATCAGGCGCGAGCTTGTATCCGGCAGTATGCAACATTGGGGTGTATGGAAGGAATGGATGAGGCAGAGCTACAAGTTGTGCAGGAGTTCAAACGTAAAGCTGAAATCCATCGCTATGCACTTGAGATTGAAGCCGGGCAGGTTGAGTTGCTGGAAGGGTACGTGAACCTGTTGCTAGAGTATCCGGAGGAACGTCTGTCAGGGTTGAAGGTGATCACAGAGGCCGCGGTGCGGCATGGGTGGCGGATTGATTTAATCATACAGATGATTGAGGAGAAGGTTGATGGGTCAGGAGTGGATATGGATTCGTTAAACAACGATGATATGTACTATTATTGTTACCAAAGGGCTTTATATGAACAGTGGATGGGAAGGCCGCAGGAGGCGGTGGAGTTTATTTTGAAGGCGATGTGTGTAGCGGACAGACTGGGGATGGAAAGGCATATTATCAAGTGTACAGCGGTTTTGGAATCATTGCGGGAAATGGCGACGGAGGAGCAGATTGAGCGGTATCGGATGTTTTTAACAGGGATAAAATAGGGAGTCGTTGCGTTTACTGAAAATGGTAGGATGTGCTTGGATGTGGGTATATGCATATAGGACTATAGCACCGATGAGTGGTATATCAGATGTCGGGTTATAGGTAAATTCAGGATGTTAGCCGGATGGTTTTACATATTACACTTCTGCTAACATAGGATAATCCTATTTCAAATGAGCGGAGAAAGCGTATGAGTACAATCAAAGTGACCCCTGAACAATTACATCACGTATCGAATCAAGTGGATCAGGCGAGACAACAGTTGGAGCATATCCAGGATAACCTTTCAAGGCAGATCATGTTTCTTCAGGCCGTATGGCTGGGTGTGACGCAGGAGCGTTTTTATGGTGATTTTGCACGGTCACGTCCTGTATTACAGAAAGCACTGGAGAGCATGTTGTATACTTCGAAAGAATTAACGGATATTGCTACGAGGTTTGAGCAGGCAGATGCCGAGAAGGGCAGTCTGGGTGGTGTTATTGGTGCTGTGCGTGCGGTATCGATGGTGAAGAGCTCGGGGAGTGATGCGGGTTCGGAGGATAAAGGCTACCGGATGGCACAAGTGAATATGTACGGCAGGCTGATGTGGATGCCAGTGAACGAGAATGGTGTTCCAGATCAAGCTTCTTTGCAGGCGTATCAGAAGGATCAAGGACATGTGGATATCAATCGGATGCAAGCAGGTCATGCAGAAGATCCGGGGGAAGATCTTGATGCCTTGCAGATTGAAGCCTTTGAAAATGGAGTTCATCCCTTCACAGGCGAGCCAGTGAATGATCGATATGCACAGATGATGGTAACTTCTCTGAAGTTCAGTCAGATTTTTATGGCTTTTCAGATGGTTCGCGGAAGTATGCCTGGGCGCAAAGGCCCGTTTCGCTTGCCTTCTTCTCATCCGGCGGTGGCGAAGTTGAAGAAGAATTTGGAGGATCATAAGGCTAGGAAAGAGAACAAGTCTGATGCAAGATCAACTGGGGGAAATAGTGTAGATTTAAAAGTAAGTCCGAAAGTAATAGAACATTCTTCTAAAGGTGACTTCACTGTTAACCCGAAGAATGGAAAGATATCTAAGATGAGAGGTGGAGGACATGGACAGTCCAATATTGATTTTCTTAGAACTAACGGATTTGAATATAATATTGAAAAAACATATCCTAATGGCGTAAGAGTAGGTAATGTGCCTGAGCATAAAACTCCAGCAAAAAGAGAAGGGAGTAATCAGGCTTGGTTTCCAAAAAACTGGTCAGAGTCAGATATTGTTGAGGCAGGAAAGAGTGTCGTAGATATACCACAAAATGCATCTAAGCCAGATGGTGTAGTTATTTATGGTGAATACAAAGGTGTTAGAGTAGGAGTTATAAAGACGAATGGAGAGATTGGAACTATCTTTCCTGATGCTGAAAAACAACCATAATCATAGGAGGAATTTATAGATGTTCAAAGAAGCCAAGGAAGTAATACGGAAAAGAGCAGATCTTCATATGAATGATCCCGCAATAGAGCATTACAGAGAGGAATTAATTAATCTCTTAAGTCAAAATGAAAACGAAACAATCGCATTTCTAAAAAAGTGTAGTAAAGAAGAAATTCTTTGGATCAGTGAGGTGTTCGAAGAAATTTCTTATAATCTTCAAAGTGTTGAATATATTAACACGCTCAAGGATATTAACAAAAAATACCCCGAATTAAAATTGACTAATGTTATTAACACAGCTGTTTCTTACATGGATTAGAGGACGAGGGACGGATGAGAAACGATATGTATAACAGATTCGAACTTCATACAAAATGGGTTGATACTAGCGGTCAAGAAGGTGAGCAACTTCGATTGCAGGATGTTGATTTTCGAGAATTTGATATTTCTAATATTTATTTAGAACAGTCATTTATAGCTAGTTGTACTTTTGAGGGTCTGAGTCTTAACAATATAGATTTTCATGCCTCTGTTTTAAGTTCGTCATTATATAAAAATAGCAACTTGATCCATTGTGATTTTTACAAATCAGACTTGTCATATGCAGAATTCTCCAACTCTAATTTGGATACAGTTCGATTTTCAAGAGGAGATCTATGGGAAACACTATTTAATAATGCGACAATTAAAAACTGTAATTTCTCAACCTGCAACCTCTCTTTAACTGATTTTAGCTATGCTTCATTAACAGATGTAGACATAAGTGAAGCGAGGCTTGAAGGGGTTTTGTTTTATGGAGTAACGCTAAGAAACATCAAAGGAATAGAAGAGGCCAATTTCCACAGTATTAATATTGGCTCAGCCGATAAACCTCAAATTCTCAAAGGGCAGGAAGCAAGGGACTGGCTTCGCATGAAGGCCGAAGAAAGAAAGTAATCTATCAGGTTTTAAATTTCTCTGGAATCATGAAAAGAGGCAATAAAATAACATGGGAACAACAGCTTTTTTTCTAACGGAGCGTGAAAAGTATTCACCAGAGAAGTTTTTATCTGACACTATAATTGCTGTGTTTCAATCAGATCATAGGCTAATTTTTGATAATCATAAAAATATTGAAAATGGGAGATTTTCTTCAACAACCTTGAATGTTCTAAGTCATTCGTACAATAGTGGAGAGAATAACCACCAATTTATTCTATATGTAAAGGCAAAAGAAAATAAAAGTGTTTTATTTCATGATTATGAGGATCTAAATCTAGACCCTAAACAGGATCTCATTCGGGTAGGTACAATAGAAGAGGTATTTGGTGCAGAAGAGGTAATTTTTCAATTTGTTTATGAATATTTGAAGCTTAACCAATCGGACTACTTTTGGGTAGCAGATTACGATTGGGTCTACACTTGGGAAGATATTAATAAACTACACTCCATGTCCTATGATTCCGACTGGTGTTACAAAAATCCTAAGATGATGGGATAAGAAACGAAATGTACAAAGAACTTGATAATCTTTTATCCGCCGAGACAACAGTTGATTCCTGGTACGATGACGGTTGTGTTATAGCGATAGAAATTCTGGGGGATTTTAATCCAGATGATTGGGACTTTTTATCTAGAGCAGCATGGAGCAAACCCCTCAACTGGCAGAAGAAGCTTGCGTACTGCTTGGATAGTACTCAACAGATACATGGATTTGAATTATTGATATCTTTACTGACTGTTGGGGATAGAGAGTTATTTGAAATATGTATAGACACACTAAGGAGCTACACATCTCCTGAGTATAAACAAAGATTAATACATGAACCTCTGTTACTAGAGCGTGTGGCTACTGCACTGTCTGGGGCAGGTATTGCGGAACGAAGGGTACTGGAGGATTTTCTCAGAGGCTTATTAATCTCACCGGATTCGGAGGGGTACACCTGAGTAAACGGATTATGGACATTTACTGTATAGATTATGATAGCCAGATGGACAACGGTAATCCTGTGGCTTTGGAGCAGTGGTACGGTAGGCTGCTTAACAAAAAAGTAGATGATCTAAACTTAGAAGATGTAAGCCGAATGCTGGGTCAGCGTGTGTTTTTGGAACTGGGCATAGAAAAGGCGATGGAAATTTTGTCCGAGGATCCTCTTGCTGGGGAGATGTATGACGGTCATTTGCTAGAGCTCTTGTATGGTATCGAACTGGATGAATTTCAGAATTTGGAACAGTTGGAAATATTGATCCAGCATATTCATGCTAGTCTTTCACAATTCGGATGGACTCATCAAGAGGAAAAAGAAGAGTACGCTGACTTAGTGCAACGGTTTATAGCAAAATTTTGAGAAGAGATTACTATCTGGGCTGTCAGAAATAAGGTCAGTATTTTTACATCAGACAAACCCCGAGGGGATGAAAAAATGTACGAATACCATGGATGGGCAACGATAAGAGAAAGCGCGTCGTTTGAAGAAGATGAGGATCAATATGATGAAGCTATTCAGGAGTTACAGAAGTACATTGAGAAGTTGAATTGGCCTTCAAGTGTACTAGATCTGAGGGCTGTTAATGGTGACTATCAGCTTTGGATTGCTGGCCTTGATAACCACAAACCTGAAACCAAATACAATCCGATTGAAGTGTTCAGAAAAGCAGGTGAAATAGCTCCGGGTTCCTACGGCATTCTTTACGTAAGAGATAGTGATGATACGGCATCATCTAATCAGTTCAAGGTGTATACGTTAATACGAGGTGAGATTGCAGAGCAAGAAGATCCATTTCTTTCCCCTTTTGTGCCTAAATTAGAGGATGAGTGCTAATAAAAAGACAGGGCAGTATTACTTTTGGAAAGGAGAGTTTGCTTGTGGATGCATGGCTGAGCAATGAGAACCGCGCATATGTTGGTCTGGAGCCTGTTGAATCGCACTGGGATAGGGTAGACATCAAGAAGGGCTACTATGTTTATTTTGATGGAGACGTTATTCGTAAACGAATATCGAGCCTGCCGGAGAGTTATGTGGAAGAGGACGTGTATATTGAGGTGCGAGATCGGCAATTTGTTGTGCCTAAGACGAGCAGAGGCAAGGAGAAAAATTTGACCTACACAACGGTATCCGGCTTCAAGGCAGAAGGTGTTACGTTCTCCGCCGGAATCAGTCCGTATGATGGCAAGAGTTACGTTACAGCTTATAATAAACGTAACAGCGTGAGTCTACCGATTTCGGACTGTTCCCACATGACATCCAAAGCAGAGATCATCTCCTGGCTGGAGCATTTTCCGGGCACCGTGCCGGATGACTATGGCCGCAAGCTGGATCGATTAAAAAATATGCCAAACCAACGTTATCAGGCGGTGCCAGGTGATATTTTCAGAGTAGAGCTGGATCTGCATACCGATGGGTATGTGCTTGTGATTGGCAACCTTCGTCAGATGGAAAAGGATCATTTATTTTCCGAGCAAAGCATCTGGAGATCGGTCATGACCATGCCGCTGTTTGTGAGGCCCTTCTTATGGAAGACAACGGAGCGTTCCCCTTCGCTAGAGGACATTTTGGCGGCCCCGATGTCGGAGACAACGAGGATTGTGATGGATGACTTCTTTTTTCGTGGAGGATATGAGTTTGTGTATCATAAACCATTGGAGGAAGAGGATATCCTGTTTCCTATAGGGTACGGACCGACAACCAGCGTTACGAATGAGCGTGTAGTCCGTTTGAGTTGGGGCTTGGGCACGTTACATAAACCTGAGGAGCAAACGCCATTTAGGCTGGAACGGAATTTCATGAATCACGGAGCCTGCTCGGGTCTGACCACCGAATGCTTTGGCCCGCCATCTGAGCGTATGCATGAGAAGGACCTGGCCCATCCGCAGTATGCGAAGGAGCGTAAACAGGCGTTGGCGGAATTCGGATTATCGGAGGACATTACATATGATGAATTTTGCCAGAAGACGGGGGCTATGACGCGCTTGCAGTATATCGATTATGTAAAAAGAAAGTATCGCATCCCTACAGATGGAGAGAATTAATCCTGCGCATCTCATATAAAAAACATCCCAAATCCGCTCTCATTCGAGAGACGGATTTTTTTGCGTTCAACCCACCAAAAATATCTTGTCAAAACGTAATCATTACGATAAGATAATATTCATTGTTTAAATAGTAATTGTTACGATTAATATTGAGGTTGATATTTATATGAAGAGAGAGGGGCATGACCTTGTTTACGAAAAAGAAGCCTTTGCTGGCGCTAATCTCCTTGGCCCTAAGTGCGGTGGTGTTACTTACCGCTTGCGGAGCATCCACATCTAGTCCGGCGGCGCAAGGCGATACCAATACCCAAGCGAATAAGAATGTTCACTTCCTGTATAACTTCTCGACCAGTTCACTTGATCCGCATGTGGATTCAAGTTATGTGCCGCTGCGTGCGGGCGTTACAGAAACGCTACTTCGTCTGGATGAGGACAATCTGACCGTTGCGCCGTGGCTGGCCGAGAACTGGGAGAGTAAAGATGGTAAGCACTGGACGATTAACTTGCGCGACAATGTGACTTTCCAGAACGGCAAACCGATGACGGGGGAAGCCGTTAAAGCATCTCTGGAGCGGGCGTTGAAAGAGAACGTAGCCATCCAAAATACTTTGAAGGTGGATACAATCAAAGCCGAGGGGAACAAACTGGAGATCACAACGACCGAGCCGTTCCCGGAGTTTGCATCCGAGCTGGTGAATCCAAACACGGCGATTATTGACGTTAGTGAGCCGGATATTGTGAACAAACCTGTCGGTACAGGCCCGTTCAAGCTGACTTCCTTCACGGCAGGCAGCAAGCTGGAGCTGAGCCGCTACGATGCTTACTGGGACGGGGCTTCGCCGCTGGATTCCGTGACATTTTCGTTCAATGAAGATGCTAACGCACGTTCGCTTGCACTGAAGTCCGGTCAAGTAGACATTGTCTACCGCCCGGAAGTGGAAAGTCTGGAATCCCTCAAAGCCATCGATGGGTTGAAAGTCGAATCCACATCCACGTTCCGCGTGCACCAGTTGACGATGAATATGCAGCGGGAGAGCATCAAGGATGTGAATGTCCGCCGTGCGCTGGATGCGCTGATTGACCGGAAAGGCATTGTTGATACAATCCTGCTTGGCTACGGCGAGCCTGCCATTGGCCCATTCCTGCCATCGCTGCCATTTGCACCTAAATATACACATGCAGTAACGGAGACTGGCCCGGATGTGGCTGTAAAATATCTTGGAGATGCTGGCTACACCCAGCAAAACGGTGTAATGACCAAAGACGGCAAACCATTGAAGCTGACGCTGCTCACCTATTCGTCACGCGCCGATCTGCCACTCATTGCACAAGTGTTCCAGTCGGATGCGAAAAAGATCGGAATCGATGTGCAGATTCGTCAGATTGATGCACCGGAAGAATACATGGCTTCCAACCGGGATTGGGACATCGCTACATACAGTAATCTGACCGCTCCGCGCGGTGATGCGGGTTATTATCTGAATGCGACATACCATCCGAAGGGTGCGCTGAACTTCAGTGGATCGGAAGACCCGGCGCTGACCAAGATCATCGACGAGCTCAATCTTACGGTTGAACCGAAGAAACGCGCAGAGCTGGCAGAGAAAGCAGCCAATTATGTACACGATAACGTGCTGAACTCTTTTGTACTGCATCCAGCAACGATTGTGGCCTACAACAGCAAAAAGGTGAAGAACTGGGTTACCACGCGCAGTGAATACTACATGATTACAAACAAGCTGGATGTGATGTAATGTTTCGCATTTTGCTTCGCAAGTTTCTGGAGGTTTTTGTATTTCTGCTCTTCATTATGTTCGTGAGTTTCCTGTTCATCCGACTTGCTCCCGGCGATCCGGTATTAACCATCCTGAATGTTGAGGAATTATCGGTGAGTAAAGAACAAGTCGAAGCACTGCGCGAGGAGATGGGCTTTAATGACTCGCTTCCCGTGCAGTTTGGCCGATGGCTGCTTGATTTTGTACGGATGGACTTTGGTGTGTCCTATTCAACAGGTCAGCCGGTAATGCAGACACTGATGCGCGCACTCCCGGCAACAGCCGAGCTTACAATCGGGTCACTGCTGGTCATGCTATTCGTGGCTATCCCGCTGGGCTCCCTGTCTGCACTATATCGGGGCAGCTGGATTGATCAGGGGAGCCGTATCTTGTCTATTCTGGGTGCAGCTGTGCCCAGCTTCTGGCTGGGACTCATCCTGATTGACCTGTTCGGCGTGCGATTCGGCAGTCTGCCCACGATGGGACGGGACGGATTCAACTCACTTATTCTGCCATCACTGACGCTGGGACTTGCCATCTCCAGCGTTTATGTGCGTCTTTTACGTTCCAGCTTGCTGGACTCTCTGAGCCAGGAGTTTGTGCGATCTGCCCGGGCCAGAGGGCTTTCGGAGGGGCGGATCTTCTTCCTGCATGCATTCAGACACAGTCTGCCCCCGGTGATCACCGTATTTGGAGTTAGTCTGGGCAGTCTGATTGGCGGCGTTGTGGTAATTGAAGTGCTATTTGCTTATCCGGGGATCGGCAAGCTGGTTGTGGATGCCATTCGCCAGCGCGATTATCCATTGATTCAGGGATATATCCTGATTATGGCGGTTGTCGTGTTCCTGGTGAATACGGCGGTAGATCTGTCTTACCGTTATTTAAATCCAGAGATGAAATTGAAGGAAAGGGAGGCCCACCGATGAAAACGATGCCCCTGCGCATGCCGTCAACCAAAACCAAAAAGCACAGCTGGCAGGCTATCATCGGCATGCTGTTTGCACTGCTCGTTATCGCGGCCTCCCTGTATGCCTTTCTATACCTTAAACATGATCACACCCTCACCGACCTGCGCAGCAGGTTGCAAGGGATGAGCGCGCTTCATCCGCTTGGCACCGATCATCTGGGCCGTGATGTGCTGACACGTCTGCTTCTCGGGGGCGGTCAGACGCTCGGTTACAGCCTGCTGGCACTCGGCGCAGCACTGATTATCGGCATTCCGTTTGGCCTGATCGCAGGTTACAAACGCGGCTGGATCGACAAGCTGTTCATGCGTATCGCGGATGCGTTTCTGGCTTTTCCGGACACCATCGTGGCGATTGTACTGAGCGGTCTGCTTGGTGCAGGCATCGGCAATCTGGTGCTGGCGATTGTTATCGTGAAATGGGTGAGTTACGCGCGTCTGGTTCGAAGCACTGTCCTATCCGAGTCACAAAAGGATTACATCCGTGTAGCCCGAACCAACGGTCTGTCCGATGCACGAATCATGACCAAACATCTGCTACCGCATATTGCGGGTCATGTGCTGGTACTGGCTAGTCTGGATCTCGGCAAAATCATCCTGCTGATCTCATCCTTATCCTACATCGGACTAGGCGCACAGCCGCCGACACCTGAATGGGGAGCGATGCTGAATGACTCGCGTCCTTATTTCCAATCCAGACCTGAGCTAATGGTCTTTCCGGGCCTGGCAATTGTCTCGGTTGTGCTACTGGCGAATATGCTGGGAGACTACTTGCGAGATCAGTTTGATGTGAAAAAGGAGGTGCAGTCATGATTCTCTCTATGGAGGAGCTGAGTATCTTCAGCCGGGAGCGGACGATTGTGGACAGTGTATCCCTTGCCGTCCGCGAAGGGGAATTCATGGCGCTCGTGGGACAGAGCGGCAGCGGCAAAAGCCTGCTCTCGCAGGCGATCGGACAGCTACTGCCGACCAACCTGCGTGCATCTGGGCGTGTTCTGTTCGAAGGTAGCAATCTGCTCGAACGGAAGCCGAAGGAGATGCGTGCGCTGCGTGGACGCGATATCTCGTATATTTTTCAGGACTATCAGGGAGCGTTCACACCTTTTCGCAGCATTGGCGGACACTTTGATGAATATCAGAAGGTGCATGGAGAGAAGTCTGCTGTTATCCGCAAAAAGCGTGCCGCAGAAGCGCTGGAGTCCGTTGGACTGAGCCCGGAGCTGCTTCGCCGTTATCCGTTTCAGCTGAGCGGGGGTCAGCTACAGCGAGCATCTATTGCTACGTCGCTCATGCTTTCGCCGCGGCTACTCATTGCCGATGAAGCAACGACCGCGCTGGATAGCATGTCCGCGCATCGCGTACTGGAACTGCTCGCACGCAAGCAAGCCGAGACGGGCTGTGCGATCCTGTTCATTACGCATGATTGGCGGCATGTGCGCCGATATGCGAACCGTTTGTCTGTCATGAAAGAAGGGCAGATCGTGGAATCAGGCGGCAAACACCGTATTCTGGATCATCCCCAGCATGAATATACACGCCAATTGATTGAAGCAGCGCCTGTGTTGAGTCATGAATTGAAGTCTGGTTTGAAGGAGGTGGGCGCGGAGTGAGAAGCACAGTAAATGACAAGAGTGACCAATTAAGCCCATCAGATCCGTTTGATACGGCTTCATCACCCAATCCATCATCAGATCGCCAAGTCGTGTTACGTGTGGAACAGCTCACCCGCACCTATGCTGGTGCGGAACGTCCTGCCGTCAGCGATATCTCGTTCACCCTGAATCGCGGCGAGTGTCTGGGCCTTGTCGGAGAGAGCGGCTGTGGCAAAAGCACACTAGCCCGCTGCCTACTTCGTATTGAGGATGCAGATCATGGCTCGATCCAGCTTGGCGGGCAGGATATTGCCCGGCTGGATGGACGCCGTTTGCGTCCGCACCGTCGCAAGATTCAGATTGTTTTCCAGAACCCTTCGGCTGCACTGAATCCGAAACTTACCATTGGATCATCCTTGATCGACCCCTATGAGCAACTAGGCCGGGATGCCAAGCTCACACACTTCACCTATACATCGAAGGAAGCCTACATCCGCCAGCTGCTAGAGGCGGTGGAACTTCCAAGCGAACTGGCGAACCGCTACCCTCATGAGCTGAGTGGCGGCCAGCGGCAACGCGTGACCATTGCAAGGGCCATCGGCATTGAGCCCGATGTCGTTGTCCTGGATGAGCCAACGGCCAGTCTCGATGTCATTTCACAGGGAGCCATCCTGCAACTGCTCACGGATTTACGGACATCGCTTGGCCTGTCCTACGTGTTCATCTCACATGATCTGGCGGCGGTGCACCGAATGAGCCAGCGAATTATCGTGATGCAATCCGGGCAGATCGTAGACCGATTTGGCGCGGATGCGTTGTTCGCCGAGGAACGCCACCCGTATACGAAGGAACTGATTTCGATATTCTGAGGTCACAGTACGTAGAAGCATGTGAACTGACTTCTTTCTATAATAAGAGCCGTTATGCGAAGGTTATGATGCATGCGGCTCTTTATGCACTCTTTTTCACAGCGAATCATAAACTTTAAAAATAGGCCTTATGCCTAGCGAATGCAAAGTTCCTTCTTTGCTTTGAACAAATAAATCTTTCAGGCCTATAACCGGGCTAACGAACCGCGGCAAACTAGCGTATACTGAGGGAATAGCAAATATCTTGAAATTGCATATTTAAATTGCTCCATATTATTGATACACTAGTTCAAGGTTATATTCATTCAGACAAGGCGTGAACCCTCGAAGAGTGGGCTTGCAGCCAATGCCAAATCGATAACGCTTACATCCTTTTGGCAAATATAGGATATAAGGACGGTAGACATGAGCCAGGGACAAACGAGTACAGATGTAATCTTGATCGGTGCCGGAATTATGAGTGCAACTTTGGGAACTTTGCTGAAAGAATTGGCACCAGACTGGAATATTAAGGTTTTTGAGAAGCTTGCCACGGCAGGAGAAGAAAGCTCGAATGAGTGGAATAATGCCGGAACCGGGCATGCTGCGCTGTGCGAACTTAACTATACTGTTGAACGACCAGACAAAACCGTAGATATTAGTAAAGCCATTAAGGTGAATGAGCAATTCCAGGTTTCCAAGCAATTTTGGTCCTATCTGGTGAACAGTCGTCTGATTCGGAATCCGAGGGACTTCATTATGCCGATTCCTCACCTCAGTTACGTGCATGGCGAGAGTAATGTGCAGTTTCTGAAAAGACGGTATGACACATTGTCAAACCATCCGCTGTTCGCAGGCATGGATTTCTCGGACAACCGGGAGGAGCTGGCGAAGTGGATGCCGCTGATGATGAAAGACCGTACAAGCAGCGAGCCGGTTGCGGCGACCAAAATTGACTCCGGTACGGACGTTAACTTTGGTGCTTTAACGCGCATGCTATTGAAACATCTGCAGGAACAAAAGGTGGAAGTCCACTATAAACATAGCGTGAAGAACATTAAACGCAAGAGTGATAAGTCATGGGAATTGACTGTGAAAAATCTGACGAGTGGAGCCGTTGAACGCCATCGGGCAAAATTTGTCTTCATTGGTGCGGGCGGCGGAAGTCTGCACCTGCTCCAGAAGTCCGGTATTCCGGAAGGCAAACATATCGGGGGCTTCCCGGTAAGCGGGATCTTCATGGTATGCAAAAATCCAAAAGTCGTAGAACAGCATCATGCCAAAGTATATGGCAAAGCTTCCGTAGGCGCTCCACCGATGTCCGTGCCGCATCTGGATACACGTTACATCGACAACCAGAAGTCACTGCTGTTTGGGCCATTCGCCGGTTTCTCGCCGAAGTTCTTGAAGACCGGATCAAACGCCGATCTCATTGCTTCGGTAAAACTGCATAACCTCTTAACGATGCTTGCGGCGGGTGTGAAGGAGCTCTCACTCACCAAATACCTTATTCAACAGCTCATGTTAACGAAAGAACAGCGCATGAAGGAACTGCGTGATTTCGTGCCGAGCGCGAAGAGTGAGGATTGGGATATGGTGCTGGCAGGTCAGCGTGTTCAGGTCATCAAGGACACGGTTCAGGGGGGCAAAGGCACGCTGCAGTTCGGAACCGAAGTCGTGACTGCGGCAGATGGCTCCATTGCAGCACTGCTAGGCGCTTCGCCGGGTGCTTCGACAGCGGTTCAAGTTATGCTGGAGATTCTGGAGCGTTGTTTCCCGCAGCATATGAAGGAATGGGAACCAAAGATCAAAGAGATGATCCCGTCTTATGGCATCTCACTTGCAGAGAATCTCGATTTATTACGCGAGGTGAATCTGTCTACCGCGAAATCGCTGGGATTGTCGGATGAGAAGCAAGCATTGCATGTGTAATGGATTTAGTGCGTCATGAAGCAAGAAAATGAATCAAGAAATTTAATGAAGTAGACAATAAAAAAATAAAAGTAAAAAAGCTGAGTCCGGATCAAGTCCAGGCTCAGCTTTTTGTGGTTTAGTTTTCCCGAAAAGTAAATTAAAACGAATCCATATCCGTCTGATCGGGAATAAAAAAGGAAACCTTCGTTCCTTGCCCAGGAGAGCTGACGATCGTCAAACCCTGCCCATAGAGCTGATTCAAGCGCCGATGGGTATTGGTCAACCCAATGCCTCCAGGCTTTAACGGATTCGGTTTAGGCCATGCGAGCGCTCGTTCAATCTGTTCCGGATGCATGCCTGAGCCGTTATCTTCGATCTCGATCAGCGTGCCGGCAGTTTGGGTAACGATGCGAATCCATACCGTCCCACCGTCTACTTGGCTGAGGACACCATGGCGAACGGCATTTTCAATCAGCGGCTGGATTGTGAGCGGAGGAAGAATCACATCAATGTCTTCTGGAATGTCCCAGACTACGGTGAGCCGTTCCGCGAACCGTTCCTTCTCGATGTAGAGATAGGCTTTCGAAAGGTCTATCTCATGGGTGATCTCTACCATTTTCTCTGAATTTACAAAATGGAAGCTGGTCTGCAAATATTCGATAAAAGCATCCCCCAGACGCTGCATTCGATCCGTATCGATCTCGCTGAGCATCATTATGGAATTGAGTGTGTTAAACAGGAAGTGAGGCTGGATCTGTGCCTGCAAATAAGCGGCTTCCATCCGCAATCTCTCATCAATGGAATGTTTCAACACAATTAATGAACCAATGCGATGTCTCAACTCTACAGCGTCAACAGGCTTGGTCACATAATCGGTAGCACCTGCCATGAATCCGGCATAAATATCAGCAGGTTCGTTTCTGGCCGTTAACAACAGAATAGGAAGCTCCGATACGGAATAACGTTTACGCACGCTCTCTGTCAGTTCATAACCGGACATATGAGGCATCATCACATCCGCAATTAATAAATCCCATGACTGTGTATTCAGAAGTTCAAGTGCTTCTAACGCTGAAGTGGCAGGTTGTATATCATAGGGTTCATTCGACAGCATCGAGATGAGCACGCGTAAGTTGACCGGATCATCATCGACAGCAAGGATACGAGCAGTCGTCTTCCCAGGTATGACGGGGTTCACAGGATGCTGATTTTCATCTAGGCTCACAGCAACTTCACTCAAATGCTGGACATCCCATCGTGACTGCTCCGTCTGATCGGTCTGGTCGGTTAAGGCCGATGTATCTCCTCGCGGCAGCGAAACTTGGAAAACAGATCCGTGTCCAAGCACGGACTGCACAGTAAGTTCACCACCATGAAGTTCTGTTAGCTGTTTGCTGATGCTTAACCCGAGCCCAATCCCCCCACTCAAACGTGCTTGAGCAGTACCTTGCTCGTAAGCTTCAAATATTCGTTCTTGTAGCTCCTCGCTGATTCCCGTGCCCGTATCCGAAACTTGCATAATGACGCTATTTTCATCCGCTCTGACCGATACCGTAATAGTGCCCTCATCCGTGAATTTGAGCGCATTATGCAGCAGATTGTACAGGACCTGAACAAGCCGTCTCTCATCCGCCTGAACAAGCGGTAATCCTTCGGGAGTATCCACAATGATCTGGACTCGCTTGCCTTCAGCCATAAAACGGAACATACCAATGACGCCGGATATGACAGAGGCGAGGGATAATGGTTTTTTCTGCAATGTGATGCGTTTTTCTCTCAGACGTATGACATCCAGAAGGTCATCAATTAGTTGCGACATCTGTCTCCCGATATTGACAAGCAGTTTCATGTCCTCTGTATGCTGTCCTCTGGATTGACGCTGTTCGCGTACCGCAATACTTTCGGCAATGTTAATAATCCCATGCAGGGGAGTCCGCAGTTCATGCGCTGTGTTCACTAGGAATTGATCTTTCTGCTGATCCTCGACTTTGAGCTGTTCATACAGTTTTTCAATTTCAGTGGCATTGCGGAAATATTTCCTGAACCAGTAGGCTGCGAAGCCAAATATGGCTGCAATGACATCAATCGGATAATACACATTGGTGATTTCGTTATGTGAGTTCACAATTCCCCACAGCACACTGGACAAGCTGCTCATTGCTGCAAAGAGCAAAAAGCTTGCGTCGCTTTGTTTGGCTGCGGCCATTTTGAAGAACAGGAACACAGACCAGCCAATGGCGAACAAATACAGGAAATCAGGAATTTGAGTATGAAGTGCTTGGTACACAAGCGTTACGGGAGCAATGAGCAAAAATAATAGATATCCTCCTACAACGCTGGCATATGCAAGAAAGAGCTTGCGCCCATGATTCGGATTCGCAAAGCTTCTGGCTAGCATGAGAAGGAAAAGCGCGAATGAAGCATATGAAATAGCCTTGGCTTTTACCATCCAAGTGAAGTTTAATGGAAACCAGTTTAATAACAGGCCATCATGGTCAGAGACAACCGTTAAGGCTGTGGCCAGTATTAACAAAGAAAACGTGAGCAACGCCCGCTGCTTCCGGATAAACAGAAACATCACAAAAGCATACAGGCTGTGCAGAAGCAGTATGGCAAACGTGATTTTCTGCAAATCAATCGATAACCCCCGCTCACTTCCAATGGCTGCGGGAGAACCCAAATACAGAGAACGTGTAATTCCTCCACTGAATGGGTCGTCGAAATTGGCTGTCTGCACAAGTAGAGTGAGTTCACTCGTCTTGTCTAGTGCATAGGAAGTTACGAATGCAGTCCTTTCTGGTTTATAGCTTTGGGCATTGCTGGCAGGTTGACCAAACTTGGCAACTACCGTTCCGTTGATCTCGATGATAGATGAGGTTTGAATTTTCTGAGCCCAGAGGGATATTTTCTTCACCGAAGGGTCTAGCAGTATGCGAAGCTGGTACGTTCCATATCCGAACGACGATGCAGGTTGTGATTGTAACGCATTACGCCAATCGCCCGGGACGTGGACCCAGGTGGAAGGCATGTCCGCCCCCATGTCCGAATCCGTATTTGTATCCTCTCCACCAGAAATCAATGTATGGGGTGTGAAACCCCATTCTCCATCCAGAGAGATCGGGGAAGTGTCAGCAAGATCCCAACCGCGAAGATCCAGCACGCCTCGAACAGGTTCTGGATGATCCGGTATTGCAAAAGAGACAGACCATATCCAGCGAAAGCTAAGTAAAATGGTTAAAAATACAAGGGACAATACAACATAGCTAGGTATTTTCATATTCGTTATTGGTTTCATGGCAGATTTTAATTTCGACACGTTTCGTCTAACTCCTGCATCGTCGTGTTCGATCAGAGTGCTTTTTTATTTGGAATTTTAGACGTATTAACAAATTGATAGCGTTCGCAATCCAAAGTTTATGGTAAAATTATTGATTAATGGATCATCAAGCGAGTCGGAGGGCTGTGCATATGAGAGTGATTTTGGTAGATGATGAAAATCTCGCTCTGAGCAGGTTAAATAAATTGTTAGTCGAGAGAGAGGATTGCGAGGTCATTGGTACTTTTTTGAAGGCGGAAGAAGCGATAGAACAAATTAAGCAACATCTGCCTGACCTCGTTTTTATGGACATTGAAATGCCGGGGATGAATGGAATCGTAGCAACTGAACGAATTCATGAGGTATCTCCCAGAACGGAAGTTATTTTCACAACTGCCTATAACGAACATGCCCTAACGGCTTATGGCCTTGAAGTGTTGGATTATATTATGAAACCCGTAACACGGAATCGTTTGGATAAAACGATGAAGATGTATCAGCGCAGAGCTGTACCTGCACCAATGGAAGTGATCGAAGACACAACAGAGCAAGGAATGTTAATCCGCTGCTTGGGAATGCTTCAGGTGCAGTTGCATCCGAATGAAGCACCCAAACATCTGAAGTTTAGAACGACCAAAATTAGAGAACTATTCGCGTATTTGCTCCATCATCGCAATAAACCGATCAAGCGTGACACCTTGCTTGAGCTGTTATGGCCGGAGCTCGATGAGAGGAGAGGCATAACGAACCTGCACAGTGGCATTCATCGCTTACGTGGAATGCTGAACGAATTCGTGGGTGAGGACCGGATTTCGGTACGTTATCAACAATTCGGTTATATATTGGAGACGGGTGAACTCCGGATTGATGCGGAAGAGTGGGAGAGCCGTCTTAACCGATTACCTTCATTATCGCACTCTACAGTTGCCGAGTATCGGTATGTTTCGGATCAATATGAGGGCAAGTATTTCGGTGAGGATGATTACGCATGGGCGGAGCTGGAACGTCAACGATTGCATGCGCTCTGGCAGAATCATGCGCTGAAGCTTGCGCAATACTACATTGAATCGGGACACCCCAATGAAGCCCTGATGTTGTACCACCAGATACAGCAATTTGATCCGATGATGGAGGGGGTCAGCCTTTCTCTCATGAAGTTGTATGATCGATTAGGCAACAAAGACCCGGTGGCTGCTCAATATCATCAGTTGGCATCAGCATTACAACAAGAGGCAGGAGTAGCTCCTGGTCCCGAAGTGGAGTCATGGTATAAGGAATGGAAAACAAGGAATGTGTGAGCATCTGCTCACTGGGATATTTGGCGTATGGAAAAATAAACGTGTGGTACCTTGTGACAGCCTCATGAATGAGGCTGTTTTTTTTATACCAATAACACTGCCAAGAGCATTTGTTACTTATTGTTACTCGTTGCAGGGGTACTACAGAAACCACTCCCTAGCCTGTTCGTTAAAAAATGGGGTCACCTCGGGATACTCGTTCAGATCAATATTTTGCTGGCGTATGATCTTCTGTAGAAAGATGGTATCTGTGAATAATTTGCTGATGATGAAACTGCATTCCTTAGGGTTATCTTGGAAAGCGTCTGTGAGCACCCGAATCTCGTTAAAATCAAAGAACAGGATATATGAAGCGTAATTTTGAAGCAGTACAGTAAAACAGTAATCACGATATGATCTGAAGTTCTCCGAAGCACTCTCGGTAACATCTCGAAGGGAATCCGTATTGGCAGTGGTATCGGTATGCGCATCAGCATCAGCGTTTGTATCAAACGTCACATCCATCATGACATCAGCGAGCAAATCTCTAATGATCTGGCAAAACGCCGCAGGATCATCCTTGTATAGCTTGAGCATTCCATCGACGTCGTTAATGAGTTGAATGGCGGGCTCCAAACTTTTAATAGAAGGTATGATTAACTTAGGGGAACGGCCCTCAATGACCTGTAACAGCTCCAGAGTTAACGCTTTGCAGGCTTGAATCTCTTCTGCTGAGATCACGATGTGTTCCGCGAATTCGTCGCGATGTGTGGTGTAGTGATTATAATGAGCAATGAAATAATCCTTGAGTGGAATCCCCGTTTTGGTATGAATCAAACGTTGTTGATCAAATGAACAGGCATATAAAGTCTCATCATTCACCGGATGAGCGTAGAGATAGATAAAGAAGAAAAAGTCGCGTAGCGAATGCTTCTGCGCAGCGTTTAAACAAGTTATGTCATGCAGATGGGACAGCTGGAGGAAGCTATATTTTTTCATCACATCATTCATCTCGCTGTAGGTGTTGTGTGTGTTGATGGACAGCGTGCTATTGATCGTGAACAGCAGGTAGTACAGAATCATCTCATCATATACATTAAGTTGCTCAAATGTTTCAGCTAATACGGGCTTCCAGTCTGGCTTGGACCCATAGTAGGGGTCTTTCGGGCGTAATCGGACGATCCAGCCTGAGAAGGTTTCCTCGGGGTGATCAGCAAAGAATAACGCTGCACTGTCATCCTCATATTGATCAAATGCCATCATCATATCACCGTCTACGGGTTCCAAGGGGAGAGAGAACTTCATACGATTATAATCATTATATAAAGTGTGGAGTTTCATTTTCAGATAACCTCATTTCAAATGTAAGTATTGAACCCTATTCGACACCTATTCGGGCACTCCTTCCATATAAATCATGTCGTAATACTTTCGCCCTGCTCATGAATGCCAAAATCTGAGATGATGAGTTCACCAAAGGCTCGGGTGACGAACTTCGGAACTTCGAACTCTTGGCCTTCAGGCTATGGCGATCCTTCCTTCTACACATCATTGGAGATTCTAGGGTCGCCGCTCTCCTGAAGATTTCAAATCAGAGAGGAGGCGTCCAGGCTATCATATTCCTTCCTTCTAAACCTAACCACCAAATGTTATATAGGGATATGGCTTTCCTGGACTCTTTGATCATGAACGATAAAAATGTAGATTACAGCAATATAAAAATGAACAGTATCTATGTGCGCAGAGCCGGCAAACTTATGATTCAACCGAGCGAACAGCGACAGCATCCATTGCCCAAAAAAGTTCTGGCGACAGCACTCAAAAATATAGAATCTCTCGGTTTCACCTTCTCGAATGAGCTGATGCAGGCACTGCGAACGCTGTCCGAGGAACAATTTTCAGCATTGATTGGGCAACTGGTGAGAGACCTCAAAGTGATGGTCGGTGCCCACGTGCAGTACAAACCGATGTATGCGGGATTCCCGGAGCAGGTGATGGAAGAGGATGAAGCGGAGCTGTACTTGAACGCCGTTTTTCATTACCTGACGCATCTTACGCTTGACGATTTCGAGCCTTCGGCTATGGCTGCAGGCGTGCGGTCTCCTCTAGTGGAGCAAACGAAGTTGAAAATCATTGATCTGGGGAGCAAGCAATCGTTCCAGAAGCTGATCCGTCAGTTAATCGAAGCGAAGGGCTCCATCTCGGATACGGACAAGAAAGATATCAAACAAGCGTTGAAACACGCTGATCCGAGTGAGGTCGAAACCATACTGCCTGCGGAGATTCCGTTTAAGGAAAATATAGGCTTTGTCGTTGCGGTGCTATTGAAATATGAACTGGCAAGCATGGAACGTATCGGGCCTTATTTTAAAACGGCAAGCGATGTGCTCCGACTGGCAGTATCCTGGTCGGAGGGGGACGTCAGTCTGGCGACCGCCACGCCTTTTCGTAAATTCAAACGCCGTGAGCGCCGCCTGCTCCTCAGCTTGCTGGAGCAATGCGGCTCCATCACAGAGGATATGCTGCGCTACAGGGATCGCTGGATTCGGCTGGGGGAAATTCTGCATCCATCCGAATACAAGCTGCGGTATCCGCGTAGCCAGACCGCCTTTGATATTCTGCGAAATCACAAGCCGTTCTCAACCTTTAACGGCAGCGTGGAGCTCGCGTTCCAGTATCGGAATATCTGGAGCCTGATCGACTTGCTGTCCCAGCGTCCGGGTGAATTCGCGCGGAAGCTGGATCATATGCTGCGGATCACAGAAGATGAAGAATATGTGTTACTCGCTTTTGGAGAGGTGGCTGCTCAGGTGTCCACGCCGGTGTTATTGCAGGTGAGACAGCATTTCGCACAGCGGAATGAAGCGTCAAAAATGCGGGTGTTTTTTCCGAAAGGCAATGTGGCCAAGGCGGTTGGCATCCCGAATGAGCTGCCGGAGCTGAATGAAGCAGTCTGTCAGGAAGTGGTGCAATTATGCGAGCAGGCTCTAATCGCACGATTCGCTGAATTCCCTTCGCTCGGGAAGACGTATGTCGATGAGCGGCTGCAGCATTATCTGGTGCCTTTTTCACAGCGTTCCGCGAGCAAAGCCTTACGAACGATTGTGAGAGGAAGCCGTATTCCTATGGGGGAGGGCGACACGATTCGTTTCTTCAGCTGGTGGAAAGAGGGCGAGGTCGATGGCACGCCTACAGGGCGTGTGGATATTGACCTGTCTGCGATTATGTATGACAAGGACTGGAACTATGTTGAACATATCTCATATACGAATCTGAAGTCTGTGAAATATAAGGCTGTCCATAGCGGGGACATTGTGACTGCACCTTATGGGGCGAGTGAGTTTATTGATCTGCATATCCCTTCGATTGTGAATTATGGCGGAAGGTATGTGGTGACCACACTTCACTCCTTCACCAGCCATCCATACTGTAACTTGCCGGAGTGTTTTGCAGGCTGGATGATGCGCAAGAAACCCGGCTCGGGCGAAATTTATGAACCATCCACGGTGGAGAACAAGATCGATATTACGGCTGATACGCAGATTGCAATTCCCGTCATTCTGGATCTGGTCGACCGTACAATCATCTGGACGGATCTGGCGCTGACAAGGTACCCGGACTATTACAACAATGTGGAAGGCAATCGGGGAGGCATCGTGCTGATGGGGAAAGCGATGACTTCATTACGCAAACCTCACCTGTATGACTTGTTCATGCTGCATGCCAAGGCAAGAGGTGAACTGGTGGATACGAAGGAGCAGGCCGATACCATCTATGCGGTCGATGAAGGTGTGACACCGTATGATATTGAGCAGATTATGGCGGAGTATCTGGCTTGATCGCAGACCCGGCATGGGCTGGAGTGAAATGAAATGAAATGGTACTTTAATAAGATGTGTTGTGTTGGAAGTCCATGAGTATGTATGTGCGAGCACAACTGGTGAAGAAGAACATGAGAACCATGTTAAGCGGAAAAAAAGGATACTCAGCCCTTATTTTTACTATCGCTATGGTACAAAGGCACAATTTGAACAGGCGAGACAGCGATACGTTGCGAGTCTAAGTGAAGTGCAGAAACAGCAGTATGACGAGGCGGTCATCAAGTTTCAAGAAGATGTAAACAGTCCGATCAAGCGTGGAAAAGATTGGGCATATTTGACGGTGGTTAAGAAGGACGGCTGTTTAACCGATAGACATAGCCTGTTTTAAAGTTTAATTATGATGAAGCAAGACCCGCTTCCTATACATGGACATGGACACAGTCTGATTTTCTAAAATGAGAGGATTTGAAATATGACACTCACACCTTTGATTCTAGCTATAGTTGCTGTATTTAGTTATTTATTTATTCATTTTTTCTCGAAAGTTATTAATCCTCAGGCTTCAGCAAAAAATATTATTTGGGCTAGTGTCAGTTTTGCAATTATTGTTGTTCTGTTATTTGTTATGTTGCTGCTTATTCTAACGCAACACAAATAAAACTATGAATATAGTTTATTTGATGGAGATGTAACGAGCCTATGACGCGCTATATGCGCGTTTTTGGCGTTTCGGCAGTGTCAGTATATCTGTGGAACGTTTTAATTTTGACTGTGCTAATGCTTCCACGCATTCGCTTCCTTCACCACTTCTGTACCGCCTGCGGACATGAACTCCTGTACAAACTCATCAAATTCACGGAGTGGTCGCTCACCTGTAATAAATGAAATGTAGGCTTTGTTCTTCAACCGGATCAATGAATCGCTGTATTTAGCCAGAGCGGGGGTAGCGACCTCCAGTACGTTATAAATGCCGTTCTGATCGAGGTGTAGCGTTGAAGCCCATTGTTCGCGTTCTCCCGTCTCTTTCAGCGGAACCGTCATGCCGATATTGGCGCCAATCGTATTCTGATACCCGAACATGGTGTCATACGGCGGCATAATAACGATGTTCCGTGGCTCGGTAGGTGTCCAGACCCAATGTTTATTTTGCACGCCGTAGACCATACTTGCTGCTTTATCTGAATCAGGGTTTGCACTCACCTCATCCAAAATACGCAGGATCATCTCCAGCTTGCCCGGCTCCTTGACCGCATCCGCTCCGATCGCGTTGAAGCTCATTAACATGTCATTGCCTTTCGAACCGCGTTGTCCATGAGGCCCAATGAAGGGTTGGCCTAATGTAACCTGAGCTTCAGGGAACTTGGCCGTTAATTCTTTTACATTAAATGTTGCTTGGACTGGACTTTTTACCACTTTACCGCCACGTTCAATATGCCAATCCTCATAATCGCCATCCTGAATCCAGTGGTAGTAGTTCCCCATCGAGGTCATCCCGATTTTACCGTTAATAAACGCATGGGACAGATGTTTGTAACCACCTTTATTCTCGCCAGTAACAAACTCGGGATCGATTACACCGTCCTTGTACCACTTCCGCAGGTAGGTCAGTGCCTCCTTCATTTCGGGCTGTAACGCACCAATAACTTTTTTCCCGTCCTTCGTACCGAAATACAGCTGGTCTGCAAAAACAATCTGACCGAAGGCTCCGAATACCACATTCATGCCTTCGCTGGATAAACCATAGGTGTCCTGGATGCCATTGCCGTCTGGATCATCAAAGGTCAATGCATAGATAACCTTCTCGAATTCCGCCAGCGTCTGCGGAACGGACAAACCCAGCTTGTGAAGCCAATCCTGTCGATATACCACCGGTGTACGATAGATGTTCGTTGGATTGATGACAGGGATGCCGTAATACTTGCCGTCTATAACTCCTGCATTTTCATAGGCCGGGGCTTGTTCATGGATGATACGCATGAGATTCGGAGCATACTGCTTCAGCATCTCTACCGGGATCTCGGCTAGCACTCCTTGCTGCTGGTATTTCAATAGATCCTGCGGCTGACGGATACGAAATAGGTCGGGAATGTTACCTTGGGCCAGCTTCATATCGAGAAGCGACTCGTATTTGTTGTTTTCCATATTCCAGATGTCCAGATTTACGCCAAATTGCTCTTCTACCTGTTTCAATATTTCGGCATCTTGCGGAACGGGCAGATTTTGATGCAACGTCCACGAGATGTGATATTTGGCTTTGCCCGAAGGAGTGGATGACGTGCCGGCGGGCTCTGATTCGACCACGGCACTGGGTCCGTTCAGCAGATTACAGCCGCCAACAATAACGCCCATCAACGTCAGCAGTGCCGTAGTCAGAAACACCCGATAGCGATAAGGAACTTTCGCTCCTGCCTTCTGTTCCTTCACTTTCATCCGATCCATCCTCCTCATCCTTATGATCTGGCCTCGGATATTGCTGCCGAAGAGAGATTGCGCACATAATTGCCTGGCGTACAGCCGTACATTTCTTTGAATCGTTTAATGAAATATGCGGTTGTACCGTAACCAACCGAGCTTGCAACACGGTCAATGGTCATGTTGTTGTTTTCAATCAACAGTCTGGCCTGTTCCATCCGCCTTGATGTGACATAGTCGGTGTAGGTGACACCCATTTCTTCTTTAAAAAGCTTGCTCAGATACTTGGGACTAAGGAATACTTTGCTTCCAACAGCCTCAAGTGAGAGGTCGTCCGAAAGATTGGCTTCAATATATTGCTTTGCTAGTTCGATGGTGGAGACAGCTCGATCACTGTTACGATTCTCGGTTTCTTCTATAAATGTGGTGATCGATGCTGTCAGCCAGTTACGGTATGCCAATATATCATGCAGATTTGTATATTCGTGATACAGATCAGGGTGTCCGAACTGCAACGGGTGCTTATAACGCACGTTTTTGGCTGCATCCGAGTAGATAAACACCATATTTGACAGGATAAAATGGCAATAATCCGCAGGGAACTGTCCTTCCCGCATATGTTCAACCACTTGTTCGATAGTGCCTACAGCCTCATCTAGTTGCCTGCTCTGAAGCTTGTCTCTGAACTTGGCCAGCAAAGTCTGCGGAATCTCGTTCAGGCTGTGCTCGCGCTGAAGCAGAGAATGGTCTTTCAGAATGTGCAGCTCTGGCAAAAGATAAGCATATTTCATCAAGGCTTGCGCTTCGTTGAAGCTCAGATGAATATTACGGAGATCCTTGACCCAACAGCCTGTAGACAGCTGAATGTCTGGTTGCAACTGCTGACGTGTCTCTGCGAGCAGCAGCTCGGCGAACTTGTCCAGTAATGCTTCTGAAGCCACATCGGTACATAGAATGACGGCAAGTCGCTTATCCGGCAGTTCTTCGGCAATGAGACGGCTATCTTGCAGGGACAAGCATTCCAGCCCGTGCATCAGTTTGGCAATGGTCTCAGGCTGTTTGGATGAGCCACTTGGAGCAATCCCTGCACCGGTATTCATCAGCATACAGCAGTATTCCTTGTATTGTCTTGCGATACCTAGAGCGGCACGTTCCTCTTTCCATGGCCTGTGTTCCGGATTACCTTGCAAAAGGTTAAGCACAGCTTTGTGCCTTACAGCCGCACTGTTCGCATGTACAGTCTCTTCAAGATGATTTACTTGCTCTTTGAGATGAAGAAAGGCGTTGTCGATCAGGCGAAATTCATTGGTAACTGGATGAGATGCGGTCCCCGAAAGATCTTTAATGCGGCCTACCAGTCGTTTGATCGGACTGTAATTAGCACGTACAAACACAGCGGATAAAATCAACCCGATCAACAGTGCAATGAGACAGATCCCAAGAATAAGTTTCTGGATCATGATGGACTGTTCATAGTAATAGCTGGATGGCGTGGCACTGTAGATCATCCAGTGAGTTGATGGTAGCGTTTGATAGGAAACCACATAAGGCGCACCCCCAATCTTTTCGTCGAAGCTGCCTTTGGTGTGGCCTAGCTCAAGAGCCTTTTTGAGACTTGCCGCGTACATATCAGACTGCTCGGAACTTTGTTCTTGCAATCGACTCACTGCATTCCCGGCAGCATTGACGATGACGGTATGTTGATATTGGGAAGGCATCATATTCTCGATGATGGTATTTACAGCCTCTTCTTTTACATCTATGGCGATAATGACATCACTGGTTTCCCCTGTTGAGCGAAAAGGATAGCTGTGCGCATACGTAAACAAACCATTGGTATTCTCGTTTGTCTGACTGGAGAAAATATCCTTTGGAATATGACGTGCCGGCGTCCATAGACTGTTATGTTTACTGGTACGCATCTCCTGAAGCCAGTCCGCATAATACACAGACCCTTCGCTCTGATCTGCGTTATAGCGAAGTCCATAGAGGGAGGAGAGCATAACGTTACGTGCAGGATAATAGAGATGAACGCCTTGCACAATATCGGTATTGGCGGCAACCTTGGCTTTGAGCAGTTCTTGCAGGTCAACCACCTGATTTAATCCGTTTCGATCCTCCTGATCGGCAAAGAGACGAATGTTGGCTGATTTATTAAGAGAAAGGTCAACATACATCTGCTGCACCCGCTTGAGTACGGTTCCTTCAATAGTACGTGCTGTATTTTCAAGAATCAGCTGATTCTTATTTCTTAATTCTTCATTGTAACTGCGTGAGAAATAGATATAGAAAAATGAGCAGATCAGCAGCACAATAACGATGACGATTGAACCATAAGACAGGGCTAGTCCCGCCCATGCAGAGCTCCACTTTTTCATCAAACATTCCTCCCGGCCCAAATTATACACTACCCGAATTCAGTAAGGTTCACGATTTATATTAACTTCATGTAAAATGTTGAGGATTTATGATATTGCGTCGAAATTGATACAATGACGAAATTGTTTTATTGCTGGTTTTGCGGCCCCAATGCTACATTGAGACCGTACCGAGACCAACTATTAAACGATGGGAGTCGACAAATTTGAAAACGAAAGTGATCAAACGCAACAAGAAGAGATTGTTCGCCGCAGCGATGGGAGTCGTTCTTTTATCCAACACCTTTGCCGCAAGCAACGTGCTCGCTGCATCGGATGAGACAACCATTCCATTGCCACCTCAACCAGAGTGGGGATATTTTGTAGACAAATACAAAAATAACACGGGTGCAGGCATGACTCTTGATGGCAATCCGGCAATAGGTACTCTCTCGGAGTTTCTTAAACTATGGACACCGGGATCTGCTTGGGATAACGGTACCAAGCTGAATGAACAGGTATTGAACTACAATATTGATTACGTGGAAAACCTTTCTAAAACGCGTACCGCAAAAGATGAAGAGGAAGCTTATTATACCGATCGAAGAAACCAGACATATGGAGCAGTTGAAGGGCTTGGTGCATTAACAGACGTATATCGTGAGATGTCCGGAACGGTCACTTCTATTACGTATATTCCGCAAGAAGCACTGACAACGAAGTTTACAGATACGAATGATTCCAACAAAGGAGGAAACTCCGATTCTGAGCTTGGGAAAATGGTGGATTTGGTTGGCAAAGTGCGGGGGGACTATGCCTCAACACAACAAGCCAAGAAATTCTACCAATATATGAGACCTTTCCGTTGGAAAGATGATTTATCCATTATTGTACCTACACTTAAAGCTGTGAGAAGCAGCACTCCAGAATCTGATGGCGGATTCCCAAGTGGGCACACCAATGCCTCTTACCTTGCAGCAATTGCACTGGCTTATTCTGTTCCTGAGCGCTTTCAGGAATTAATGACACGTGCATCTGAAATGGGAGATGACCGGATTGTGGCCGGCATGCACTCCCCGCTTGATGTTATGGGAGGTCGTGTACTGGCGACGGCATTTGCAGCTTCGGCTTTGAATGATCCAGACAATCAACAGTTGAAACAAGATGCGTACAAGCAGGCACATGATGTCCTGTTGAAACAAAATGGAACAGCAGAAGATCGTTTCACGGATTATCAAAAAAATAAAGAAGAATACACTCAACGTTTAACATATGGATTTCCGCAGATCGGTTCAACGAACGAACCTGTTGCTGTCCCTAAAGGCGCAGAAGTACTGCTTGAAACCAGACAGCCTTACTTGTCCGATCAGCAACGTCGTGCAGTACTGGCGACAACAGCTATTGCTTCCGGTTATCCGGTATTGGATGATCCAGAAGGCTGGGGACGTCTTAACTTGTTTGCTGCTGCAGATGGATACGGCGCGTTCAATCATGACGTGAAAGTAATGATGGATGCGGCTAAAGGCGGATTCAATGCACAGGATGTGTGGAGAAACGATATTTCCGGTACAGGTAAATTGACTAAAGATGGCAGCGGTACCCTGAAATTAAGAGGCAACAACACGTATTCCGGTGGTACAGAGATCAACGGAGGTACATTGGAAGGCGATACGGCTTCGGCATTTGGTACAGGTAACGTTACAAACAACAGCGGTACAGTGACCGAAAGTGTATACGGAAAATGGAACATTGAAGGAAACTTCACTCAAGGATCAACAGGGGTGCTGGAGCTGAATGTAGCGACAGCTTCAGATGTACTTGATGTGAAGGGTGCGATTCAGGCAGCTGGAGAGTTGGATGTGAATTTTGGTAACGGTTATGTACCGGGTGCGGGAACGTTCACACTAGTTACTCATGGTACGAACCAAAGAACGGGTCAATTCTCCTCGGTTAAAGTCCAAGGATTACCGTCAAAATACAGCACACAAGTTGTATATGAAAGCAATCGTATTGCTTTAGTTATCACAGATACAACCAACACAGGTACTACACCGGGAAATGGTGGCGGCGGTTCTTCGACTGCACCTTCAACAGGCACACAGCCTAGCCCAGGTACAACGACACCATCAACAGGAACGCAGCCTAACCCTGGCACAACGACGCCATCGACGGGAACACAGCCTAATCCAGGCACAACGACAAGTCCGTTCAATTCCGGAGTTGTTAACCCGGAAAGTTTACTGAAAACAGTAAGCGATGCTATTGCGGCAACCCAAAATCAACAATTCGCCGTTCGTGATATCACGAGTCACTGGGCTAACGAAAATATTAACATTGCCCTGAAACTGCGTGTCGTTAACGGTTATGAGAATGGATCGTTTAAGCCGAATGCTCCTGTAACACGGGCTGAATTCACAGCAATGATTGCACGTGCTTTTGGACTTAGTGAAAATAAAGCAGCAAATAGCTTCAAAGATGCAGGTTCTAACTGGGCTGCTGGATATATCGGAGCTCTGGCAGATAAGGGTGTAATCGGTGGATACACAGATGGCTCCTTCAAGCCGAATGCAACGATCTCTCGTGCCGAGATGATTGCTATCATTTCCCGTGTTATCAATCTGAACGCGCTGGCTACGGATGCTCCAACTAAATTCAGTGATGTAAAAGCCGGAAACTGGGCTGCTGAAGCGATTGAACTTGCTTCATCCGCCAAGCTGGTTAATGGATTGACGGCTTCCGAGTTCGCGCCTAACGGCAAATCAACTCGCGCTGAAGCAGTAACGATCATCATCCGTGCGCTGGAAAGTGACAGCACAATCAAATCATTGATTGCAGGTCTGTAAAATTAGAATCTCATAACAACTCATTGTATCTGAGTAGATCAAGATGGCCGGAGCGGTTCGTACACACGAGCCGCTTCGTTTTTTTTTGTTGTGAATGATGCTGTAGACATCTATGTCATCTGAGTTTGTAGTAAAATATGGATGATTACCTGTACGAATCTAACTTACGTAAAGGGCGGGGAGAAGATGAGTCGACTGACTAATAGCGGATTCTACAAAATCAGGTTTTGGATCACACCGGAAGAATGGGGTGAGATCCTGGAACTGTTTAAGGAGCGAGGAGCTTCATTTATTTCAACGAATTATGCCAAGACCCCATATGACAAACAACAGGTGCTTCAGGCATATAAGCAATTTTATGATTACTATGCAGCTACTGAGAAGGCAACAGATTACTTCCCGCACTTTGTATATTCGATCGTACTTACTGTGGATCAGGGAATGGCTGGGTTTTTCGTCAGAAATGAAGGTATCAGTTTTCCCTATCGTGAACAATGGGCGGTGGATGAGCTGCCTAGCATTATGATTTCGCTCCCCAAAGATATCCGAATTCAAGCCGAAAGTGGAGAAGGAACAGATTATACGTATGAGGATATCAGGGAACATCGGCCTTTCACTTATAAGTTGTACGAAGAACTGGTGAGTGAGATTAAAAACAGAACACAACTGCTGCGGTTTTCGGTACTCGAACCAGATGGTTTACAGGTGCGAAAACCTTCGGTGCGTATTAGCAAGAAGGCTGCCGAGCAGATCAGGAGTGGCTGGATTTTTAATCAATACGAGCTTGTAATGGACACCAAATAAGAAAGAGAAGTATTCAAACAAGATAGGGACGAGAGGCTTACCATTGTGTAAATATGTAATATAATGGTATTATAATAATGAAATTGTAAGAAAATTATATCACAAGGTGTTTTGGGAAAGGGGGTTAATACGCAACGAAGTATTGCAACTATGAGGTACACATCAAACGATGTGGCACTTCAAAATACACCGAAGAAGGTTGAGCATACATTTAAATGTAAGCGCTTCATATTTGGGGGATAGATCAGGAGGGATATTTACATGACTCAACGTTTGGTAAAAAAATGGACGAGTATGCTGCTGTTCATCGCCATGGTTGCTTCCGTTTTTGCTTTTCCTGCTTCAAAGAGCCATGCAGCCACCATTCAGGTGACAGACAATGGTTCCCGAATCGAGGTAAATACCGGGTCGGGACTTGTGTATGTGGTCAATAAAACGAATGGAGATATCATCTCGGCCAAGATGAACGGAACGGAGCTGAACAGCAATAGAGGATCACACATTGGTTCAGGTTTAGGGTCATCCGCGAATGTGACGTGGAATAGATCACCTTCGGGTTCAACGGTATTAATCACCGTTTCTACCAGTACATTAACCCATTATTATGCTTCGCGCGGCGGCGAAAACATCATCTATATGGCCACCCATATTACGGCACAGCCGTCTATTGGGGAACTGCGTTATATTTTCCGCGGCAATGGGAGTGTGCTGACCGGTGTGCCAGTGAACTCGAATAACCGGGGTAATACGGGGGCGATTGAAAGTCAGGATGTATTCGGATTTGCGAATGGACAGTCAGCCTCCAAATATTATGGTAATGATCAGGCGAAAGACCTGTCTGTCCGAGGGGTAACGGGTAACGGAGTAGGTGTATTCATGGCGTACGGCAACCGAGAGAAGAGCTCAGGCGGGCCTTTCTTCCGTGATATTCAGTTCCAAAGCGGCTCTGAAACCGAAGTCTATAATTATATGAACTCGGGACATGCCCAGACGGAGAACTGGCGTCTCGGCCTGCATGGTCCCTATGCACTTATTTTTACAACTGGAGGAACACCTGCGGTACCTGATTTCAGCTGGATGTCGGGATTAAATCTGCAAGGATGGGTGACCAGCCGAGGTAATGTGGTGTTGAATGGACTTTCTGGCATGGAGGCAGGTTATGCCTATACGATTGGGTTCGCGAACAGCAACGCTCAGTATTGGGCAAATGCCTCTTCGAGCGGTGCCGCTACCAAGTACGGCATGATTCCGGGAACGTATACCATGACGGTATATAAAGGTGAGCTTGCTGTGTACACGGAAAATGTAAACGTTACCGCAGGGCAAACCACAACCGTAAATACCCGCACCATTACCAATGATCCGAGTAAAGCCTCCAGTATCTGGCGGATTGGGAACTGGGACGGGACACCACGGGAATTCTTGAACGGTCAGACGATTCCGATTCGTCATCCTTCGGACAGCCGAAACCCAAGCTGGGGGCCGGTGACGTATACTCCAGGCAGTGCAACGAATCGTTTTCCGGCTATTCAATTCCGGGGCCAGAACTCGCCTACAACGGTGAATTTTAACTTGAATGCAGCACAAGCATCTTCCTCACATGTGCTGAACATCGGTATTACGGCTGCATACATTAATGGGCGACCAAGTGTAACTATTAATGGACGCACATTAAGTAATCCAGCCCCTTCCGCTCAGCCTAATTCACGCAGTTTCACCATCGGCACGTACCGGGGCAACAATACCACCTTTAGCTGGAATATTCCCGCGTCACACTTTGTTAACGGTGCAAATACGATCAGCATTACACCGATCAGCGGCTCCAGCGACTTGGGGAATTGGTTAAGTGCAGGTTGGGTGTACGATTGTGTGGAACTGCTGAATTAACGAAGAAAGCTATAGCTTGAGTGGCCTGACTGAATGGATAACATGAGGTTGGGCTGCTTTTTTATGATTTTCAGGTTAAAATGTGCTTCTTACTCGGTCGGGTTCCCTCTTCGCTGGAGAAGCGGTTCCGTATAGTGGTATAATTTTCAATACATAATGATGAGAAGAAGGAACGGAGGCACGATGATGAACGAAGAGTTACTGGAACAACTGGAAACTTGGCATGAGCAAGACGAGTACGAGAAGATTGTAGAAGCCGTGCAGGAGATTCCTGCGGAAGAGAGAGACTACGAGCTAGTGAATCACTTGGGCAGGGCCTTAAACAATCTGGAGCGATATGAAGAAGCCGTGCAACAATTCCTGACCGTGGCCGAAGAGGGAGCAAATGACCCGCTCTGGCAGTATCGGATTGGACTGGCTTATTACTATCTGGAACAATATGATAAGGCGGAGCAAGCTTTCGAACGCTCCGACGAGCTGGAGCCCGGAGATGAGGATACACTGGAGTTTCTGGAATGGATTCGAAACCGGGACGATGAAGATGAGTACGAAGAAAATGATGAGGACGTTACGGGTGAAGAGAATGAAGATCGCACGTTGGAAAAGACAGCTGCCGAAGAGTCACCTGCGGTAATCTCATCTATATCTGTAGTTCATGTTGATCCACCCGTCCCGGTATCGGGTGAGTTCTGGAATGACAGCGAGCTGGCTCTGGAGCAGTATGTGTCCGATCCACCAAGTGATGGCTTGATCGAATCGGTGGAGGAGCAGTTGGTATTCCGCTTGCCTGTCTCTTATATTGAGATGATGAAGGAACATAACGGTGGCATTCCGTATAACCGCTTCTTCCCGGTGACGAATGAAGGTTCGGGAGAGACCGGGTATGTCGAGATTGAGGGGATATTAGGTATCGGCCGTGAAAAGCGCCATTCCCTATGCGGTGGAGAAGGCAGCTGGACCGTAATTGAACGTGATGGTTATCCCGAGATTGGTGTGGTTATTGCCAAAGCCCCTTCTGAAGCAGGCGTTGTTATGTTGGACTACCGTTCTTTCGGGAATGATGGTGAGCCAGAGGTCGTGTACGTAGATAAAGAACAGCGTGTAATTACTCCCCTCGCACCGAACTTTGAGACGTTTATTCAAGGGTTAATGCGACCAGAGGTTTAATGCTTTTTATGCAATAATGTTATATAGAAGATAAGCCGCAGGGGCTTGACCCTTGCGGCTTATCTTTTGTAATGAAGAATAGCTCGACATAAATCTGCGCTGCACTTTTAAACTACTATGCTGGGAATCCGCCGCCTGGAGGTGGCCATGCGCCATAGAAACGGCGGAGCAATACAATTTCGCCCAGATGATATGAGTTGTGTGAAGCGATATTACGTAATAATCCGCCCTTTGTTTCTCCTGGGAAATAGAGCAGTGGATCATTCAACTGGGCCGTTTCTGCGATGGATACCGCTTGATCAATACCGCTCAGGAATGCCTGAATATCCTCTTTCCACGTTGCTTCATCCTGTGGGGCTGTCTCCACTGGCCAGCTTTCGCTTACGCTTGCTGGCATCTGCGGCTTGCGCCCTTCCACATGCTCCAGCATGAAATTCTGCCAGTAGTGCATATGTTTGACCAATTGGTAGATGGTATAAGGCATGGCCTCGTGTGTACGTCCTGCAAGTTCGACATCAATATCCGGTAGTGCTTTGGCGATACGAATATGTCCGCGCTCTCCGACCAGGGATTTCACCAGAGCTTGTCCAAAACTTTGATTAACATCTGACATGTGCAATCTTCCTCTCTGAAGAACAGGTCTCTGACCTGCCACTTTATATATTATACAATTAAATTGTGAGAAATTAAAATCGGTTAAACACTCCATCTTTTTTTTAGGTTACCTAGGATCAAAGATCATGTATTCCCCAAATTTTAATTATTCCTAATGTTTCTTTCGTATGTTAGTATATTTAACATCAGAAGCGCGAGTCCCAGCAGTGTGGGCTTGTGAACGTTGCGATAGTAGGTGGAAAAGGGATGCGCAATTGGTTCAAAAACGAGAATGTGCAAATGGTTGCCGTTGCCGTGGCTACGTCCGTAGGTGCTCAGTTCAAAATTAATCCCTTTCGGGAAGATTATTTCCGGATTGGCCTCGGGGTCAGCATTCTTTTATTTTTGCTGATGATTATGCCCCATTTATCTTATATAAAAACAGGGATTCTGACGGGTCTCGCGAGCATAGCTTTTCAATCTGCTGACCTGATTCGCCATGTACACACCTTATCCATGCTGGAAAGCATGCGGGATAACCTGGGAGCGGGTTTGTATTATGTGGTCTTTGCCTATGGGCTGAGTAAAATCAAGCGCCGTTTTCATGAGATTCCTCCGCTGCTGCTCGGCGGCATCATCACAGGTATTGATTTTTCCTCCAACCTGGCCGAGTTATTCGTGCGAGGTGTGCTAAGCGGGACGAATATTTTTTATATGCGTGAATGGTTGTATCTGCTGATTGTGGGCGGTCTGCGAAGTTACTTTGTCATCGGGCTGTATAACAGTTTTGCGGTCAGACAGATCAGGCTCCTGCATGCAGAACAGGAAAAGCGGATCGAACAGATGTTAAGTGTGAATTCGGGACTGTACGGTGAGGTTTTTTACCTAAAAAAAGCGATGAATACCATTGAAGGTATTACGGCTAACAGTTATGAGCTATATCGCGATCTGCGTGAGCAGGACATGAACGAATACAGCCAGCGAACACTGGGCATTGCTCAACAGATTCATGAAGTGAAAAAGGATTCCCAGCGCATATTGGCCGGATTGTTGAAGCTGTATGATAACGAGAAGACGGTCAATATGAGTCTGTCGGAAGTAGTGCATTTTGCAGGTAAAGCCAATCGGAAATACAGTGAGATGCTGAACAAACAGGTCAAGATCGAGATTGAACAACAGTGTGAAGGGGAGTCTCCGTACTACGTCCCACTACTTACGGTCATGAATAACTTGCTGGCTAATGCGGTTGAGGCGATTGAGCAGGAGGGCATGATTCGAGTAAGGGTTTTTGAACAGGATGCGGATGTACATTTTGTAGTGACGGATTCGGGAAAAGGTGTACCTGATGCGAAGCGCGGGGTTATTTTTGAACCCGGTTATACGACCAAGTTTAATGAAGTTGGCATTGCTGCCACAGGGATCGGCCTGTCCCATGTACGTGATATCGTTCAGTCGCTGGAAGGACAGATTCAGGTAGAAGATGCTCCGTCCGGACGGGGTACTGTGTTCACAGTCATGATCCCCAGAGTCAATCTAATGAAGGAGGCCGATGCCCATGACACTTTCGATCGTGATCGTGGATGATGATGTGGTGAGCCGCAGCATGCTGCAGGATATCATTGAGAATTGCGGAACCTTAGAGCTGTCAGGCATGGCCGAGGGCGGTCTGGAAGGAGAGCGTGTGATTCTGGATCTCAAGCCCGATGTCGTATTGATTGACCTGTTGATGCCAGATCAAGACGGGATTGAAACCGTGGCGAACCTGAAGCAGAGCGGCTATAGCGGGAAATTTATTATGATCTCACAGGTGGTCAACAAAGAGATGGTGGGAGCGGCCTACCAGAAGGGGATTGAGTTCTTCATTCACAAACCGATCAACTGGGTGGAAGTAGAGCATGTACTCAATAAAGTGAATGAGCAATGGAAGTATGAGCGTTATGTACAGGAGATCAAACAGTCCATGGCTCGGCTGAATCTGGTAGAGGCTCCTACCCCGGCTCCTGCTCAGACCCGAACAGTGCGAGACACGGCGCGAAGCATATTAATGGACCTGGGCATCATTGGTGAGAGTGGGAGCAAAGATATTGTAGCTTTGATGGAGTACGCTATTGAGCAAAAGCAGGCTTCCGAGCTACCGCCGCTGAAGGAATCCTATGAAGCTGTGGCTCAAAAGTACAAGCTAACGCCCAAGGAAGTGGAGAAGGAGTGCAAGGCAATGGAGCAGCGCATCCGCAGAACAGTTCTGACGGCACTGACAAATCTCGCCTCCATTGGACTTACAGATTACAGCAATCCTAAATTTGAGCATTATGCGCCGCTTTATTTTGATTTTCAGGACGTGCGTATGAAGATGAGGGCGATGGAAGAGGAGCAGGCAAGCGATAACAAGAGCAAGGTGAACATCAAGAAATTCCTGCAAGTGTTTTACATGGAGACGGTAGAGAAAATAAATAGCTAAAACAGCAAGTGAATGAAATCAATATCAAAGCGCAGGAATTTGTAATTTTAATTGTAAGATTCTCGAGGCCCTTTTCGAGAGTCTTTTTTTATTTTGTGTTATATAAAGTTACATAATTTATGGTTGTTTGTGCCGTTTATATAGATTTTTGTACTATTAAATAGTTTAAAACAAATGTATGTTAATTTATTTTTCATGAATTGTTAATAAAATGTGTAGGATTGCGTAAGTTCTCGTAGGTGTAGAAATACAATACGTACATAAATACAAATGATCGATTCGGTCGATCCCAAATCTAATCAGGAAAAGGGGTTTTTCCATGAAAAAGGTAGCATCCATCGTTATGGCTTCAGTTCTTGCTCTGGCACTTAGTGCCTGCGGCGCAGCAAAATCAGGAGAAGACAGCAATACCCAATCAGCAAGTGGATCGGGAGCAGCAAAATATACGTTTGGTACGGATGCGACCTACCCTCCGTTTGAGTTTCAAAAGGATGGAAAATACGTTGGGATCGACATTGACCTGATGAATGCCATTGCGGCAGAAGAAGGCTTTGAGGTGGAGATTAAGCCGATGGATTTTAAAGGTATCATTCCAGCCATTACAGCGAATCAGCTGGATGGAGCGATTGCAGGGATCAGTATCACGGATGAGCGTAAAAAGGTTGTGGATTTCTCAGAACCATACTATCAAGCCGGACTGTCCTTAATTGTGAATGAAGCTAACAACGATATTAAGAGTCCGCAAGATTTGAAAGGTAAAACGATTGCGATCAAAAAAGGAACGTCAGGTGCTAATCTCGCTGATGAATATGCGAAAACGTATGGTGCAACTGTGAAATATTTTGATGATAGCCCATCCATGTATCAGGAAGTAGCGAATAAAAACGCGGATGCGACACTCGAAGATTTCCCGGTTGTATCTTATAAAATCGCCATTGACCCTAATTCCAAGCTAAAAATCGTTGGTGACCGCTTGAACGGCGACTTCTACGGGATTGCTGTAGCCAAAGGCGACACTGAATTGCAGAAAAAGATTAATGATGGCTTGAAAAAATTGCAAGCGAACGGCGAATACGACAAGATCGTGGAAAAATATTTGGGAACAGTAGCGAAGTAGAAAGGAACGGTGGTACGGATGGATTCCTCCTGGCAAGTCATACTGGACGCACTGCCTCTTCTGTTAGAGGGAACAGTCGTTACGTTGAAAATTGTTGTGATCTCGCTCATCTTTGCGATGGTGATCGGTCTAGTCTCCGGCCTGATGAGCACTTCCCTAAATTGGTTGTTGCGGCTGGTGGCTTCGCTTTACGTGGATATCATCCGTGGCACACCTCTTCTCGTACAGGTATACTTCATTTACTTCGGTCTGCCGGTGTTCCTGGATATGCGTATTCCAGCCATGACGGCAGGAATTATTGCGGTTAGCTTGAACGCTGGTGCATACATCTCGGAAATCTTCCGGGCAGGCATCGAGTCCATCGGCAAAGGGCAACATGAGGCCGCAAGATCACTGGGTCTAAGCCGGTTTAAGACTATGTGGCTTGTGATCCTGCCGCAGGCAACACGCCGTATGATTCCTACTTTTGTGAACCAGTCCATCATTACCATTAAAGATACGTCACTCTTATCAGCCATAGGTATCGCTGAGTTGACACAAACGGGGGAGATTATTATCTCTTCCAACTTCCGGGCTTTTGAAATCTGGGGTGTTGTCGGCATATTTTATCTGATCATCATTGTGCTGTTATCCCGGGCTTCCCGATTCATTGAGAGGAGGTATGCAATCTGATGATTACGGTAGAGAACTTGAGGAAACAGTTTGGTGCGAACGAGGTGCTGAAGGATATCTCCACAACGATTCGGGAGCAGGAAGTGGTATGTGTAATCGGCCCTTCGGGGTCCGGCAAAAGTACGTTCTTGCGTTGCCTCAATCTTCTGGAGGAAGTCACGTCAGGCAAAGTAATTATTGGCGAAGTGGAAGTCACTTCACCCAAGACCAACATCGACGAGCTGCGCACCAATGTCGGCATGGTATTTCAGCAGTTCAATCTGTTCCCGCATCTGACCGTGCTGGAGAACATCATGCTGGCGCCTAAACATATCCGGAAACTGAGTAAAGCCGAAAATGAGAAAAAAGCAATGGAACTGCTTGGCAAGGTAGGGCTGTCTCAGAAAAAGGATGCCTATCCCGAGCAACTGTCCGGCGGACAGCAGCAACGTGTAGCCATTGCGCGCGCACTCGCGATGAATCCGAGTGTGATGTTGTTTGATGAACCGACCTCTGCTCTTGACCCCGAGATGGTCGGGGAAGTGTTGCAAGTTATGAAAAACCTTGCGCATGAAGGGATCACAATGATTGTGGTGACACATGAGATGGGCTTTGCCCGTGAGGTCGCGGACCGAGTGATCTTCATGGACGGCGGTTATATTGTCGAAGAAGGCACGCCGGAGGAACTTTTTCAGAATACGCGTCATGAACGAACCAAGGCATTCCTAGGTAAGGTGCTGTAACGCGCAGAATAGAAGCCCGATAAGGCTACCTTTTTTCCTACGGTAATCAAAAATAAATGAACATATCCCTTACGGGCAAACCATAGACTTGAGCACATCTGATATGATGAACTTGAACAGGGTTGCTTGCAGGGGATTTTTGCTGTTGTGCGTAATACATATAAAAAAACTCTATATAAGTTGGAGTGTCCATGTAAACATATAGATAGATTCATCAGTAGCGTCAGTACATATCACCACCAGGGAGGGCATGGGGTTATGGAGCGAATAACTCAGATGGATAAAGTGATCTTCCGAGCACATCTGTTACAAGCCATCGAAGAGATTAGGGAGCGGGACCAACAGGAGTATGAGGAGATTGGCTTGCTCATTGAGCCATCTCCCGAACTGGACAAATCGCTGAACGGTGCAGACGAGATGATGCGGCTGGTGGTGCTTGCTCCGCAGAATGTAGAGCATCGGCAATTTACAGTAGATGAGGCTGTGGATCTCTTGTGCTGGCATGTTCCGCTGGTTCCTCTATGGATTGATGTTTCGTTGGTCAGAGTCGAGCGGAAGCGGGCCATAGTCAGACTGATCTGCAGTCTGCGTCTGCGCAAACCCACACAGCTTCTTCATGCGGAAACAGGGCATGCTCCATTCCGGGTGGTAGTGCCCGATTAGTGAAATTTTAAGTGAGATTTTAATTATGAATTTAACAGGAGGGTTCCTATGAGTAATAGCACCAATGAAGAATTAGAGGTCATTGCCATTTCAGATGTACAGCATGTAAAAATACACGGCAGAACTACGGCGGGGCGGTCACCGGTGACTTTGTTTTGGACAGGCAGTGCAGTCGAATTTAACATACGGGGTGCGGAATTTTGGGTAGAAATCGAGTCGTCCTATGATCTGCTTGAGCCTTGGATCAGTATTGTTATTAATGGTGTTCCGGTAAGTCGTCAGATGTTAATCAGAGGCAGAGCCTGGATCTGTGTATTTCGTGGCATGAATCCTAATATGGTCAAAAATGTGCGTATCATCAAGGATGTACAGGCGATGAGTGGTGACCCGAACAACAGTCTGCAGTTTCATGCGGTGAAGGCTGATGGCACGTTCCTGCCTGTGAGAGAGAAGCCTCTTAAAATCGAGTTTATCGGAGACAGCATCACCTCGGGAGAAGGAGCCATTGGGGCGAAGACAGAAGAGGACTGGATACCGATGTGGTTCAGTGCACTGCACAATTATACGTTCATGACGGCTGAAGCATTAGGTGCAGAGTATCGTGTCATCTCTCAGAGCGGATGGGGCGTGCTGAGCAGTTGGGACAACAACCCGAATGGCAATATTCCGGAGTATTATGAACAGGTCTGCGGTCTGCTGAAGGGGGAGCGAAATGAGCACCTTGGCGCGTTAGAGCCACATGATTTCAACTCATGGCAGCCTGATGTTATTGTAGTCAATCTGGGTAGCAATGACGACGGCGCATTCCAGTCTCCAGCTTGGACAGATCCACTGACCGGACAAGTGTACAAGCAACGCCTCAACGAAGATGGGACGTATCACGAGGCGGACTTGGCCAAGTTCGAGAAGGCGGTAGAGCAGTTCCTGATCAAGCTGCGAAAAAACAACCCGCAAGCGCATATCATATGGGCTTATGGCATGCTTGGAGCTTCTTTACTGCCCGCGATCTACCGTGCAGTGGATGCCTATCACAAGCAAACAAGAGATCCTGCTGTTTCGATCCTGCAGCTTCCGAATACGACCGAGGAAACGATGGGTGCAAGGACACACCCTGGCGATCAATCACATCGCCGGGCGGCTGACGTTTTAACAGAATACATTGGGCGAATTCTATAATATACAAGTTGAACTACATTTTTTACACGGAATACTCCGTTTTTGTGCAAATGAACAGTTCAACTTGTGTAGGTTCTCCGATGGCAGCTTCTATGATGTTTCTGTGCCGTGGAATAACGAAAGACCGTACAGCGGGTTGCTGTACGGTCTTCGTTGAGTTTTTATGGAGTCTGGTCGTTTAATTCTGGTGAACCCTCTGTTACAAGACTACGCTGTACTTCATAACGGATGGATATGATTTGTCCAAGCGTCTGGGTACGAATGGTTTTCAGCAGGGTCGGCACGGTGCCCTTTGGAAATAAGGGAATACCTTCACCCAGTACTTTCGGGATAATAGCGACCTCAATCTCATCCAGGACTTGTTGCTCCATCACCGCCTGAACAAGTTGTCCTCCACCTACAACCCACACATCTCCCTCAGAGGTCTGTTTTAACCGGGAAATCAGCGTTTCCACATTCTCGGTTGTGAATTGTACATGCGGTGCAGGTGGCTGTTCTGAGCGAGAAAGTACATAGGCCGGACGATCTGCATAAGGGAAATCCTCGGATAAAGTAAGCACTTCCTCATACGTAGAACGCCCCATAATTACACTCCCGATGGTCTGATAGAATGCGGCATAGCCGTTATCTCCTCCGTCACCTTGCACATCAAACAGCCAATCGACCGAACCATCCAGTCGGGCAATATATCCATCCAGACTCATTGCAATGTAGAGAATTGTTTTCGAATTAGATGTAGCCATATTTCATCGCTCCTTCCTTTGATACCTATAAGATACAACATAACTATGACAATAATTGACGTAGTTTAAATGCTTATTTAAAGTACAGCCAAGGAGGGAGCTTGGAAGCCTGGATAATCAATGAACTACCGCACCGTTTATCCCTGTAGCGGGCTATGTTTCATTTCATAGATTTTCTGTAGTATACGCAGGTTTTCTTCCTTCGCCGCATCGGACTCGGCATGTACATAACCTTCGACAAGTCTGTACCCGAATACGATCAGAATCATCTCATGCACGCAGTGGCTAGCGAGTGGGGGAGCCTCGGCATATTCTGCAAAGCCCTTGTAATACGCAGGAACACAGCGCTGATAATATTCCACCATATGCTCAATATCGCACTCATCGGCAACCAGGCTTGCGATATCCTCTCCAAAGTATCCCCACCCCGAGGTATCCCAATCAATGAGCGCGATGTTCCCATCGGCATAGATCAGATTGGTTACCCAGAAATCCCGATGGTTTAACACAAGGGGCAACTGTTCGATACGAGCGAATATTTCGTCCGAGTGTTCATCCATATCGATCAACATTTGCCGGATATGGGGTGGGAACTCGCAGTCTTCAGAACGGATGTAATCATAAACGACAGGCCATGAGCGATAGTGCAGATACGTATTTTTCATGAGATCGGCATGGCTCAAGTTGGTCAGACTCTTCAGCGCTGACGGTTGTTCTGCGTACAGTTTACCTTGATAACGCCCTAATTCCAGTGCAGCCTGTTCATACATTTCAATAGACAGATCCAGACCGGACACACCATCGATATATTCCAGCCACAGTTGAAATTCATTTTCTTCAGCATTCATCTCCGCGTAATAACATGTGGGCCAGCGGAAGGTTTCCGAGAATGTCGTTCCGAGGTCAGAGATGTACAGATCATATTCCCGGCGCCAGGAACCGGGATCGTTATAACGTTCCCATTGTTTCTGAACCTTCAGTACAAGTTGGTAAGGCAACTTTTGGCCATCTTCGGTTTCGGCTGTTCCCGTTACCAGATTGACGTTGCCCACAGTTCCGCCATGCAGAGTTGTTGTATGATATTCCGCTTTCAGAATATTCATCTTAAAATATTGGTTTAAAACATGAGTTAAGGTTTGCATCTTTATTTTCATCATCTTCGTCTTATTCATTTCTTCCGACCTCCGCTTTTGTTGGTTTGTTTACTCTGAATCCTGTTGATTTTGTTTTTTGCTCTTTTTTCGATGAGGTAGTTAGTTTTGTGTTGTACATACTTGTTCTCTGACTGCTGGGAAATATAATTCTCCCAACGTTCATGCTGTAATGAACCGTCCGCGAGTGCTGAGAGAACTGCACATCCAGGCTCGGTCTTATGGCGGCAATCGGTAAAGCGGCACTGAGCGAATAATGCTTCGACATCGGCAAAGCTTGCATGAATACCTTCGTCAGCATCGAAAAGCCCAAGCTCACGCATGCCAGGAGTATCAATAACCATTGCGCCCGAAGGCAACATGAAGAGTTGACGATGTGTTGTGGTATGGCGTCCACGGCTGTCGTCCTCCCGTATGGCCTGCACTTTCATGACGTCATTTTCAATTAATGCATTGAGCAGAGAGGATTTACCCACGCCAGACATGCCGAGAAATACAACGGTTTGACCTGGTGCTAGATATGTGTCCAGTTCGTTCAGCCCCAAGCGAGTGTGACTGCTGATCACGTGAACAGGTACATCGGAGATCCTTTGTTTAACTTCCGTGAGCATGGCATGATCTTCTGTAACGAGGTCTGCCTTGGTCAAAATGATGACCGGTTTACCACCGCTTTGTCTGGCTTGTGTCAGGTAACGCAGAATGCGATTCACATTGAAATCTTGGTTTAGCGAAGTGAGGATAAATACAACATCGAAATTGGTGGCGACAACCTGCTCCAATATCGTTTTGGCATAGCCTGCAGCATGGCCTGCATAGTCTGCACGCGAGAATTTGGACCTTCGGGGCAGCACCTTAACAATCAGGGAACCACCGATATTGTTGTAGCGCAGCAGGACAAAATCCCCCACACAAGGAAAGTCAGTTGGCATATCCGCCTGATAATAAAATGAACCTTTTAGTACAGCGGTGACTTCACCACGCTCTGTCATGACGGTGAATTGCTCCCGCCGCAGTTCCGTTATTCTGCCAGGTAACAATCCATCTGGAACATCTTCTGTTTCGATATATCCGTAGTTTTTTAAAGTCATCATTGGTATAAGGTTAGCTCCTTTATGTTGTTTTTGGACGCAAAAATGCCGCAAACAAGCAGCCTCTTACGAAGCTGCTGTTCTGCGGCATCAGGACGCAAAAAAGATACGACCTTCATCGTATCTGCAAACAGCAATATTCACGAAAGGTTACTTTGGATGGCATAACAAAAAACACGGGCGACATCCCGCTTTTTTTCAGATATGCCAGCTATTCGGTTTTAATACTGAACCACCATATCCATATAAGTAGCAGCCATTTAAAACCTCTCCCTTCGTGTAAGGAACTTGCTTATCGCTAAGCTGTCTTTACCATAACCTGTAATGGAAAATAATTCAATGTTATTTGTATGCAGATTTCAATCCGCAATGACATGATCCGTGACATGTTTTAATTCAAAATGCTTGGAACCCCGAAAGGCTGCAATCCTGTCTCTCAAGATAATCTCTCCTGTCTGTGCTCTGGTTGAATCAGCATGGATTAGCCGTAGTAACTTCGTATGTTATGAACGTCTGTAAATGACGAAGCGCCCTTCACTGGCAGATTCGCTGCCGATCCAACCGACAGGCATTCCCTGATTTTTATAGACATTAAACATGGATTCAAAATAAGGATGTGGCTCCTTGCATAACAATCGAGCTCGTGCAATCTGAAATAGATCGCCGCTGATGATATCAGCGAGATGGTTGAGTTGATCAGGCTTCAGGCACAGTTCATCGACCATTCCCTCTAATTTATTTTTCATTATGCCGTAGAAGTCTTGCTCTTCTTCATACAGAATGAACGCTTGGGCAAGAGATCTCTGTTCCTCACCGGAAGCGGGCGGAATATCTCCTGAGGCATCTGCGGTGATGTCTAATAAAAAATAAAAAGGCGGCTCTACATCCTCATCCTGGTAAAATATCAAGGCTTCCTCTAGATTCGTAAACGGATTTGGTGCCTCAGAAGCTGCTCCATCTACTGCAACGCCATCGGCAAAGGGAAGATACGGCCTCTTTAATATATCGCCGTGTTCAATGTAATCCAGAACCTCACGTACATCTAGAGAGAAAATTTCTTTACTGGTCATCGCTCGTCTCAGCTCCCGACATTTAGTGGTAGATGCTTTATAATTCTACATCTATGTGCGGAGGGCCTGCCTGCAAAGTAAACTCATTCAAGGATGCTATAACGTCTTCGCGTTCGTGGAACAGCTCGTATGTGTTACAATTTTTCTATGACAAAATGTGACGTAGTTAAAAGGTGGGGAGATTTTGAATCAACGTAGGTTGGCGATGATGCGCCTCATGGATTCCAGACACAAGTTCACAGCTCGGGAGCTGGCAGAACGATTTGACGTATCGATGCGTACCATTCAGCGTGATCTGGACGCATTACAGGAAATGGGGTTTCCCTTATATACCGAGGTAGGTGTTAACGGCGGATATCGGGTGTTGCCCAATCGGATTCTACCGCCATTACAGCTTACACAACAAGAAGCACTGGGTCTGTTTATGATGCTTGAATATTTGGAGCTGGTTCCTGATTTTCCGTATGGTTCAATTCGTGAACATCTGGCAGAACAGTATTTCTCTACACTGCCTTCGGATGTACAGGAACGGATCGCAGGGTTGCGGGAACACATTGCTTTTATGCAGCATCCGGGTGATCATCACGATTCCCTTACATCGGAACTGTTAACAGCCGCAGTTGAGAAGAAAGCTATTTTATTCATGTACAACGCTCGTAGTGGCTGGAAAAAGGTAAACGTCTATCCCTTGGGCATCTATTATGAGCGGGGGTACTGGTACATGCCTGCACGGGATAACGATCACGTGTTGTTATATCGTGTGGATCGAATAAAGCAGCTTACGGTGCTGGATCAGATCGATGAATCTGTACCCACACTAAAAGCATGGCTGAAACAGGCAACGCACACAGATGGCGAAGAGGTTGTACTGCAATTCACGGAATTCGGGGCAAGAATAGCGGCATCGGACGTGATATTTAAGACGGTGACAGACCAGAAATGGAGCGGTATTGTGCCTCACTCGGAGTTTGCTTTTACCGCGCGTAGGTTGCTCTCCTATGGTCCCGAGGTCAAGGTAATATCTCCACCAGAATTACAGGAGCAGGTACGTACGATGTTGGAACAAAGCGTAGCACAATATAGGGAGGATTAGAGGATATCGGCTTTCCGTATGGAAGATATAGAAATGTTACCCGAAATGACTGGGCACACGTAATGCAACCTTATATAGACTCACGAAAGGGGGGCTACCATGATTCGATTCATAATAAATTTCACGACACGCTCTATGCAGAGTCCATGCGAGGAACAACGGCGGTTGTTTGCATAGAGCCTGATAGCCATTTCCGCCATCATTGATATGATAAAATCAGAAGTTTTCTCGTAAGACCCTGCTACCTTAAAGATTAACTTTTTAAGGAGTGGAGTACGATGAAATATGTGAATGCGGATGCCGTCCTTCCGAAGGCATTGCTCGAAGAAATACAGCGACATCTTCCTGGTGGATTAATCTATATTCCGAGGCCGAAGGATACCCATAAGAAATGGGGAGAGAATTCAGGCGGTCGACAACTAATTCGGGAACGGAACCATGAGATTCGCCAGAAGTTTGCAACGGGAGCAACGATCGATAAGCTTGTAGAGCAATATTGTTTATCTCTGGAGAGCATCAAGAAAATTGTATATTGCAAAAAAGTGAAGTGAAGTTGAAATCAAGTGAAATGAAACTGGATGAAGTGTGAGTCACATTCGAGCTATTGGATGTGGCTTTTTACTATGCACTTTTCGTGTGCAGACATGTGGATGTACAAAATGGTTTGAAAACGAATAGTACATATCTGTCCACCGCCAGTATTCGTACAATGGAGTCTAGAGGGCAAGTTTACTTATATAGAGTAAGGAAACGGGCGTAACCAGCGGAAGGAACGGTGATCTGGATAGAGATGAACATGCATGTGGAGCTGACGAATCTGGAAAAGGCATATATCATCAAAAACATGTATCCGTTATACCTGTATGACCTGTCTGGACATTATGGGCTGCAGGAGGGACATCGACCGAATAAACATGGCATTTACGAGGAAAGTTCTGCCTACCGAACATTACAAGATCAGTATGATGTGCAAAATGTATGGTGGGAAAAGCCGGGTCGTCTCTATCCTTTTCTGATCATGGCTGAGGACAGACCTGCAGGTTTCGCACTGGTGGCAACACCGCCTCACTGTTCACCAGGGGTCGATTTTTTCATGCACGAATTCTTCCTGCTGCAACCATATCGGGGAATGGGCATTGCGGAGCAAGCGGCGGCAACGATCTTCGCCATGTTTAAGGGCAACTGGGAGATATTCACCAATCTAGGGGAGAAAAACAAAGTGGGTCAGCATTTCTGGCGCAAGACGGTAGCGAATTATACGCAAGGTTTGTACGAGGAAGAAGTAGCCGTAACCGCAGACGCGGATGGGCTCAAATTAATCTTTCGTTTCTCGAATCATAGGTTAGATTGATGGGTATATCCGGAAGTCAGCTTTCCGACATAAAAGTTCTACTCCACTACAAACAGACTATTTCTTGTGAAGGAAATAGTCTGCTGAGCATGGAGAAAGGCTGTTTTAACATCATCGTTGCTTAGAAATTCGTCCGTGCAAACGTGGCGTCTCCTTTTGTAGTCGCATTGCTGGCGGCATTCACGGCATCTAGCTGCAACACATAATCATAATGTCGGATGTAATATCCCGGTTGACTGTAGGATTGCAAAGAAAGTTTGTTACTGTCAGCCCAGCCGGGGCTAATCAGGAACGTTGCATCCTCTTTATATGCGGTGGTGTTTGTGAAGGCTTCGAGTACAATTTTGTTATTTGCATTGCGTTTCAGGAAGTAACCAGGGTGGTTGATTGCCTCTAGCGAAACACCTGTAGAGCTGGCAAGACCCGGTACAACGCGGAACTGGGCATCCAGAGCCGGGGAGATATTCGCATCAATGCGAGCAACATAATTGGCGTGACGGATCATGCGATCCGGCACATTGTGTGAAGTGAACTGGCTGTAGCCTGTAGCTTCAGGCGTGGATGGGCCCAGCATTTTGACTTCATGCAGTGTTGGGGTATACCAGTTGCCCGGATTGTTCCACAAGACAGCGTTGACCATATTTATTCGCACATAGCGGGCCGTGAAATGCACCGCATCCGTGGTGAAACCATATGTCAGATTATTGGTGCGATCCAGCGTGGAGTAGTTTATACCATCGTTGCTAATTTCGATTTTGTATTTGTAATACCCCTCGGAACCTTTATACATAAACCACGAAGTGTTAATCTCCGTAATTGTCTTTGGTGCTCCAAAATCGACCTGCCACCACGCAGGCCAGCTATTGGAAGAAGCCACCCACGAGGTCTGATAGTTACCGTCATTGACAAGGGAAGGGGACGAGCCAGAGGCCGTCGAGCTGGCCGAAGCTGTCTTGCCTTGGGCATGATTGACGAGAGGGGGCAGCGTGACCTGGCCTGTTGCCGCGTCAATATTCCATGTGGTATACCATTCCAGTGACGCCGTTCCATTGCCGTCATTCAGCGTAAGGGGCAACCAGATATGCTTGTGCTCGCCCAGATTCATCGGATTCCAGCGATCCGCCATATAGATATACGACGTGGTGCTGCTACCCTGAATCGTGGCAATATCATGAATCTGGGAGCCGAAGGCCGATGGATTGCCATAAGGCATTAGTGCAGACCATGGCCCGGTCATTGAAGTAGCTGTAGCATACGCACCCTGATTCGGATACCAGCCGGCGGCCTGGGAGGTGAATAGGTAGTAGCGATTTCCCTTTTTCACAACAGCGGGGGCTTCTCGGTATGCATTCTCGAATAGCCATCCTTCAAAAGACTGTACCCCTGTATAACTTGCATTCATCTTAAAAATAGCCATCGTATCATTCGCACCACCGTTTTTACGGGAGGCCGTTACGAGATAACCTGTGCCGTCCGTGTCCACAAAAACAGTCATGTCACGAGATTCATAGTCAAGCGGGCGGAAGCTGCCCTCATACGTAAATTTGCCATTAGGTGTACTGCTTGTGGCTACCGCTACGCGGCCGAGATTATAATCTGTACCGTTCTCGTAATGAGCCCAGAGTACATATTGCTTGGTGGAGGCATTATAGATCACTTTGGGACGTTCAATCTTGCTGGAGGCGAGTTCTGTTGCGGAGCCTTTGGTCAGGATGGCATTGCTAAAAGTCCAATTTTTCAAATCGGTTGAGGTGTAGACGTTCACACTGTCAAACTTACCGCCTACCGCGTGTTCACCATACAGATAATACGTTGAGCCAACCTGCAGGATGTTACCGCTGTTGGCGTGAATGGGATTGCCAGCCGTATCAAGCCAATCGGTGCCATTGGTAATTGCTACACTTGCCGCGCTACTTCGTTCAGGATGTAGACCAAACATCGTTAATGCGAGTGTGAAAACCAGAAGCCAGACCGTTTTACGTTTTCCCATTACGTACACCTCCATCAAGATTAGAAGATATTAAAGCGCTTTCAAGTCTATTGTAGTTGATTTACAATATTTAGCAAGTAAACATTTCAGAGATTGTTGAACTTAGCAATATCTTACGAAGAATAAGCGGCAAGAGCATGAATTCCGTCCCTGTTTACTGTGATATGAAGCCGGATATCAGATGAATTCGTATGTAAATGGTAGTATCTTTGTAGGGAAATGAAGGATAAAACATATTTTGGCGCTGGAGGTGCTGGGTGCTATGAGTAATGTCGTACACTATGAGGTAAATTCGGTAGAAGACTATATAGCGATGATCGAAGAGTTACCTAACGGTCAGGACGGGTATTATTATCGTGGAGAAGACAAGGCATATGCCTCGTTATCTTCGTCTCTACTCCGATCCAGTATCGTTAGGCTGATTCGAAATAATCCTGATTACTATGTGGATGCAGTAAATGATTATGTCCGAGATATGGCAGATCAAGCAGGAGAGTGGGAGCGCGGGCATGTGCTGGCCTGGTGTCATCATGAGGGCCTGCCTACGAATTTGCTGGAACTTACAGCGTCGCCGCTACGCGCATTGTACTTTGCCTGTTTGAGCCGCACCGATCATAGCGAGGAGCCGAGTCAGGCAGGATTCGTATATGGTTTTGCGAGAGAGAATACAGCCGATGTGACTGAATTAATATTGGAGAATGTGACAATGAAGGCATCTCGTTATAACTTAATTGAGGATATGGTCGATGATCCACGATGGATAAGTCTGTTGTCGGATAACGAGAAAAAGAGACCTTCTAAGCCTGATCTGGCCCAATTTCCTTACCTGATTTATCAGGCACCGTATAAGTATAGAGGTTCAGACGAACCGAATGGCCTATATTTCTATCAGTTGTTTCAGACGGTTTCCTCATCATCCCGTCCGGAATTTTCTTATGAAATCATGCAGCAGCAGTACACACCTTCGCTGATCGTTAAAGTGAGCAATCCGACAGAGATTCGAGAGCAGCTTCATCACCGATTGGGACTGTACAAGTGATTGAGGTATCGCTCGAATATAAGAGCAAGATTGTGATTGTCGTCTCGTGATATAACTGTCCTGAGCCTTTGAGAAGGTCATATTATTCATTGAAGGGGATGACGTTATGAACGAGACATGCAGAAGACTGGAAGGACAAGTAGCCTTAGTAACAGGTGCGAGCAGAGGTATTGGGCGAAGTATTGCGATCCGTCTGGCACAGGAGGGGGCATACGTTCTTGTGCATTTTGCAACAAGGCAGGCGGGAGCGGAAAGTGTGGTGAGGCACATCATAGACCATGGCGGGCAGGGACAGGCCATTGGAGCTGATTTAAGTACAATGGATGGCATTTATGCATTGTTTTCCAAGGTCGATGCTGCTGTTCGGAAGCACAAACAAGAAGGAAAGTTGGATATTCTGGTCAATAATGCTGGCATAGGGCAAGTCCTTAGCTTGGAGGAAACGACGGAAGAATCTTTTGAGGATGTCATGAGAATTAATGTAAAAGCACCGCTATTTGTGACACAGCAGGCCGTCTCTCGACTTCGGGATGGAGGGTGTATCATCAATATTTCCTCTTTTGTTACACGCGTAGCTTCTCCAGGAGTGTTTGCTTATAGTATGACCAAAGGGGCCATGGATACGTTCACGAAGCTGCTAGCCAAAGAACTGGGAAGCCGCCAGATCAGGGTTAACGCCATACAACCGGGGATCATTAATACCGAGATGAATGCAGGAACACTTACGAACCCACAGGGACAGGCGTATGCAGCCGGGCTCTCTGTAATGAATCGCTGGGGAGAACCCGAGGATGTGGCTGATATCGCTGCATTTCTTGCCTCTGCAGATAGTCGCTGGATGACAGGACAATGTTTGGACGCCAGTGGTGGCTCACACTTATAATTTCTGACGATATAGCCATGGATTGAAGGGGGAACGGTTATGGATCGCTTTGTGATCAATGCGAATGCTCTAGTGGTCTTACAGAAAGAGGACGAAGAGACGGTGCTGGTCAAAGGCGGAATTACTGCTGATGGTTTCGAAGTCTTATCGACCTACCCCAAAGGCTGGCTGACATTTGCCTACCTCAAGGATCACCAGGGCATATGGTGGTTCGATGCGCGTACGAACAAGGCCCGTTTGTTCAGTCAAGATACAGAAGCATTCCGCGTTGTGCACGAGGACTACAGTTCTGATTCGCAGCATGTCTATCTGGAGGACATGCCCGTTTCTCCCTCCGATCCAGGCAGCTTTGAGCTGTTGCCAGGGACACCTTATTTTGCAAAGGATAAACACCAGTTGTATGTCAAAGACAGCCAGCATTTTCATGTGTTCGATGAAATCGATACAAGTGCAGCCATTGCGCAGCATGATTACTGTACGGATCTGGATCATTTGTTTCACTTGTCGAGCGGCCTTCGTTATGCCAATGATTATAAACATGAGATCGTAGATTGGTTGCGGGAGCATTATCCAGATATACCCGGCTGGTGGCAGGCCGATTATGTTCATCGTGCAGATGATGCGGTGCAGCTTGCGTGGAATTGGTATGTTACAGCAACCTCCTTATTCTATCGGACAGAGTTTGGCGGTGGGTACAGGCGAGAGGGTAAAGAAACCTTCCATCTGGTTCGCGGAGCGGATCAGAGTTCATTTGAACCGCTAGATGGACAATTTGCGCGTGACCGGAATCGGGTTTATTTTCAGTGGCGTATTATCCGTGAAGCAGATCCGGACAGCTTCGAGTCACTTGGAGGACGATTTGGGCGGGACAAGCAGCATGTGTATTACAACGGGTACCGTATTGAGGGGGCTGATGTATCCACATTTGAAGTGTTAGGTGGTACGGAGCATCTGGGTTTATCCAGAGATAAGAAGGACGTATATCATGCGCAGTATGCGCGTACCCGTCAGCCTTTCGGTCATCCTGACGATGTGCTTCAACGGATCAAGGGAGCGGATGCGGCAACCTTTGAGTTGCTTACCCCATCGGGCAGTTGGGCTGTAGATGCGAATCAGGTATATCCGTGGGGCATAGCCAATAAAAAGATAGATCGTGCCAGCTTTACTCATCTGCTCGAAGCTGATCCCCAGAGCTGGGCTATGGATCGCAATGGGCTGTATAATGCCAATGGCAAACGTACCGTAAAAGGCATCGATGGAGCATCTTTTGTCATGTTGAACAGGTATTGGGGCAAGGATGATCAGGCTGTATTCAGTTTTGTGACAGGAGGGGTATACAGAACGGCGGATGCGGAGACCTTTCAAGTGATGGATGATGAAGGTAGCGCGGAGGATAAGTTGTTTCGGTATTCTATCCACGATGGAGCGGTGCGCAAGAAGAAAAAGTAGATTTGAAAAATGATGGTGTGGGATTTGAAAATGAGTTGAGATCTAAAGCCATTCTAGGGATTTAAATTTCATTTGTATATTCAGATAAAAAAACCAGGGGCAGACTCCAAAAGTCTTTGTCCCTGGTTCTGCTTCGAGTTCATAAGCGAGCGAATGAATTCGTTTCTTCCTTCGTTGCCCGTTGTTTTATCGCTTCTTCGTTAATTTTTATGGCCCTTGCGCACTTTGAGCTGCATGCGTTTGATTGTGGTGTGTTGCATGACTTCCAGCACAAGCGGGCCTTTGCCATTCAGAATTTCCACATCCGTCACGTTATCCAGAATCGTGATTATCCCGATATCGTCTGCACTTACGCCTTCAATCTTCGCAATCGTTCCTACAAAATCAACTGCACGAAGTTTTTTCTTCTTACCTCCGTTGAAGTTGAGCTTCATGATCTGCTGGTTCAACTGCTCACGCTTGTCCTTTTTGCGTTCAGGTGCGATCTTGAGGCGTTTCCCGAATGCTTCCCGGTGGCGATCTACCTCATCTTCTGAAGGCGCTTTGATCACAGGGATCTCGAATCCGATGTAGGATTCAATCTCCGCAAGACGTCTGCCGTCCTTCGGAGTTACCAAAGTAAAGGCTCTGCCCGTTTTACCTGCACGGCCCGTGCGGCCTGTACGGTGAACATAGCTCTCTTTTTCAAGGGGGATATCATAATTGATGACATGGGTGATGTTCGTGATATCAATCCCACGCGCAGCAACGTCAGTGGCGATCAGATAGCGGAATTGTCCACGTCTGAAGGCGTTCATAACTTCGATTCGCTCATCCTGCTCCATGCCGCCGTGGATACGATCCGCTGGATAGTCCAGATCAGCCAACACGCGGAACAGCTTATCGACATTCTCCTGTGTGCGGCAAAATACAATGCAGCTGTCCGGGTTTTCTGTAATAAACAAGTCCTGAAGCAGCGCAGTTTTGTTCACTTCGGAAGTGCGAATCACGGCATGTTCAATCGTTGCTGTAGTCAGTCCGCTAGCCTTAATCTCGATTTCTACAGGGGTGTTCATGTATTGACGTGAAAGCTTCGCTACATCTTCCGGGAACGTTGCCGAGAACAGCATAGTTGTCCGTTCCTGCGGCAATGCCTGAATAATCGCTTGTACCGTCTCAATAAAGCCCATGTTCAGCATCTCATCTGCTTCATCAATGACCAGATATGCGATGCGATCCAGCGGCAGCGTCCCCCGTTCAATATGATCCAGAACCCGGCCTGGTGTACCGACAGCCACATGGGTTCGTTGCTTCAACTCAGCTTTTTGAATGTGAAAAGGAGACTGCCCATACAGTGCGGTTGCTTTAATACGTTTAAAGCGGCCAATGTTAGTAATATCTTCGTTGACTTGCAGGGCCAACTCCCGTGTGGGAGTCAGAATCAGGGCCTGTGGTTTATTTTCATTCCAGTCCACCAGCTCACAGAGCGGTATGCCGTATGCGGCTGTTTTGCCGCTGCCTGTCTGTGATTTCACAACAAGGTCTTGATTCTCCAGAGCAACGGGAATAACCCGGGTCTGAACTTCGGTGGGATTCTCATAACCCAGGCTGTCCAGTGCTCTGACGATTTCTTCCCCCAGGCCATAATCTTTAAAATGCTGCTTACTCATCGTTTACCTCTTTTGCGTTTAGTTTTGAAATGCAGTTTGCTCACGTTATTTTGGTCTCAGTAAGGATGTGAATGATCTTACTTACCAGCATTGCACCGTACATGTAACATATACCTGCCTATTATACTCTATTAGGTCGTACACTGCTCAACGTTCCACGTGAAACGTATTGTAGCAATAACAAATCAAATGATTTTGCATCTAAATATGTTTTGAATAACTGTACATAATGCGTATGGAGGTAGGACCGAACACTCAAAGTGGTCCTTTAGACACAGTTCCAAAGCTGTTACAGTAATGATTTCTTACCAAACAAACAAATTTTAAAGGGTATTTAGCTATTAAGTATAAAGTTCAACCAAAATATTCCGATATATGTTAATATACAACTTGGGCTAAATTACCTAAGTGACAGGGGGATAAATGTGAAAAAGTTTTTTAAGATTGGATGTTTAGGTTTCATTGGTTTAATTGTTCTAGGGGTAATTGGAAGTATGCTTGCATCAAATGATAAGAAGGCTGATACTGCAGATAGTAAACCAGCAACGGCTACTGCTCAGAAAGAAGCGAAAAATGAAGTTAAACTTGCTGGAATAGGTGATGAATTAAAGATTGGCGACGTTGTATTCAAAGTGAATAAGGTATCTACGAAGAATGAGATTAAAGAAGGGCAGTTCTTATCGTACAAGCCTAGCTCTGATGGAAGTGTTTTTTTAGTGGTGAACGCGACATTAAAAAATGAAGGTAAGCAGATGATCACAACAGATTCGTCGTTCTTTCAACTGAAAAAAGGGGAAATTACATACGCACCAACTACAATGATTTCTGTATCTAACAAAATTTTTATGTATGATGGGATCAATCCAGGTTTATCTCAAACAGGAAATGTAGTTTTTGAAATCCCTGAGGATTTAAATGATTTTGAGCTGAATGTACAGACTGGCTTTTGGGGTACAGAACAAGGCAGAATTAGCATTAAATATTAGTGGATAGTAGTAAAATGAAAAGGATTAGGACCAAGGATTGTAATATCTTGGTTCTTTTTTTATGTAACAAAAAGCAAAAACCTATAATAAAAGACGTTACTTAAATTATGCTTTCTTCTGAATTGTAGAGGAATATGAAGTATACTTTTCAAAGTAAATAGTATGTTTTATATGTGTATAAAACCAAAATTATCCATTATGATGTCCTTGTAAGCGCTTTATAGAATAAACCCAACCAAGGAGGAATATTATGTTGAAGTCCAAATGGTTTAAGACGGTAGGTACGCTTGCTCTGGCAGGTGTGCTGGCCGCGTCAGTCGCGGTGGGCAGTGTCAGTGCCGGATTGGCTAAAGGCAGTAAATTCCTGGGGAATATTATAGCTAGCCAGGTACCAAACAATTTCAGTCCGTACTGGAATCAGGTCACGCCAGAGAACTCCACCAAATGGGGTGCTGTAGAAGGCACACGTAATGTGATGAACTGGGGCCAGGCAGATATGGCTTACAACTATGCGAAAAACAATAAAATGCCTTTCAAATTCCACACCCTTGTTTGGGGAAGTCAGGCACCTAACTGGATTAACGGCCTTTCTGCTAATGATCAAAGAGCCGAAGTGCTTCAATGGATTCGTGCTGCAGGACAACGTTATTCCCAAGCGGAATATGTTGACGTAGTCAATGAGCCGTTGCATGCAAAGCCAGCCTTCCGCAATGCGATTGGTGGAGATGGACAGACAGGTTGGGATTGGGTCATCTGGTCCTTTGAGCAAGCAAGACAAGCTTTCCCGAATTCCAAATTGCTGATCAATGAATATGGTATTATCGGTGATCCTGCCAAAGCAGATCAATATATCCAAATTATCAACTTGCTGAAAAACAGAGGCCTTGTTGATGGCATCGGTATTCAAGCGCACTACTTCAATATGGACAACGTATCTGTGAACACGATGAACACCGTTCTGAACAAACTGCAAGCGACTGGCCTTCCAGTGTATGTATCCGAGCTGGACATGACTGGCGATGACAATACCCAGTTGCAACGTTACCAACAAAAATTCCCGGTACTCTGGAAGCACCCGGCTGTTAAAGGTGTTACGCTGTGGGGTTACAACGAAAACCAAACTTGGACTAGTGGTTCCCACCTGGTAAGAAGCAACGGCACAGAGCGTCCTGCAATGCAGTGGCTGAAAACCTACCTGGCGAACAATCCATAAGCCCAGGTACAGACCTTAGAGTTGGCATTTGTATAAACTTTAGTACAAGTACAAGCAGAATTTATTCACTCTATCTGTTAAAATCAGTTAACCTGCATTATCCCCTCAAAAAAGATCCTGTCCCGTTACGATGTGGGACAGGATCTTTGGCTTGTAGCAGCATCATGCCATGTTTGCATTTCATGCCATTCTACATAGTGTTTTAATTCGCTGTAATCACCATACTGTTAAAGGAATCGGCTTCTAGCTGCACATGAATCGTTTGTCCTTCGGCGAACGTCAAGTGAAGGTCACGGCGATCCGGGAACGGATTGTTAACAACGATAACGAGGCTGTTATCCGGGTTGCGGAAAGCAACGGCTTTGCCGCTCCATGCTCCAGAGAGACCCAGCCGGCGAGCACCGTTAACGATATGATGAGCAAAATGTTTCATGACATAATACTCTGGATTACGAGTGACGTCCTTACTTGCAGGATCAACGGTGATCATTGAGTTTTGCTCCCAGCCCCATGTACTGCGCCCTTTGGGCTCAAGCACCATATTCCAATAGATATAGGCGTTGACGCCATTACTGAAATAGTGCTGATAGAGGTTATATACGTGCTTGGCGTAGTTCCACGAGTTGTTACCATCCCCGCATTCATTCTCGGTTTGCATATAGCGAAGCTCCGGGTAACTAGCAACGGTGCGTTGAATGGCATGTTTGCCGGCCCATTGATATCCGACCCCTTTGATATAGGAGTAGGCTTTGGGATCGCTGAGCACCAGCCCGGCGTATTCATCGAATCCGGTTGTTTTCTTTTTCATCAGTTCTTCCCACGGATCAGGTGCATTAATGGTTCCGAGCCAGATTTCCGTATCCAGCCCATGTTTCTCAAAAGCTGGCCCCAGATAATCCGCGATAAATTCGCGTAGTTGCTCACCTGTCCACATGCAGGAGGGGAACTTCTGATCCGCGATCACTTCGTTCTGCACATGTACCTGATGAATCGTAATGCCCGCTTCGCGGTAAGCTTCAACAAACTTCACAAAATACAAAGCGTAGGCTTCGAGAATTTCCTTTTCCCAACGCAGTGTTCCGTAGTTGTAGGCTTTGGGGAACTTCATCCAGGTTGGCGGACTCCATGGTGATGCGAATAACTGCAAATCCGGGTAATAACTCAAAGCTTCCTTGATATAAGGGATCAGATATTTGAAATCCCGTTCGATGGAAAAATGGTCCATGGCCACATCTCCGTCTACTTCGTTGTGGCTATACCACTGCTCTGCATAATCACTCGCGCCAATCGGCAGGCGACAGATTGTGAACCGATGCTCCCCTTCCGGGTGGAAGAGGGAGTGCATTACTTCATGTCGCTGCTCGTCACTTAGATGGGCCAAAGCCAAATAACCAAGCTCATTGAAACAGCCGCCGAAGCCTTCGACAAGCTGATGCTGTTCACCGGTCAGTTTTAAGTTGGCGCTTTCATGATTGGTTGAAAACGATAACTCGTTCCACGGCTCTGTAGGTGTAGTGGAATATCCGTTAAACGTAAACGTCATATGATGATCCTCCTCGTAGGCTGGTAAGTAATCCACTTGATTACGTTCAGTATACCAACTTCCACTGCAAAAGCAGATGTGCTAATCCGTGCAATATTTACCCTAATCCAAGGTGGAGAGCGTATTAATACACAATCATCGATTGTAAACGAGGGGGTCACCATACCTATAATACCTAAGGTGGTTGTAATTAAAGAATCACTATATAGGCAACACGATATACCCTATTCCTCAAAATACAGAAAAAAATCCCCGCTAAGAAATCAGCGGGGATATGGTTATTTGTTTTCAAAGATCAGAATCGTTTTACTATTGGCGATATATCCAACGGTTGTATGAAGCTGTTCTGAGATAAATCGAATCGGAACATAGGCATTGCCATCCTTCATCAACAATGGAGCATCATTCATGATGGGTTCATCGTTAATGGTGACCTGCTTGTTGCTTACGCTCCAGCGAATCGTTTGATCCGCTTGTGTAATCACTGCTTCACGTGTACCGCTGTTCCAGTTCACATGAGCATTCAAATGCTCGGATACAAAGCGAAGAGGCACATAGGTCCGGCCTTTATCAATAAAAGGAGGTGCATCCAGTTCATACGCCCGGTCACCCACATAGGCTGTAGTAGATCCTTCAATCAGTCGTTGAAAACGCCCTTGCGGTGTACGTTTCTGTTCTCTGACATTCATCTGGTTGAGGAGCTGCATCGTGTGACTTCCACTCGTCACATCCAGATAATTGTTATGTACAGTAAGCCCGGTAGCAGCTGTTTCTGTCGTTACGTTTGGTGAGCTTAAAGACATAGAGGCGGACGCGGAGATATTGTCTACGCTTTGTGCACCTGAATTATCGGCTGTAAAAGATAAATCCGAGAGCGGTGACAGATCCCAGATCCGGTTGTTGGACAGCTTCAAGACGTTTAGTTTGGTTAAATTACGCAACGGCTCCAGATCGTAGATCTGATTGGACTCCGCATTCAGCTCGGTTACATTGGTTAATGCTTCGATGTCGCTCAATTGCTGGATCTGGTTGCCCGAGATATCCAGTTCCCGTAATTCTGTCATGTGGCTCAGGGGGGCAAGGTGCGATATATGGTTACCTGCCACATTCAGCTCTTGCAGTGTATTGGGTAGAGTCGTGAGAGCATCGAGTGATGAGATATGGTTGTTTGCCACATTCAACCGCTTCAGCTCGGTCTGTTCCGTAAGTGGTGTAAGATCCGTAATAAAATTATTAGAGATTTCGAGCCATTTTAGCGAACGTAGCTCTGTTAGCGCGCTCAGGCTTAAAATCTGATTGCCGCTGGCGTGCAATGTATGTAATCTGGAAAATTCCCGCACAACGTCAATGGAAGTTATCGAATTGTTACTGATATATAGCCGGCCTAGTTTCTCTAATGCAGCAAGAGGCTGAATGGATGTAATGTAATTGTTGCGGACGTCAATCTCGCGGAGCTCCGTCAGGTGTTCTAGTGGTGTGAGATCTGTGATTTCATTGCCGTAGAGACGCAGATGGGTCAAATTAACAGCATGTTCCAACCCGGAAAGACTCTGAATGCCAGCATTGCTCAGATCCACTACTCGAAGATTCTTCATATCCTCAGATGTCAGGGGCTCACCTACAGGGATGTTCAAAATCAGCTTGAGCCCTTCTTCCAGCGCAGGATCTTTAATGAGGGAGTGATCCGAATCAGTGGTGGTGTATGCCATCGCTTGCCCTGCGGTACCTATACTTAGAATACATATCAACAATAACAATGTGATTCTCTTCATTACATGCCTTCCCTCCAAATCATAAGATCTCTTATTATTAACCCGTCTTGGGAACATAGGAACAGTAAATTTAAAACGCGCATCGATCTATACTTGTATTCTATATGATAAGGGCCATGCCCTGCACTTTTTCAGTATAACTTTGTGTAAATTATAAATATTTGCATGGTGATCAACATCTTTGCTTCGCGCTGTATTCAACCCCTTTACGAATAGGGTAAGGATGTACAGAGGTTATATGCGGAGAGGGAGATGTATCAATGAGGAAAGCAATGATCATTAGCAATCCGTCGTCAGGCAAGGAAAAAGCAGCACAATATGTATCCCAGGTTCGGGATATTCTGGAAGCCAGACAATATGCAGTCGTGGTGAACGAAACAGCCGGGGAAGGCGATGCTGCCCATTACGGTCTACATGCCTGCAAAGATGGGTGTGATCTGGTCATCTCGATCGGGGGAGATGGCACATTACATGAGACGATCAACGGTATGCTTGATCAGGAACAACGTCCTCTTCTAGGCATCGTTCCACTGGGAACAGTGAATGATTTTGCAAGGGCGTTACATATCTCTCTTGACCCGGAGGAAGCGATCGAGCAGTTACGTTCGGAACAGACCCGGTTGGTCGATCTCGGCATGGTGAATGGGCGACTCTTTGCCAATGTGGTGGCTGCCGGCTCCTTGGCGGAGGCGTTATTCTCTGTTTCGTCAGAGGAAAAGTCGAAGCTAGGATCATTCGCTTATTTGAAAGAAGGATTGAAGGATCTGGTAAATACACAGGCAAACGTTCTGAAGATCGAATATGACGGGCAATTCTGGGAAGGAGAGTCACCGCTTTTTGTGGCGGCACTTACCAACTCGGTCGGAGGGTTCGAAAAATTGTCACCAGAGGCAGAGGTAGACGACGGGCTGATCCACTGCTTTGTGATTCGAAATATCGGTGTATTCAACAGCTTGACCTTAGGGACTTCACTGTTCTTCGGCAATCTGAAGGAGCATAAAGACGTGCACTATTTTGCAGCCAAAGAAGTGCATGTTCGCTCGGACGAAACTATTCGTACGAATGTTGATGGGGAGGAAGGCCCTGCTTTGCCAATTGATATTCGTGTATTGCCTGGTTATATGAAGGTGATCGTGCCGGAAAAAGATTAAGGATTGTTGCTCAAGGCTGGGCAGTCTTACTTAAAACAAATCATTTCTCCATATAAATGTGGGGATAGTCTATTGAAACCGATTGCAGATATGTGTCACAATCATAGACGGAAGACAAGCATGGACATACATATACCGATATGTATCAGAGCTCATGCACACAAACTATTTTTGAATATGGAGGGGAAACATCTTGAGAACCATTAAACTGGGCAGCAGTGCACTCGATGTGCCTGTAGTTGCTGTAGGTTGTATGCGAATCAATTCATTGGACAGTAAGGACGCAGAGCATTTTGTACGTTCTGCTATGGAAGTTGGCGCGAATTTCTTCGATCACGCTGATATTTACGGCACAGGAACATGTGAGGAGATTTTTGCTGATGCTGTGCAGATGAATCCCCAGGTTCGTGAAAATTTGATTCTTCAATCCAAATGCGGCATTCGCAAAGGAATGTTTGATTTCTCCAAAGAGCATATCCTGAATTCGGTGGATGGCATTCTGCAACGTCTGAGAACGGAATATCTGGACGTGCTGCTCTTGCACCGCCCGGATGCACTTGTTGAACCGGAGGAAGTGGCGGAAGCATTCGATCAGTTGGAGCGTGAGGGAAAAGTACGTCACTTCGGCGTATCCAACCAGAATCCGAACCAGATCGCATTGCTTAAAAAATATGTCAAACAGCCCCTTGTAGCTAACCAGCTGCAGATGAGCATTACCAATACGACGATGATCGATAGCGGCATCAACGTGAATATGGAGAATGACGCTGCGGTGAACCGAGATGGCAGCATTCTGGATTACTGCCGTCTGCATGATATCACCATTCAGCCATGGTCTCCGTTCCAATACGGATTCTTCGAGGGTGTCTTCCTGGGTAATGAGAAATTCCCGGAATTGAACGCAAAGATCGATGAGATCGCTTCGAAGTATGACGTGAGCAATACGACCATTGCGATTGCGTGGTTGCTTCGTCATCCTGCGAAGATGCAACCTGTGACAGGCACAATGAATATTGAACGTCTGCAAGATTGTGTGAAAGCAAGTGAAGTTCACCTCACTCGTCCAGAGTGGTATGAAATCTATCGAGCTGCAGGGAATGTACTGCCTTAGTTCACAACCTTTGAGTATGGAATAACAGTGAAAATACGCCGAATATGCAATGATATTCGGACAAATGACACGAGCCTGTCTGGCTCGTGTTTTTTTATATAGTTGGGTCTTGGAAGAACAGACCATTTCGATATAAAATATAGATGCATACTTTTTCGTTGTAAAAGGGTTAAAATGTAATTAATACAAATTAGTTGAAATTATTTTATTGAAAAGCACGCACATATTACATATAATTACTTTTGCATGTACCTGTAGTCTCGCTTTTGGTGTTTTTATTTTGGAGGGTGGTGTTCCCTTGAAGCCGACAACAACCACGATACGCGATCATTTAGCAAGTTATCTGAAGCGTGAGCAGATGTCGATCAGTTTATTTTCAGATCTGTCCGGAATTAATTCTGGTACACTCAGCAACATTTTGAATAAAAATCGACCCATCTCCATGCAGCAACTGGACCGCATTACAGCCGCCATGAAGCTTGCAGCGGGCCATTTCTATGAGCTGTATATTGATGAGTGCTTTGTGCATGCAACCCCGGACTGGCGGAGGTTAGGCCCTTTTTTGCATCGATGTGCTGAACTGGATAAGCTGGACTGTATCGAAGAGGTCGTCCGTCTGATGATGGATAATCTTTCGTATATCCCGATGTTATTTGATGTGGCGGAGGAGTTCTACCATGCTGGTAAATGGAAACCGGCAACCCTCTTATATGAAACGATCGCTGAAAGCGAGAAGATGCAACATTCTGAGCGGCTTGCGCTCTGTCAGTATCGCCTGTTTAAGCTCGGACTGTCGAATGATCAGCAGCGGAATGTCATTATTGCGGCTCAATTTGAATATTACGTGGATCGGCTGGATGAACGCTATCAACTGGATGCATTAAATGAACTCATTAACGCGTTTGCCTCACTTCACCGATGGAGTAAAGTGCAGGAGTTATCTGAGAAACTGCGAGTGAAGGCGACCATTCACTATGAATTAAATGGAAGAAAGAAAGCGGAAGAAACAAAACGACCTATCATTTTTTATGTTATGTATGCTTATTTGGCATCAGGGAGTGCGTACTTCCATTTAGACAACTATGAGACGGCTCTCAAATATGTCTCGTTATACACCGATTCCTCTTGGGTCAAAGATCCGGATCATGAAGAAATGGTTGTTATTCAACAATTTCAGGAATGGGCTGAAGGGAATCGTTATATATATCAATTAATGGCTGGACAGTTCGAAATCCTTCCTCAGTATCTGGCCTACATTTCAACGAAAGAGAACGAGATCTTTCCTGCGTTATGTGATATTGTTACTGCGGCGAATCGATACGATATGGATATCGATGATGTGTTAGAAGAGTATGCACCGCATTTTACTTATCAGGAACAGCGGAACCGAATTGGGAAAGTCAGCAAGCAGGTTACGGATGATCGTTACGTCCGACTTTTGGCTGGATTGGGCAAGTATTATCTGAAGAGGGATCACTTTGCACAAGGTTTAAATTTTGTGCTAGATAGCTTAAGATTTGCTATTGAAATTAGTGATGGACGAGGTATGCTTAGAAGTGTCGGACTATTCGAACAATACAGGGATTATGCGTCCGATACTGCTATACAGCAATACAAAATCTTGATTGGTGAGGTGCAAAAAATCAATGAAGAAAAAACTGGCTTTGCTGATAGTTACTTGTAGTATCGCGGTGAATATCCTGCCGACCGTTACCGGGCCATCTCCAGTCAAGGAAGATACGCCTCCCCCAATCTACCGAACGAATGATCACGGTTTAGGGACATAAGCCTGAGCCAAAGAACGCTTCTGAATAATTCAGAGGCGTTCTTTTTTTGTATGTATAAACGGTCCAGTAACGTATATAAGGGTGCATCTGTCATATCCCCAATAAACTACTGATTGGCATAATAAGCTAAAATATGACAAAAGGAGGGGGTGCTATGGACCGTATGGAATTAAAGTTACAGATTGAAGACGCGAGACAACAGCTGCATCAGATACACCTGCAATATGGTAGTCTGCTTCATCCTGAAGTGATTAGACAATCCGTAGTCCTTGACGCTCTCCTGAACCAATATAACCGAATCCGTGTGGAGAAGTTGATCAATTAACAAAGGTCTATTTACATTTGTGTTTTTGTATACTATAGTTAGTTACATGAGTAACTAACCAACTAACTAAAAGATAAAAAATTGACCCAAAGATAAGACCCACAAAAAATTATTATTATGTATGAAAGTTGGTAACAGATGAAATCGACTTTGGATGAATCCCAGCCTATTTTCCATCAGATTGCCATGATGATCATGGATGATATTGTGGAAGGCAGATTGAGGGTGGAGGAGCAGGTTCCCTCGACGAATGAGCTATCACGCTTTTACAATATTAATCCGGCTACGGCGCGAAAGGGGCTACAGGAGTTGGTAGACAAAGGCATCATATACAAACAGCGAGGAGTGGGAATGTTTGTTGCCAAGGGAGCCAGGGAAGCCTTGCTTATCGAACGGAAGCAGCATTTTTACGAGGAATTCATCAAACCTTTACTTGAAGAAGCCAGACGTATTCGTATGGACGAGGACATGATTATTGATCTGATTCGCGGTAAGAAGGATAAGGAGAGTGAAATATGATTCATATGGAGCAGGTATGTTACAGCTATCAAAAGAATAAAACCTCTATTCTGAACAGTGTCACCCTGCATGAGAATGAACCTGTCATTGGTGCGATTTGGGGAAGAAACGGTGCAGGTAAAACGACGCTGATGAGTCTGCTCGCCGGACACAATCGCCCTGACAGTGGCACCATTCAAATTATGGGCCAGAACCCATACAATAATCTGTCTGCTCAAGGACATCTATGTTATATCCAAGAGAATCATCCGCTCGGTAAAAGCTGGACAATGAATGATCTGGTTACCATCGGATCACATTTTCATTCACAATGGGATCAGGAGCTTGCCAAGCGGCTCATCGATGCATTCGAACTGCCTTCGAAACAGAAGATGAGTAAATTTTCGAAGGGCATGAAGACAGCAGCTCAAATTATTCTGGGGCTGTGCAGTAACGCAAGTGTAACGATTATGGATGAGCCTACAAATGGACTCGATGCCGAGAAACGAAAGCTTTTTTATGAAGCATTATTAGAAACTTATGAAAATAACCCTCGTCTGATTCTGATATCGACGCATCATATTGAAGAGGTACAGCCTTTGTGTGAATCCCTGATTGTGGTCCATCAAGGAAAAGTGTTATATCATCGCCCTATGGAGGAAGTACGCGAACGCGGAGTTCTCCTAACAGGGTTAATTCAAGATGTGGAGCTAGCCTCTGTAGGTACGAATATTATCGAGTCTGCTCGCATGGGTACAACCGGCAAAGTGATGATTGATGATGTGTATTCGAAGGAATGGGCAGCCAAGGCTCAACTTCATGGGCTTTCCATTGAAAAAGCAACGCTCCAGGATTATCTGGTGAATGTAACGCGGAAACAGGAGGAGGTGAGAGCATGAATGCAGTAAAAGGAACGAATCGGTTGATATTAGACGACATGCGTTTATATCTGGTAATCTTCACATCCATTGCTCTTGGTCTTACAGCGGTCTATGTAGCCATTGGGTTTCTGTTTGATGTCCGTTATTCCTCGCAGTTATTCGGGCCGATGTATGGAGGGATCTGTACTTTTGCCATTGCAGGTCTGGTCACGCTCTACCCTGTAGCCATCGGTATGGGCAGTACTCGGATTCAATTCATGAAATCATTCTATATGATGGGAGTCTGTATGGTTGTGGGCACGATGGTCATTCTGCATTTGATCTACCTGCTTGTTCATTTGCTGAATGTTGGAGGATGGCTGCAAGTCACGTTGTACCAACCGGGGATGCTCTACTCTTCCCGTTACCTTGTGCTTCCATATCTATGGATGGACCTGATGCTTGGTTTTCTGGTATTTGGCTTGTCCGTTTTCCTGACGGTGTGCTGGATCAGGCTGGGAATGCGTAACTTTCTGTTTCTGTTGTTTGGCTTGGGCTTGGTGATGTCGCTGGTGGTTGCATTTGGAGATATGAGACAATTCACGCTCTGGATTGCCTATCAAAATCGAATGCTCGTATTCACGGTGCTGGGTGTAATCGGTGGCGCGCTGCTTCTGTCCACCTATCCCATGATGAAGCATGCTCTGTTGGTACGTAAAAGCAGCAAAGACTGACTGTGATGAATTACAGAGTTTAAGCCGTTAGGGGAACGCAAATGAGGATGTTCAGTAATAATTACATCAGTAATTAGGCACGAGGGATAAGAAAAACACGAGGACGTATGCTCGCCTCGTGTTTTCTTTATTTTCTCACATGGGTCGTACTTTAATCTAAGCTTGAGCTTGCGGTTTGAAACCTTCCTCTTCAAGATACTCGCCAGCTTCACCGCGTGATTCAAAAGCCATCTCCAGCTCCTGATCAGCATACACGCACCACATGTCATTGTCATATTTTAACGTAAGTGTGTGTCCCTCTTCATTGATCCAGATACCACCGCCTGATGACAGGGTGACTGGGGCAGATTCTTTAGGAGAGGGTACTTTCTCAGTCACTTCAACTGCGTCTGGATTATGAGACATCGCTTTGAGCGTTGCATCCAGCAATGTGCGTAGATCCGCTTCGGAGTAATCACGGACATTGACGAACCCTTTGGCATCCGTATCGTAGTTCGGCAATAACCCTGCATAGATATAACCGTTACCGTTCGGGTGAATATGGAGTGCTACAATCTTTTTCTCGTAGGCACTGTCCTCGTAGTGGAAATTCACACGACCGAGAGAAACATTTTTGCGTTGCAGCTGCGGGTACGATTCCAGAATTTCAAGCTTTTGTTCAACGTTAAGCATATGTGCCTCCTGTTACTGTTAGGTAGTGGGATTATACCACAGGTGAAGGCTGGAAACATCCTATCCTTTGTCCAAGAGGGACTGTGGTATGAACACACCTCATCAGTATAATCCTTATGCTCCTGTTAAAATACGTTGCCCAAGTACTTTGAGGTTCTCCATGACTTGCAGATAAGGATAAGGCCCGTAGCTGATTCGTGCTACCCCTAGTGTTGCCAGTTGCCTGGGTGAAGGTTCGTTGGAGGTTACCATCACATTGACGGGAATTGGCGAACGGTCACATAGTTCCTGAATCCATTGCTGATCCTGTAAGCCTGGAACGAACAGACCGCTTGCCCCTGCTTCTGCGTATGCTTCGGACCGTGCAATTGCTTCGTTAACTAATGCTTCATTATGTTTTTCAGGAACTTGTTGTAGAAATAAATCTGTGCGTGCATTGATAAAAAGGGGAATGCCTGCCTCATTTGCAGCTTCGCGAGCAGCGCATAATCTCAGACATTGTTCTGCGACACTGTACATGCCTTCATCACAGGGCAACTGATCCTCGATATTAATGCCTACCGCCCCATGCTCAATAATTTGTAGCACATTTTGCTTCACTTCTGACACAGACCTGCCATACCCTCCCTCTATATCGATCGTTACAGGCAGATCTATGCTCTTTGTTATACGTGCGAGATTAGTAAGTACCAATTGGAACGGCAGAGCTTCACCATCCTGTTCCCCATGAGCGGCGGCAACAGACCAGCTTCCCGTAGCAATAGCCTTGGCACCTGTAGATTGAATGGTCTGTGCGCTCCCGGCATCCCACACGTTCACCAGTACAAGCGGGTGTTCCTTCACATGATATCGATGAAATTGTTCAGCTTTTTCCTTCTGATTGCAATGGTTGTTTTTCAACTTGACTCACTTCCTTTATAGAAATAAATAGGGTGTTGCTACTGTTAATTCTTACTTCAATGACATCTGTCTCTCGTGCTGAAGCAACCAATTTTTCCGTGTCAGTCCACCTCCATAACCGCCCAATTCACCACTTGCATTAATCACACGGTGACACGGAATCACAATAGCTAGCTGATTTGCCCCGTTTGCTTGGGCTACGGCCCGGCAGGCAGAAGGTTTTCCAACGACGTTTGCAATTTCCTGATACGACCTCGTTTCCCCAGTCGGAATGGCTAATAACGCTTCCCATACCCCCTTCTGAAATGGTGTTCCTAAACAGAACAACGCTGTGTCGAACGCTGTCCTTTTGCCGTCGAAGTATTCATTTAATTCCCGTTCAATGGATTGAATAGGTGCTGTTGTGCCAGGAACAATCGCAGATTTGGTGCGCTTGCGCAGGCGTTCCACCTCGCGTTCCAGCCCTCTGCGATCTATAAATTCGAGTAAATATAAAGCTTGCTCATCCGCTATAGCCATCATGGGGCCAAGCCTTGTATCGATCCAGGATGCCTTCAGTACCCGTTCATCATCTACATGTGTAGGTGCAGCTCCCATAATCCTTGAAAAGGCATCCCGGAATCCACTGCTGGATTCATATCCGGTGGAGAGTTGGCTATCAATGACAGTACGTCCTGAACGAATATGTTTCAGTGCTAGTCCCATACGCCGTGCGCGAGCGTATTCGACAAAGGTCATCCCGAATCGTTTTTTGAACTGACGGCGAGCAGTGGATTCATCAATGGATAGTGCCCTGAAATCTTGCCCCTTCCAGCGTTTTTCCGGCTCCTTCTCGACAGCCTCCACCAGCATGCGAACCACATCCGAAACATGATTGGGGTGAGATAGAGGCCGGCATCGCTGGCATGGTCGAAATGACGCGAGCAGGGCTTGCTGAGCGGTTTCATAAAATTCGCAGTTTTCAAACTTAGGTTTTCGAGCCGGGCAGGTGGGACGACAGAATACCCCCGTTGTTTTGACCCCGACATAAAATAAACCTTCATATTCTGAATCTTTAGCTATCAGCGCCTGGTAATATTGTTCCTTCAGATCTGCAGAGATCATAAGCCGCACGTCCTTACTCCAGTAGAATCACAATCTTTCCCTTATTATAGGGCAGAATCATACGTCCCATCGCCGAAAATCAGGCATCCATTCTCGAATTGGAACTTTTGTTTATTCAGACCGAGCAATGTTCAGAATTTGTTTAGAATGAAGTGATAACATAGACCTATGTATTAGATTAAAAGGTAGTAGTATATGCCTACTTAGCTTTAGAGAAAGATTAAAAATTATGTTGTTAAGTGAAGTTATATAGGCAAAGAAGTTGAAGATTGACGAAAAAGGAAGATAACAATCGGGGGTTAGATGGAAATGAAATATTCCACGTACAAAAGCATTCATGAACCTGAACAGGTTCTAAGAACCAAGCCGGAATTCTCATATGAAAAATACGCTTCAAGGCTCTTTCTACGAGATCAGATCACACGCTCGGCTATGATTAAACTACTCATTACGATTAGCGTATTTATTGCTGGCTGCAGTGTAGTATTCAAGGCGTCGGCGGGAGATCAGCCTGTGCTGCTGAATGAACAGGTTGTTGTATCTTCCGGGGATACTCTGTGGAGTATATCTCTTGCGAACAAACCGGATCAGATGGATACTCGGATTTATGTCGAAGCGCTCAAAGATAAAAACCAATTGTCACACGGAACCATTCAGACAGGACAGGTGCTGGAGTTGCCGCAATTCCAACATTAATCATAAGAATCAGTACACGTCTGATTCCCATCTTTTTGCATGAAAACTCATACACTCATCACTACAAAAGAACAGGTATAGTCTAGAATTTTTAATTCATTTACATATTATGGAGCTTCATGAGGGACGATATGGTGTAGTGATGAATAAGGTTCATGTTCTAATCTGTGTGTGAGAAGGATGCAATAAGAACGAAGGGAGAAGATGGAGTATGAAACAGGTGATCCAAAGATCTGCACTGTATACTGCTTTGTTATGTATGGTGATTGTTGTTAGCGCCTGTGGTGCTAAAAATAATAAAGAGTCTGTACAGGAGCACGCTTACCCGCAGTCCAAGCAACCGATCGAGGAAGCTGGACAGGGATCGATACCTAATGCGGAGGCCAAAAACAAGAACGATCAGAATAGCACAGCAGGTGAAGAGGGCAAGATGCAGACGCAGTCTAACGCTGCGGCAACGTCAAAGGATATTGACATTGTTATTGATCAATCGGATAAACCGATGGAGGGCAACAGCTTTGATTTTGCGATCAAAAAGGTTCCTAAGGGGTATAGCCTAACGGAAATGCGCTGGACATCCAACACGGTAACGATTGTGAATACGATGCAGGAAGCGATCGAGCATGGCGGGAACGGAGAGGACGGCTTTTATTTTAGCGGTAATGGACAGTTCTCAGGTTTTATCTATTCGGACGAGATGAAGGGCGAACGCGGAAAAGCCACATTTGTTTTTACCAATGATGAGGGTAACATGCTGATGTCCGAGAAGGAGATTCAGTTGAAGTAAGCATAGAAAGCCCAGGAGACGGAGAAACATAAATCATTGTACGGATAAAATTAAAAATAAAACAGGAAAAGCAGCCCTAGGGCTGCTTTTTTTGATGTTCATCATCGTTTGCTTAGAAGTTGTATTTTTACTATTAGTAATAGACCGTTTCTACATGAATTCAAAGAAATACCGAACGACGTGGAACATGACCGGCGAAGTATAGGTGAGGCTGTCGACCCTGCTGAGATAGCTCTTTTTGAGTGCATCCGATTTGTTGTCATCCCCGATGAGCAGATCTCGTTTCAGCACAGATACGGTGAGGCTGCCGAAGAATCCGGCGAGGCCAATCAGTGCCCCGATGAACAGGGAAAACTGCCAATCAAATGGTGTCAGGTAGGGATGGATGAAATAGGAGGTGGCCGTCGTGACCAGGAATGCACATACAAACCCTTCCCAGGTGATAAAAGGATTCGCTGTAGGCACCACTTTTCGTTTGCCCAAATACAGAGATACGAGATAGTGCACCACATCATTAAGCTGAGTCAACACCACAAGGAAGAGGACCAGCTTTGATCCGTACTCGGGTGAGGCAAAAGGGAAATAAGCCAGATGGCTGAGCCCAAACACCATCAGCATGAGTCCCCATTGGGTGGAACTGACACTGCGCAGGAACCCGATCGTTCCCTTGTTGATCAGACGTGGCATGGGCAGGACGAGAAATACATAGAGCGGAATAAAGATGATGAACATGCCATACCACCCAATGTATATCCAGTAAAATTGCACCGGGATCGCGAGATATGCCCATAGAAATAGACGGCGGTCAGCTTTGCGGGTGTTGCGGATCATGGAAAAGTACTCTTTGAGGGAGAAAAATGCCAGCACCATCAGCGAGATCAACGAGACGATGGGATTAAATAGGGTAGCGAGGCAAAAGATGGCCAGCATGCCCCACCAGGTTTTGATTTTCGTCCCAATACCCGAATAATCCTTGTCTGGCTGCAGTTTGGCAATCACTTTGTACACAATATGTATAACGAGTAGAGCTGCGAAAATCAGGGTTAATGTAAGTAGAGAGCTGTTCATGTACGAAGATCACCTGCTTATTCAATATGAGATTCCATTATAGGGTACCTATGTTATTATGAAGGAATAGTGCCAACTTGATAAGGGGAAATATGAGGATGACCGACGAACGTTCGATTTATATTTTGCTGACGAATACAGGTACGTTGTTTACAAGAGTCATTCAGACTTACACCAAAGCGCCGTATAATCACGCTTCCATCTCGTTCGACCGGGAATTAACGGAGTTGTACAGCTTCGGTCGCAAACATCCGAGCAATCCGCTGAACGGTGGGTTTGTGAAGGAAGATATCCAGACAGGGACGTATAGTAAATATCCGAATACGACATGTGTCATCTATGAGCTTCAGGTCACGGAGCGTGAAGTGGAAAAAATGAAACGAGTGCTGCACATTTTCATTCGCAGCCGCCAGAAATATATGTACAACCTACTGGGCGTTCTCGGCATTACACTCAAGGAACCAGTAGAGTTCAGCAACTCCTATTTTTGCTCCCAGTTCGTAGCGGAGATTCTGCAACGCTCAGGGATCAAGCTATGGAACAAACTACCTGCGCTTGTAACCCCGGATGATTTTCGCCAAAGCGAGCAACTGAGGCTGGTGTATGAGGGGAGACTAATGGAATATCAGGTGAAGCCGGACCGTTAAGCAGGAATTTCACCAAATTTTTTTTTGAAAATGATGAATTTTGACGAAAAATATGAAGGAATCCACTCTGTTTTCAACTATGGAGTGGATTTTTTTCCTTTTATTATCATTTCTTGTTTAGAATCTGTTTATTGTTGTGTTCTAAACTAGGTCCAAAGATACAGGCATAAGGATCAAACACGAAATGAGAGGAGAGCGAAGCCTTGTTCAGAAAGATAGTAAGTTTTTTGTTGGTGGCAATGATGTTGCTTCAGATTGTAAGTCCTGGAGGTGTGGTGAGTGCTCGATCTTACCCATTCGAACGTATAAACATGGAGAGACAAGGGTATGACGATTCCAACTCTGGCGAAAAAATAGCTTATGTTCGTAATTTGCTTGAAGAAGGAGAATTGCTACAGCTGCCTGAAGGTTACGCAGCTTTAAGCGAGGACCAAAAGAATGAGATTGCCAGAGGTATGATTATGCTGATTCCACTAGATGTGCAATATAATAGTGACAATCAGGCTGTATACGCATTTACACTGATTTATAACGTCAGTGTAATCCCCGGACAGTTCGAGATGGATGCCTTAGGCGAAAAAATGGATCAGGTATACAGTTCGCTGAGGAAGTGGGACTCTTATTTCCCGGGTGTCCAAAAAACGGAGTGGATACAATCTGCATCTCGTTATATGCAGCTGATCGGTGCGGATCGGACCATGTTTCTTGATAATATATTGCTATACAATATTGTTTTCAAAAATAGTTCTGCTACGATCTATCATAATAGTCAGCTCAAACTCTTGTATGACAAACTTAATGAGTATATGGAGATAAATACAGCAACTGACATCAATAGCATGAATGGGGCGATTGATTCGCTTTTTGGAATATATTTAATGTTTCTGCCACAAGTAGGGCAGACCGAAGGTGTCCGGCCATATGTGTTTAATATGGACAAGATGTTCACGCTTAAGAATGACGACGAAAAAAATGAACTGGCTCAATGGATGCTTGATCACAAAGGTACAGGTTATGAAACAGTATCTGACGTTCAAAAGGCATTTGATGCCTTTTTTAAACCAGGGCTGACCAAGTATAACCAATTGAAGAAGGCGGCGGATACAGGGAATGCCAGTGACTATATTGAGGAAGTTATCGAACTATTAAGTGATGAAAATTTCATAGATGTACCTGGTTTCAAACAACTATCTTCAGATGATCAGAAGGATATCGCAGTTTATATGCTTAATTTAGATCCACCAACCAGTGAAGGGTACGCCAATAAAGAGCAAGTTGAATACCTCGTGCAGTTAGCTTTGAAGGCGGTTGAATTCATTCATGACATTGGTGGACCGGCTGAAATGAATTCACTTAATGAACTATATACGAAGCAGATGCAACAAGTTAACTATTTGGATTACCCTGCCCCTGACAGTATGTTTTATCAGTTTGTAGGTAAATATCCTCAATCCTCAGACATTGAAAAACGTATCACGGCGTCTATGATTGAGCTACAACTTAAAAAAGGTCCGTCGTCTGTGTTCAGATTATTAAATTATCTTGATGATGCAGCAAGGTTCACCCCTTTAATTAACAAGGCGCTGACCACTAATGAAATGCTGGCTTCTCTGTTCGGATTGCAACAAATACAGTCTGACATTAACAAATACAATAATAATAACCTGGGAAATCCTATAAATAGCTTTCCTATAGATGTGAGTAAGATGGATGGTATAAAGACAGATGCACAAAAGTTAAATGTACTGGCAGATCATATGATTGCGGAGCGTCCAGCTGGCGGGTACGAATCCTTTGTTCAAATCCAGAACGCTTTTGACAAATTTTTCTCCAGTGATAACAACACGGATGCATTGTCTGTCTTGAACGCTGCGAGGAAAAGTGGAAATAAAACAGCCATGCGTGATGCTATGGAAGATCCGGCGTTAGGAATTAAATTTCCTGACGGCTACGAAAATTTAAACCCAAAGGTTAGAGATTTCATTGCAGGATTCTTGATCCAATACGTCAGTGAAGATTACGAGAATAAAAATCAGGTTCAACTCATGATTGAACTTGGTGTTCTGGCACAATCTGTTTGGGAACAAACTGAGCTTGCTGCTTTGAGCAATAAACTGGATTTACTTGCACAAAAGTTGGTAGATATATCAGAGTACTTTAACGACCAAGAAGCAGAAGAGTATGGAAGCATTGGTCAAAAATATTTAAAACTCACCAATAAAGTAGACAAAAATGTTTTTGCTTATAAATACATGTATTCAATGGCTTATGAAAAGTTGAAAGGACTCTACCAAGGAGATATCGTGGAACCAATGGTAGTGTTAGGGCTTTTGACGGCCCCATATCAATCTATTGAAAAGGCCACCAAAATTGACCCAATGAATCAGTGGCTCGAGAATGCTATGAAAGATCGAATTGAGGGAGAGGCTTTCTTCGACAATTATGAATTTAATCGTTCAGGTGCCCTTGACCTTTCCAAAAGAGCAGAGCTTAGCGCAGAAGATCAAAAGGAATTGGCACAATGGGTACTTGATGAACAAGACAGCTATGAGGATATTGGGAACTTACAATACGTTATTAATCGTTTCTTCACGGCTCCTAATATAAAAGGGGACGATGTTAAAAACGAAATAACGGGTCTAAATGATACGATGGAAGTTTCCTTCGATGGCAAACTGAACTGGATCGATCTGTCTTCCATTCAGAAGTTGGATTTTAGCGGTAACAAAACAGTATGGGTTCGTTATAAAGCGTTTAGTGATGAGTTGCCGGGACGTGCTGTGAAAATTGTCTTTACAGCCAATGGTGACAGTGGTAATGGTACTGGGTCGACACCTAACCCGGGTAACAACACAGGTGGTAACGGTGGCGGTGGATCATCTGCGCCGGTAACGTCTACACCTGCACCAACGACCAAGCAAGAACAGATCGTGGTGGATGTGAATGGCGTTAACGGTACAAACCTAACCAAAACACCAATCACACGTACAACCGAAACTAACGGCGCGGTTAAAGATTTGGTGAAAATGACAGATGCGATTGCCAAGGAATCGGTTGTAAAAGCAAAACAGCTGGGCACCGATACAGCACGCATCGTCATTCCAGATACCAAAGACGCTGTGTCCGAGACACGTGTGGAAGTCCCAAAAACTGCTGTCAAAGATCTAAGTGACGGTTCGATGAAACTGGAAATCTCGACGGAAAATGCTGTAATCTCCATTCCAACGAAGTCCATTGCTGGATTCGATCAAGACTTGTACTTCCGTATTGTTCCGCTCAAAAAGGAATCCGAGCGCAAAGACTTGGAAGAGCGTGCGAGGAAAGAGCAAGTGATTCAGCAAGTTGCACCGAATACGAATGTTCGTGTACTGGCTCGTCCGGTTGAGATCGAAACGAACATGCAGAGCCGTGAAGTGACGCTGACATTGCCACTAGGCAACAGCCTGCCAACCGATGTGGCAACTCGTCAGCAGATTCTGGATAACCTGGCTGTGTACATTGAACACAGTGACGGTACCAAAGAACTGGTGCAAGGCAAACTCGTGAAACTGGCTAATAACAGCGAAGGTATTGAGTTTACGGTAACCAAATTCAGTACGTTTACACTGGTTGTCGTCGATGGGCTGAAAGCTTCTCAAAAGACAAATCATCCGTACATCCAAGGTTTCGGTACCGATTTCCGTCCAGATGCGTTCGTTACACGTGCACAGATGGCCGCGATGCTGGCTCGTAACCTGCCTGGTGAAACAGCGACAGCTGCGGTGGCAGGTACAATCTTTGCCGATGTAGCCGCAACACATTGGGCAACAAGTGAGATTCAAAAAGCACAAGCCGCAGGTATCATGAACGGCCTGAGCGGCACAGCGTTTGCACCGGAAGGTTCAATCACGCGTGCACAGATGGCAACCATTGCTTACCGCTGGTTGCAGAAGCAACAAACAAACGCTGTAGCAACAGCTGATACCACAGGAACAGCACCAGAAGCAGCGTCCTTTACAGATGTAGCCGCTGATCTGTGGGCAGCCGATGCAATTGCCTATGTGCAATCCACAGGCCTGATGACGGGTTACAATGATGGTACATTCAAACCGGATAGCAAGTTGACTCGTGCCGAAGCGGTAAAAGTGCTAAACGTCCTGTTCAAGCGTACACCGCTGACGGGAGTGGCCACGCCATCCTTTAGCGACGTGCCTGCAACCCACTGGGCATATGCAGATATTGAAGTTGCGGCACAGAAGTGATTTTTTCAAGACAATTAAGTTAGAAAGTACTCGAAAGTAAATAGAATGGAAATTGTAAACGATAAAAGAGCTGTCCCAAGTCATTCAGTGGCTTGGACAGCTCTTTTGCTTATATTTTTATTTTAAAATAAAGTACGCTTCGTATATCTACAGTTAACTTTGCTAAGCCAAAGTCTCAAAGCTTACGTTCAACCTTCGCTGGAGTAATCTTAATCTTCTGGTGATTGTGGGTCATTTTCATACAGCTTACCCTCTCGCAATCGATCCACGAATCCTTGAAGCCAGACATAGTATTGCTCTGCATGCTGGAGCTTGTGTAAATCTCGCAATGCCTCTTCCCGTTCTTGTGCAGCTGTATGTTCCGATAGAATCATGGTTGTCAGGTCAGGGATGACCTCGCGGATGCCTTCCAGCATCACATCCACTTCCCGTTGCAGTTTTAATCCGAAGAAGTTTTGAAACGTGCGAAAGAAGTCAGTCTCCGCTACATATTGGTCCTGCCGCTCCTTCTTCTCATCCAGCTTATAGATCATTTGGGATTCGGTTAACGAACGAACCGCATAGCTCATGTTGCTTTTGCTCATATTCATAGAGGTCTTCATCTCTTCCAGCGTCATCGGACGGTCTTCGAAATACATCACGCCATACAATTTACCAAACGTATGATTAACTCCATACAGATCCATCGTATTGGCAATTGCATCGATGACTCTCTCCCTCAGCGCAGATCGATCGGGTAACGACAAATGATTCGGCTTCCCGGCAATTTCTTTTCCCACAATGTCACCTCGGCAATAGGATAACGTATCCATGAACATATTCATATTTTACATGACTCTTCGAATTTTAACACAACCCGGAAATAGATTTTTCAAATTGAATGTACAATCATTTTTGTACGGAAGATCAAATGAGTCAATATATATCTACAAATTGCCAAATGTTAAAGAAAACTTGGACAATAAGGAGTGGGAGAATTGCGCTTGAAATGTTGGAGGGAGTCGGAGGCGGTCCTATTTACGTTGCCTGCTCTAATCCCGTTGCTGATTTTCTGGCTGGGGCCTCTGGGATACATCGTATATCTCAGTTTTACCGACTGGGACTTCATGAGCCCGGACAAGCTGTTCGTCGGGTTGGACAATTACACGTACCTGCTAACCAACTCTGAATTTTATCGATCCCTGAAAGTCACGCTGTTGTTCGGACTCGGGAGTGTGATCCCTACGATTGTGGGAGGACTTGCACTAGCGATGCTGATGAATAGCAAAATGAAATCATCCGGTATTTTTCGCACATTACTCTTCTCACCATGGGTAACACCGACGGTTGCCGTATCCATCGCGTGGTCATGGATTTTTGAACCGCAAGTGGGATTAGCCAATCTGATGCTGGGTTGGGCGGGGATATCGCCGATTGGATGGTTGCGTGACATGGATTGGGCACTGGTTGCCGTATTGATTGTAACCCTGTGGAAGTCGATTGGTTGGGCGATGGTGTTCTATCTGGTAGCTCTAAGGAATCTGCCATCGGATCTGCTTGAAGCAGCTTCCATTGATGGCGCAGCAGCTTGGGACAAGTTCAGGAGCATTACGTTGCCGCTGATCTCACCAACGACCTTTTTCCTCTCCATCATACTGACAATTCAATCCTTACAGGCTTATGACCAGATTAACGTTATGACCCAGGGTGGCCCAGCGGGCTCAACCAGAACACTGTTGTATATGTACTATCAGTCTGCCTTTGAATCGTTTAATGTCGGGGAAGCTTCATCGATCGCTGTAGTCATTATTCTGATTTGCGTGCTGTTATCGGGAGTTTCCTTCCTGCTTGGCAGACGCCTGGTGCACTACTAATGACAATGACAATGCCAACAAGCAAAACCAGCCAAATGAAGCCCAGGGAGATGCAGAAGTTGTCCCGTAAAAAAGTAAAAATCAGTGCCATCCTTCGCTATCTGGTGCTTGCAATGATTGCCCTTGCCACTGCCTTTCCGTTCTATTGGATGGTGATCAGCGGATTCAAAACGAATGATGAAATCTGGCAGTTCCCGCCGACCTTCTGGCCAGAGACATTACTGTGGCAGAACTACGTGGATGCCTGGAACGCCGCACCGTTTGCACGGTACATGCTGAACAGCACCGGAGTCGCCATAGCGATCTGTCTGCTCCAGATTGTGAACTCCAGTATGATGGCATATGCCCTGACGCATATGAAATTTCGCCTCAAGGGCACGCTGACCGCAATCATTTTGGTAGGTTACATGATCCCGAGCACAGCCGTATATTTGCCCGGTTATTTGGTGTTAAGTGAGCTGAACCTGCTGGATTCTTACACGGGCCTGATCGTATCCAACTGTGTCAGCGTGTTCTCCATTTTTCTGATTCGTCAGGCCTTTATGCAGGTGTCTCATGAACTGGTGGAAGCCGGACAGCTGGATGGAGCATCACACTTCCGCATTCTCTGGACGATTATTGCACCGCTCGTTCGCTCCAGCTTCGCCGTGATGGTGCTGATTACATTCATCGAACAGTACAACAACTATTTCTGGCCGATGCTCATCACCAAAGATCCTGACCTGCAACTGGTATCTGCCGGGTTGCGAAGTTTCTTCGTGGAAGGCGGAGCCTATGGACTGGCTTGGCCGCAGATTATGGCTGCAAGTGCGTTTACTATCGCACCTTTACTCATTCTTTTCGTGTTCACCCAGAAAACGATCATGCAGAGCGTGAACATGACGGCTGGCGTAAACAAGAATTGATATGCTTCACCTTTTCGCCTAATAAAGTCACCTAAAAACGGGAGGAACAACAATGAATTGGAGCAAGTCAGACATGACTTTGAAAAAGAAACTGAAGCTGAGCTGGAAAGGCGGCATGTCGCTGGTACTCGCTGCAAGCATCGCTTTAATAACCGCATGCGGGACACAAGCCCCGACAGAATCGAATTCAACGGCTGCCGCTAGCGGCGGCACGGACACTCAGGCCAAAGCGCCGGTGGAGATTGAGTTCTGGTATGGGCTGGGCGGTAACCTGGGCGACAATATGAAAAAGAAAATTGATGCCTTCAACGCTTCGCAGAACGAAGTGGTTGTGAAAGGCATCGTACAAGCGGATTACACGGAGACTGAGCAGAAGCTTCAAGCGGCCATTGCGTCAAAGAAAGTACCTGCTGCCGTTCTGAGTGCCAATATTGACTGGGCGCGCAAAGGCTATTATGCACCTATGGATGAGATGATCGCGGCTGATCCGGAATTCAAAAAAGAAGATTTCATTCAAACGTTCCTGGAACAAGGAAATGTGGACGGCAAGCAATTCTTTTTGCCGATGTATGGCACGACTCAAATTATGTACTACCGTATGGATACCTTCAAAGAGAACGGAATTGACCCGGCAAGCCTGACTACATGGGAGAAGTTTGCCGAGGCTGCCGCAAAGATGACCAAGAAGGAAAATGGCAAAACGACCTTCTATGGCTGGGAGCCGATGTGGGGCAGAGACAACATGATTGATGCGGTTATGGGCAAAGGCGGCAAAATTCTCAGTGATGACGGTAAAACGGTGATGATTGACTCCCCTGAATGGATCGAGACATGGGAACTGTTCCGCAAATGGATCAACGAAGACAAAATCATGGGCATTCAATATGGCGGTCAAGGCTGGGAGTATTGGTACAAGACCATTGACGATGTGATGAAAAATAAAGCGGCTGGATACACCGGTTCAAGTGGTGACCAAGGCGATCTGGACTTTAAAATCGTAGCGGCCATGCAGCAGCCAGGCTGGGAAGGCATTGGCGAAGGTAAACCGGTAGCGAGTGCAATTCTTGCAGGTATTCCGGCAGCGGCTAGTCCAGAGCAGCAAAAAGCAGCATACAAATGGCTGACGTATTTCTCCAAAACCGAAAACACCGCTTCATGGTCGATGAATACGGGTTACATTGCGGTGCGTCAATCTGCACAGCAAGATCCTGAATTCAAGAAGTTTAGCGAAGAGCACCCACAGATTACCGTGCCACTGCAACAGGCAGCACATGCTTCAGCTCCATTCCGTGATCCGACAGGTGGCAAAATTAACGATGCCTTGAAGGAAGCGGCTGATAAAGTGCAGATCAACAATGTACCTGCAGAGCAGGCATTGAAGGAAGCCAAAGAGAAAGCACAGAAGGAACTTGACCGCATCGCAAAATAATTCATTGTATTACATGAAGTTTGCATCCCCTCTCATGTATAAGCTTTAGTGCCTAAGCAAAAAGGGCGGTACACCACGTACCGTCCTTTCCATTCATTACGATCACAGACAAGGAGTTTAGTCCATGCAAGAGAATAAGGTAGACGATAGATCACAGATGCAGGTTCAAGCCATTCTGTTTGATAAGGATGGGACGTTGCTTGATTTTACAGGCATGTGGGGGTTCTGGACGGATTGTGTGTTGAATGATTTCAGAGAACAACTGGTTATTCGTGGTCTAGAGATGGATGAAGCCGATCTTCCGCAGATTTGGGGCACGTTTCACGATGAACAGGGACGTATGAACGGTTATGACGTCCGGGGCCCGCTCGCCATGGGTACGATGGATGAAGTATATGCCGTGCTGACGTGGCATGGATATCGCGCAGGACTCAGCTGGGCAGAGGCCAAAATGATCGTTCGAGCATGTCTCGCACAGGCGGAGGAGGCGATGGAGGCACATCGTCCGGCGCATCCGCTGCCCGGTGTGCAGGAATTTCTGGAGCAGTCTCGCGATCAGGGATTGAAAATGGGCGTGGTGACAGCGGACGAGACGGCAAGCGCAAACAAACATTTGCAATGGATGGGGCTGGATGCTTACTTTGACATCGTCATTGGAACCGATCTGGTCGATCGCGGTAAACCGTTTCCCGATATGTTGCTGCTTGCCTGTGAGCGACTCAGTGTACAGGCGCAGCAGGTCATGGTGATTGGGGACACGGACGGGGATATGGAGATGGCGAGAGCGGCCGGAGCAGGCTACAAGATTGGGATTGGTGAGTCTGGTAAGATACAACTGGCGGATCGAACCATCCAGACGTTCCATGAATTGCTCTCCGGCGGGTCAGGACGATGACAAACAGTCAGGCTTATCTGGGCTGGGTGTTGCTGGCACTTGCCATTGGTCTGGAGCTGAGTGCCACGATCTTGCTTAAAGTGTCGGATGGTTTCTCCAGATTGTGGCCTTCTGTGATGATGTTTATATGTTATGCCGCGAGCTTCACCTTTCTGAATTATGCCGTCAAGTATATGCCGCTGGCGGTAGCCTATGCGATCTGGTCAGGAGTAGGGATCACGATGATTGGTGTGGTAGGGCATTATTTCTTTGGGGAACGACTTCGGCTGACATCGATGGTGTGGATCGGTTTTATTTTGATAGGCATTATTGGACTGAAATGGAGTGATTCGTAATGAGTATTACTGAGCAGCCACTGGCTACCTTCCAGGTGATCACGGACACACATATACGGGACGAGGCAGATCATAGGCATAACCGACATCTGGAGCAGGCGCTGGCGGATATAGCTTCGTTTAGCGATGGAAGCTGTGGCATTATGCATGTAGGTGATGTGACGGATCGCGGGCTACCGAGTGAGTATCGGGAATGGCAGCGAATCTGGGAGCAATATAAGGAGAAGTTGCCGGAGATACGTTTCACGGTGGGTAATCATGATATCGGTGCAGTCATCTGGCAGAAGCCGCCATTGGTATTACTTGAGATGACCGAAGGGCATGTTGCTGAACTGCTGGAGCAAGATGCGGAGTTAGAGCATCCGGTGAAGCAGACAGCGGAGGAGTCAGCGGCGCTGATTCAGAAGCTGGCTGGCAACCAATTTGTGCTACCTGGACAGGCCGGACATGAAGGAGAAGTGGGGAGTCCAGATGACGGTGTAGATGGCCATGGGTATGACAGTGAGGATGGAAATACAGACGGAAGTGCACAAGGAGAAGTTCAGACGAAAATACCTGCTGGAGCCAACGCCGAAACAATTACTGTAGCAGGCTTATGGCATAGGCGTTTGAAAGATTTTGAAGCGGCGACAGGCATGAAGGGAAGTTATCACGATCACTGGATCAATGGATATCATTACATCTTTCTTGGTACGGAGCAGCCGCATCCGAAGGACTGTGAGATGTCTTCTGAACAACTGGAATGGCTGGATACGAAGCTGGCTGAACAGGCTGTACTGGATCATCCAATTTTTATCTTTATCCATCAGCCGCTGATGGACACCGTTGCCGGATCACTCCAAAATCAAGGCTGGTATGGCGTGAATCAGGATGCAGAACTGAAGGCCGTGCTGGCCAAGTATCCACAAGCGATTCTGTTCTCCGGGCATACGCATTGGCAGCTACAAGCACCGCATACGATGTACGATGGTACAGGCCAAATGCCAACCATGTTCAACGCCTCCTCTGTTGCCTATCTATGGACGGATGAGGATGAGCATTTGGAGGGTAGCGAAGGGCTGCATGTTGAGATTTACAAGGATCGAGTGGTTGTGAAGGGACGGGACTTCGCTGCCGGAAAGTGGATTGAAGGTGCTGAGTATACGGTGCGATATTCAGTATTGGAGCGGTAATCATCTTTTTTGTGAAAAGAGGAAGATTGAAATAATCGCAATTGAAGCAGAGTCGTGTATAAGCACGACTCTGTTTTTGTTTCAATCCTTACTGCAATCCAATCATTATTAAATATTGTATTTTCTGGAACATACAAAGTATTATTAACGTATCCTTTTGGGAATGAAATAACTGTTTTGGTAAATGGATTTAATATTTTGGTAAGGGGATGGCTTTTCTTGAGGGATATAAACTGGAATTTGTATGGAAAATGGATGTTGCCTGTGATTATATCTGTGTTAGGTATCATTATTTTTAATACTTTTAATTTTCTACTCAAAAGCATAGTTGCTCTTGCTGAAAAATTTTATAGTACAGGATATACATTCGGCGAATTTCTAGATCGAATTTTTTAATCCAACTCAAAAGAGAGCATGACCCAATGTGTCAATCTGGGCAAAGTTGTAAATGGGTATGCCAACGATTTATACTCAAATATATACACATGGTTAGCCCTTATTAAGCTCTAATCATGGTTACCAATGCATGAAAATATTTAATTCACGGAGAGGATGTAGAAGCGGAATGCGAGAACTTCAGGTTCAAACGAAATATGGTACGGTTCAAGGCGAGCTTTTACAGGGTGCAAGTGTATGGAAGGGGATTCCTTATGCGAAGCCGCCAGTGGGAGAGCTGCGTTTCCGAGCTCCGGTACAGCCCGATTCATGGGAGGGAATCAGACAGGCGACCGAATTCGGGCCTGAGAATATACAACCGCGTCGGGATTCAGAATGGATGGGCGGGCAAAAGCCGCCAGAGTCGGAAGACAGTCTGTATCTGAACATCTGGGCACCTGAAAAAGAAAGCAGTCACCCCCTTCCCGTTATGGTCTGGATTCATGGGGGATCATTTGTAACCGGATCAGGCAGTCTGCCTGTCTATGATGGCACACAGCTGGCTGTTCGTGGCGACGTCATCGTGGTCACCATTAACTATCGTCTTGGGCCGCTAGGATTCCTGCACATGGCTCCGCTGGGTGATTCCTATGTATCTAATGCAGGACTGCTGGATCAGGTAGCTGCGTTACAATGGGTGAAAGATAACATTACTGCCTTCGGCGGCGACCCCGGTCAGGTAACGGTATTTGGTGAATCGGCAGGTAGTATGAGTATTGCCGCACTAATGGCGATGCCAGCAGCCAAAGGCCTGTTCGAGCGTGCCATCATGGAGAGTGGTGCTTCACAGTTCATGCCGGCAGAACAAGCCTCGGCTTTGCGTGAGGGCATGTTGAAGGTTCTTGGTATAGACCGGGACAGCCTGACCAAGCTGAACAGCATTCCAGTGGAACAGATTATGGCGGCGGCAGAAACGGTGAAGCAGCAGAGCGGAGCAGGCATGGCCTTGTTGTTCCAACCTGTGCTCGATGGTGAGACACTGCCTCAGATACCACTCCAGGCTGTAAGTGAGGGATTCGCGCAGGATATTCCAGTGCTAATTGGAACAACGCTGCATGAAGGATCGTTATTTATTCAGCCGGATGTCCCTTTTTCAAATGAAATTGATATGGTGCAGGGTGTCGATTTCATGACGCCGGATCTGGAGAATCGCGTCGCTATCGTTGATAGTTATCCGAAGACAGCGGATGGACAAGCTCAAGTCATGACCGATCTGTTCTTCTGGCGGTCAGCATTGCAGTATGCATCTGCACAGCAGAAGCATGCTCCGGTGTGGATGTACCGTTTTGACTGGGTGATGCCGGAGCATCCGCTTTTGAAAAGAGCCATTCACAGCATTGAGATGTTCTTTGTATTTAACACGCTGGATGCGCTAAAGTTCATGAAAGCTGAGCCGGATGAAGCGGCTAAAGCGCTTGCTCTCAAGGTGCAGGATGCCTGGATTTCCTTTGCGAGAAACGGCAAGCCGGAGACAGCAGGAATCGAATGGCCTGAATATCGTCAGGATCGGGCGACACTGATCATCAACCATGAGATTGAGGTTGTTCATGATCCAGAGGCTTCTAAACGCGAACTGCTGGGTGTTAAGTAAGGTATCCCTTCATATCGCAAGTCTGAGGATATGCAGTGAGTTCAACAATGTACAATTTCGGTAGCAGTTTCGGTATTTTAAAATACAAAAGGCGGCCTCATGGATTAACCATGAGATGCCGCCTTTTTTGGCTAGGTGATCGTCTCTGTTAGGGAGAGCAAACTTCATTTTCTATTTGCGCGAGGCTCGTGTTCGTGCGACCTCGTCGAAGTAAAAGGAACGTTTTCCACCCGAGAACAATACGACGATGACATGGATAAACAGTGTAATATACACGAGGAAGTACAGAATGCCGACACCCAGAGAAATCCAGATGAGGTAAGGCTGAGTGATATCATCCTGATAGTTAGGGTATGCATATTTACTTACCAGCTGAATCATCGTTACCAGAAGCCACGGAGCATAAATAGCAATAAATCGTTTCAATAGCGCTGAGAGCGTTGGGGCGCTCGTTTGACGATCAACATATCGGAACCGGAGAACGGCAGAGCCCGGTGTAACTCCGTTGCGAACCCATGGGATGAAGAACAGAACAATAACCATCGCCGTGGACGTATTTATTACATCCTGGATATCGTTAGATAAGGTAAAGATCGACATGAGATTGGTGATAATCACCACAACAATACCGTCGATCAGCAGTGCAAGCAGCTGGGGCACAGGATAGACGCGGTTTTGCTCCACGATTTGCTCACTCTTAGCCTGAATACTCTCACGTGACGGGAACAAGGCCAACACCAGCGGGGCTGCGAAAAATCCAATCACTGCACCGGAGGTGTTCAGAATCAGATCATCCACATCGAACAATCGGTAAGGACAATTGAAATATCCGTATAACCCGGTGAGTTGGGTGACTTCGAAAAATAAGGAAAGCCCGAAACCAGCGACAAAGGCGTGTTTCCAGAATGCTCTTTTTTGCCAAAAATACCGTATATATACTCCTAGTGGCATGAGCAGCAGAACATTAAACAGCACTTGCAAGAAAGCACGGCCCTTAATCATGTTGATCCACGTAGAGGGTTGAGACCATATGATGGGTGTTTCCTTCATAATGTCTTTCACAAACATAAAGGGTTGAAGGTTGTAATAGACCGCATTCGCTGTGTGACCAGCACAGTTATTTCGAGTCGCGGGAAGCGGCAGGATCACAAGGCAGTAAGCAGCCATTAGGAAGAAAATAAAAGAAAAGCTAACGGCAAACCGGGACCAGCTAAAGAAGCCGTCTTTGCGATAACCATAGATTAACCACGGCACCAGCAGGAACATGGATGCGATGACAAAGATGATAAACGCGGTCTGAATGGGAAAAACATAGGATGACATAAGCAGAAGCTCCTTTGGCATGGGAATATAAACAGAGGACAATGTCCTTAAGGTTTATAGAATGATATTCGTTACTGTTTGGATACTTATATATTAAGCGAATTTCCTTAAAGCAAGGGTAGAACCAAGTTTAAATTTGGTTTAAATTCGGTGTAGGTAGAACCTTCCCTATAAGTTAAACATTTGTTGCAGTGATCCATCGTATGGAACAAACGGCCCAAATCCCGTATACTTGCATGTAAGCCAATTTTAGAATGGAGAGTTTAATACATATGTCTACTTTGCCTAATTGTCCGAAATGTAATTCGGAATATACGTACGAGGACGGAAATTTGCTCGTTTGCCCGGAATGTGCGCATGAATGGTCTTTGGAAGCAGATCAAGGAGACGCCGAGGAATCCAAAGTTGTGCGTGATGCCAATGGAAATGTACTGAATGATGGGGATACCGTTACGGTCATTAAAGACCTCAAGGTGAAAGGCAGCTCACTCGTCGTGAAACAAGGAACCAAGGTGAAGAATATTCGTCTGATCGATGGAGATCACGATATTGATTGCAAGATCGATAGCCTTGGCGCGATGAAGTTGAAGTCCGAATTTGTGAAAAAAATCTAGGGTGTGTCTGAAAACGCTGAAGAAAGCCAATTTTGCTGAATTTTCGCTCCAAGCCAGGAAGTTTCCCGCAGGCGTGCCGGGGCACGTCAAGGGAAATTGACGCAGCAGGGGGCGAAAAGGCATTAAAAGATGCACTTCAGTAGGTTTCAAGATACGCCCCAGGCTTGCGTTCAGGGACTGCACTGTACGTGAGTTCAAATATACTTGTCTTCATCCATGAAGAACGTTCATTTCTGCATTGCTGTGGAAGTGAACGTTCTTTTTTGGCTGTGCTGAGAGAAGAAGAATGAACCTTTGGAGGATCGGCTTTGTCTATAGATTTGAAAAGGCTGATGCAAAAGAAAGGAGGTGAGTCGTTTGACTGAAAAAGAACTGTTCGAAATGTACAACAAAGATGTGTACCGGACGTGTTACTACATGCTCCATCATGCGCAGAATGCAGAAGATGTGTGCCACGACGTTTTTATTACCGTCTTCCGTCAGGATTGGAGGAAGGTAGAATACATGAAAACATGGCTGATGAAAATCACAGTGAATCATTGTCTTAATTTTATGAAAAGAGAACATGCATCCAAGCAACGGGAAAAAAGGCTTTTTATGCTCACACCGCAACGAACGGTTGATCCGGTTGACCAGGTGGCTCAGCATGCGGAGGAATCGGAACTCTGGGAACAATGGGTTCAGGAGTTGCCTGAGAAAATACGTTCAGCGATTCTGCTACGCTATATGAACGAATTCAGTTTATCGGAAACGGCCGAGACGCTGGAAGTTCCGCTGGGTACGGTGAAGTCCAGAATATATAAGGGAATTCGTCTGCTCAGGAAAAAATGGGAGAAAGCCAGCAAACCACATCAGAAAGGGGAAGTGTACAGTGAAACATACGGAAGAAAGATTGTCTCATCATCTGAAAAATGATGCGGATATCCATTATCCCGATTTTAATGCCATGTGGGATCAGATTCAAAAGGATCAAGAACGTTGCCCTGAACTTCATGCTTCAGCGAGGAACGAAAATGTACGGCGAAGCCTGAGATGGAAAAAGAGCGCACTGATCGGAACAGCAGCCGTTATTCTTATGGCGACACCCGTATATGCAGCAGTTCACTATAATTGGATTGACCTGTTGGATCACCGGAGGGGGATTCAGAATGCGTTGCAAAATGGACTTGGGCAGAAACTGGATCAATCGGTGACAGTGGGCGGTGTAACATTAACACTCGATACAGCCTTTACTGATGATAATCGAACGGTGATTTTATATACCCTGAAACCCGGGAAGTACAAAGGGGATACCGTAAGATTCCCTTCGATTGGTCTGCGGGATGAGACAGGAAAGCTTATTGAAGGCAGGTACTATCATGATTTTGATCAGGCGGACGGAGAATATAAAGGATATTTTGAAACGGAGTGGACACCCTCAGGAAGTAAGGCCAATGTTGATTTCACAGTAAATGGAGTCCAGGTATTGGCTCCCGAGGAACAGGCAATTAACCTGGATCTTTCCCAGCGGATGTCACAAGGATTCGATATCCATAAAAACGGCTTGGGTAAACTTGCAGTGAGTGTATTCAACGAGAAAGATAATCGAGTGATGCTGTCTACCTCTTTAACTTTTGATCAGTCGGAGGTTCGTGATTATGCTTTTCCTTATCTAAAAGTATACGATCAAAAAGGACAGACTTTAGAGTGGATTGCACCAAGTATAAGCGGTAAGCCAGGAGCGCATGGTGAATATATATCAGAACAGTTCTATAACCTGGACACATTAAAGCAGCAAGCCTCATCTTATGTACTTGCGTATCATAAAGAAGAAGGTAGAATGGATCAGCCCCTGAATATCGGTATACGATTAGATAAAACGGAGATGCTTAGCGGTACGAGTAAAAGAGTGCTGAATCTCCCTCTAGGCCAGCAATCGGAAGGGGTGCTTGTGAAGGAAGCCATCATTACGCCGACACAAATCCGGGTGATTCTTGCTCAGGATCGAGCTATCTTGCAACTCCCCTATTTGAAATATAATCTGGATGTGAATGGTACCCGGTTGGAAGGTGCCGTATGGCCGGCAGAAAATTCAAATCAAACGGAACTGCGTTTTGAAGTAAACCCGGGTCTGGAGATCCATCCGGATACCCCAATGACTCTGTATGCCCATCATCAAGTCCAATATATTGAGGGTGAGTTCGAGCCGGTTATTTTATCTGCAATTCGAGAGAAACCACAGATTGTAGATTCAAACCTGGACGGTTTTATAATTCATTGGACATATTACCTTAAGGACGGGGATTTGTACGTGGAGAGGTATAGTGATGATCCGCATTTTGGGGGAATGAATCAGACCTTCATGCTCATAAAGGGTGAACGAAGCTATGGTATGCCTACCAAGACCCAGTTTGCGGGTGACGGAGACAATCAGGGTATTGATCGGTATGAGAAGTATACATCGGATACGGCCGTTGTATATCCGTGGATGTATAGTACAGAAGAACCGGAAGCTAGAATAGCTGTACCATTAGTGGAAGAGAAGAAAAAATAAGAAGGATTGAAGTAATGAGGTTTGTATTTTATAAGTGAGAGAGCCATTCTGGTTTATTGTGAATTTAGAGTTGACAGTAAATATTTAGGAGAACTATACTTGGTAAAATTAAAATAACAAACGCAATGATCAGGAGTATTAAGGTATATGGCGTGGTTCAGAGAACTGTCAATTCGGTGCGAGACAGTCCAGCCTGTCCCCAACTCACCTGTGAGCAGCAGGATCGAAGAGCAGTTGTAGAAATGTCTTCATTGGTTCAGCGAACGAAGGACTGAATCAAATGGTGGATATGATGAACTGAATTCACGTAGATCCTGACGGGTAACCTCCGTCATCAGGTCATGAGATGTTATGGAAGGATAGGACGGTAAACGATGTCGATCTACTCCATGAATCAAAAAGAGTGGTACCGCGAAGGTCAGACCTGTCGCCTCTTAGCTGAGGTGGCAGGTCTTTTTTGGTTTATAGGGCCTAATATGGAGAAAAGGGCAGGTGTGCAAGAGATGGACAGAGATCGAGACCGCATTATTCAATATTATTCTGGATTTGATGAGTGGGGCAGGCTGGAGCGTGAGCCTATTGAATTCATGATTAACATGCATTATATTCGCGAACATCTTCCGCCGAGCGGCATGATTCTGGATAACGGTGCAGGGCCGGGAAAATATGCGATGGAGTTAGCCAAACGGGGATACAGGGTTACATTATCGGATCTTACACCTTCATCCGTAGAACAAGCACGAGAAAAGGCCGAAGCGTTTGGGCTGACGCAGCAGTTTGAGGGATTTCATGTATTGGATGCGACCCATCTGAACGGGATTGCCGATGACACCTATGATGCGGTGCTTATGCTTGGACCGCTGTACCATCTGCAGAAGGAAGAAGCGCGGATAGCGGCAGTGCGTGAACTTTATCGGGTAACGAAGCAGGGAGGCGTTGTGTTTGTGGCAGTACAGACCCGGATGCGGATGAGTATCAACTCACTGCAATCTCCGCAGCATTGGAGACCCAATGACAGTATGGACGCGATCCAGTCTTTTGTCGAAAGAGGCACGTTTGATCATCAGGATCAAGGGCGTTTTACGGGAGCATACTATTTTCGTGTGCAGGATGTTGTGCCGTTCATGGAGCAGCACGGATTCGAGACTGTTCAGTTGATTGGTTCCTCCAGCCTGAAAGCAGTGCTCACAGATGAACAGTCGCACTATTGGAAGGAACAGGGTGAGGAGCAGGGACTTATCCAATACATGATTGAGGCAGCCAAAGACCCTTCCATTTTGGGAATCTCATCTCATCTGCTGTATATCGGAAGGAAGTTGTAGAAGGCTAGCATTTCTATAGCTTAATTTTCGGTTAGTGAATTCATTGAATGGATAGATTGCATGATATAATGGAGGTATCGAATAATCGGAGGCGTCAACTATGCAATGGAAAGAGGTTCAAGAACGTTTCCCGAATGAGTGGGTTGTTTTTGAAGCGACGAAGGCCTATTCGCAAGAAGGTCAACGTTATATTGAAGAAATGGCTGTTATAGATTCATTTACTGATTCAACAAAGGCCTTGAAACGATATAGCGAATTGCATCAGGAAGAACCTAATCGGGAATATTGTTTTTTTCATACCTCACGTTCTGAAGTTGTGGCTAGAGAAAGGTATGTTGGAATAAGAGGTCCTAGATGAAGATAGCAGATATTTATGGATTGCCCTTTATAAGTGTACAACTGGTTTACAGAGGTAAAAAACTTACGTTGAAGAAAGTACTTCTTGATACAGGGTCGGCTAGTACATTATTAAACGCAGATGTGGTTATGGATATCGGAATGATTCCGGAATATGGAACTGTTGTGGAAGACTTTGAAATTGAGATCGGAAGCATGGATTATGGTTTGGAGATTGACGGGATTTTGGGTTTCAATTTTATGAAACAAACAGGCGCCGTTATTAATCTAAACTCTATGGAAATACTCCTAAAGTGATCCTGATGTAATAAGAAAAGTGCCCTCTGGAAACAGAGGGTACTTGTATTTTTGCTCGAAATAGTCCAATATAAAGGTAAATAACAAAAGGTGATCTACTTACAATAGGTTAGATGAACGACGGATCGCTTCATACACAGGGAGGAACATACTATGGAAATCGGAATCAGTACATTCGTGGAAACAAATCCGGATGTTAATACAGGAAAACTAATAACCCACGCACAACGTATTCGTGATGTGGTGGAAGAGATTGTTTTGGCAGATCAAGTGGGTCTGGATGTATACGGCGTAGGGGAGCATCATCGTTCGGACTATGCAGCCTCATCTCCGGCGGTCATTCTGGCAGCAGCAGCTTCGCAGACGAAAAACATTCGCTTGACCAGTGCGGTAACGGTGTTGTCATCAGATGATCCAGTACGTGTGTTTCAGGACTTTGCGACACTCGACGGTATTTCGAATGGACGTGCAGAGATTATGGCCGGACGTGGCTCATTTATCGAGTCGTTCCCGTTGTTCGGTTATGATCTGGGCGACTATGATGAATTGTTCGACGAGAAATTGGATCTGCTTCTGAAACTGACGGAGTCGGAAAAAGTAACCTGGTCGGGCAAGCATCGCCCTTCCTTCAACAACCTGGGCATCTACCCGCGCCCGGTACAGGAGAAGCTTCCGGTCTGGATTGGCAGTGGCGGTAATCAGGAATCGGTTGTCCGTGCAGGTCTGCTCGGATTGCCACTTGTGCTTGCGATTATTGGTGGCCGCCCGAAACAGTTCGCCCCTCTGGTGGAGCTGTACAAAAAAGCTGCTGCACACGCTGGACACGACGCTTCCAAGTTAACCGTTGCTTCCCACTCCCACGGCTTTGTTGCCGATACAACCGATGAAGCGGTAGAAAAGTTTTTCCGCCCTGCACAAGCGGTAATGAACCAGCTTGGACGTGAACGCGGATGGGGACATTATGGCAGAGAAACATTTGATGCGGCACGCAGCCTGGAAGGTGCATTGTACGTAGGGGATGTGGAAACCGTCGCTGAGAAAATCATCTATCTGCGCAAAGAGGTTGGCATTACACGTTTCATGCTGCACACTCCGCTCGGCACACAGCCGCATGATGAAGTTATGCGTGCCATTGAATTGCTTGGCAAAGAAGTAGCGCCAAAAGTTCGTGAAGAAATCGCGCGCTGGGAAGCGGAGAACGAATAAGGACGCTAAGAGGGTTGTATTGGATATGAATCGATCTATCCATGCACACAGGAAATAGAATAGCAAAGGAGCCTATCCTAAGTGTATTACACCAACGGATAGGCTCCTTTTATGCTTGTCTTTAATCGTTTCTGTATGCACAAATTCTGTTTTTATCCATTCGCAGATGTGCTCACAAGGGAATCTACGACCATCGATAACGTATGGTCATAGAGGGTTTTGGCAGCTTCTTCGTTTTCAATATGTCCTCCCAGGTACAGATGAATCACACCGTGTAAGGGAGCCCAGATCATGCGCACCGCAAGCAAGGGGTCTTGCACCTGAATCTTTCCTTGTTCAATCGCTCCCTCAACTAACGCCGACACTTGCTTGAGTGCAGTCGCCGTTCCCTGTAACGTCTCTCCATCCGGTTTGAATTCGGAAAAAGAACCTCCAAACATCAGCTGATAGAAGCTGGTTTGAGAAATGCCGAAGTCCCAATAGGCGTAAGCCAGGTCACGGAAATATTGTTCAAACGATGCTTGCCGGGGTACAGCTTCAAAACGCTGGGCCATGAGAGAACATCCCTCTAAATATAGATGTTTGGCTAACCCTTCTTTCTTGCCAAAAAGATTATATATGATCTTGGTAGAGCATTCCATGCGTTCAGCTACGCGGCGTACCGTGACAGCTTCGGGTCCGTGTTCTTGTAATAAAGCAGCAGCGGCATGTACAACATTTTGCCGAAGATTATCCGAGTGTTGCAGCCTTGCTTCCTGAAAGGTTGTTACTGTATGTGCAGATTCCGCGGACCCCGAAAGTATATCCTTCATTTATTTCATCCTCATAACCGTATTATTGTTAAACAGAAACCATGGCATTTCCTTTTCTTATGGTCATTCTACTGTTATAGGCCAGATCACGTCAATTTAATCCGACCTGACAGAGTAGGCATGATGTTCTCAAATTAAGTATAACAGATGTAATTTGACATAATCATGAGATTTGGTTACGATGATTCTATTAGGAAACGTTGTTTCCTAATAAAAACATATGTTTATACTCAATGTAGAGGATGGATGAAAAATGATAAAACAACCACATCAATGGGCACTTATTACAGGAGCTTCTTCAGGAATAGGTGAAGTTTTTGCACTCGAAATGGCTTCAAGGGGTAACCATGTTGTACTGGTAGCAAGAACGGAGTCCAAACTGGAACAATTGGCAGAACGAATACAACGTACATATCAGGTGAGAGCCGAGGTGATTGTATCGGATCTCTCCGAATTAGACGCACCACACAAGGTATATGAGGAATGCCAGAAACGGGGAATACAGATTGATATCCTGATCAATAATGCTGGCTTCGCTACTTATGGATACTTTGAACAAGTGCAAGGTTCGCGGCAGCAGGATGAGATTATGTTGAACGTATTGGCCTTGACAAACATGACGCATCTTTTCTTGCCAGGCATGTTACAGAAGGAGAATGGCGCTGTTATTAATGTGTCTTCGACAGCAGCCTTTCAACCTGATCCGTATATGGCTGTATATGGTGCGACGAAGGCGTTTGTACTTTCTTTTACAGAGGCGTTATATGAGGAAAACAGGAAGCGCGGTGTTCAATTTTTGGCCTTATGTCCGGGTTCAACCGAGACGCCGTTCTTTGATGTGGTAGGTGCTAATGAAGCTTCTGTAGGCAAACGTGATACACCTGAGCATGTCGTGGAAGTTGCCATGAGGGCACTGGAGAAAGGCAAGCCATATGCAGTACCGGGTGCCCGGAATTACTGGACAGCACAGTTCTCCCGCCTCATGCCACGCAAGTCCATGCTGCGAATTGTCGGAAGCATGTTAAGACCACGATTCTAAGATTGCAAAGCTGAAAAACTACAAATCTGAATTGGCCAGAGGGGATGAATGCTGTAACCTCTAGCCCAGAATGCCTTTGGCCCGAGCTTCTTTGATCCAGCTTGGGAATTCGTTGAGCAGACGATCATACAATTCTTCATCGCTGATCTTTGAAATGTCGTCCAGTGCGAAGAAGTTAGCATTATCAATGAAACGTCCCTTCATCTCATCGAGATTCTCCAGAACACCGTAATTGGCTCTCCCCAAGCCAACGAATTGCCAGAACAGATTTTTGGTTGAACTTTCGGTAATAAGCTTCGAGATTTTTCCTTTTTGGCTCACCCCGCCATCGCTAAAAAAGATAATATACGTTGGAATCTTTACATTAGGTTCCTCGACGGTGTACTTGCGAATGACATCCTGTATAACAGGGGGTTCGTTATTGGTACCGCCTTTACTTCCTAATGTATATGTACGTGTAATATAATTCTCAAAATCTTGTGCCGTTACGCTGGGAGCACGTAAGAAGTCTTTGGCGAAGAACCATACGTCTAATTCACCGTTATCATCAAATGCAGATGCAATCGCCAGTATACGCTCAAAGGCTTCTTGCACGATGCCTTTACGATACAGATGGTACATAGAGCCTGATGCATCGAATACAACGGCAACACGTGCCTGAATAGGTTCGACCTTTTTCTTTTGGAGAGACAGGGTTACTTTATGCTTGAGAAGATCGATTTTGGTCAAGTTTAGTGGTGGAGGACTCGGGACTGATTCAGCAACAGGTGCAGTGGTTTGGGAAGAGGATGCTGCAACTTCAGCTTGTGCTTGGATCAGAGCCTGTTCGGCTTCCGAGGCATCGTTACTTTCAATCTCCACCCCGAAAGATTCTGCCAGCGGCTTCAATCCACCAAAGAAACCACGGCCAATTGCACGAACTTTGAATCCGTCACGATGCTTATAAACTTCAATGAGAATAAGTGCTGTTTCTGCGGTAGCCTGAGTAATTTCATACGTAATCTGCTGGGAACCCGCTTGAACAACCGCCTGGCATGTACGAACATTGGCGAATGTATGTCCCGCATCGAGTGTAGCCGTGAACACACATTTTTCTACAGAGGCCTGCCGTAATTTATGCGTATCCAGTACAAAAGTGGATTGCCAGTCCTCTACCTGTTGCAGAAGTACACTTTGATGTGGGTCTGCCTTCTGATTATAAAATACAAAATAGTCGTCTGACGGCACTTTTCCTGCTTCGTTTACCATGAAACAGCTAACATCCAAGGCAGAGGGGTCGGATGTGCACTTGATGGTCACCTGAAGCTGAGCACATTCGTTGATGTTGGTATTCTGGCCTGTGTTTAATTGTATAAACGAATCTGTCATAGTCGGCTGCGCCTCTTTTCTTCAAAATAGTGGTGAAAAGTAAACAGTAACAAGATAGATTCTGAACCATATGTTTCCACAAGTCAATGATTTCAAATATGCGCCTAGCCTTCCTCTGACTCGTACTTTTCCCGATGTTGCTTCATCATCTTCACGTAGTCGGGGTCTTTCTTCGCTACTTCCCATTGCGCTTTGAAAATAGCTGCTGCTTCCGCCTTCACCGGGTCGTTCTGATAAGGCAGGATCGAGCCATCCTTCTTCGAATATTTACGCCCGCCTTTATGATTGGTATAACGTCTCGCCCGAGTGTAGCCCATCTGTAAAAACTTGCGAGCCATATCCATGCCAATGAAATCCCCCTGCTTCTTATACTCCAAAAATAGTTCATAGATCTTCTCCGATGACTCTGTCGCAATTTCTGGTGTTTTGAACCGCCAGTGCGGCAGAATCTCACTTTTGTAAGGTTCCACCATGAGTACCCCTTGCTCGCCCCGGCCAACGGTATATAATTCAGGCTGCTTGCGCAGATCGAGTTCCTCGTAATTAAGACTGTAGTCAAATTTTTTCATCCGGTTCTCCTCCTTGGAAATGATTCGTTTATTCTCCCCACATGAGCATCTTCTGGTGACGTTATGGTGCCCTTTTTCCTTTTTACCCCGATTCTGATGTAACATGCACGGTTAATGGGGAACAATAGAAGGAAATGTCAGGAGGGATAACGCGATGGGCATGTCGGGCAGATATGTGGTAGTAACCGATGAGTTGTTGAATTCTATTCAATCTGGAGAGGTTAGTGTACATGATTGTCAGGTCGATCTGGATATTGATAAAACGTGGCAGATGCTTCAGTTCACGTTGAACGGTAACCTGTTGGATGGAGAACCTCCGCTAGGATACGTTGTGCCGCTTGCTAGTCAGCAGTATTTAGGGAACTATTCCGATATGGATCTGTTCTTGATTAATAACAAGCAGGTTCTTGAAGCGTACATGGCCTTGGAGCAGCTTACTCCTGAGGATGTGAGGGCACGTTTTAGCTTGGACAAGATGCTGGCTGAAGGGGTATATCCCGTCATGGAAGGCTGGGAAGAAGAAGAGATTTTTCAGGAGATTGTGCAAACGATAGATACGATTCAGGCTTTGTTTCAGGTTACCGTAGAGAACGGCAACGGGATTATCTTTTACGTCTTCTAAAAGGGCAGGATGTTGCAAAAAAGATATAACCATTTCAATCAACTTCGATCAACTTGCAGAAATCACAACACCATGTTTGATTTATGCACCATCCGGTTATTAATACAAACAAGGCAGTGCCTTGATGATATTCCGCTGAAAAGAGGGAGAGCGATTATGACACAAAATCAGAACGAAGAGAACAAAGCGATCCAAGACGATGAACCGGATCAATTCGAGACCCCTGCAACACCAGCAGATGAAGAGAAAGATGAAGAGTCTGCGGCAGATCAGGAGCAGGAATAGTCTGAAAATATTACATGAAACAGCACGTTTCCACGCGCATGTTATGACATATGAGTGATAGAAGAACCAGAAGGCCGGACGTGTTCCGGCCTATTTGGCCTATTTTTATGCGTATCCGTTTACATTGTTTCCAACTGCCCTCATAATATGGAGTGAACCATATTTTGCTAAGGGGGAGATCCCAATTATGAGCCGAAAGTTAAGCCAATGGATGGCAGTACCGCTTGTCCTGTTACTGGTTATTCTTACAGGTTGTCAGGCTGTGGGCGGAGTTGATGTTGGCCAAGCCATGGTCAATAACACCAAGGTAAAATCCGGTGAAACCAAACAATCCATGCATATTAACATAGAACCGGACAAACAATTCGCAACCGATGAAGACCTCGAAATGATCAAACGTATTAACTCCATTTCACTCAACATTGATCATGCCAAGATGAAGGACACGAATACGGCATCGGTCAAAGGATCAGTGAGTATTGAAGGCACAAAACTGCCTTTCCATCTGTCTATGGACAAGTCGGGCATGACCATCGATGTGGATGGAGCACAGAAACCGGTCTACATATCTCTCGATACACTTGGGGGAGCTGAGACGATGCTGCTTCCTATAGATACAAAAGAGCTGGAGAAACAGATGCAAGAGCTTTCTCCAAAGGTATTAACTTTTGTCATGAAACATCTATCCAATCCGAAAAACATATCCGTTACCCCTGTTCAGGAAGCTGTAAATGGCGAAACATTATCTCTGAACAAGCTGCATATGGAGATTAACGGTGAAGAGCTGCTTGCGATGGTTAAGCCGTTCCTTACAAGTATCTCTAAGGATGAGCAAGGCCTCAAGCAGTTGATTGGAGACTTGTATGATGTGCTGTACCCTGTATTTGAAAGCTATATGGGTCTGGAAGGCATGGAGAACGAAGGAATCACTTCTATCGTGCCTAATTCGAAGGAGGAAGCAGTTACATCCATCTATGCCATGATCAAAGAAGGTTTGGACAGCATTCTGGTGAACTATGATCAGGAGCTGAACAACCTGCTGCAAAATACGACTGAACTGAAAACGGTATTTGGTCCGGAAACCAAATTGAACATGGACTTCTTCATCGACAGCAAGCTGGATATTCGTAAACAAAAGATGTCGTTGAAGGTTGCTGTGCCTGCATCCGAAGACTTGCCAGTTCGTGCTGTAACTGTTAGCGCAGACAGCGAGCTATGGAATATTGGCGGCGCGGTCACTATAGATGAAGTGGATGCTTCCCGTGGTGTGATGGAACTGACCGAAGGGGAAGTTACACCGGGTCAGGTGCTTCGCAATTTTGATCCAAATTCGTTTGTTTATCAATTCCTGAAAAATGAGATGAAGATTACAACCAAAAGTATCTTCCTTCATCCGAGTGAAGAAAATGGTGCAATGACGGTCAAAAATACAACCTTTGTGCCGCTTCGGTATCTGTCCGAGCAATTGGATGCAGAAGTGAAATGGACGAAAGGTTCGAAACAGATCGTTGTCATTGACGACATCACTGGAGACGAGATCATACTGACGGTAGATTCTCCGAAAGCAACAGTTGCGGGGCAAGAAGTCACGATGGTGGAATCCGCCTTTGTTGGCAAAAACGGCAAGACTTATGTGCCTTTGCGCTTCATGGCTGAATCGCTGGGAGCCACGATTGAAAAAGAACAAGATACAGGCTGGATTTTCATTGATCGTCCATAATATAATGTGGATAGCTATAAACGATGCGTGAATTGAAAGGGGATTTCAGAGAATGCCAGATTTCTCGTAATGATGTAGAAAAGAACAAGGCGCAAAAATTCCGTTAGACCAACACGGGATACGTCTGTCCTTTTTTGACCCATTACGAGGAGCTTCGGCGTTTGATCTGAAAGGATGAAACGATTCGGGAGTACCTCTATTGGAGGTGCTCCTTTTTGTCGTGTCATCGCAAAATAATCCCTAAGAGGTGTTTTATATGAATCATGGATTTACGATTGTTGCGAGTACAGTGATGTTACGTCCCTTTACCTTGCAAGACCAAGCCGCGCTGGCAACCTTGACACATCAGCCTGAAATTACCGACCTGTTACCCGATTGGAAGATGACTGAGGAGCAATTAAGTGAATTTTTGCAGTTTGTTGTAGGGAGTTATAAACAGTTTAATCCGCAGGATGTGCGGGTTATGCTTGCGGTAATTCATCAGGAGAGCCAGCAGTTGATCGGTTGGTGTGGTGTGTTTCCAAACGATATGCTTGATCCATCTGATCGTGAGGTAGCTTATGCCATTTCACGCGATCACCGCAACAAAGGTTATATCTCAGAAGCTGTACGAGCGTTGACGACGTATCTGTTCGAACATACATCGTTAAACCGGATTGTGGGCATTGTGAAGACATATAACCCGGCTTCTCGCAAAGTACTGGAGCATACAGGCTTCCAGTATGTGAATCGAAGATGCCTGTCTGATGGGGAGGTCTATGATTATTTTGAACTTAACAGCACCCACTCCAATGGGAAAGCCACTGGGCGGATGAAACCCAAACCATTATCGATAAACCTGCGCCGAGCAGAACACGAGGATGCCGTTGTGTTGACGGAAATCTGCACACGTGCCTTTGATCATGCCATGCACGTCTGGGCGAACGGAGAGCAGCACGTGGATAGCAATCTTTGTCCTCCGGGTTATAACGAAGTTCGCCTCCATGAATATGTGATTCGCGAGTGGGACTATTATGTGGTGGAAGCAGATGGCTGTGCGATTGGTGGCGTAAGCATAAATGTGCTTGGACATGAAATTGCAAGGCTGGATAGAATCTATATCGACCCTGTCTGTCAAGGGCGCGGTGTAGGATCACAAGTAATCAGACAGGTGGAGACTGCATTTCCTCATATTCGGCACTGGAGGCTAGAGACTTCTGGCCGGCAACGGAGTAATCATCATTTTTACGAAAAGCTGGGATATGTACGTATGTCTGCCTCTGAGTCTGAGTATGGTTATGAGAAGAAGATAGATGGCGGGAGCGGGCAGCATGATCCAGTGAAGGAACGAGAACACGTTCAGGCGAACCTGGATTCGATGTGGTACAGCGCCAGTACAATGAAGAACAGCCGCATCACCGATTGTAATCTGAGTGGAAGCAAATTAACGAACTTGAATATGACAGGAATGCTGTTAGCAGATTTGCGTTTAACAAACACCAAGTTTGAATTCTGTGCGCTGGACGGGGTTCAGTTTCAGGATACACATCTTGGTGCAGACCGTGTGCCAATGCAGTGGAGACATTGTGATTTGAGAGACAGTCGTTTTGTCGACTGTGATCTTTCAGGTGTTGAGCTTGAGGCCTGCCAAGTGTCAGGAATGAAAATTAATGGCGTTCCCATTGAGAGATTAATGGAGGCATATGAGTTGTCGAATCAGCGTTAACGAGACCTATGAAACCGAAATGTTCAACAAGGTGATCGACATTAATCTGAAAGGTGTATTTTATGGCCTGAAACATGTGCTTCCTGTGATGAAAAAGCAAAGCGGGGGCTCCATCGTCAACACCTCCTCCTTTGGTGGTATTCGTGCTGTGCCTAATCAGATCGCTTATGGGGCGAGTAAACATGCCGTTGCTGGCATGACCAAGGATGCTGCGATTGAATATGCGGAGCATGGTATCAGCATCAATGCAGTAGCTCCAGGAGCCATTCTGACAGACAAGGTGATCGGTTCATTCAAACAGATTAACCCGAATGACTGGGAGCCGGCGTCCAAAGAGTTTGTAAAGGACAACCCGGCCAAACGTCCGGGTGATCCCGAGGAAGTCGTACGTCTGGTTGCATTCTTGCTGTCTGGTGAATCGCCATTTATCAACGGAGCCATCATTCCGATTGACGGTGCACAATCTGCCAAGTACTATATCAATCAGATAAGAAAATGAAATATAAATATGCCCTTCCGAGCCACTTTAGCGCTTGGGAGGGCATGTTTTATGGTTTAGATATCAGCGAATGGCATCCTGAGATATACGCGCGATAAAGTTGCGGCAGTCGTGTCTGGTCGTCCACACCTCATTTAATTGTGTAGCAGCAGCTGTGGTTTTTTGCTGAATCCGGTACTGCCAGCGGTATAACCCATCTCCTGATAAAATGCATGCGCGGCTTCACGATCGGCACGATTACCGCTGTTTAGCGATATAGAGTCCACCTGCTGTGCTGCTGCCCACTGCTCAGCAGCGAGTAGAAGCTGACGGCCGATGCCGGAGCCGCGGTAATGCTCATGAACAACCAGTGCCATGATACGGCAATGTCTGCCGTTCTTTTCATATGAATAGGATGTCTGCATGCCGAGCAGTCCCGCTACACGTCCGCGCACTTCGGCTGCCAACGTTGTAAAATTGGCATCAGCGGCGATGTGAGCGTATCTTTCCTGCATCTCGGCGTAGGTTGTTGGGTATCCCAGCTGATCCATGAGAATCACCATGTCCTGCAAATCCTGATCGGTGCTATGCCGGATATTTACATCTAGACTCATATACGAGACAACTCCCCGGAACGTTCTTTGAGAGACAGATCAATGATTGTGTCGAGCAACTTGGCAAAAGAAATCCCTGCAGCGGCTGCGCTTTTGGGCAGCAGGCTGTTCCGGGTAAGCCCCGGTAAGGTGTTAACCTCTAGCACGTAAGGCACACCTTCCCGAATGAGCATATCCACCCTGGCGTAGACACTGCATTTAAGTACGTTGTAACAAGTTAACGCAGCGGCTTCTACGCGCTGATGCAACTCAGAAGGGAGATGCACGACCTGCTCATCCGCACCGTTATCATCATATTTAGCTGCATAATCGAAAAAGGCAGCATTGGCATGAATAGAGATCACGGGTAACATCTTACCATCGACAATTGCACAGGTAATCTCTTCACCCTCAATGTATTGCTCAATCATCACACTGTCATCCCAGGCAAGAGCAGCTTCTACCGCCGCAGGCAGGGATGATGGATCATGGACAATCTGCGTTCCAATGCTGGAGCCGCCCGAATTTGGTTTGACAACGACTGGGTACGTTAAGTGCTGGACTGCCGCTGAGGACAGATCTTGCATTCCGTTCACTTGGAGCCAGTCTCCTGTGAGTACTCCGGCTTGGCGCATGAGCCGTTTGGACATGTCCTTATCCATACATACACTGCTCGCAAGCACGCCGCAGCCTGTGTAGGGAATGCCGAGGGATTCAAGCGTGCCTTGCACCGTACCGTCTTCCCCGTATTTACCGTGCAGGGCAAGCAAGGCTACATCGATTCCGTCCGATTTATCGATCAAATCCCGTTTGGAATTTAACTCAATCGGTACGACCTCGTATTTTCTTTTGTCCAAGTTCGCAATCATCTCCTGTCCAGTGAGCAGGGATATATCCCGCTCTGAAGATGTTCCGCCCATAATAACGCCGACTCTCATGTGAAAATCCTCCCTATAGTTAACTAAATTCCTTACATCATACTCGCAACCGTTTCTCCGATAATACGGATGCCTTTGCGGATGTTCTCGTCACTGACTCTGGAGAATCCAAGCCGCATGGTGTGAAGCCCTTGACCTGGCTCCAGATAAAAGGTATCTCCAGGAGTAAAGGTTACCCCTTTTACCTTACAGGCGGTCAGCAACTCTCTTGTTCGCACCTCTGGTGGAAACTGCACAAACAGATGCAGGCCGCCTGCTCCGGATATTTGGCACATTGGCAGATGCCGTTTCAGACAATGCACAGCGAGTTCATATTTTCGCTTGTACTCGGTACGAGCCCGTTTCAGGTATTTTTCAAAATTGCCGTTGCTCAAATATTGATATAACAGGGACTGATCCAGAGTAGACGTATGAATACTGCGTGCCCGCTTCATGCTTTCGAGATAATCGATCAATGCGACATCGGCGATAATCCAGCCCACACGCAGTCCGGGGAACAATACTTTGGAGAAGCTGCCAAGATAGACAAGGCCATTACCCTTACCCATACTGGAGATCAAGGGCGAGACATGGGAGCCCGAATAACGAAGCTCTTCGTTAAATCCATCTTCAATGATCGGAACTCGATACTCGTTCATTAAACGTATAATTTCAGTTCGTTTTGCGGGTGAAGTCACGATTCCGGTCGGATTGTGATACGAGGGCACAAGATATGCCAGATCATACGCGCTTCCAGCCAGTTCTTGCTCCAGCTGCTTCAGATCAAGGCCATCCGGTTCCATATGGATACCAGTTAACTGAAACTGGTGCAACTTCAGGTTTTTGATGGCTGTGTGATGTGTGGGATTCTCACAGAGTGCTTTGCCGCTCTTCTTGCGCAATGCCCCAAGTACCAGGTCAAATCCCTCCGTAAACCCGTTCGTAATCAAAATATCTTTGCCCGCAAGGTCGACCCCTTTGTTCTCCATATAGTGCAGCAAATAATTCATGAGCGGTCTATATCCTTGCGCGTAGCCGTAATTTAGTAAAACTTCTCCTTCAAGTGACATGCGATCCAAGAAGGCCCGTTTCACATTTTGAAGATCAAACAGTTTTTCATCCGGAGCGATGCTGGTGAAAGAAATTTCACCGCGCTCGGCTCCTGAGCCGTGTTTCATCAGATCATATTGCTCTGCCTGAATTGCATAATCGCTTACCTCTGCTGTCCAGTCTAGTTGCCAGTGTATTGCATTGGTCTGCTGTGTTTCAATAAGTGTGCTGACGTAATTCCCCTTACCTTTGAGCGCATAAATAAGCCCTTCCTCTTCAAGCTCTGCATAGGCGAGCAAAATGGTGCTGCGGCTTACCTTCATCAGCGTGCTCAGCTCACGGGTCGAAGGTAGCTTCTGATTGGGTTGCAGACCGCCTTTTAACATTAATCGTTTTAAATAATCTTTGACTTGTATATATACAGGGCGGTCCTCCGTCAATTGCAGATCGGAATACATCCCATCACTCCCTCTACTGGTATCTTGCCATATTATAAACCCAGCAGAAAGAACCACGATACCTCTGTTTCGCAACTAAGGTGGCCTGAGTTGTACGCACAACGGGAAAAAGCCCTGGCTCATATGCCGGGCTGGAGGTGAAACTTGTTCAATTCTAAGGGTGTAATGCTATCCTGTTCTAGCTACAGTTACGTTTCTGACTAGTCTCTAGAAAATACCTGCTATATAATTCTACGTGGATCTACTTGCTATGCTCTATGCGATCTATATGATTCTAATTCTAGATGATAAACTTGGTGCTGTAATTACAAGAAATCTTTAAAAGGCTAATTATTGCCATTCATTGCTTGCTGCAATAGGTTTTCGTATAGATGGTGATTCTACAATCTACAAAGCTACGGTTCTTACTAACTGTACTCTTCTCGTGTGCACGTCACCGAATTCAGTATGAAAAAGATAAAACATGTTAGGCCTATAAGACGAGTGTGGATACAAAGACATATGTCTCAGTGCCCAAATTCTTCCTCATACCCCTATAGTACCACTTTGAATCAGGGAAGTTAACCTTTTTTTTGAAATATTTGTCGCAAAAGCGAAAATTCCGTGAATTGTACCTCATTTAACTCGAAATGGTGTCGGATTATGATATGTGTTAGGATGTATTTCTAGAGAATATAGAGGAAGTGAAATGGATGATTCAGATTACGGTTCCAACACCAGATGTGACGATTACAAAGCAGGAAAATCCGCAGTTAAGCCACATTTACGGATTTACGGATTTTCACCTGATTACACGGGAGCAAGGCGGAATTTTCATGTTTTATAATGCCGATGATGAGTTGTTATTTGTCGGGAAAGCGCGAAAATTAAGACCGCGAATCAAAAAGCATTTTGAAGATACGGTATCCCCAATCAAGAATCACCGTGAGGAAGTCACGAAGATTGAAGTTTGCTTGGTAGAAGATCCGATGGATCGTGAAATTTACGAGACTTATATCATCAACACAATGCAGGCGAAGTATAATGTAGACAAGGTGCTGTATAAGTAAGCAGGTAAGCTATTTAAGTTATTCAAGTTATTTAAGATGCACAAGCAAGTAAGTAAGCTTGAAATACTTAGGACATATGTCCTAGGTGTGTGTAAAGATGGAAAGGATGTAATCCATGATTGCATCCGATTCCATTCTCTTCGCAAATATAGTTCTACGTAACAAGTTATAGGAGCTGAAAAGTTCACATTTCAAGGAAGTAGCACTAGGCCCTTAGTTTCACAGATATACCAAATACATAAGAAGAGGTGATTGTGTTGATCGGTCGTAGTGGTAATCCTACACTTAAAGACAGCACGTTTGAGAACAGAGGATATGGAGAGGATCGATACCAGAATTACATGACGATTAACGGCACAGTGAACAAAGCGTTCATCACGTTGATCATCTTGCTGGGCAGTGCATTTGCAACCTGGATGATGTTTTTTAACGGACAAGAAGTGATGCCGCTTGCTTATGGCGGATTAATTGTGGGTTTCATTCTGGCGCTGATTATTTCGTTTAAACCGGTGGTATCTCCTTATCTTGTACCGATCTACGCGGTAGCAGAGGGAATGTTCCTAGGTGCACTTTCGGCAAGTTATGAGTCCTTGTATAACGGAATTACCTTGCAAGCGGCTTTGTTGACCATGGCTGTATTCGTTGCTCTGTTAATGGCCTATAAGACAAGATTAATTAAAGCAACGGAGAACTTTAAACTAGGTGTGGTGGCTGCAACAGGCGGCATCATGATTATGTATTTGCTCAGCTTTGTGCTCGGTTTGTTCGGCATTACGGTTCCATATCTGCATGAAAATAGTCTGATTGGGATCGGCATCTCGGTTGTGATCGTCATTGTTGCTGCGCTTAATCTGGTACTGGATTTCGACTTTATTGAAGGTGGTGCAGAGCAAGGAGCACCCAAGTATATGGAGTGGTACGGTGCGTTCGGGTTGATGGTCACATTGGTATGGTTGTACATTGAAATCCTTCGTCTGCTCAGCAAGCTGCGGAGCCGCGACTAATCGTACCGTTACAGTTATATGGGTTTACAAATAAAAGGAGCGAACCGCCGGGGATCTTTACCACCGGATAGATTCGCTCCTTTTTACCCCGTAAGGGGTCCTCTTTTGCAAATTAAACCAATTCAGTGTATAAACTTTCCAGCGTCACGATTTCGGGCTGGTTTGGCAACTCGCCTTCTGCAGCACAGGCAGCGAACATATGCTGTTCATCCAAAGGATGACTGTAGAAGCGATGCCTAACGATTTGCCCGTCATGGTTGCATCGCCAATCAAGTTCTCCATCTTGCTGAACATGGGGAAGAATAGCGAAGGAATCCAGTGGCATGGAGAGCCCCATGCCCACAGCCTTGATATAACTTTCCTTCAGCGTCCACAGACGATAGAAGGTCTCCCGCTTCATTACCTCAGGCTTACCATCCAATAATTGACATTCTGATGAAGAGAAGAAACGCTCTGCGATTTGCAGGTCAATCGGTGCTATTTTCTCCACATCCACACCAAGCTCATCTTTACTTCCGGTAATCAGTGCAACCCAATCGCCGGAGTGCGAGACATTAAATTGTACATCAGCATCGTGAGTGAGGGCAGGTTTGCCATATTTGTTACGGGTAAACGTAATCTCTCCATGCCCTAGGCCAGTCAACTTGCTTAACTTCACACGGGCTAACACTTCACCCATAACAGAGCGGTAAGTGTCCGCCAGATGTATAAAACGAGAAGCCTGTGCCCGCCGCTCCTCAGAGACGGATGACAGAAAAAGATCCCAGCATACTTCGGGTATCACAGAGGGTACTTGCAGTACTTGTATAGTTATCATCATTTATCACCTGACGTTGTATTCGGCATGGATGACAGGCTTTCCTCTATATTTATCCTTATCTCGCGTTTTCCCCAGTGGATCAGGCTAGTTGTGTTTTTTTCCATTCTTCATGCGCAATCTGTATTCGATCCCACATCTCCCTACGTTCTTGTTCCGTATAATTCACTAACGGTTCATAGAAAAGCTTGGTTAGTACGTCTTTCCACTCATTGTAGGTTTGAATTTCCGTCTTGCTAATGCCTTCGATCCCATGCGTGCGAAGCATGCATCCCCTGAGCTCATAGCTGTGGCTGGTATCTCTCTGACGGAGCAAAAATGCATTATGCCAGGGCGAATCCACGGATTGGCTGTAGAATTCATGCTTGGGAATAAACTCTTCCAAGCGGGTAAGCTCCTCGGGATCATAATCGACTCCCTTACTTGGTCCGTTAGGCTCGTATTCAAGCCTCCATCCTCCGAGAACAACGGAAGAAGGCATTAATGTATAAGTAAACGGCGCAGGTCCATAGGTTCCGTAACGAAGAGGGAGAGGTTCAAAAGGCATACCCCCCAGACCGACATCTACAATCCAACGCTCCACATTCGGGTACGCATCTGGCAAAGAGACAGACAGACCGAGATGGAACGAGTTCACACGCGGCTGTTCTCCATGCGGCTGAACGCCTGCCCGGTGCCAATGCAATGTATATCCAAGAGAATGAAGTAAAACACTGAATGCGCCATTCAAATGGAAACAGTAACCGCTGCGTCCTTGTAGAATAAGTTGCACGGATTCTTGCAGATCGATGCCCGCAGGTCTACCTGCAAAAATATCGACCGTTTGCCAAGATAAATGGTGGATATGTGCCTGTTGCAGTTCGGCAAGGAATTCTAAAGTCGGTTTCTTGATCGTATCCAAGCCTATCCGTTTCAGATAAGCGTTTATTTCAGCTGGAGTCAATGTAACATTCATCTCGATCACCTCAAGTCATATGATGGGCTGCAGGTCATTGTCTTGAATGTTGCTGCCCTGAACTCATTGTATAAGTGAACATCTGAAATGCACACATGTGTTTACTCTAATTGTACCGGTACAATATCAACTGATCATAAAGTATAGGAGTTATAAGGTACGCACATCATATTCCCAGTGTGGAGTTATTTCGATATATGGGAGTTTGGTTTCTTTTTCCGGGGTATGTTAACCGTTTGGAGTGGAAATAGGTTAGAATAGAGATAGATAGCAGGATTAGGAGATGGAAAACATGGCTAATGATGAAGTGATTTTGACACAGGAAGGCTTGGAAAAGCTGGAGGAAGAACTGAAGGAACTGAAAACGGTGAAACGCAAGGAACTGGCAGAACGTTTGAAGCTTGCGATCAGTTACGGGGACCTGAAGGAGAACAGTGAGTATCATTCAGCCAAAGATGATCAAGCATTTATGGAGACCCGCATACTGATTCTGGAGAAGATGTTGACCAAAGCAAGAGTCATCAGCGCAGACAATATCGATTCCAACCAGGTAAGCATTGGCTCGACAGTACTGTTGAACGACCTTGAATTTGCTGAAAAGATCGAATATCAACTGGTCGGTCCAGCGGAAGCGGATGTATCGAACAACAAAATTTCGTATGAGAGTCCACTGGGCAAAGAGTTGATGGGCAAAGAAGTGGGCAGTGTGATTCATGTCAATGCTCCGATGGGCGTCATCAAATACGAATTGCTGGAGATCAAAGTATAGTCAGCGTAAAGTAAAAATAGTAAACATATGCGGAGATATCACCCTGCGATATATAGAATTTCTTTAAAAGAGGAGAAGTTTCAGAGGCTGCGCGAAGAGCTGTCTGGAACATCTCCTTTTTTTGTTTTTCCAAGTTAACTCAGGGTTAATTGTTGATGGGTATGGTTAAGCTTCAGGTTATTTTCCCATACTGAATACATCCTGAAATCATCTCCAATTTGGTGAATTTTCGACAAATACTGATTTTTGCATGACCTGACACGCGGACTAGTATATAATTACGGGAAAACTTTAAAGTGATGGAGTAGATACAATGAATTTGAGTAAGTCTGATCTAGACCCGAACAACGCTGGCAAAGGGGAACGCTTCTCGCGTGCCGGTTTTATTTTGGCGGCAATCGGTAGTTCCGTGGGTCTCGGTAACATGTGGAAATTTCCTTATATTACGGGCGAAAATGGGGGGGCGGCTTTTTTCCTGCTCTTTATTGTCTGTCTCTTGCTGATCGGCTTGCCTGTATTGCTTGCCGAACTGGCTATTGGACGCAGTGGGCGGGGGAGCGCAGCGACTGCTTTTATCAAAGCGGGCGGGCATAAAGGCTGGCTGGCAGCTGGTTTACTGCAAGTATTAACACCGTTTATTATTCTGTCCTTCTACGTCATCATCGCAGGCTGGACATTGCAATATGCCGTAACTTCGTTCAGCGGCACGTTGTTTAACAATTCGGATTATGCCGGACAATTCAGCAGTTTCGTCGGAGGCTATATGCCGATTGTATGGCAATTGGTATCCGTTCTGATTACTGGCTGGATTGTAGCGAAGGGTGTATCGAACGGGATTGAGAAGTTTAACAAAATTTTGATTCCAGCGATGCTGGTTCTGTTAATTGTGCTGATGATTCGTGCAGTTACCCTGCCGGGGTCAGGCGCGGGGGTTTCCTTTTTCCTGAATCCAGACTTCTCCCAGCTTACAACGGAGTCGGCATTGGTTGCGCTCGGACATGCTTTCTTCTCGCTGTCACTAGGTATGGGTATTCTCGTAACGTACGGTTCATATGTGGACAAAAGCCAGTCCCTTGGCGCGGCAACAGTTGCAGTTGGTGCAGGTGACTTGCTGTATGCCTTTATCGCGGGTCTGATTATCTTCCCAACGACGTTCTCTTTTGGCATCGCACCTGACCAGGGACCGTCCCTGATTTTCATCGCACTGCCTGCAGCATTTTCGGCGATGCCGCTTGGTTTCCTGTTCGCTGGATTATTCTTTATAATTCTGGCAATTGCGGCGTTAACATCATCAGTATCACTGCTGGAGGTTCCCGTTAAATATTTCATGGAGCGTTTTGCATGGAGTCGTAATCGTGCCGTATGGAGCATCTCTCTCGCTGTCTTCATCGTAGGACTGCCTTCCGTTCTGTCGCTCGGACTGTTCCCGGAGTGGAAGATCGGATCGAAGAGTGTATTCGACTGGATGGATTTTGTGGCGTCCAACATCTTGCTTCCTGTAGGCGGGTTATTGGTTACGATCTTTGCGGGATACTTTTGGAAAACGGCTGCGGAGGCAGCTGGTCTAAGCTCCGGCTGGTTCCGCATCTGGTTGTTCATGCTTCGTTATGTTGCACCTATTCTGGTTCTGCTCGTGCTGCTGCATACGTCTGGCATTATTCACTTTTAGGCCGCCTGCGCAGATTTACCAAGCATAAAACCTCTTGGAAGAAATGCAAAAGCCCTTGTGTTCCCTTCTTAATTTTGGGACAATACAGAGTAGAGGTTTTTTGGGTAAGACGACCGATGAGCCATATGCTTTCTGCGAAAAGAGGTTTATACCATGATTAAATCATCCATATATGGATTAACATTAGAGCAATTACGTACTTGGCTGCCCGAGCATGGGCAGAAAAAATCACGCGCATCCCGCATCTGGGAGTGGTTATACCAAGAGCGGGTGCATGATTTTAACGGCATGTCCGATGTTCGTCAGGAATGTTTGGATGTGCTCACTCAGCATTTCACGATGAATTCACTGAGTGAACATGTGAAGCAGGAGTCGGCGGACGGCACGGTGAAATTCTTGCTCCGTTTGCAAGATGGCAACCTCATCGAGACGGTGCTCATGCGGCAAAAGTATGGCTTGACCGTCTGTGTCACGACACAGGTCGGATGTAATATCGGCTGCAGTTTCTGCGCCAGCGGGCTGATCAAGAAGAGCCGAGATCTCTCCGCAGGAGAGATTGTAGAACAGATCATGCATGTACAGCGGCATCTGGACGCAGCGGGTCAAGGCGAGCGGGTCACCAACGTTGTGGTAATGGGCATTGGCGAACCGTTTGATAACTTTGAGCATATGAGCAATTTTATTGAAGTAATCAAGGATCGCAAAGGGTTAGCCCTCGCAGCGAAGCGAATCACGGTGTCCACAAGCGGATTGCCGGATAAAATCAAGGAGTTTGCAGACAGCAGTCTGCAGGTGAACCTTGCGATCTCCCTGCATGCGCCGAATAATGAGCTGCGTACACATATCATGAAGATCAACCGGGCATTCCCGATTGAACAATTGATGGATGCGGTGGATTATTATCTGGAGAAAACAAATAAACGCATTATGTTCGAATACATTTTGCTTCGGGATGTGAACGATCAGCGCGAGCACGCTGCGGAACTGGCTGAACTGTTGTCCAGCCGCAAGAGCATGGTCAGCGTGAATCTGATTCCATACAATCCAGTGGATGAGCATAGCCAGTACCAGCGCAGTACGGAAGAGAGCATTCTGGGATTCTACGATACGCTGAAGAAGAACAACATCAACTCCACGGTACGTATGGAGCATGGTACAGACATCGATGCGGCCTGCGGACAGCTGCGTAGCAAGCAGATGAAAAATGCGGAAGCTAAAGCAGCTGGAAAAACAGCCGCAACACCAGATGCCAGCCGTCTGGCTATGGGATAAAGCACGCAAATCAGGGATGACTATCTGAATTTAAGAAACACAACAAACGCCTCTATGTATTCACTATGAAGTGAAGATAGAGGCGTTTGTTTGAGTTACAGGCTAATTTCGAGCTGAGTGATATGTATCTTAATTCAGCTTTTTTGTCATCAGCAGATGGGGGATACCATCCTCCATGAATACTTCAGAAGCAGGGGCATAGCCAAGACGTTCATAGAAACCGGAGGCTTGAACCTGTGCGTGCAGCTTGGCTTTCTCTAATCCGTCCTCTTTGGCCATCTCCTCCAGCTTGTTAATTAATACACGGCCTAGACCATGTTTGCGGTAATCGAGCATCACGCAGATGCGTTCCAGCTTGGCAACTTGCTCCACAATGCGTAGTCTGGAGGAAGCTGCAGGTACACCATCCACATAGAGCAGAATATGGCGTGCTTCTGTCCCTAGCGCATCAAATGCATCGAATTCATCGGCTGCAGGTACGCCTTGCTCCTCCACAAAAATGGCCATACGAATGGCAAAGCACGCATCAAGCAGTTCTTGAGTGTTCGCTTCAACAACAGATATATTCATGAATCGTTCTCCTTTAACTAGTCGGATGGAATATCGGAATGGAACTGAAAGTGATACACTAATCTAGTGTAGTTATATCATTAATTATGTTGCGAATGCAACAATTTTATAGGAGTGTGAACTCTGTGACTGAACCGAAAGAACCTAACGTAGCCAAAGAACCGAATCAGCCGAACGACGAATTACAGAAACCGCAAGAACTGAACGAGCCAAGGGAAGTGTTACGCGAGATTGGCATGATCGCCCGCTGTCTGGATTCCATCAGCAATGTGGAATTTCAGCATCTGAACTTGTCCCGAGGGCAATATTTGTATTTGTACCGTATTTGCGAGAACCCTGGCATCATTCCGAACCAGCTGGCTGAACTGATCAAGGTAGATCGTACAACGGCAGCGCGGGCAATTAGCAAACTGGAATCCGACGGATTCATTGTCAAACAGCCAGCATTGGGTAATAAGAAGAATAAGGTGCTGTATCCAACGGAGGCAGGACTCGAAGCTTGGCAGTTTATTCGCAAAGAAGGTGTGCATTCGGATCAGGTAACGTTGAACGGTCTGACACAGGAAGAGATTCAGACAGCGATCCAACTGCTACGAAAGATGAGACATAACATTGAGGTCGATTGGAAATTTGTTAAAAAGGGCGGTCGCCGCCCATACATGGATAACCATGATTAAGCGCACACTGTGGATAAGGCCTGCTTCCAAAAGTATAAGAAGTGGCCCAGTTGCTCCGTCATATATTCCCGTCAGGAGGAATGGTGTGAAGTTTATTTTCCAGAAAAAGCGGTCATGGTACATATTACTTGCGGTTGTTGTATCTGTTGCGATTGTACTGCTATGGAGGGAGCGGTTTGTGATGGAGAAGGTATCGCCAACAGTGGCCTTTGTAGAGGAACATATGACGAATCCGAATGGCACACTTGCAACCTATTTGCAGGAAGCGGCTTCGGAGAGGGCGGACATCGTTGCTGGCCGAGAGGCACTGTCGGAGTCGCTTGGATTGTGGATGCAGTATGCTTTGGCAAGTGATAACGAAGTTATGTTCGAGCAGGCCTACAAACAGCTCCAGAAATACTATGTGATCAGGCCCGACATATACATCGCCTGGAAGCTTGATTTTGAGGGGAAAGCCCATGTGGCAACCAACGCGCTGGGTGACGATCTACGGATTATGGGGGCTCTGTTGCAAGCGGCAGACAGGTGGGAACGAGGCAGGGCAGACAAACTGGCAACCGCATCGGCTCTTTCCCGAACGTTAACACAGCGAACCGAGCAGCAGGGCTACATGGTTGATTTTTATGATTTCAAAAGTGGACATTCCACGGATACCTTAAGTTTGGTCTATGTGGATTTGCTCGCCTTGCAAGCGATGAGAGACCATCGGATGCTGGAGCCGGACGCTTACAGCAGGTACGAGGATGTACTGCATAAAATGCCTGACGATGGATTATTCTATCCGAAAAGCATGAATGTAAATACCAAGGCTTACACCTATGATGACAAAGTCAATCTGATCGATCAGCTCATCGTTGCCAATCATGTGATGGAGATGGGGCGTAAACCCGACAAGCTGATTGCTTTTCTCAAAAAAGAGTTCGGCACTCGGGGCAAGCTCCCCGGACAGTATGATCGTAGAACACAAGCCCCAGCCGTAGATTATGAATCGGCATCGGTGTATGGCTTATCCATCCTGCTTGCTGTTCGCTCAGGTGATCCAAATTGGGCAAAGCAGCTGTATCAACATATGATCGCACTGCGAGGGCAGGACAAACGATATCCGGGCGGTTATGTATTTGATGGAAACACCCACCTGTTTGATAACTTGTTCCCGTTACTGGGTGAAACATATTTGTATAATTTTCTTAAAAAGTAAATTTTTATTTATATAATCCGAGGTTGCATGTTACCATATTATTGTCTTTAATTGTCGAATTTTGTTGAATTTTGCAGTTAATAAAAAGAGGTGTTGGCACCGAGCCATTCTGAAATTCGATGCAGATGCAGAGAAGGAGGACTATGAGAAATAACGCACCTACCCAGCGTCTTGCCTGGGGTTACGCAATCTTGATTAGTCTCGCCATCGTACAGCAGTTCTTTGTATATCTCCACTTGTACATGAATCAAAGTTATACCAAGCTGGATGTAGTATTTAGCATAGCGTCACTAGGGGCGCTAGCCGTGGGACTTCTGCTTCCTGTTGGTGTATCCGTCGTGATGATATTTGTTTATTTGGTCACTTATTTTGTGTGGCTCGTGACTTTTGCAGAGCCCAATGCGCTCGTGTTTTCCTGGTGGCTGCTTATTCCGGCAAACACGGCAATTGCTGCTTATATCAAAAGAAGACTTGTGCGAAGTGCAAGGGTTATTGAACGTCTGGAGCAGATGAAGGATCACAATCCAGAGGTCGATCTGGATACAACGCTGGGTAATAAGGAAGCGCTTGGAGATACATTGGTGAAACAGAGCAACCTTGCCAGACGTTATGCAGACTGCTATGGATTCAGCATCGCCATGTTTAAGATTGAATTTCTGCCGCTTGTGCAGGAGTCACTTGGTTCAGTTCGGTATTCCCAATTTCTGCTTGAGATCTCACAGACAATACAGAAGCAGATTAGATACGAGGATCACAAGTTTTTCGTAGACCGTGGTCGATTTGTCATTTTGTGTCCGATGGTCAATGTGGATTACCTACCTATGTTAACCCGAAGAATAAAAAAAAATATTATGGATTTGGATGTGCTCGATAAAAAAGGGAACCAACTCCAGACCATCATCAAATCAGGTGCACTGGTTTTTCAGAAGGAACAATTCAGCAAGTATGACAATCTGGACGCTGTCCTTGCCGCGCTGGAGCGAAACACGGAAACAGATTTAATCGGGGAATATATTTAACCGAAAGGAGCGAGGCGGATGGATTATATGTCCTGGTTTATCCCGATCTGTATTGCCGTCAGTTGTATTTTTGTGGTGTTTACCATCGGATTAACGATTGCCACGCTCCGATTTCGCTCAAGAGTAATTCGAAGGTATGATCGGAGGAAAACGGATGGCTGATTTCATTCTGATCTTGTCGATATTCAGTATTTGGATCGCTGTGTTCGAATCGATCGTTATTATGGCTGGGGCTATTCGTTTTATCCACAAACAGGAGAAGAAGGGCATTCAGATTCCGGAGAATATGGATCATTACCCGACCGTCACGGTTATGGTACCTGCTCATAACGAGGGTTTGGTCATCGTGGCAACGGTGGAGCATATCTTGCGACTGAACTATCCGGAGGATAAGCTGCAGGTGATTGTCATTGCAGATAATTGTACGGATGACACAGCTGATCGGCTAAAATCGTTCCTTGGACAGACCAGTTATGTGCACCGTAACGTCACTGTACTTGAACGCAAAGGTACGGGTGGCAAGTCCGGTGCGCTGAACGACGGACTGGAACTGGCCACCGGAGAATGGATCTGTATATTTGATGCAGACGCTGCACCGGAGCGAAATTCACTGATGTTTCTCGCGCAAAAATCACTGGAGAATCCCGAACAGTACGGGGTCGTGTTCGGCCGAAACAAAGCACGTAACCGTGGGCAAAACTTCCTCTCCAAGTGTATTAATCTCGAAATTATAACGTCTCAGCGTGTCTACCACACCGGGCTGTGGGAGCTCTTCAAGCTGGGGACAATTCCGGGCACGAATTATATTATTAAGACAAGCCTAATCCGGGAAATCGGCGGCTGGGATGTGACAGCCATTACGGAAGATACGGCATTGTCGTTTGAAATTATGAACCGAGGGCAGTTGGTTGCCCTTGCGCCGCAAGCGGAAGCGTATCAGCAGGAGCCAGAACAGCTTGGTGTATATATGAAACAGCGTGAACGCTGGGCCAAGGGGAATTACCAGGTAGTTCTGGATAACATTCATAACCTGTTCAACCGTTCCAGCTGGCGCAATAAATTGCTTGTTCTCTACTACGCGGTCAGTTACTTCTGGTTTATGCTGGCCATTATTGTGTCGGACATCATATTTGTGGTGAACCTTGTTTATCAGGTTATTGCAATATTCAAACCGGAGGCCATTTCTCCATTCCAGTTTGCCGGGGATGCCTACGTCTATCTGGTCATTGGTTGGGCGCTGATGTATTTTATCTATGTGCTTCAGATCAATCTGGCACTGGCGGCGGATATCGGGCAGAGCAACACCCGTAACTTTATCTATGCGTGCGTATCGTATTTCACTTATGCGCAGCTGTTCATTCTGATCTCAATCCGGGCCTTCTACAATTTGCTGATGGACAAGATTCGTAAACGCGAGAACAAATGGTACAAAACCGAGCGATTTGGCTAGGGATCAAAAATTCAAACCAAAGAAGGCTGTTTGCGGAGTAAGCTCCGGCAAGCAGCTTATTTATTATGGTGAAGGTTGCCTGAATCCGGTATACTTTTACAGATTATAGTGAGTGCAGGGTGAACTACACTAGTGTGTAACTCATAGAATGGAGGTCTGTGCAGGTATGAGTGAAAGAGGTTCTGACTTTTACGATAATGACGCGGTATTTGAGACGTATATGGAACGTCGGCAAGGCCAGGATAACGCCAATGATACGTTGGAGAGACCGGTTATGCTGGAGATGATCGGGGATGTTACTGGTAAAAATATTCTCTATCTCGGCTGTGGAGACGCAAAATTTGCTGTAGAACTGCTCGGCGAGAAGTATAACGGCTTGGCTTATACAGGTATCGAAGGTTCAACGAATATGGTTCGGGCTGCCCGCATATCCGTTCAGGGATTGAATGCCCGGATTGAGCAATCTTATCTCGAAGAGTGGACGTATCCTGTAAATTCATACGACCTTGCCATTTCAAGACTGGCGATCCACTACATCGAGGATGTCGAAAGCCTGTTTCGCAAAGTATATGGTTCGCTTAAAAAGGACGGAACCTTTGTTTTCTCGGTAGAACATCCGGTGATTACTTCAACGCTGCAACCCTCCGGAACACGAACCAATTGGATCGTAGATCAATACTTCGTCGAGGGATATCGGGAGCAGCAGTGGCTTGGCGGTTCCGTCCAAAAAATGCACCGTACCATTGAATCGTATTACATGGCCCTGCAGGAAGCTGGATTCCAAGTGGAGCAATTGCGTGAATCAGCACCTAAGCGTTCAGAATTCGTCAATGAAGAGACGTATCAGCGCAGACGGCGTATTCCGCTTTTTCTGTTTCTCTCCGCACGGAAGTAGGCTAAGGAAGAGGCAAACTTAGAAGCGAAGTTATACTCAGATTGGCGAAAGTTTTACACAGAAAACCGTGGATAACACAATATATAGGAGTAGAAAGCCCAAAAACTATCCACATGTGGATAAGTATTTGGGCTTTGCTGTTTATTCCGCCTCACTCTGTTCCTTTTGGATACAGATAATTCTAACCTTTAGATGCTGCTGCCCGTACATAAACTCGTTCACCATGCTGATCTATTTCTACTTGGGCTTCAAAGAAATCACTTAATACGCCCTGTGTCATGAGATCAGCGGTTAATCCACACCCAAAAACTTCACCCCGACGGAGCAAAAGGCTGTGCCTGAAGACGGGCAAAATTTCCTCGGTATGATGCGTTACATAGATCAGCGAAGGTGAGTCTGAACGTGCTGTCAGTTCACTGATGCTGTCCAGTAGACGCTCTCTGGAAAATAGATCAAGCCCATTACAAGGCTCATCCAAAATGAGCAGCTGTGGATTCGCCATCAGGGCACGGGCAATGAGCAATTTCTGCTTCTCCCCCTGCGAGCAAGTGCGATACTCACGATCCCACAGATGCTGGCAACCCAGCGTTTGCATCCAGTGCATTGCCTGATTCAAATCTTCGTCCGCTAGTTTGTCGTACAGACCGATCGTAGCGTGTTTCCCACTAATCACGACATATTGGGTGCGGTCAGAAGCGTATAGTTTCTCTTGCAAGGAGGAGCTCACCCAACCGATCGACTTCCGAAGCTCCCTCAGGTCTACACTGCCATATTCATGACCGAGTACCGAGATGTTGCCTTCCGTAGGCCACAGGTAGCCGGTAATCATATTGAGGAGCGTTGTTTTGCCAGAGCCGTTCAGGCCAAGCAGCGCCCAATGTTCGCCTTTGTTTACACGCCAGCTGACATCGTTCAGCAGGGTGAGGGATTCTCTTTTCCAAGTCACATGCTGTATATCAATGATCATTGAACCATCCCTTCTCTCTGATAAATATCGTGCCTCCGCTTCTCAACTTATTGTATTGGAACTGTTATGGAAGGTTCAATAGCTTGCTAAGCTTTAGCGGATCGATCACTGCGCAAGAATACAGCACACACGCCGATCAGGGGCAAAAAGGAACACAGCCGGATGACGAATGAAATGCTGGTCACATCGATCAGAGAACCGATGACAACCGAACCCAGTCCAGCCATACCAAATGACAGGCCAAAGAACAGTCCAGATACTGTACCAATGTGATGCGGCAGCAATTCCTGAGCGTAGACAATAATAACACTGAAGCCCGACATCAGGATTAATCCGATGATACCGCATAGCACCATAGACAGGACAGGGCCTGCATAAGGAAGCAGTAGTGAGAACGGAGCGGTACCTGCAATGGAAAACCAGATCATCGGTTTGCGCCCGTAACGATCCGCGAGTGGCCCGCCAAGCAAGGTTCCAATCATGCCTGCGAATTGAAGGATAAACAAGCAGAGCTGTGCCTTCGAGAGTGGCAGATGATGCACAGCCGTGTAATAAAAGGCGTAGTATCCTGTCATAGCTGCGATATAAACAAACTTCGAGAATAACAGCAGGATGAGAACACTCATGGATATGACAATTCGTCTTCGACTCACGGGCTGAGGCGTTGCTTCTGATTCATGTAGCGTGTGCTGTACGGACTGTGTCCGATGGGGGCGTGAGGCGTTCAGCTTATTCTTGTACCAACGGCTGACGGAAGCTTGGATAAGGATGCCGATAAGTGCAAAGGCCATTAGCCACAGAAATTGTAACTGACCATGCGGAAGCAGTACAAAAGCAACCAGTAGGGGGGCAATAGCTTGTCCGGTATTCCCGCCAACCTGAAAGATGGACTGTGCCATGCCGCGCCCTCGACCGGCAGCCAGATGGGCAACACGTGAGGATTCGGGATGAAGAATGGATGAGCCGATACCAATCAGCGACGCGGATATGAGTAGCATCCATAACGATGACGAAAAGGCAAAGCCCAGAATCCCGAACAGGGAAAATATCATGCCGCCGGGCAGCAGAATAGGCATGGGTTTGCGATCGGATATATAGCCGATCAGTGGTTGCAGCACCGAAGCAGTAATGTTTAGTGCAAAGGCAATCCAGCCCATCTGTGCAAAGCTGAGATGCATGGCTTGTTGGAACAGCGGGAAGGCTGACGTAACAACCGTTTGCATGGCATCATTCAGCAGATGGGCGAAACTCACCCCTGCAAGGGCCCAGTTCGCTGCGTGGTTTAGTTGAATTTTGTTTACGGCGGCTTGAGCCATCATAGATCACCTCGGATATTTTTATCCATAATAAAAGATAGCTAGAGAGCTTGTCTTTGTGAAAAGTGCTTGGAATCTAAGCACGATTTGCTATAATGTCAGCAGGTGAGAAACGATGGAATTAAATATGACATTCAATGGTTTAGAGTTATGGAAAGCTTCTGGCGGGTTCGCCAATGAACCTCATATGCATGATGACTGGTATCAGGTAACCCTGCCCATTAGAGGTCAATGCTTGCTGGTGCAGGAACAACAGACGTATACATTACATGCTGGATTCGGAATCATCGCCCATCCCCGGACGGAGCACTTTTTTGAGATCGGTTCGGACGCAGCCGTCATTGTCATCAAGTTTCGTAATCTACCAAGAGGATTAGCAGACCGCGGTTCAAGATCAGTTCATTCTGAATTACAGATCACCCAAGCTTTTGATCCTGCAGAGATCGGCAGACTGTTCCGAGGATGGCATGTGACTGGGCTGGAGGATGAACCGGACCCGTTGCTCATTCAGGAAACCGAGCTGTCTGTAGAGCAGTATCTTGAACGCATATTGTCTGGACCCGAGCATTCGCATAGAGCAGCAAGAGAAGCTGGTTCCATATGGTCCGGGAGCCCAGAGGGGCTATTGCTTTCTGGCAATAATCGTCCACATTTCCTTGGAGTTAACGGAAGTAATTTGGGCATAGATCCTCATATGCAGCGTGTATTAGAGTATATTCACAGTGACTTCACAAACCCGATGGACATCGACTCCATGGCAGCGGTAGCACATCAGAGCAGGTATCATTTTATGCGCTCGTTCAAAATGCTGACAGGTTCAACGCCGTACCAGTATCTACTGAATTTACGTGTGGAGGAAGCCGTTCGTTGTCTGCGCAATACAACCGAATCAGTGACGGAAATAAGCTTTGCATTGGGATTCTCACACGTCAGTCAGTTCTACAGAGCGTTTCAGCGCGTTAAGGGTGTAACACCGATGCAGTTTCGCAATCAGTTATGATACGTCGTTGTAATACATGTTGGGGCGGAATAGCAACGCTATTTCTGCCCTTTTTTCTTTTTCCAATGCGGGTACCATGCAATATTCACGTTTGCTCCTCGGGGCATGGTGTTATAAAAATTAAAGGGTATTCCTGATTTTGTTGTTGCTAAACATTCAAGACTCTGCTAAGATGAGAAAAAGTTTATGAAAGCGTATACATTTAAATTAAAATTACAACGTTGTAATTGGGGGATGTAAGATTTGAAAAGGCATAGTTGAGGCATAAAAGAGACCGAATAAATGCAATTTCTCTTGTAATTATGCGATATAGTATGGGTTGTTACAAAATTGGAGTTAGCCCGATATCAGATGTATTATGGGAAACGAGATTTTTTTTATTAAAAAATTCAAACGTTGTAATTTTGGAACGAAGGGGAGTGTTTACGTTGAAAAAACGCATGTCCACGCTGTTCAGTCTGATTCGGCGGGATAAGTATTTGTTGCTGATGTTCTCACCAATCTTTCTGTATTATCTCATCTTCATGTATCTGCCCATGCCGGGTGTACTGCTTGCTTTTCGCAACTTTATACCGGGTCAAGGCATGTTCAGTGGCGAATGGGTGGGGCTGCGCTGGTTTGAGCAGTTCGTCAACTCGATTTACTTCTGGCGGCTGTTGCGTAATACCTTTTTACTTGCCTTCCTGCCACTCCTGTTCGGTTTCTCCATCCCCATTCTATTTGCAGTCTGCATCGTAGAGATTAAGAATCGAACCTTTAAACGCTTTGCGCAAACCGTAACTTATCTTCCTCACTTTATCTCCACCGTTGTGGTGGCCGGCATTATTATCAACTTCCTATCACCAACAGACGGTATCATCAACACCCTGATCGCAAGACTCGGTATGGAAAAAATAAACTTCATGATGGATGCCAGCTGGTTCCGCACCATCTTCACAAGTTCAGACATCTGGCAGAGCTTTGGTTTCAGCTCGATCATCTACATCGCAGCCATTATGGGAATTGACCCTGAGATGTATGACTCCGGCAAAATCGATGGCGTAAACAAGTTCCAGGAGTTGTGGCATCTTACCCTGCCAAGCATCAAACCAACCATCGTTATTCTGTTGCTGCTGTCGCTTGGCGGCATTATGAGCGTAGGCTTCGAGAAAGTATACCTGCTCTATAACGGAGCCACATATGAAACGGCAGATGTGCTGTCTACTTATGTGTACCGTATGGGGATTGAGGGTCAGAACTATGGCTTCGCTACAGCTATTGGACTATTCAACTCGATCATCACCTTTATCCTTGTTTTTGCAGCCAATACGTTGACTCGCCGCCTGACCAAAATGTCACTCTGGTAAGACACACACTGATCCAAAGGAGAACCTGTATGCAAAAATCGAGAAGTGACCGATTATTCTATGTCTTCGTCTACCTGCTGACCATCCTGGCGGTTGTAGTCACCTTATATCCATTCCTTTACGTGGTCAGCATTTCCTTCAGTTCGGTGGATGCCATCGATAAACAGAAAGTGGTGCTATGGCCTGTAGGGTTCACACTCTCAGGATATAAGATGGTGCTGCAATATAAGGAACTGTGGGTTTCCTTCTATAACACGGTCTGGTACACCGTTGTGGGTACGCTGCTTAACATTGTGGCGACTTGCCTTGCCGCATTCCCGTTGTCGAGACAGCAGTTTTTCCTGCGGCGCAAGCTGAACTTCTTCATTGCTTTCACCATGTATTTCTCAGGTGGACTCATTCCGGTCTACATGCTGATTACATCACTCGGTCTGTACAATACTCGCTGGGTGATGGTGCTGCCTGTGCTGGTCATTACGTTTAACGTCATGATCTGCCGTTCGGCCTTTGAAGGTATTCCGAATGAAATCTTTGAAAGCGCCAGTATTGACGGAGCGAATGAGATGACGATGTTGTATCGTCTGGCCGTTCCGATTATTAAGCCTACACTAGCCGTGCTGACACTATACTACGCCGTATTCCACTGGAACAATTTTTTCTCAGCCTTGCTGTATCTAGGCAAACAGGATATGCAACCGCTCCAGATGTTCCTGCGAAGGGTGCTGATCATGGCTTCGCCAGAGGTGATGCAGAAGATGGGCGGTACGATGACATCCGGCGCACTGGCGGTTTCATCGCTTCAAGTTCGTTATGTATCCATCGTGGTCAGCATTCTGCCGATCGTGATGATCTACCCGTTTATCCAACGGTACTTCGTTAAGGGCATTACCCTCGGAGCCGTGAAAGGATAGATTGCATTACCAAGCACCACAGTCATTCAAGCAAGTCATTCAAGGGAGTTCAAAAGGGTTCATACCAAGGAGGAATGATGGATGAAAGTCAAAGGGGCAGGAAGAAAAAGTGTAATTGCGGCGATACTTGCGATCAGTTTGGCGGGTTGCAGCGGGGGAACAGGTACAGGAAGCGATGCGGGGAAAACACCTGAAAGTACAGAGAAAGCCTTCAATTATACTGGCGCTGGGCCGGTAACGGATCAACCGGATGCGAAGCTGTCCATCCTGGCAACGAACGCATGGACAACCAACGTGGATTTGTCCACTGCAGCGATCGTTAAGAAAATTGAGAGTAATGCAGGTGTAAAAGTCGATTGGGATCTGATTCCTCCTCAGAATTATGCGGATGCGGTCAATCCAAGACTGGCTGCTGGTACAGGACTCCCGGATATCGTTTACCTGCCGGATCAGGATCAATTAATGAAATATATTAACAGCGGTCTGTTTATTCCAATCAATGATCTGGTAGATAAGTACGGCGTCAATCTCAAAAAAATATATGAAAAGTCGCCATCAGTGAAAGCCAGTTTAACGACGCCAGATGGTAAAATGTATTATGTTCCCCAGCAGACGCTGACGCGTAACTACATGCCTGTATTCATGGTGAATGAGCGTTGGCTCAAAAAGCTGGGATTATCTGAGCCAACCACGCTGGATGAGTTCACAGCCATGCTGCGCAAATTTAAAACAGAAGACCCGAACGGCAACGGCAAAGCCGATGAGATTCCATTGTCGATGGAATCAAAGTTTGTGCCGATGGCCTTTGGGCCAACCTTTGGACTTGACCTATCGAACAATTTTTATGCAGACGATCAAGGCAAAGTGCACTTCAGCTATTATGAGCCGGCCTACAAGGAATACCTGACTTACTTGAATGGTCTGTACAAGGAAGGTCTGCTCGGAGTGGACTACGCGAGTACCACAAGCGACCAGGTTACTTCACGGATCTCGCAAGACGTAACCGGAGCGACGTTTAATTTCAGCTGGTATATGTCGATGGTGTACAGCCCACTCTTCAAGGATTACAAGCCGGAAGAGCCAATTATCAAAGGCATTCTGCCATTAAAAGGGCCGCACGGAGACCAGTTCTACATCGGACGTACACCGGTTAGTGGTATCTTCGGCATCAGTAAGGATAGCAAAAATCCGGAACTGGCTTTCCGCTTCCTGGATTATGCAGTGAGTGACGAAGCACAGACATATTACACTTGGGGCATCAAGGATGATACGTATACAGAAGAGAATGGCGTGAAGAAATTCACAGATAAAGGTAAGGACAATGAATATATCCAGAAGCTCGGAATTGGCCCAGTTAACTTGCCAAACATCCAATCCACGGATTCAGCGGATTCGATCGTTGCACCATGGCACGCGAAGCTGGACAAAGAATTAGAGAAATATGTGCGTGAACCGTTCCCGTTTGTGTATGCTCTGCCGGATGAAGCGAGCGTAGAGAGCATGTCTATGCCTGACATTACCACATATGTTGAAGAGATGAACTTCAAGTTTATTAGCGGTGATGCAAGCCTGGATCAGTTCGACAAGTACATCGAGACACTAAAAAGCATGAACGTTGAACAGGTGATCGCAGGCAGACAGGCACAATACGATCGCTATAAAGCTGCACAGAAATAAGAAACAGGTTTCAGGCATATGAGAGGTGTTGATTCAATTTGATTACCATTAAAGATATAGCGAAACTGGCGGGGGTAAGCTACAGCACGGTATCGAAAGCGCTGAATGATGATCCCCGGATCAAACCGGCGACCAAGCAGAAGGTGCTCGCGGTAGCGGAAAAACACCAATACCGGAAAAATATGCTGGCCCGGCAGCTCTCCACCGGCAGAAGCAATATCATCGGCTTTGTGCTGGACGAACTGAGCAATCCATTGTTCTCCAACATATCGGGTAGCCTGCATACCGAGCTGAAGAAGCGAGGATATCAGATGATTCTGGTTGTTGCCGATGACGGGGTGGACGTGTTCAGCCAGCTGCGTGTCGATGGTTGTATTTTGTGGGACTATGCGCTGGACAATCGGGATGTATTCTGGAAAAAGTTCGCAACCCTGAACATGCCGTGTTTTGTACTCGGTACAGATGAAGCCCCGAATTCTCCTTACATCAAGATTGATCGTAAGGAGGGGCTGTACAAGGCCGTGGAGCATCTGAAGTCACTCGGTCACAGCCGAATTGGATTTATCGGTAACTCACAGCATGTGAAGCTGGAGGGATATCGGGAAGCCTTGCAGCGCACAGGACTGACTTTTAATGAGGACGATGTGTTGCCCGCGCATTCTTCGTGGGAGGACGGGTATTTCGCGATCCGGAATTATACGTTTGGTGCGGAGTCTCCCACGGCATTTATCGGCTTGAACAACCTCGTCACACGGGGAGCACTTCGGGCGTTGCTCGAAGCGGGCTACAGCGTGCCGCGTGATATCTCGATTATCGGTTATGACGATCTGCCGGATATGCAGTATGCCGAAGTAGCATTGACCACCATTGGCCCGCCGCTGGATGAACTGGCTGCTCAGGCGGCAGAGCTCATCGTCTCCCTGATTCGTGACGAGCAGGTGGATGTGCCGGTGGTCATCCAGCCGAAGCTGAATCTGCGTAATTCAACAGCAACGTGCCGGCAGTAATGCCGGCTTTATAGAAGCTAGTTAGCTTAGAATGAATACGTAGAATGAGAGCAGTGGCTCGTCACAGATTCGATGCACGGTATTGCATTGGAATTCATATAAACTACTAGGAGGTAACGCGATGCAGGTACAGACGCAGTTATCCTGGTCTGAGCGAATTGCAGCTACGATCATGCAGCAATGTAACGAGGATGGTTTCCATGCATTTCCTTCAGGGCGATGGGCATACGTGGAAGGTATGACGTTAATGGCTATGGCACGAACAGGAGAAGAATACGGCAAGCAGGAATATATCGATTTTATGAAAAGACATATGGATCTGTATGTGCAGCCAGACGGCTCCATCGGTACGTATTCTCTGGAAGAATATAACCTGGACCAGATTAACCAAGGGAAGAACCTGTTTGCGTTGTTGGACGATGCCAAGGATGGACGTTATGCGGAGGCGGCTCATCTGCTCGCTGCGCAACTGGCAGGGCAGCCTCGCACATCCGAGGGTGGTTTCTGGCACAAAAAAATCTATCCGTTCCAGATGTGGCTGGATGGACTGTACATGTCTTCCCCTTTTCTCTCCCAATATGCGAAGACGTTTCAGCGTCCCGAGTTATGGGACGAGGTCGCGCATCAAATATTACTGATTGAACGCCAGACGCGTGATCCGCGTACCGGGCTGTTATACCACGGCTGGGATGAATCTAAAGAGCAGATTTGGGCCGACTCCCTGACTGGATGTTCCCCGCACTTCTGGAGCCGAGCTATGGGCTGGTATGCCATGGCCATCGTGGATAGCGTGGAACATTTCCCGCTGAATCATCCGAAACGAGGGACGATCATTGGTATCTTTGAGCGGATGTGTAACGCCTTGGTACGTGTACAGGAGCAGGAGAGCGGACTATGGTTCCAGGTGCTGGATCAAGGGTTCCGCAAAGGGAATTATTTGGAAGCTTCAGGGTCAAGCATGTTTGTATATGCCATTGCGAAAGGTGTACGTTTGCATTATCTGGAACCTCACTTCAGAGCTGCGGCGGAAAAAGGATGGCAAGGGCTTACCTCCAAGCTGGTGGAGGAGACCACTGAAGGCGTTCGGTTGAACGGCATCTGCCACGGTGCAGGATTGAGTCTGGATCGTGATGGCTCGTACGGCTACTATGTCAGCGAGGCCATTGTAAGCGATTCCTTTATGGGTGTTGCTCCGTTGTTGCTGGCGGCACTGGAAATGGAGCGTTTGCCATGACGGAGAAACGCTCGGCAGCGGATCTCGTGATGGAGTCATCTGCTCCCAGTATTACGGTTGCTTCTGACGGATCAGGAGATTATACAACCATTCAGGCGGCGGTGGATGCTCATCCGGATCATGGTACTCACGGCCTTCCGATTCGAGTGAAGGCAGGCGTATATTATGAGAAGCTGCACATGGATAAGCCGGGCATCCATCTGATTGGTGAGGGCGCCGAGCAGACGATCATCACCTATGATGACCATGCACTCAAGCGATTTCCCGACGGTTCACAGTATCATACATTCCATTCGTACACAGCGTTTATCGGGGCTGATGATTTCAAGGCGGAAGGCATCTCTTTCGTGAATTCGGCTGGGCCAGGCAGCGAGGTAGGACAGGCGCTAGCAGTCTATGTGGATGGGGATCGTGCTGTGTTCCGCGGATGCCGTTTTATCGGTCATCAGGATACGATCTTTACCGGACCGTTGCCTGAGCAACCGCTGGACCGCAGTTATTTCGGTGGGCCTCGTGACGGTGCCGAGCGCAGGAAGTTAAGACAGTACTTCGAGGATTGTTATATCGAAGGGGATATCGACTTTATTTTTGGCTCGGCTACGGTTGTGTTCAAGGGTTGTGAGATCTTCACGAAGAGTCGCTTGACGGAAGCGGAGGTTGCGGAAGGACATGTGAATGGCTGGATTACGGCGGCCTCTACACCAGAAGATATTCGTTACGGGTATGTGTTTATGGAATGTGATCTGACCAGCAATGCCCCTCCGCAATCGGTGTATCTGGGCAGGCCGTGGCGTAATCATTCCAAAGTCTGTTTCCTGAACTGCTGGCTCGGTGCGCATGTGAAACAGGAAGGCTGGCATAACTGGAACAAGGTCGAAGCGGAAACCACGGTTAATTACGCCGAATATAAAAGTGCCGGGCCAGGAGCCGGACGTGCCGATGTGCGCGTGCCTTGGTCTCACATACTGACAGAGGAAGAAGCAGCCGAGTATGCGTTGTCCCTCGTTCTGTCGGGGGAGGATGGCTGGAAGCCATTTGAATAAGCCGAGGCTGCAACTGGAGCGATGCAGGTATCTTCGCTGGGGTGAAGTTTTTTACAAGAAGGTTTTACAAAGTGAGAAGAGGCTGTGTCTAAATTTCGAATCGAATTTAGACACAGCCTCTTTGGTGCTTGTTAATCTCACGATTCCCGGAAATGTTATTTGGGCGATCATAACCCTTAAATAAACAGGGGATGGGATTGTGCTTAAGCCGGTTGTGCTATGATTCGGAATGGATAAATGGAGTATAGAAAATCATGTGTTAGATCATATTTTTTAGACCCATGAATGATTCTTACTTGGTATAGTTATATACAGGAAATTCAACCCATTACTTGTATATTAGCGGAGGTGTGTATGATGGAGTGTACAAATTCAATTCGAGAAAAATTGATGCAGTACATACAAGATAATCATATTAAACATTCACACTTTGCTGTGACATCAGGCATCAATTCAGGTACGCTCAGCCGTATATTACAGGGCAATAAACCCATATCTATGAATCAACTTATAGCGATTACCGCGGGTATGGGATTACCTGAAGATTATTTTTTTGATGATTATATAGACGAGTGTTTTTCAACCCTGATCTCCATCAGACGTATACGGCCGTTTATATTTCGTTGTGCTGATTTGGATCGGGTGGATTGTATCCAGCAAGTTACAAACCGTATTTTAGAAGACCTTGCTTATGTATCCGTATTATTTGATATAGCTGAGGAGTTATTCGAAAATAACCAATATATGGCTGCATCAGTTTTATACAGAGGGGTATGTGAAGCGGAAAAGTATCAGCATTCTGAACGTCTTGCACGTTGCCAATATCGTTTGTTTTTAATTGATCTAGGGGACAATATGGAAAAAAATGTACGAGCGGCAACTCGGTTCGAGACATACGTGAACCGACTGGATGAAGCCGATCAGCTTGAAGCACTAAAGCAACTATCCCATGCATTCGGAATGGCCCATAAGTGGGAGAAAGTGAATACACTAGCCCAAGAGATGCAACGAATCGCAACGATACAATATGAATTGCAACACCGTTCTGTTCGGCCGATAGAAGTAAAGAAAGAGACAGAAAAACCGCTTTATTATTATATTTTATACGCCTATCTGGCCCAAGCTACTGCAAGTGAGAAGTGCGGTGATTACAAAAGAGCACTGGATCTTGTAGGTTTATACGATAAAGGGGAACGCTGGATTCGGGAGAAAGACGAGCAAGCTGAACAGATTATTGGACAATTCTCAGAATGGGCTATTGCGAATACCTACCTGTATCGTCTGATGTCAGGAGAAGTGCAGATTATAGATGAATATGCTGATTATATAGCAACCCGTGAAGGGGAGATATTCATTGCTCTGTGGCACATGATCCAAGCAGCAAATATTTATCATTTCAATATTGACACGATTTTAGAACGATTTGCGGAATATATACCTTATCAATCGGGAAAAGCCGAATTCGGGGAGTATAAACCGACGATAATAAAAGAAAAATACGTCCAGTTCTTAGGGGATTTGGCCGTGTATCGCTTCATTGAGAGTAAGGATATTCTTTCTGCCACAGAGCTTATGTTGGAAGGCTTGAATCTATCCGTAGCTATGGGGAGTAGCACAATTCTTAATTCCTGTTTAGCTATTTTCGAAAAAATTAGAGATCGTTCAGAGTTATATGAAGCTAAGTAAGGCTAAAGTGGAAGTGTATTCGGTCAAATTTCATATAATAGAACTCTTTTTGTGCCTTTAAAACAATATTCTATAATCTGACATCAGATTCTACAATGTTTCAGAGGGGTTAATTTGATGAGAAAAAGTGTACTTATACAGTTGAAAATGGAGCGGGCCAGGGGCCGATTGAACGAACTTACAAAGGAATATAACGGATTTCTACATTCTGAAGTAATCAAGCAGTCCATGATCCTGGATAAACTCATTAACCAGTTTAATCATAAAGAAGAAACCAAAAACAAAGCCGATGGATAAATAATCGACTTTGTTTCATAGGTTAGTGGTGTTATTTTAACGAATTGAATTAAAAATCAAAGTTATCCGGGTCTGGGCCTACCCGCACATTCTCGTTTAACGAGTTGATCTGTTCCATCTCTTCCGTGGACAGCGTGAAGTCAAAAATGGCTGCATTTTCGATAATCCGATGTTCTTTGGTTGATTTCGGAATGGTTACAACGCCATTCTGCAGATCCCAGCGAAGGATAACCTGTGCGATAGATTTACCTTTGGCTGCGGCGATCTCTGCTAGTACTGGGTTATCCAGAAGCTCACCTTGCATCAACGGTGACCAGGCTTCAAGCTGAATGCCATGTTGTTTGCAGAATGCTCGTAAATCTTCCTGCGTTAGACGGGGATGGTACTCCACTTGGTTGACCATCGGTTTCACTTGTGCATCCTGCATCAGATCTTGCAGGTGATGAATCTGAAAATTACTTACGCCAATGGCACGAATTCGGCCTGCTGCGTACAGTTCCTCCATGGCTTTCCATGCACCCTTATATTTACCGGCTTTGGGCCAGTGGATCAGGTATAGATCGAGAACTTCCAGTCCCAGCTTGCTCATCGTGGTTTCAAATGCGGCAAGTGTTTCTGTATAACCAAGATCAGCATTCCATACCTTAGAGGTAATAAACAGGTCTTCGCGCTTTAACCCGTTTTCTTGCAATGCCTCAGCAATGGCCTGTCCAACTCCTGCTTCATTGCCGTAGATCGCCGCCGTGTCGATACTGCGGTAACCTTGTTTGATTGCACTTTTTACCGCCTCAATCAGTTCGGATCCCTCTTCGACCTTGAATACGCCCAGGCCAAACCAAGGCATGTGAACACCGTTGTGTAATGTTGTTGTCGATTGTAGATTTTTTGCTATTGTCATGAGAAATCCTCCTTGAAATCTGTTTATATTTCCATATAGAGTGAAATTGCCAACAATTCATGATACAAAATTAAATCATAGTAGATCAAATAACGTCCAACCTATATAGTAACGTATATAGTATGTCGATATAATATGAGACCAGATATGGATTCGAGCGGTCTCTGATCTATAACAAGAAAGGTTACTTTTCTACTAGATCAAACCTTAACAAAATTTGTATCCAACCTGTCTGAGTTTGTGGTAACTTGCTGTTCAAGATGTTGCGCCCATAACGTCAGGATTGCCGCAATGAGCACCATTAATGCACCGACCCAGGTGGTGTGGATCAAACCGATGGAGTCATTCACGACGCCGCCCAGATAGGCACCTATAGCGATACCTCCGTTAAACGCGGCAATGTTAAAGGCAGACGCGACATCTTTGGCTTGTGGTGCAAACCTTTCTGCGAGTGTAACCACCACCACTTGAAGGCCAGGTACATTCATGAAAGCGAGCAGCCCCATGCCCATAATAGTCACGAGTGCGGCCCATTTGAACGGAACGGTGAAATACAGGATGCCAAGGATGATCGTTTGCACAACGAACATGACAAGAAGTGACTTCAATGGATTGCGGTTGGCTGCTTTACCGCCGATCATGTTACCAATGGCTATGGCCACACCGTATAACAGCAGAATGAAAGCAATCATTTGATCCGAATAACCGCTAATGTCATGCAATAGCGGAGACAAGTATGTGAACACAACAAATGTGCCTCCGTAGCCTACGGCCGTGATGATAAAAGCAAGCATCAAACGACCGCCCGTTACGAGTTTCACCTGATCTCGAAAGGCTGTACGTATACCGCGTTGTAACGTTGAGGGCACAAGCAAGAGGTTAACGATCAAGGCAAGGATGCCAACAGCTGCAATCAGGATAAAGGCGGCTCGCCAGCCAACATGTTGGCCTACGAATGTACCAATAGGCACACCCGTTACCGTTGCAATGGTCAGACCCGAGAACATCGTGGCAATAGCGCTTGCTCTGCGGCCTTCGGGTACCAAATCAGCTGCTATGGTAGAGCCAATCGACATGAACAAGCCATGTGCGAGAGCTGATATCACCCGTGCGATAAGAAGCACAGTAATCCCGGTGGATAAGGATGCCAGGGTATTGCCGGCAATAAAAACCATCATGATGGCCAGCAGCAATGTTTTGCGTGATATAGCAGACGTCAGTGATGTCAGGATCGGTGCACCGAACATGACACCCAGAGCATATATGGTAACGGTCAGCCCCGCTGAAGATACACTAATATGAAAATCATTTGCGATCAGAGGCAAGAGTCCTACACTGATAAACTCTGTTGTACCGATGGCAAAAGCGCTGATTGCTAATGCCAGTAGCGCCCAAGTGCTGTGTTTTGTCTCATGATGCATGTCCTGTTCAACTCCTAGAATGTAGATTTGCTTACCGGCAAATGCTATTATGAATTATTCGGTATATCATGAACAGTACGTACTTTTTAGTACCCTACGTACTTTTTGGTGCCTATACATTAGCATGAACGGAAGCAAATAATAGATGCATCGGGGAGGAAGACAACGATGGAGCGCAAAAAATATAATATATCCGTTGAAGCAACGCTGGAGGTTATTGGCGGCAAATGGAAGTGTGTTATTCTCTGTCACCTGACACATGGAAAGAAACGAACCAGTGATCTAAAGCGTATTATGCCCGCAATCACCCAGAAGATGTTAACGCAGCAACTACGTGAGCTGGAGAATGACGGTATTGTAAAAAGAATCGTGTACAATCAGGTGCCACCCAAGGTAGAGTATGAACTGAGTGATTACGGCCGGAGTTTAGAGCCGATTCTGACCGCACTATGTAATTGGGGTGACCAGCATATCATCAAGGAATATGGTGACAAAGCAGCTGTGCTGGAAGATAACGGACTCAATGACTTTACTACTGACAATGACAGGGAGCTGATGAAACCGTGAGATACGAAATTCTATACGATGGCGCATTTGCTATGCTTAAGGTAGAGTTACAGCGTGGAGAGCGTTTCAAGGCTGAGAGTGGAGCCATGGTGTCCATGTCGCCTACCGTTGAACTCAAAGGATCAGCCGAAGGCGGCATGCTCGCTGGATTTGGCCGCATGCTGAGTGGAGAGAAATTTTTCTTTCAGGAATTGACGGCAGCCGGGGGGAACGCGGAGATTTTGTTATCTCCAACAACACTGGGCAGTGTGGAGGCAGTAGAACTGGATGGTTCGTACTCTCTCTATGTACAGAAGGACGGATTTCTGGCAGGAACAGAAGGCATTCAGGTGAATACCAAAATGCAGAATCTGAAAAAAGGTCTTTTTTCCGGAGAAGGCTTCTTTATTATTGAGATTAGCGGACGAGGCACTGTGTTTCTGTCCTCCTATGGTGCGATACATCCTATACAACTGGCTGCTGGCGAAGAGATTATTGTCGATAATGCCCACTTGGTAGCTTGGCCTCATTACGTTGATTATCGCATCGAAAAAGCATCCCAAGGCTGGTTGTCCAGTGTGACGAGTGGCGAAGGGTTAGTTTGCCGCTTTCGAGGAGAGGGTACCGTCCTAATCCAGAGTCGAAATCCACAGGGATTTGGTCAATGGATAAAACAGTTTATTCCTACACGATAAATCGTTATATTATTTCATAGATGAATGAACAGAGGTGCAACGGAAGTGTATTTCGAAGCGTTATTATAACAGTTTCCTTATACCATGTATGATATATACATACAACTCTGTTGCACAAGATCGTACATCACGGAGGTAGAACAATGAAAAGCTCACGATACACGAATCCGCAAGATAGTCCCGGATACTTGTTATGGCAGGTAACCACAATGTGGCAGAAGGAAGTACGGAGGGTTCTAGAACCGCTTGATCTGACTCAGCCGCAATTTATATTATTGCATACATGTCTATGGCTTAATGAACGCGACTCGGAAGGCAAGGGAGTCACCCAGGTACAGATTGCTCATTTTGCCAATGTAGACGTTAATGTTACCTCCCAAGTGTTACGAGCCCTTGAAAAGAGAGGATACGTTAAGCGTGCGCGTCATCATACGGATACACGGGCGAATATCATTACGACAACGCCAGAGGGGACGAGGCTGGCGATTGAAGGCATGAATCTCGTGGAGGAATCCGATAAAAACTTCTTCGAGCTTTTAGCGGATCGTAGAGAAGGTTATATGGAAATCATGCAGGAATTCATCAGGCACAGAGCGGATCAATAATACAGATACTACTTTTAATTTTCATCAGCGGCTTCCGTTTGCATGAAGTGGATTCATGATATATCTTGCGCGAAAAATGACGAAAAATGGATAAACCTCCTAACCGTGTAAGGTTGGAAGGTTTATTTGTCATTGGAATCTAATCTAGTCTATACGATGCGAATGGCTGACCATGACGGAAGTCCTCGCTGAGTTGATCAAGTTCAGTCAGTAATTCATCTGAAAGTTTTAGATCAAGGCTAGCCAGATTGTGTTCCAGCTGCTCCGTCTGCGTGGCTCCCACGATTACCGTGGATACGGCCGGACGAGTTAGCAGCCATGCCAGCGATAGTGTACTTGGAGAGCAACCGGCAGCCTCTGCCTTGGCGCTTACCTGTTCACTAAGCTGAATATTATGTTCCAGCAGGAAGCGGTTGAAGGAAGGGTCGGTATCTGCTCTGGAGCCAGAAGGTATGCTGGCTTGTCCATTGTATTTCCCCGTCAGGATGCCGCCAGCCAGTGGGAAATATGGGATAATGCCGACACCTTGATCGAGACATAGCGGAACGAGTTCGTTCTCAGGTGTGCGGTCGGCGAGCGAGTAGCTGGTTTGCGTGGAGATATACCGCGCATATCCGCGCATCTCGCTGATGCCGAGGGCTTTCATCAGTTCCCAGGCGGCGTAATTGGAGGCGCCGATGTAGCGCACTTTGCCGGACGTGATCATGTCGTCGAGCGTACGCAACGTTTCATCCAGCGGGGTATGCGGGTCGAAGGTATGGATCTGGTACAGATCAACATAATCCGTCTGCAGACGCCGCAGGCTATGTTCCAGCTCTTGCTGGAGATGGTAGCGCGAGGAGCCGCGCCCATGGGGACCATCATGCCGGGGCAAGCCGGCTTTGGTAGCAAGCACTGCGTTTTCCCGCCGACCGGCTAGTGCCTGTCCGATAATTCGTTCTGATTCTGTGCCAGCATAGATGTTGGCGGTGTCAATAAAGTTGATGCCACGGTCCAGTGCTGCATGAAGAATGCGGGTCGAAGCGGCTTGATCAGCTCTTTTGCCAAATGCATTTGTGCCCAGCCCCAGCGCCGATACACGCAGACCGCTGTTGCCTAAACGTCGATATTCCATCTCTCATCGCTCCTTCTGTGTCCAGTATTTGTATAGCCGATTATATCGTAATCTATTGAAAACGTGTTATTAATATAGTTAAATGAATGAAGAAACCGCAACTAAAGGAGATATGATGGAAAACAGTGCTGCACATTTAACCCGACGGAAGCCGAAAAAACCGAAGAAAAAATGGAAGAAGCCGCTCATCATCATACTGAGCCTATTGATTGTGCTCGGAGGCATCGGATTTATCTATCAGAAGCAACTCGTTGTGCTGGCATTTAACCTGTTCGCCTCAGGTACGGTGAAGGAAGCTTTGGATGATTCGTTTAAACCCGCAGGGGATAAGGATGCGCCTGTTGTTCAGCATACCGATCCTTTTTCACTGTTGCTACTGGGCATCGACCAGCGGGATAATGAACCAAGCCGTTCGGACACGATCATTTATTCTGTCGTGCGTCCAGAGGATAATAAAGTGTTACTGTTATCCATTCCGCGTGACTCCTACACCGAAATTGTGGGTCGTGATGTGAAATCGAAAATTAACTCGGCTTATGCGCACGGCGAAGCCAAGATGGCAATGGACACGGTGGAGAAGCTGTTGGAGAACAAAGTAGACTTCTATGCGGCGATTAACTTTCATGGCTTGAAGGACATTGTCGATGCGGTGGGTGGCGTGGAGCTGCCGATCAAGAAAAACATAGAGAACAAACTTAAGATCCATGAGAAGTTATTCGTAGAGGCTAATAAACCGATCTATAATGGCGAAGAGGCGCTGGGATATGTACGATATCGGGAGGATTCTGATTTCAATCGTACGATGCGTCACCGGATTTTCTTAAGTAGCTTTATGAATCGTGCGCTGGAGGTCAAAAATCTGACCAAAATCCCAGATATCATCAAGATTGCCGGATCGAATTTTACAACAAATATGAAATCGGACTTTATCGTGAATTTTGCCGAGTCTCTATATATGAAAGACAGCATTCCAACTATCAGCAATTACATGCTGAAGGGCGATGGGAAGATGCGCAGTGGTACCTGGTACTACGATCTGTCTGAGGACGATCTGAAATATGTACGCGGTATGATTTCCAGCTGGCTGGACCCGAATACAACACAGCTTATTGAGCCTGAATCGACAGATGAAAGCGGCAAAGCAGATACAAGTGATACAGCAGATAAAAGCTAGATTCACATCAATGGGGAACAGTGGATCTTCGCGGCCTTGATGAATAGATAACTATATGATAAAAAAACACCAAAGTACACAGCAGGGCAGATGCTCTCTGTGTACTTTTTTTGATGCGTATTGATATGGATATTCATACGGGTGTCAGATTCATATGTTTTCGTTTAAGGTCAGTGCTAAGAACCAAGTGAGGTTACAGCTAAGGGCAACTGTGAAGTCAGCTGTTCCAGATCCAAATTTTCTGAACTGTTATCGACAGAGACAAGCTTTACATTTTCCCACGTACAGACGTTGGCTTTCAATCCTTGCACAAAAGTATCCCAATGCTCGAGCTTCCATCTGTCCCTCTCCAACCCTCGATTTCGCAAGCGCTGTTCAAGCACATCCATATTTACATCGACCCGGAGCACAACAGGAATGACCTGATCCCACCCGTATTTGTGAACCAACTCATCAATGTAATCGCTTTTATGAAAATAACCAACAAAAGGCGCATCCAGAATAACCGATCTGCCTAGTTGCAGATTGTCGTTGGCTACGTTTAGTAACGTTTCGTACTCTAGATCCATCACGACATCGCGGTAATAGCCGTTGCCGTCACGATCATGAGGAGAATACCCTTGCGTTTCCAGAAGTTTGCCTGTAAACGTGTTACACAAAACATCTTTATCCAAGTAACAAAAGTGATGCTCGGTGGCTAGTCTCTTGCCGATGGTTGATTTACCCGAGCCAGCGGAGCCAATTAGAAAAATCAGTACAGGTTTCATGTGCTTCCCCCTACAGATGATCAGGATCATATCGATCATGAATAGATTTTACTCTTTATATAGTTCGCATATACGAACTTGATTCGCGTTGGTGAACATTTGCTTCTAGAGTAAACTGTTTCTCTCAGAAAAACAATCCCTTTTGGGGAAAAAGAATTCATAAAAAAATTTTCGGGAAAGCGGTTGATATTTTCTGAAGGCCTGATCTATAATGAGGGCATCGTTCGGTGATGTGAAATAAGTTCACATATGCGAACTTCGACGTCGAAGAATTTGAAGGAGATAACATGGACAATATTCGCATGAATAAATCTGCGGAGCGTGTAGCAGATTTACTCGTTTTATTTGCCAAGAGTGGTGCTCCGTTAACACTGAATGAAATATGCAAACAGATGAACATGCCCAAGAGCAGCGGGTTTGAACTCGTGCAGACGTTGCTGCACAAAGGGTTTATTGAAATGGACGATGCACGTCTCAAGACATATCGCCTGGGTATTGCAGTATTTGAGACAGGTATGGCTTATTTGTCCAATATGGGAGTTCCCCATATGGCCCGGCCTTTGCTTCAGGAATTGAATCGTCAGACAGGCAGTACGGCCTTTCTTGGCATTGAAGACAAGGGAAGGATTGTATATCTGGACAAAGCGGAGAGTTATTCCGTGATGCGTCCAACGGCCAAGCTGGGCTCTCGCCGGTATATGCATACTACCGGACTGGGTAAGGCGTTGCTCGCAGCTCTTCCAACCAGCAAAGTGCTGGAGATTTTGGGAGAAGGCGAGATTCCTTCGCGCACATCCTACTCCAAAGTGACGGTTCCCGATATTTTGCAGGACATGCAGGAGATTCGTGAGCGCGGTTACTCTATCGATGACCGTGAGGATCATCTGGAGATGTACTGCATCGGGTCTGCTGTCTATGATCAGTGGGACGAGCCGGTGGCTGCAATCAGTGTAGCTAGTATGTATTCCGGCATGACCCCGGAACGTGAGGCTAGCATTGTAAAGCTGGTTAAAGAAGCCGCATGGAAGCTCTCAGGTCAGCTGGGCTACAGCGGTGATCGTTTGTATCCGCAAAGACAAGAGTAGGGCGATGTGGAGAGAGGTTATTCTATCATCGGAGTGAATTGTGTAAAGTCTTTAGTTCAATTTATATAGACATATGAGTTAAGGGGGATACAGATATGTGGCGTAAGCTGGAGAACTTGAACACCATTGCCGAAACCGGCATTGTACTGATTATTCGATCAGAAAGTGAAGAAGAGGCACTATCCGTTGCAGAAGCTGCAATTGCAGGAGGAATCCGGGCGCTTGAAATCACGATGAGTGTACCGGGAGCGCTTGATGTTATCAAGGTTTTATCACGTAAATATGCTTCCCAAGGCATTCTGATCGGTGCAGGTACAATTCTCGATGGGGAAACGGCGCGAGCTGCTATACTGGCTGGAGCAGAGATGCTGGTGAGTCCTCAACTCAACCCTGATATGATCAAGGTGGCTAACCGTTACCAGGCCGTAACCGTTAGTGGGGCGTTCACTGCCAAGGAGATCGTAGAGACACTTGAAGCGGGAGCGGATATCGTGAAGCTGTTCCCGGCAGAAGCTGTAGGGCCACAGTATGTAAAAGCGATGTCTGCGCCTTTGCCTCAAGCTGCGATTGCGCCTACGGGTGGAGTTACGCCGCAAAATGTGCATGAGTGGCTTACAGCTGGCTGTGTTGGCGTTGGTGTCGGCAGTTATATCACCAAAGCAGCCAAGGATTCCGGTGATTATGGACGAGTAACAAAGGCTGCCGAAGAGTTTCTGCAGGCGGTAGCTGCTGCGCGTTAATTAACCCAAGAAGATCAGATAACCCGTGCGCGTGTAAACGAAGTTCACAGCGACCAGGGCTTTGCACTACGCTGGTCGTTGTGAGTATGCAGGGGGACGAAGGGCTGGAGCTTGTTGGGACAGCAGCAGAGATATAAAGCGCTTTTACCCAGTTATGAAAACGTATACTTCATTGAAATCTTCCCCTTACTGGGGGAAGAGCAGGGCTTGCTCAAACTTTTAATTTCCATATTTATTCATTATATATAATTTGAGTAATTTAATATTTATGTATGTTGAGGAGAGTGACTTCCATGGCAACATTAAAACCATCGCCATCCCCTGCTTCGGTACCTCAAGCACCGAAAGTAGGTTTGAGATGGGGCATCATTTTACTATTGCTCCTGGGTGCAGTTGTGAATTATTTGGACAGATCCAATCTAAGCATTGCAAATACAACGATAGCAGCAGAATTCGGGCTGTCGTCCACACAGATGGGTTTGCTGTTATCCGCTTTTTTATGGCCTTATGCATTGGCTAATCTACCAGCTGGCTGGCTCGTGGACAAATTTGGACCTAAAAAGATGTTTACTTGGGCGTCTGGACTGTGGTCTGTCGCAACCATACTCAGTGCGTTTACCAATACGTATTCCCTGTTATACGCGATGCGGATGCTGCTTGGTGTATCGGAGTCTCCCTTTTTCACTTCGGGTTTGAAGGTTACCGAGCGCTGGTTTGCCAAGAGTGAGCGGGGACTGCCGACCTCGATCATTAACACGGGTTCACAGATTGCAAATGCCATCGCACCACCGCTTTTGACGGTTCTAATGTTAACGATGACGTGGAGAGGTATGTTTATTTTTGTGGGTGTCATTGGTCTGATTATTATGCTGATCTGGCTTAAAGTGTATCGTGATCCGACATTTGCCGAAAAACAGCTGATCAAAGGGCCGGTGGCTGCAGCTGAACAGAGCACAGATATGGAAAAAGAAAAAACTGCTGATGCTCCGAAAGCAAACTGGGGTTCATTGTTCAAACACAAAAGCACCTGGTTTATGATCATCGGAAACTTCGGTATTATGTTTACGATCTGGGTATACCTGACATGGCTTCCAAGCTATCTGGAGAAGGAGCAGGGCTTTACGCTGAAGGAAACGGGCTGGATTGCCTCGATTCCGTTTGTAGCCGGAATTATCGGCGTACTGTTGGGCGGGTTAATCTCGGACTTTTTCATTCGAAAAGGGGTAAATGCAGTCACCTCACGTAAGGTTCCTATCGTTGGTGGAGCTATTCTGGCCGCAGCGTCGGTAGCGCCTATCCCATTCATCGACAGTACGGTTGTGAGTATCGTTTTATTGTCTGTTGGTTACTTTGCTTCGCAACTACCATCAGGTGTCATATGGACACTGGCTGCAGATATTGCTCCGGGTGAACAAGTAGCCTCCTTGGGTGCAATACAGAACTTTGGCGGATTCTTGGGTGCTGCGCTTGCTCCTGTTGTAACCGGATACATTCTCGATACGACAGGCAGCTTTAATAATGTGTTTTTGCTGGGCGCAGGTTTGCTGCTTCTGGGCGCTTTGTCGTACGGCGTATTTTTGAAAAACCCCATCCCTAAACCGACGCATTGAGTCGATTAACGAAAATGACATTCTATAATTACCTTCCATAGTATATTTGGATCGTTTTTAGATATCTCCACGCTGCTTTTATTAATAAGCATCAGCATCTTCTGGCATCTGTGATATCACAGACCTGGAGTGCTGGTGTTTTTTATGTTTTATATGTAGATCCTCAGAAATGCATCAGATGGAAAGTTATCATGAAAACCTCAATTTTTGCCATAAGTATAGTAAAATATAGGAAAACATCTTATGACAACCAATGGAGGAAGTCCATGAAGGAATTTAAGGATCGGCTTAGGCAGGTTCAGGAGCAGCAGAGGCAACTCGCCAAGGACTATCAGGCCTTACTGCAGGAGTATCAGTCCGATGACCTTACGGTTCGCAATGAACAGTTGCTGGAACAGACGGAAGCGCAACAGCTCAAGCTGCAACAACTGGAACGTCGTGCACGCCAGATGGAAGAGGAAAATGCGCGTCTTCGCATGGCGTTGTCCGAGCAGATGCTGGACGAGAAGCTGAATCTGATCCGGGTATCCCGGGAGAAGATGGAGACCTATTTTCAAGGGAAAACAGCAGTACATAATGACCATATCAGCGAATTAGAGCATCGCACCAAATCTAATCTGAATACTCTCTTCAATCAGGCTTCCCAGCATCTGCAAGAGGATGCGGCTGAGATGAAGGAACAGATTGCCTATCTGGCAACCGAGGTGAATGCGCGGATCGAATCGCACAAGCAGGCAGTATGGGAGAGAGCCGAGGCTGTGCGCGGACAGATGCAGCATAGTTATGACCAGATGGCAGAGGAGGAACTGAGTGAGGAAACGATCCAGCGCCGAATCAAGCAGAACCGGATGGAGATGCGCATTGGACTAAGCTGGATTAACAAAGTAGCCATCCTGCTCATTATTTTGGGGGTAGGAGCAGCCTTCCGATATTCTTATTCAACATGGTTTAGCGATGAGATGAAGGGTGCGGGTTTCTTTCTGCTTGGTGTACTGATGCTCGCAGGTGGGGAATGGCTGTTCCGCCGGAAAAAGAAAACATTTGCAATGGGATTGCTAGGCGGAGGAATCTCCGTGCTGTTCGGTTCGATCTTCTACAGTTACTTTCTGCTTCAGATCATCGGGTTATATACAGGTCTCGGTCTATCCGTTCTGGTGTCGGCCGTGTCCGTGTTGTTGTCGTTGCGGTATCAGTCCAAGACGATCTGTTCCTTTGGTCTTGTGGGTGGATATTTGCCTTTCTTCTCGTACCTTTTTACGTTTGGGCTGGAAGGCACAGCGGTCTATACCGCAATGATCTATCTGTTGTTGCTGAACGGCATCATTGTGTTTATTTCCTTTGGGCAGCGTTGGCCGGTGGTGCACTATATCAGTTTCCTGTTCCACGCGCCGTCCATGCTGATTCTGCTGTGGCTGTCGCCAAGTGAACAGGTGGGTATGCTGTATTCTGTGGTGACTTTTGCTCTGTATCTGGGTATTACGCTTGCGTATCCGTTTAAACATCGGGTGAAGCTGACCTGGTGGGATTTTGCTTTGTTAGCGATGAATACAAGCTTGAGTTGTCTTGTTTTATATGTATTGCTTGATGCGGCGGGCTGGAATGATGCGCAGGGCTTGCTTGCTGTTATTTTTGCACTCGTCTATCTCGGACTTGCGAGGTTCGTTCAGCGTTATATGGCGCTGGAGAAGCAGACAATTCTACTGTTCTATCTTACGTCGCTCACCTTTACCATTCTGTTTGTTCCGTTCCAGTTTGGTTCGAGATGGCTGTCGATGGGCTGGCTGATCGAAGGAGTGCTGCTCGTTACGTTTGGACATTTCAGAAAGTTCAAGGCGGTGGAACGTGCGGGTTGGGGCATTGTGCTCCTATGTATTACAATCTTTGTGCAGTATGATTTGTTATCGTTATTCTTTGTGGGGGAACAATCGTATTTCATGTTAAAATACTCCAGCCTTACGCTGGGCACCCTGCTCATTACGCTTTATTATGCTTGGGCACTGCGCGGAAATGCCTCCGAAGGAATGGGAAGAAGCTTCAACTACGCCCCATGGGAGCGCGGTTTCCTGGAAGGTTTCAGGTACGTGACCCTTGTGAATGTATGGTTATACGTGCTCTATGAATCGAACGAACTGTATGTCAGGGCTGTTGATGAAACGTTCGTCTTGTACATGTTCTACAAGATGCTTATGTTTGCTGCGCTGACGATTGCTTTGGCGTATGGACTGGGCAAAGTGAAATGGCTTCGTGACCCGTTCCTGCGTGGGTATACACTCTTCTTGCATGCGGTTGGATGCTGTATTGCACTGGCTGTCACTTTGACAATGCCTGCATTGCAGCCAGGTGTGGAACAGCATACGGCGGCCGAGATTGTCGGACTGATTGTCCTGATTATTTTCAACGTAGGTGTGTTCTTCGCTGGGCGTGACCTGCTCATTGCAAGCATCCGTGGTCAGTTCAAAAGTGTGGAGTGGTATCCTGTTATTGCAGGGACCTATCTGCTCGGCGTCATAACGGTGTTTCTGACCATTCAATTCCAGTGGGGCGATGTCGGGCTGATGTTTAGCCTGATCTATCTGATGCTGGCGATTCTCTATATTGCGTACGGATTCCGTCGAAAATACGTCATGATTCGGCGTCTCGGTCTGGGCCTGACGCTGTTCGCCACGGGCAAGATGGTGTTCTACGATGTCAGTCTCCTGACCGCAGGCAGCAAAATCTTTGCATATTTCAGTTTTGGTGTGTTGCTGTTGGGTATTTCGTATCTGTATCAGAAGGTGTCCAGCCGGATGGAGGAGATACAGGCGAAGGAGAGCGCGGCGAAGGTCGAAGAAACAGATGATTAACAGAATTGATGCAGGCGTATAACCAGTGTTGTTGTACTAATCATGTTAGAAAACGCTGTGCTTGCTACGTTGCATACTTCGTTGAACGTTGTCAAAGGACTCTGGAATGGAAGTGATTTCAGAGTCCTTTTTAGTGCAATAAGAGCTATGGGATGGCTTCGTAAAGCTCAGTCATGAGGTCTGCCAGTTCACCTTGAGGCTCAATTGGCTGATGGTTCATATGGGTAGGTGTCATATAAAATATGACGTTTTCTTGTTTAAACATGGTCACATGAAACAGAACCCCTGTTGTGTCTTCTGCATCTGGATGCTGAACAATATTTACATGTCGAATCTTTTCAATCCAGTCATGAATCAACTGAAGATTGGTTGTCCTTTTTGTAGAACCGTCACTGCCACTCATGATTTCAATTGAATCTACTTCCGTAATGTTATCCGGATAGAATGACCCCAGCTCTCGTGGAGTTTTATTTAATTCCGCTGGATTGGGCCGATCCGAGCTTTGACAACTGCTAAGGATCAAAGCAGCAAAAAGAGCACATGTGATTGCGTGAATGGTATTTCTTTTCACTGTAATTCCTCCCCTTATATCGTGGAACGTAAGACGTGCTGCAAATGTTACGCATCGATGACATTCGTGAAACGTTTTGCACAGGAGTCGCGTTTATAATAGAGTAGCTGCCACATTTAAGGTTGATTGTTCATACGAAGCCAGGAGATTTCGGAGGCTGATGTCCCTTTTGGTGATACACCGCCATCGTCACTCACGCGTGACAGCACGGTTAGGGTGATCGATAAAGCGAAGGCAAGCAGTACGTATATCAAAATGGTTTTTTTCTTCATGGGAAATACCTCTCTTGTTGAATAAGCTAAAGCGTCCGTCAGGGCGTTATGAGAAAAAAAGCACAACGTCTGGTATAGTAATAGAATGAGTAATGAGTGTTTAAGTCTGTTTAAGTCTATGGTGTTCCTGTATATCACTATATGAAATGGCAGGCATGCAAACAATGGAACAAATCTGATGAATTTATCAGTACTAGAATGAAAAGATAGAGATCGAGTGACATTAAAGGTGGGGAATAACATGCGGGAGACGGCAAAAATCGTCATTCGTACGCCGGGACAGGAGAGCGATGGTTCATTCGCCTATGTGAGCCAGGGGCGCTCGATTACGGTGGGGCGTTACACAGGTGTCAGTGAACTGGACTTGTCCATCTATAATCAGATGATATCGAAGCGGCATTGCCGCATTCATTATGACACGAAAGAACAGCTCTGGATCGAGGATCTGGATAGTAAAAATGGAACCGAACTTAACGGGCAGCGCCTTGTCCCATATGAGAAATATCCGTTTGGCGAAGGGGACAGCCTGACACTGGTCAACGGTTTGATTCACCTTCGAGTGGAAGGCGATCTCGGGGAGACGAGAGAATACCGTATATCGGACTTGCTCGGTGAAGGTGTGCGTTTACAGGATCATTTGCAGACAGTGCAGGTGAACGAGGATGAGATTCCCTTATCGAAAAAGGAGTATCAACTGTTCAAACTGCTGTACAGTGAACTGGATCATTTTGTCACGAGGGAGCAGATCATTGCTCAGGTGTGGCCAGAACGAAGTATGCTGGAGAGTGATCCGGTGGGTATCGATGAGATTAACTCGCTCATCTACCGCACGAATCGCAAGCTGGGTATTCATTTTACGATTAAATCCGTGTACAAAAAAGGGGTATACATGAAATCTCATGTCGGGGAAACTGGCGAATAGTTGCATCATATCCTCTAGACAGAAATACCAAGTAACAACGATCATGCCTTTTATAAGAATATGGACAAAGGGAAGCTTTTGCGCGGTCATAGACCGCCGAAGCTTCCCTTTGTTATGATGAGATCATGATGATTATTCAATTATTTCCATGGCTTATCGCCGTGTTAACTTTGATTGCCGTTATATGGATTGTAATCGTAAGCTGGAAAAATGGAATTTCGCCCATGCCGACATCCCGCCCGGTCAGACAAGTGGTTATACAGGAGGTTAATCGTATATCGGGTTATGCAGATATTATGGAAGCGGGTTCGGGATGGGGAACGCTGGGCATGGATGTAGTGAAATATTGTCCTGGCAAAAGACTGACCGGCATCGAAAACTCACTCATCCCACTGTGGACTTCTCAATGGTTAACATGGCTGAGTATATTGCTCCGCCGGGCGGGAGGACAACAGCATTCGTTGAAGGGGCGCCTGCGCTTCACCCGAGGCAACATCTACACATGCTCCTATGCGCATGCGGACTGTGTGATCTGTTATCTATTTCCCGGTGCAATGAATCGGCTCGTGGACAAGTTCCAACGGGAACTGCCGCCGGGGGCGAAGGTCATTAGCGTCTGCTTTGCATTGCCGGGCAAGGAGCCACTGCGTACCATCACCTGCCGCGATGCACTGCGAACGAAGGTGTATGTGTATGCTTTTTGAGAGTGGGACAGGTGGGTATTTTCAAAAATCGACCATGTGAGGTTGTACTATCGCTACAGCTTAATGAGTATGTACAGCTAGTTTGGACGGTTGACCCAATTCGGGATATGATGGGCAAAGTATTGTCCTACCTTGGTTAGCTCTTTCATCACGGGAGCAATTTTCATATCATCAAGATACCAGTTATCTTTGGTAATCCCACTGTTATCGGTTACAGGTTTCACATAGAAAGTCGTCTCGTTAAAAACAGTCTGATACGTCAGTAAGGCACGGCGTGCATGGACCGATTTATACACTAATATTGCCTTAGCCGGATTGATCCCTTTTTTATGAAGAATATGCTTCGGAAATGTTGAGTTTTCAAAGGTGTTCGTGGCCTGATCTTCACGCAAAATGGTTCCCCACGAATCTAGATTTCGCCTTGACTAATTCTAACGATCCCCAGAGACGCTATTTGGCTGGATTCAGCTATTATAAAAATCTAACGATCCCCAGTGACGCTATTTCGGTAGAAAAGCTATATTTTGGCTGTTTTTTGGCATATTTCCTGGAAATAAGCTCCGTGGTGATCGTTAGAATCTGAAAAGGGTGTTTTCCTGCAAAATAAGGTTCCTAGTGATCGTTAGAATTTAATTTCTGACGTGAAACCTGAGCTTTCGATGCTTTCGATACCCTGATTTCATCCTTGAGCCATATAGTGAATCACGCGGCTTGGTTTCCATACCCGATTGAAGTTGTTCTCAGCTGTTGCCCAATTAAGTATGTTCCTTTATCCAAGAATGTAACTTATCTGCGTAAAAAGAACGCTCCTCCAGTGTCATAGTTAATTGGAAACCAGCTAAGCAACCTTTAGAATATATATCCATATTTGCGTTAAGATGACAGGGTTCTGTTAGATGACTTATTTTCCTATGGGAAAAACAAGCAAAGTCCGGCTCTGATTTCAACTTGATTGTGAAATCAGAGCCGGACTTTTTAATTTACTGAGGTCAGGCAATGGCAACTGCCATCTATTCAAACAGCTTATTGAATTTGGTTACTTTGCCGAATCCGTAGTTCCTGTAGTTCCAGTTGTGCTTGTCGTACCCATTGTATCCGTAGATGTACCGGACTGCGAACGATTTCTCCCACCGCCGAATCCGCCTTGTCCATTGCCGCCACCGAAACCACCCATGCCGGAGCGGGCTGTCGTTACGCCTGATTCATTCACCCAGGTCACATTGCTTGTGGATTGGAAGGCAACGATTTGGGTTCCGCCGCTATAGGTACCGCCAGTATAGAGCCCGTCCACCGCTTTGCCTGTCGATGTTCCGCCAGAGAAGATGACATAAGATCCATCTTTTGCGAGATCAGGTGAGCTAACGACTACGTTTTGGTAATCTTTAGCTGGTGCAAACGTCAGGATATTGTTGCCTTTGCTATCCTGAACATGAACCAGTGTTCCGGCTTTTTGTGTCTCAGGGAAGGTCATCACGATTGTATTTTGCGTTGAAGCATCGGAAGTGCCTTGCGCCATGCCAGAGCTTCCCGCCGCAACAAGATATCCGCCGCTGATTACAAACGTTCCGTCATAATCCAGTGCCCCGTTCCCATTATTCGTTGGGCCATTCACGATAACCGTTCCGCCCGTCATTGTGATGGAACCATTGGCATCGAGGCCGTCACCACCAGCATTTACGGTAAGAGTTCCGCCGTTGATGTGAAGTTCGTTATTGCCTGATGATTCACCTGGCATACCGCCAGGGCCGCGGTTCTGCTGACTTGCATCTGTATCTTGTACCGAGTGATTTGACGTGGATGTGGTACCCGTCGTTCCAGTGGAGTTAGCAGAGTTTGTGTCAGTATCTGTATCTACTGATTTGTTTGTGTCGATAACAGAACTGCTGTTATTTGTATCTTTTCCCGATGTAGTTGCTGTTGTGCTACTTGTTGTTGCCTCATCGCCAGCGGCATTCACCCCATCATCTGATGCTGTTACGTCCACTTCCCCGTCATTCAAGGTGATAATTGCCCCTTCGAGTCCTTCATAACTTTTCACAATCTTGATGGTTCCACCGTTAATAGTCAGCGCCTGATCGGCATGAATACCGTCATCCCCGGACTGAATGTTGAAAGTCCCATCGTTTACTGTCACATTGCTATTGCTGTGCAAGGAATCATCCATAGAATCAATTGTGTATGTTCCGCCATTGACGGTGAGATTGGTTCCTGCTTTAAGCGCTTTGGCGCTTATAGACTCTTCCTCTGTAGTCGTCGTTGCATTCGTACTCTTACCTGTACCTGCTTGTGTACCTGTGTTCGAGCCATTGCTATTTGGCATCGCTGGCATGTCGGCAGGCGGTTCACCATCTGGTGGTGTGCCCATATCGGTTGGAGGCGTTCCGCCATTCATTGCACCATCACCACCGAATCCACCACGGCCTCCGCCGAATCCACCGCCGCCGGGACCTTCTTCGACCTTGGCAGGTGCATTCGCACTGCCGCCAGCCGTCACGATGTTATACGTACCGCCATCGGTGACAAGTGCGGTTTCCGCCTGAATGCCATCGCTGCCGCTCTGAATGTTGAAGGTGCCGTCTGCAATTGCGACAAACCCTTTGCTGGCATCTGTATCATTGGTTGACTTAATGCCGTCACCCGCTGCATCAACCGTAATGGTACCTGACTGAATGGCAACCATATCTTTGCCTTTGATGCCGTCGTCAGCTGCCTTGACGTTAATGGAACCGCTGATGATTTTCAGATCATCTTTGCTTGTGATCCCTTCATTATAGTTGCCTGTGACGGTCAACTGACCTGCACCGTTAAACGTAAGATCGGCTTTGCTAAAGATGGCCGCATCCGGCTCATCGGTGCTGCTGTCGGCATATACGTATGTTTTACCATCAGAAACGGCGTTTTGGGTTCCTTTTTCAAGCGTGATTACCGCTTTTCCTGCCTTTTGAATATAGATTCCTGCACTGTCATTGTCATGAATGGTTGCGCCGTTTAACACTAGATGTACCACGCCTTTATCAGCGACGTTGACCACAATTTGGCCGTTGGTTAGCTCACCGCTCAACACATAAGTGCCTGCTTCGGAGATAGTAACCGAACCGCTCGCTGCCTTCGCACCGGACCCGGTTACGGTTGCTGTCGTACCGTTCAGCTTAATCATGGTCGATTCCGCTTCAGTCCAGCTGACATTTGTATCATCGGCATCGAGTGAGACCAGATCAGCATACTTCACGGACGTAGACTCGCTGAAGGATACGATTTTGGTTGTTCCAGTTGTGGAGACGGCTGCATTTGCTGTGCTGCTTGTCGTTGCTGGAGCACTGCATGCTGCGAGCAAGCTGGTAATCATGGCGATGGACCACAGTTTGCTGCCTGTAATCATGTTTTTACGTTTCTGAGAATTGTTCTTCTTCATATATATCGTTCCTCTCCAAATCATAATGGGTCAATCGAATAAGCGAGCAAGCGAATCTTCCAAATTTAATATTCTGTCGTTGGACTCATCGTTAACGAGATATCCAGGTTGCCGTTCCGTGTACGGATGGCATCCAGAAATTGCTTCTGATTCACGCTCTCGTGAATCGTGACGTTGTAAACCAGTTCATACAGACTACCCAGTTCGGTCGTTCTGATTTTTTTCAGATCAAATGGGACTTTAAAGGTATGGAATACTTCGTTCAGCGCTTCTTCATAGCTCAAATTCTCAGGAATGGTAACCTTGAGTGTCTTCTGCGTACTCTTCTTCCCGCCAAAGTTAAATCGGTTCAGTACAAACATCAGCACACACAGAATAACGGTGAACAGAACAGCGTAACCAAAAGCCCCCACACCACAAGCCAGACCGGATGCCATCGTGAACAAAACGTAAGCAATGTCTTTCGGATCACCAGGTGCGCTGCGGAAACGAATGATGGAGAAGGCTCCCGCCAAGCTGAATGCCCGGGCGATATTGCTGCCGATCAACAGAATAATAATCGCAACGATCACGGGAAGCACAACCATCGTCAGCGTAAAGCTTTGTGAGTAAGTGGCTTGATTGGTTTTCATATAGGTAAAACTGATGATAAGTCCTAGAAGGATGGCAAGTCCGATCGTGATGACAGCACTGCTGAAACTCAAGGTTGAATCGTCTAGGGCGGAGCTGAAAAGGGTATCAAGCATATAATACACGCTCTCTTTCTCGAATTAATTTTTCTTGTGAAGCAGCCGCGGTCGCATCATTAGGATTGAAATCGGTACCTGGGATAAGCCCGCGTTCCGTCTGATAATTCAGATTGGTGGTTCTCACCAGATATCTGTATTCATTGCCGTATTTGGAAAATCCAGTTCGGTACAACCTGTGCTCCGACAGCAATTGGGAGAGCCACATCGGAACGGTTTTTTCGGCTTTGACTTCCATGAGCCAGCGCCCGTCCTTCACGAGCGGTTCACCGTAATCACCTTGTTCCAACTTCAGATCATATCTACGGCTGCGAATGTTAGTGTCAAAGGTAATGCGAAGATCGCGGCTGTTCTTGTCAAACAATGCTTTGCGTTCGTATGCCAGATAAACTTTAGGTTCGAGATCGTAGAGCCTGAGAAAATATTTGATCTCTTCCAGCACCTGCGGGTTCATGTAGTCGGCCAGCTCTGGCGCTAGTCCCGAGCGAACAAAATCATAAGCTTCGTCCAGCTTCAGCGCCGTTCGGCGTTTGTTGACGAGGCCGAACACTTTCTTTTTGATCTCCAGATATACTTTTGCATTCTCTTCGGGTATTCCATAGGCACGTAAGCGCAGCTTTTCTTTGTATTTCGGTTTGGAAAGACTCGCTCGAATCAGAGAATCCTGCGGTGTGTCGAAGTACAGATTACTGATGGAGTAAAACTCATGTGTTTTGTTGTAGGCATCCAGTTCCATGTAATGTAACAGATCGCTGTAAAAATGCTGGTATTGCTCATCGGTCAACAGGTACTTGCTCTCATATCGGTTGAATACTTCAATCGCCATGATGGTTCAGTCCTTTCGGGTATGGATAAGTTGGTGTATGTTTTGATTATGTTTGGTTTGTTGTGTGTTGCTGCCCTGTCTGTATCTTAACGAAGCAACCTTGAATGAATCTTAAATGGTTTTACATTGCGTTAACATTTCTTTGCCTTCATCTATATCGTGCGGGTGTTCCAATTATTAAGGTTGATTCAAGGTTTAATTGATAGAATAAGGACATACAAACCATCGTGAGCAGAGGATGAATAGAGGATGAGAATTTTAATAGCGGAAGATGAGGTTCATCTGGCAGAGGCCGTATCGCAGATTTTGAAAAAAAACAACTACTCCGTGGACATGGTCCACGACGGCAGATCCGGACTGGATTATGCGCAGAGCGGCATCTACGACCTGTTACTGCTGGACATTATGATGCCGGAAATGGATGGCATCAAAGTGCTTCAAACGCTGCGCAGCGAGGGGAATCATACGCCGGTTATTTTGCTGACAGCCAAAGGAGAACTGTCGGATAAAGTATCCGGCCTCGATTACGGTGCCGATGATTATATTGCGAAGCCTTTTGCCACGGAAGAATTGCTTGCCCGGATTCGGGCAGCCTTGAGACGTAAAGGGGAATTGATCCCTGAGGATGGATTAAAGTTTGGTGATATCGAACTGAATACCACGCAGTTGAAGCTGAGTGCACAGGGCAAGGAGATCAAATTAAATCTAAAGGAGAACGAGTTGCTGGAACTGCTGATCACCCGCAAACAAGCGATCACCTCCAAAGAGCAGATCATCGAGAAATTATGGGGATTCGACTCGGATGTCGAGTATAACAACGTGGAGGTTTATATTTCTTTCTTACGCAAAAAACTAATCTTCCTGAATTCGGCTGTTCGCATTAATACGATTCGGGGCGTAGGATACGTACTTGAGGTGACGAGCTGATGTTTAACAAACTCCGTAACCGGTTCCTGATTGTCAATCTGGTGTCGATCTCGATTATGATGCTGGTGGCCTTTGTAACGATCTACACCATTACGTACCAGAATGTGCAACGCGAAACGAATATGGAGCTGTACAAGGTGTCCGATTTCTACCATAGCCCCTTTGGTTTGGGTGCTCAACAGTCACGAGTTGAAGGGCAAAGTGAGGGAGCGGGAGCAGGAACAGGAACGGGAACGAACTCGGGGTCGGGAGTAACAACGGATACAGGTTCTACTTCAAGTTCTAGTTCAGGTACTGGCTCCGATGCTGACGAAGGAGCGAATTCAGGATCGGCAACTGTACCCTCTTCTCCGGGTAGGGGCGGGGGCAACAACGGCATGAACGGTGGGAACTTTGGTGGGTATCGAGGACCGGGTGGAGATCCCAGTGCACCTCCTGCCCGGTCGGTTTCTTTTATGATCCAGACCGATAACGAGTGGAAGATAACCGACACCCATTCGCGGTTTGATATGGAGGACTCTTTTTACACACAAGCGCTACAAAAAGTAGACCAGGAGAAAACCGGCCAAGGTGACAGTAATCGGTGGACTGGACAATTCGCACTGGATGGCACGGACTGGGCCTATGTGGCTGATCCAAGTGGAGACGGACATATGATTGTTTTCATGGACGTGACCGCGCAACAGGGGATCCTGACCAATTTGATTTACACATTCACCGTGGTTGGGCTGATTATGTTGATCGTCATCTACTTCCTAAGTCGTTATTTTGCTAACCGTTCTATTGCACCTGTGCGTGAAGCGTTTGAGAAACAGAAACAGTTTATCGCCGATGCCTCCCATGAGTTGAAGACACCGCTAGCCATCATTCATACGAATACGGATGTGTTGCTGGCGAACCACGAGGAGACCATTGAAAGCCAGGCCAAATGGCTTCACTATATCAAATCAGAAACCGAGCGGATGTCTGGACTAACGAATGATCTGCTGTATCTGACTCAGATGGACGACTCGCGTTCCACCCTCATCCACACCAAGTTTAATATGAGTGATGCGGTGGAAAGTATTATTTTGCCAATGGAAGCCGTGATTTTCGAAAAAAATATTACCCTCGATTACAGCATTGATCCTGATCTGATGGTTCACGGAAACCCGGAGCAGATCAAGCAGGTTGTTCTGATCTTGCTTGATAACGCCGTGAAATATTCTGGGCCAAAAGGGGCTGTGAACATTAAACTCCAGAAGCAGAATCACGATGTCATGCTGACCATCTCCAATACAGGGGAGGGGATCGCGCCGGAGCATTTGGAACGGATCTTTGACCGTTTCTATCGCACGGATGCATCCCGAGCACGCAAACACGGCGGGCATGGCCTGGGTCTGGCAATTGCCAAGTCTATTGTAGAGCAACATAAGGGAGAGATTTACGCCAAAAGTGTTGTGGGCGAGGGGGCGACATTTTACGTGAGGTTATCGTAAAAGGGCATAGGGTGGACTGCTGTTAAGAAGGCCAAGTCTACGATGATGTGCGGCGGGAGTATCGGCTAAGCTCATTTTCAGAGGCTTGGGCATAACTTCCGCCCGTAATGGGATAACCTATGCTACAATGACAGCAAGAAGGATAACCGAGGAGATGAACTATTGTGGCAGACAACAACGAAATTAATGAGCAGGAAATGATGCAATATATCGCAGACAAAACAAAGGCGAGCAAGACAAATATCGAACTCGTATTAAAGCATGAGCAAGCCTACATCAACAAGGCGCATGAGAATGCCAAAGGCAAAGACGTCGATATCGACGGTGACGATCTGGCTGACTACATTTTAAGCCGTAAAGATGTGAAACTCGACGAACTGACTGTAGAAAGTATTTTGGATGCGGAAATGGATTATTTGATGGACAAGGGTCACGCGGGATACGTGGATTAAAAATTCTAACGATCACCAGCGACGCTATTTAGGTGTTTTCGGATGTTTTTAAATCTAACGATCAGGAGAGACGTTATTTTCGGAGTAGAAGGTCATTTTTGTTGAAAATAGGGTGTTTTTACTGACATAAGGTTCCTGGTTATCGTTAGATTAGGAAATGTGCCGAAATGGCCGAAATAAGGTTTCTGGTGATCGTTAGCGTAGTGAATTAGCACCGGATGAGAGCGCAGCTATTGCATATAAGAAAAAGACCTCAACTTCACACAACGGGGATTCCCCTAATGGTGGTGTCGAGGTCTTTTAGCATCAAACAAGCGGTGTGGAAGTAAAAAACTTTGGGCTTGGCCTGATGTCAGTAAAATTTCGCTACACGCTACTCTCTACAAACTATAGGGCATCTCGCCCGAGGACATCGCGTAGAGTACGCACCCGTAGGTTCTACTATACGTCCGCCCATGTGCCAATGATGTTGGTGTTACCAACCATCAATTACCTATTATTGTCCCATCATACCGCCATCTACGGTGTAAAGGGATGCTGTAACGTAGGATGAGTCTTCGGACAGCAGGAAATTCATCACAGCTGCAACTTCTTCCGGTTCACCGTAACGGCCCATTGGAATGGCGGATACTGTAGCGGATTGGTAATCTTCCACGTTGCCGGAGTTAGCTTCGATCTGGCGCATCATACGTGTGTTGATTGTACCTGGCAATACGGCGTTAACACGAATGTTGAAAGGTGCCAGTTCGTTAGCAGCGGTACGTGTGAGACCAACAACGGCATGTTTGGACATAATATATGGAGATACCGCCGGAGCGCCCATCAGACCAGCAAGGGAAGAGGTATTCAGAATCGCACCGGATTTTTGTTTTTTCATCACAGGAATGACGTTTTGCAGACCCAGGAATACCCCGCGAATATTTACGTTGTATACCGTGTCGAGTGCTTCAACGCTGAGGTCTTCGATCAGACCTGTAGGCCCTTCAATACCAGCATTATTGGCAAAATAATCGATACGTCCAAAGGCATCCAGTGCTTTTTGCACATAATTTTTAACATCTGCTTCATCGGATACGTTGGCTTTGACCGCAATGACATGCTCTTGATCGAGATTCAATTCAGCAATCGTTTTGGCAATCGCTTCTTCGTTCAAATCAACCAATACCAGATTAATTTTACGTTCAGCCAGGCGACGTGCAAGCTCTTTACCAATACCTCCGGCAGCTCCTGTAATTACAGCGGTTTGTGTGTAGGATGTACTCATGATTGAATCGTCTCCTTATAATATATAATGGGCAGGTAATCTTCCAAAGCTGAAAACCTGTCGTTTTTAGCTCCTGTCTTAATGTTAAGATATACATAAACATGTGACAATAATCATTGACAGCGTAAATGTCAGCTATTGAACACAGATGTAAGCGTTGTTCATTTAGGTTACAATAATGGACAAAGGAGGCGGAATTGTTGATTATCGAACATCCTCAGGATCGGAGAGCACGAAGAACGCAGGATGCAATCATCGCTGCGGCGGTGTCTTTAATATTGGAGAAGGGGGCCGATGCCCTCACCATACGAGATATCACGGAACGGGCGGATTATAATCGGGGGACTTTTTATTTGCATTTTCCCGGAAAACCGGAGCTGCTGCAATTCCTTCTGGAAGATTTCCTGCAAGGATTAGGACAGGCTTACGCCGTGCCTTATGCTAATCTTACAGAAGTGGATATGACCGGACTGTTACCGTCGACTATGCCTGTGTTTGAATATATTGAAAACCATCAGGATCAATTCAAGGCTTTGATGACGATGCATGGGGATATGGCGCTCAGGATCAACAATGTGTTCCGAAATTACCTTACTCAGGACTTCATTTTGGTGACTGAAGATAGTGAGCAAGTGATCAATTATGACATCATGTTAAGTTATCTCGTATCAGCAACCGTGGGGGTTATTATGCATTGGGCAGAAACAGGGTTCAAATACTCCGCTCATTACATGGGGGAACAGCTGACAGCTCTCATTAACATCAAACCGACCCGTCTGCTGATTGAACCAGGACAGAAGGGCCGGACAATGAATGAGCGAATGCTGCTGGACTAATACATGCAAATACATGCTAATGCTGTGTGAATGCCTTCCGCTACGGGGGCTTACGTACAACTGAAGGTTAGCCCGTCATTGAAGCAGATGCAGCGCGCTGCATCTGGAGCAGTTGTTCGCGAATAAGGACAGACTCTCCAACCATAATTAAAGCTGGATTACAGATACGATGCCTATCTGCTAATGTCTGCAGTTCGGCAAGTGTGCCTGTAACAATTCGTTCTTCGCTTGTCGTTCCGCGCTCAATTAGTGCTGCTGGCGTATGCCCCGCTTTGCCATGACGAAGCAACTCTTGCTGAATCTGTGACAACTGGCTTATCCCCATGTAAATTACAAGTGTATCTACGCTATGGGCAAGCAGGTCCCAGCGAACAGAGGATACAGTTCCATCACTGCCAGTTCCCGTTACGCAGGCAAAAGAAGAAGCGACCCCGCGATGGGTTAGTGGAATGAGCGAAGAAGCGGAGGTGCCAACAGCCGAAGTGATGCCTGGAATAATCTCATACGGGATACCGGATTCCGCCAGCATCAGCGCTTCCTCACCGCCACGGCCGAAGATGAACGGGTCACCACCTTTAAGCCTGACAACGTGTTTGCCTTCTGCTGCATGAGAAGCCAGCATACGTCCAATCATTTCCTGGCTCATGGAGTGAAGCCCAGGAGCTTTGCCACAGTAAATGCGGAGAGCGCCATCCCGCGCCTCAGCAATTAATTCATCTGTGACAAGTCGGTCATACATAATGACATCAGCGGACTGAATACGTTTCAGGGCTTTGACTGTAATCAGTTCGGGATCACCAGGGCCGGCACCAATGATACTTACCAACCCCCGGCTCATGACCGTGTTCCTATAATTGACTTCTGCAGGTTTAACAAAATCCATCGTGCACCCCTCCTTCTGTCAGCATTGCCTTGTCAAGCCAACCATTTAGTTAACCTGCAATCGTAATATAGATATCCCCGCTATCTCCGTCCACTTCTGTTTTGTATGTGTTCAAGCAACCATCGTCCGGTTCGTGTACTTTGCCGCTTCGCAGATCAATCTTCCAGTCATGCAGCGGGCAGTGAACGGCTGTGCCGCAGACCATGCCCTCCGATAGCTTGCCGCCCTTGTGAGGGCAGCGATTCTCTACGGCATGTAGGCTGCCGTCACTCAGTTTGAAAACGGCAATTTCGGTATCCTCGACCAGAAAGGTACGAGCTCCTTTTTCATCAATGTCGGCCAGATGCCCAATTCGAAATTTACTCATCGCTGATCCTCCTCTTCTAGTGAGCTACCGGTTCTGCACCGGACAGTGGGGTGAAGTTTTTACGCAATTTCTCATCTTCAATAATCTCTTTCCAAGGATCTACCGTGTGACCCAATGTCACTTCCAGACGTTCCACCAGTGCGAGACGTACATCGCGGTCCGCCAGAGCCTCCTTCACATGATCCAGACCTACCCGTTCAATCCACGCCGCTGTTCTCTCATTCCATCTTGCGTTCTCTCTATAGTATTGCAGGTAAGCGTAAGTCCACTCTTCGACTTCAGCATCCGTTTTCACCGTGCATAACAGCTCGGCTGCGCGAACCTTCACACCGCCGTTGCCGCCGACATGAAGCTCCCAGGCTCCATCAATGGCTACGACACCGAGGTCCTTGATGGTAGCTTCCGCGCAGTTCCGCGGGCATCCGGAGACTGCCAGTTTTACTTTCGCTGGAGCGACCATCTTGTCGAGTTTTTTCTCCAGGCGAATGCCCATTTCGATCGAATCCTGTGTACCGAAACGGCAGAACGTATTACCGACACATGTTTTTACTGTACGTAATGCTTTGCCGTAACCGAAGCCGGAAGGCATATCGAGCTCTTCCCAAATCTTCGGCAGATTTTCCTTCTGTACGCCAAGCAAATCGAGTCGTTGTCCACCTGTGAATTTGACCATCGGCACATCATATTTCTCTGCAACTGTTGCGATCTTGATCAGTTCTGCCGGGGATGTTACACCACCGTAAATCCGCGGAATAACTGAATAGGTGCCGTCCTTCTGGATATTGGCATGGTAACGTTCATTCGTGAATTTGGATACCCGCTCATCCTCATATTCCGTAGGCCAGATCATGCCAAGGTAGTAGTTAAGGGAAGGGCGACATTTGGAGCAGCCTTCTGGCTCATCCCAGCCCAGTACGTTCATGACTTCTTTGACGGTTTTCAGGCCCATCTCCTTGATTTGTGCTACAATTTCATCCCGGTCATACGAAGTACAGCCGCAAATACCTTCTTTGGTTTGCTCGCCTACGTTGTCCCCTGCATAATAGGTGAGCAATGACTCCACGATTGGTTTACATCCTCCACAGGAAGCAGAAGCTTTCGTACAGGATTTGATAGCACCGACGGTGTTACATCCTTTATTGAGAACAGCATCGCCGATGGCAGCTTTCGTTACACCGTTACAGCCACAGATGATCTCATCATCCGGCATGGCAGCCATGCGTTCTGCTACAGACGGGCCGGATCCGGAACCGCCAGAAGGCGCGCCGAGCAGAATTTCTTTTTCACGGCCGCTGATGTCCTCACCGCTCTTAATTAAGGAAAAGAGAGATGCGCCATCGGTCGTATCACCAAACAACACTGCTCCGACGAGCTTGCCGTCTTTGATCACCATTTTTTTGTATACACCGTCTACATCATCCTGGATGCGAATGCTGCGTGTGTCCGGTGAGTCCTTGAATTGTCCGGCAGAGAATACGTCGACTCCCGAAACCTTCAGCTTGGTTGAAGTGACCGATCCTTCGTATCCTTCGGTTGCTGCACCAGCGAGCCGTTTGGCAAGAACCATACCTTGTTCATATAACGGAGCTACGAGTCCATAGGCAATACCGCGATGTTCCGCACATTCTCCTACAGCAGAGATTCCAGGGATACTGGTATGCATATAGTCATCCACGATGACCCCGCGATTAACGTCCAGGCCGCTGTTTCGCGCCAGTTCAATCTGCGGGCGAATACCGACCGCCATCACGACGAGGTCTGCCTCAAGCACCGTTTGATCGGTGAATCGAAGGGCCTTAACGCGGCCTTTGCCTGTAATCTCTTCGGTATGTTTGTTCAAAAGGAACTTCATGCCTTGCTCCTCAAGCTCTCGCTGAAGCATTAATCCAGCAGGTAGATCCAGATTTCGATCCATCAGATGTCCGTTAATATGAATGACGGTCACGTCCATGCCCAGATTTAATAGTCCGCGGGCAGCTTCCAGACCGAGCAATCCGCCGCCGATCACTGCGGCCTTACGATATTTCTGGGATGCTTGCATCATCGTTTCACAGTCTTTAATATCACGGAAACCGATGACCCCTTCTTTATTCGCGCCTGGGAGAGGCAGAATGAATGCCTGTGAACCTGTCGCCATAATCAGCTCATCATAGGATGCGTGAACTCCATTCTGAGATACAACTTCCTTGCGTACCGTATCAATCTGCACGACAGGGTCACCCGGATAGACATGGATACCGTTATCTTCATACCAGCTCCAGTCGTTAATCACGATATCTTCAATGGATGTTCCGCCTGCGAGAACGGAAGATAGCATGATTCGGTTGTAGTTTGGATGCGGCTCTGCGCCAAAGACGGTAATGTCATACGCATGTGGTGCGAGTTTCACAATATGCTCAATTGTACGAATTCCCGCCATACCATTGCCGACCAGCACCAGTTTTTTCGTTGTACTCATTGTGGTTAGCCCCCTCAGATCCATTTCTGTATTCTGTGTACTACACTGCCTTCGCCTGTTCTTAAAAATCGAAAAAGCCTGTCATGCCTCGGAGGACTGCGCATATACATACGCATCCCTTATCTCCGAATTTGCAAAACAGGCTTCATTGCCGTTTCAACCAGCTACGCCGTTGTAACTGTGAGTGATCCTTCAGTTATAGAGTTCTTATGGGTTAACTATAAAATAATGATCTATTCGTGTCAATATAGTTAACATAAAAAAGTATTTGAAATTTGAAGTTAATTATGTTTACATGAGTTTAAAGAAAATCTGAATCGGAAACGGAGAATATGGCTCTAAATAATAAAAATAAGAAAAAAACTCCATTTTATGCTTCTGAAACGTTATATAATGTAGGAAATATGCCATGGTGAACACAGTGAATCCATGATTTGTTCCACTTTAACCCGTTGAGATTAGACCGAGGATCAAGTTGTATCTCGCGGCGCCTCGCATGAATACTTCAGAGTACCCTGAGATTTTGAAATATAGATGTTTATTTCTTGTTTTTTGTCAGGTAACATGACATTATATCGCTTTCGTGTGTTAATGTATTAAAAGCGAGCACGGGGTCTGTATATCAATATAAGGAGGGATTGATCCATCATGCGATCCATATTGGTCATCCGAGTACAACCCATTCCGGCCGGCTCGTCCGAAGCAATCCCTCTGACACCAGAGAAGTTGCTGGGAGCGGTTGGTTATCATGTGCAGGTCTCGGACAGTGAGGATGAAGTGATGAAGCTTGCTCGTGAAGTCGATGCCTCCATCCTGCATTTGTCTCTTGCGGACGTGGCTTATTGGGTAAAGCGGCTGGTTGAGGAGAAGTCGGATACTCCGCTTCTCTGGTGGTGTGCTCCAGATACAGCATCTTCCTCTGCCCATGACTGCGAGGTTGACACCTCGTTTGATGGCATCATTACACCGTCCATGGCTGGGCCGGAAATTCACTGGACGCTGCACTTTGCTGCGCGGCGTTATATGGAACGCAAGCAATGGGATCAGGAGCGGAAGCAACTGCAATCCAGACTGGAAGATCGGAAATGGATTGATATGGCGAAGGCGATCTTATGTGATTTAAAGCAGATCTCCGAATCGGAAGCCTATGATTTGTTACGCAAAAAAGCGATGGATGAACGCAAACGGATGGTCGATGTAGCTACAGCGATTGTGAAAGCACATCAACTGCTCCAGTCATAATTGGGAGGAGGATGCTCTATGGATATGTCTCAGATCCTCAGAGAGGTAGGGCGCGGCAAACGAGGTTCGCGTGATCTGAATTATGCAGAGGCACTCATCGTTGCCGAGAATATATTGAAACAGCAAGTTTCTCCTGCCCAGACGGCTGCATTTCTTATGGCAGAACGGATGAAGATGGAGAATGTCGAGGAAATGGAAGCCTTTGTCCATGCGTGCCGGAACAGTGCGGAGCGTTCCTCCGTATTTCAGGATAGTTTGGATTGTGCAGGTCCTTACGACGGACGAACCAAGTCATTTATGGCAACATATCCTGTGGCATTTGTACTGGCAGCAACGGGCTTGCCGGTTACGCTACACGGTAGTGAACCTTTACCGCCCAAATGGGGAGTTACATTGTCTGTTGTATTGAGAGAGGCAGGGATTGATACACGAAGGATGGACCGGGAAAATGCCCGGAGTGCTGCTCTCCATACAGGTGTAATGTATGTTTCTGCAGAAGACTGGTGTGAGCCGCTTCGCAGACTTCGCCCATTACGGGAAGAACTGGGTTTTCGGACGGTACTGAATACAGCCGAGAAGCTGATTGATTATAATCATTCGCCTTATCTTGTTTTTGGGGTGTTTCATAATACGTTTCTGGATCGAATAGCCAAGCTTCTTACTCGTTTTCAGTATCAACGTGCTTATGTTGTTCAAGGTATGGAAGGGTCGGAGGATCTATACATTGATCGTCCTACACGTGTATATGCTGTGGAAAATGGTGAGATGAAGCTTGAACTCGTAGATCCTTCAATCTACGATCTGGATATGCCTGTGCCGGATATGATCTGGACCGCGGCGAAGCAGGTTGAAGTGGCCGAGAGTGTGCTGCGTGGTGAGGGTCATCTCACATTTGTGAATCAGGTGTTGTTGAATGCGGGCTTTCGTCTATATGTTGCAGGGCGTGTCCCTTCCATTGAGCAAGGGATATATACCTGTAAACAGCATATAGAGAGTGGGGCGGCATTCCGTCTCTATCAACAGTGGTGTGTTTCTATGGGAGGAGAGTTGCCGGATAGCAGAACGATATCGATCTATCCGGCATCATCTGGTTAATCTGTTCATTGAATTTGGTAACACTCGTGTTACTTCGAATTGTATATTTCAGCGTAAGGTACTATTTCCTCTTTCATTTGCTCTGTTCTGTGCTTATTCCCAAGGATACGTTACGGTCAGGAAGTCAGCGAACTTTTTGCTTTCTTCCCGCCGTTGTTTCCGCATAGCTGCCCGGTCAGGTGCAGTCTCGTACAGCTTTTTCTCTTCTTCGGTCTCGGGAATGATCCGGGGAACAATCAGTTTGCGGTTGTTTTCATCCAGAGCTACAAAGGTCAGGAAGGCTGTCGCCGCGATTTTTTTCTCCCCCGTCTTCAGATCCTCACGAATGACTTTCACGAAAATTTCCATGGAACTGCGACCAGTCCACGTCGCGAATGATTCAAGTGTTACGGAGTCTGTAGGATTAATCGGGTACAAAAAATCGACAGAGTCGGTTGATGCAGTAACGGTATTTACCCTGCACAACTTGGAGGCTGCGATGGAGGCAATATCGTCAATGTAGGACATCAACTTGCCGCCAAACAAGGTGTTGTGATTGTTAACATCTGTCGGGAACACCCGTGCCGTTTTGAAGCAACGCGTTTCACGTACATACTTTCTCTCCGTTTGATCCATCTCCGTAGGTTTCGGTATCTCTCTCATGTCTCTTCCTCCTTGCAGTATGGCCACCATCACTGTATTTCTAATGCAGCATTTCTTGCGGATTCTTTCTCCCTAGTATAGGTGTCGGTCAGAATCATATTCAAATGTAGAGGTATGAGACTCGCTTATACGAAAAAACCGCCAGGCGCGGACCGGCGCGCAGGCGGTGGAACATCAATCTGTATATTAAGCCTTAGGTCTGAAAATACCGGACGGTTTGCCGATCGGAAGGAAAGCATAACCGAAGTGAGCATTCAGAACGGAAGCACCTGTACCATACAGGGACACAATGCCAATCGCCATCTCAGCGTATGCAGCGATTGTATGGAAGATATGTGGTGCTACGCCAAAAGCGTCAAAGGTCAGACCAAGGAACAAGAAATCGATCAGAATGAAAATGATAAGCAACACTTTGTTGGCTTCAACGGCGCCAATCGTCATGAACAAGGTGAAGATCAGGTATCCGGCAAAAGCAAATCCAAGCTGCTTGCCATCGGTCTGCTCAGCGAGAGTAGAGCCGAACACACCCATTTTAATCATCCAGTTGGCACCCATGGCGAACCAGAAGAAGGCATACGCACCGAAAGCAGTGGTACCGAAGGTGTTGTTGCGTTTGGAATCCTGAATACATGCGAATAGTTGGGCGAAAGCACCCAGGAAGATCGCCCACGGAATAGCGTAGCTAAGTCCGTCGGTAATGCCGAGCTTTTGGGAAGACGCGACAAGGGTTACGATCGCAAGCCCAAATAATCCCATCGCGCTGGGATCGGCGTTTATGATTTTGACTTTAGTCTGTGACTCGGTTTGCATGGTGTTGATAAGCCTCCAATAATATCAAATCTGGATGATGAACCTGTACAGGCCATCCTCGAACTTCATTTGGCATCCGCCGGACCCGGACACACATATCGCCCTATTGTAACCGAATGGCCCGGTTAAGGAAAGGGGATTTATTACCTGAAACAGCGGAAAACGGTTGCTTATGTGACAGTCAGTTGAATGGGTTGGCTTTAATATATCGGGTTTGTGGTGAAAAAAGACGGATAATTACATGTTATTTCCAGAAATTTAACGTTAGTATCGAGGGGAAATCAAATCTGCAGTTCGGCCGAGCCTGAGAGTGGCGGCATAAACTGCGGCAGGAAAGGGGGAACTGGAATCGGAACCAGGGAAGGACGGAGAGGGTCGTAAGTAGCGGAGGAAGGTTGTAAACCAACAAAATGCAAGCGCTTACTTATTTGAATTCAGCAGGAAAGTCTGTACGTATTCCACGATCAAGAAGTGCAAGGTCATGATGATAAGGGAAGTGGAAGGACATGTTGAAGAAACGAAAGGGTGGGTGTAGATGATTGCAAAACAGACACGACAGCTGGGCTTGATTTTGCTGATATTTATATTTACGATTTCCAGCTTGGGATGGAGTGCATTCTTTGGCACGACAGCAGTAAGTGCGGCAGAACCGGATTCAGCTGTTGATACGGGGGAAACAACCGTTTATCAATATGATTTTGGATCAGGGGCTGTGGCGGAGGGGTATACCGGTGTGGGGGCGGATGCAGTTTATACAACGGAACGGGGATATGGTTTTGCGGATGCATCTAAGGTGACGGTGCAGGACCGTGGAACGAGTGATCCGATCAAGTCTGATTTTGCAACATTTGCTGCAGGTGGACAATTCAACGTGGATCTGCCGAACGGTGACTATACGGTCTCGCTTGTTGCCGGGGATGCAGCCGGAGCTACAGAGATTGCAATAGATGTAGAAAGCATGAACAAGGTGCAGCTGAACAGCAAGGCTGCAGGCGAGTATTTGGAGATGAATTTTGATATCGCATTGGTGGATGGTCAGATGAATCTGGTCTTCTCCGGTGCTGCTGCGAATTTGAATGCACTGGTTATTACCAAGCAAGCTGAGCGTGATGCCGGAAGCAAACCTGTTCTGTATCTGGCAGGGGACTCCACGATGCAAACCTACAATCCGTATTGGGAACCGCAAGCGGGCTGGGGGCAGATGTTCCCTTCCTTTTTCAATGACTCTGTGGAGATCAAAAATCATTCCATTGGCGGACGCAGCTCCAAGTCATTTATTTTTCAAGGGAGATTGGATGAAATTCTGAGAGTGATCCGTCCAGGAGACTATCTATTTGTACAGTTCGGACATAATGATGCCACCATCAGTGTGCCTGACCGCTACGCTTCCCCGGCCGATTACAAAATCTATCTGAAAACCTACATAGACGGTGTGCGGCAACGGGGGGCAACGCCGATTCTGGTAACGCCGATGGGGCGCAGGGACTTCAATGCAAGTGCGGGCAAATTCAATGTTTCCTTCCCTGAATATGTTCAGGCAGCCAAAGAGGTAGCGTCCGAAAACGATGTGCTTCTGATCGATCTGAGCAGACTCAGTGTTGAGTATTATGACTCGATTGGGCCTGAGGCTACGTTGTCGGTGTTCCTGCATGTTGCACCGGGGATTTATCAGGCGTTCCCTAACGGAGTTGCTGACAATACGCATTTTCAGGAGTATGGTGCCATTCAGATCGCAAGAATGGTAGCGGGTGCGGTGCGTGAACTTGATATTCCATTGGCGGATGCAGTGAAAGATGCTGAAGTGCCTGCCGAGGTTCCGGTGAAACCAAGCGGTTTGAAAGCTGGCAGCATCAGCAATGCCGGTGCTGTATTGAAATGGACAGCAGATGATACAGCGGATATCTACAAAATCTATCGCAAGCTGTCCTCCGAGCCAGCATCTGCGTATACGCTTGCTGGAACAGCAACGGTTCCAACCATGACCTTATCTGGCCTTACCGAAGGTGAGACCTACATGGTACGTGTGACTGCCGTGAATGGTCGAGGCGAATCCGAGCCTTCGGACGAGGTGAGTTTCACAACGAAATCGGCTGCATATCGATACGACTTCGGTCCAGTGGGCTCTCCGGTCGCAGAAGGGTATAACGAAGTGACTCGAAATACGTTATACACGCCGGAGCGAGGATATGGCCTTACCTCTTCGGCCAATATGGCCGATCGGGATCGTGGCAGTGCCACGGATGCGCTGCGCCGTGACTTCGTCATCTATTTTGGCGGGAATTATGAGTTTAAGGTAGATATGCCGAATGGCGGTTATTCGGTTAAAGCCTACATTGGGGACTGGATCGGCTCCGCTCGAACCAATATCAATATCGAGGGCAAGGACTATGGGACGGTATCTTCCGGTGCACAGAATATCGCAGAAAAAGTGATCAACGATGTCCAGGTTCAGGATGGTCAGATGAATCTGGTGTTTAGTGGACAGACCGCGCATCTGAACGGTTTGGAGATCACACCAACCTTTATGGCTCCATCCGGGCTTCAACTGGATGAACTCGATCTGAACAGTGATCCGATCCGTGCAGTATTGTCGTGGGAGGCAGTTGCTGGAGATGTACAGTACAAGGTCTATCGGCAATCTGCCGGAGCAACTAAACCCGAATTGCTTGCTACAGTTGATAATCCTGCCTACACAGATAACCAGATCGAACTTGGGATGAACTACGTGTACACAGTATCGGCAGTGGATCAGACAGGAATGGAGTCGCTGGCATCCAATGCACTGAACGTATCTACAATTGACCCGAGTGTAACGAAAGCGGAAGCACCTTCCGGGCTGGCGTTACAAGAGATCCAGAAAAACGATGTCTCCTTCATATGGAATGAAGCTACTGGTGCACGATTTTACCAAATCTATCGTTCCAAAAGCCAGAGTGGGCCGTATGAGATGATTGGTCGGACCAAGGAAACTTCGTATAAAGACTCCACCATTCTTAGTACGGTTCCTTATTATTATAAAGTGGCCTCAGTGAATGCAGGTGGCATATCCGAGCTGTCCAGCGTGCTTGAAACTCCGGTAGCCACAACGCTGAACCGGGCCATGGAGTATTTGGATCGTGCACCGGTTGCGGTGAAAACGGGGCAAGGCAACTACATCGGTTGGCGCATGCTGGGCCTGGATGCGGATTCGATCGCTTTCAATCTGTATCGTGATGATGTGAAGCTTAACGCAGAGCCGCTGACAGGAAGCACGAACTATACGGATGCCGAAGGTGTGGACAGCTCTAAATACCGTGTTACAACGGTAGAAAATGGAATAGAGAAGCCAGCGACGAAAGAGTTCGGTGTATGGCAGGAGCAATACCTGTCTGTGCCGCTGCAGAAACCTGCCGATGCGTATACCAAAGACGGGCAGCCGTATTCCTATTACGCAGGGGATGCCAGTGTCGGGGATGTGGATGGAGACGGCGAGTACGAAATTGTACTCATGTGGTCGCCGAATAACGGCAAGGATAATTCTCAGGCCGGCATTACCGGCATCGTATATATGGATGCCTACAAGTTGGACGGAACCCGTCTCTGGCGGATCAATATGGGGCCGAATATCCGGGCAGGTGCACATTACTCACCGTTTCTGGTCTATGATTTTGATGGAGATGGCCGCGCTGAACTGATGATGAAGACCGCAGACGGAACCGTTGACGGACAAGGGAAAGTCATCGGGGATGCGAATGCAGATCATCGTAACAGCTCCGGATATGTGCTGCTGGGTGATGAGTTTCTAACCGTATTTGATGGAGAGACCGGGGCGGCGCTGGATACGGTGAAGTATGATCCGCCGCGCGGAGATGTTGCTGCATGGGGGGACGGATACGGAAACCGTGTAGACCGCTTCCTTGCGGCTGTTGCCTATCTGGACGGGGAGCATCCGAGTGCGATGTTTAGCCGCGGGTATTACACACGTACGGTGCTTGCTTCTTACAATTTTCAGGATGGTAAGCTCAGTCAGGTATGGCGTTTTGACTCGAACGATGAGGGTTATGGTTCCTACGCAGGTCAGGGGAATCACAACTTGTCTGTAGGTGATGTGGACGGTGATGGCAAGGATGAGATTACATTCGGAGCGATGGCGATTGATGATGATGGCAAGCCGCTATACAACACAAGACTGGGACATGGAGACGCCATGCATCTGAGTGACCTTGATCCAACCCGTCCGGGCATGGAGGTATTCGGGGTACATGAGGATCGAAGCTCGAAATACGGCATGGAGATGAGAGATGCAGCCACAGGTGAAGTGCTGTGGGGCGTGTTCACGGGGATGGACACGGGGCGCGGCATGGCGGCTGATATCGATCCAAACTATCCGGGTGCTGAAGTGTGGGCAGCCACAATTACGAATGAACAGCATATCCCGATTACCGGACTGTACAGTGCCAAGGGAGAGTTGATTACAACCAAAATTCCTTCCTCGACCAACTTTGGCATCTGGTGGGACGGAGATTTGCTGCGTGAATTGCAGGATGGTATTCGAATTGACAAGTGGGACTACGAGAACCAAACTACGGTTAACCTGCTGACAGCAACAGGGGCTGCTTCCAACAATGGAACCAAAGCCAATCCAAGCTTACAAGCTGATCTGTTTGGTGACTGGCGTGAGGAAGTCATTTGGCGCAGTCAAGACAGCACCGAGCTGCGGATCTATACCACGACCGATGAGACCGACGTGCGGCTTCGTACGCTGATGCATGATCCGGTCTATCGCCTCGGCGTAGCATGGCAAAATGTTGCTTATAACCAGCCGCCACACACCAGCTTTTATCTCGGTACAGACATGGAGCAACCCAAGGCACCGAATATTCGTTATGTGGGTGGCAGTCAAGAGCCAGAAGACACTACACCTCCAGTCATAACAGGTATGCCTGCGGAGCAGTTGAGTGAGGATGATGTGCTTCAAGTGAAGGTGAAGGCTGAAGACCCTGAATCGGGGATTACACGTCTGGAGCTGACTTGGGATGGCGGGATTGTGCAGTCAGGGGATGAGATTGCACTGACTGGGCTTGTCGGCAAGCATATCTTTACGGCTCGTGCGGAGAATGGTGCAGGACTGATCGCCGAGGCAACCGTTGAAATAACGGTAGTGGCCGGGGATCAGGTTGCCGGTGCTCCCGGAGTACCTGTTCTGTCAGACAATAACGGTCACGGAAACGGGCTTAGTGATGGAACCTATACGGTGACCATGAACATGTGGTGGGGGAATAATGGTACGGAGTATAAGCTCTATGAGAACGGAGAACTGCTGGATAGTCAGAAGTTATCTGCATCTACCCCTGCAGCACAGAAGGCATCCACTTCCATTCAAGGTCGGGCCAATGGCACCTATATATATACGTGTGAGCTAACGAATGCCAAAGGTAAGACGGAATGTCAGCCGCTGACGATAACCGTTCGTAATGCTGAACCATCCAAGCCTGAGTTGTCCCACGACAATTGGGATGGAGATGGCAACTATACGATCACAATGAATATGTGGTGGGGCACAAATGCCACATCATACCGATTGTATGAGAATGGTACTGAGATTGACAGCCAGCCGCTAACAGCATCTTCTCCTCATGCGCAGACAGCCAAGGTTGAGATCAAAGATCGTGCCGTCGGTGATTATGAATATGTAGTGGAATGGATTAATGATCATGGGAAAACTACAAGTGAAACGATACAAGTGAAAGTTACGAACTGATATTCCACATCTAATAACGGATATCCAATGTGTAAATATACGTCAGCATAACAACAGGAACGCTTCATCCGACATAAATAAGAGGTAACCGAGAGCATCTCTCCATTCTCAGAAGGACACCAACTATGGGGTTCGAGATTGGAGGGGTGCATTTTGGTTTATTTTTATAAAATACACAATTATGACACAAAACCTTTTCATGCGGAAAAGGCATAAACAGAGGCTACGTATAGAGTGGGGAGAAAGTGACAACATGGCGTTACATCTGGTATTTTTCACCAATCTCTATTAGAATAAAATTAGCCCTTTCAAATTTTGGAGAAGCATACAAAACATCCATGTCTCCTATGCCATATGTTAATCCAACTATAGATTGACAGGAAACACTACAATGGAACACAAATGAAGGAGGTATCAGGGGCCATGGTTATGAGTTTGGATTTGAAAAATAAAATAGAAAAAGCCAGGCATAACCTTCATAAACTGGTGGAGCATAATAAGGGAAGGCTTGGACATCCTGAAGTCATTCGCCAGTCAATGGCACTGGATGAATTGATTAATGAGTATAATCGAATATCCCGGAGTCAGACGCGAACGTGAGAGTGGTATGAAACGGGAATGCAACTATATATCGCAACAATGTATCATGATATGACTTGTATGGTTTGGGCGAACAGAGCAGCACATCAACCCCAATCTAGGAAGGGCATGAAGACCGCCGTCAGGGCTAACCTCACATCACTGTGAGAGAGCTTTGAAGGTGGATCATTCATGCCCTTTTGGGTTTAATGAAGCATGCGTTTGGCTTCCAAGTACAACACCTGCACGAATTTTTTTGTATTGATACGGGTTTGGGATAGTGAGGGCTCCACGTTGTTTTGCAGTTCGAGCATTTTTTTGCGAATCTCGGTAAAATCAAAAAATTTGGAAGCGTAGTTCTCAAATTTCGGATGGGTATAATCCGTCAATCCAAGAGAAACCACATGGCTCAGTGTCTGAAAAATGGCTCTGCGCACCCGCTGTTCCGATGCTTTTACCTCTTTGGTAATGTCTGCAACCGAGGCAGTCTCTCCTAGTTTACGCTGAGCTACTTGCTGGAAGATGTCTTTGAGCGAAGGAAAGGTGTAAGGTGATAGCTTATGTTCCTCCGTCTCTAGTTGTTCGAGGTATTCCAGCATGTCTAGTAGATCTCGGCTGCCCGCCTCCCCAATCATGCCCATCTCGGACAATAGAAAATGACCTGTGGTAGTAATGGTTTTGTCCGGAGCCTGTGCCTGCTTGCGCTCACCTGTCTGTAAACCCGTCAGTCCTTGCAGCGTACGCTGAATATCCGCTATAGACTGCTGCATACGCAGTCTCTCTTCAACAAGGCGCAACACGGATAAAATCTCCAGCCGGTTAATCGGTTTCGTAATATAATACTCAATGCCTAAGGAGTAGGCTTCTCCAATCATGTTTTTGGACTCAATCTGGGAGATCATTACGATCTTGCCTTTGAACTTTCCTTCAAGCGCACGTACGGTCTGTATCCCGTCTTGATGCGGCATCAACAGATCGATCAGCAGGACATCCACCTTATGCAGCTCCAGCAATTCGGCATGAATATGTGCTCCATCCTCGGCTTCCCCGGCAATGTCACCCAATCCTTCATCTTCAATAATGTCCATTAGCATGGAACGCACGCTTGGATCATCATCCACGATAAAATAACGCAAATCTTTCACGTCCTTTCCAATTCATCACGGTGTTGCTTGAAAAGCTCTATTTAAACGGCGATTCTTGTCGCCATAAAATCTTGTTTACTTCACATAATGGCTATCTCCATCTCCTGAGGCACCTCACCTATCATACTTCCCAATCGCGATTCTGCATAGAAGCTCACATGTGAGGTTAGATGACAGTGACTGGATGAGAGAGGCGCATTTTCAAAAAAAATGTGCAGAAATCATGTAGGTATTTGTCTATTTCGGTAGATGCGCTTGTAGTATAAGTAACATGTATCAGTCTGAGTCTATGGTTGTGTAAAATGTTGCAAATTTTCAGTTATTTCAAGCACAACACTCGGTCAGACACAGGGCTGGGATAAGAAACGAATGCAGTAGTCTTTTTTTATAATACATCATAATAAGGGGCGTATCGATGGAGCAAACAATACAAGATGTTGTCGTTATTTTCAATGATTTTCTCTGGTCTAAACTGTTAATCATTCTGCTGGTCGTCTGCGGTGTCTATTTCACATCGAAAACGAAGTTCATGCAGTTCCGTATGATCGGTGATATGGTCAAGGTGCTCAGAGAGCCAAAGAGCAAGGAACCGGGTAAAATCTCGCCATTTCAAGCCTTTTGTATCAGTATGGCCGCACGCGTGGGTACGGGAAACATTACAGGGATCGCACTTGCCATAGCTTTAGGGGGACCTGGTGCTGTTTTCTGGATGTGGATTATTGCGATTATCGGATCGGCTTCGAGCTTTGTTGAGAGCACGCTGGCTCAGATCTACAAGGTTAAGGACAAAGGCGGATTTCGCGGAGGGCCGGCCTACTATATGGAGCGGGGGCTTGGAAAACGATGGATGGGGGTTCTTTTTGCTATCCTGATCACCCTTTCGTTCGGCTTGGTCTTTAACGCTGTACAGTCCAACACCATTACAGTGGCATTCCAGAACTCTTTTGGAACGGATCGCTTGACGGTTGGTATTATTATGGCCGTTGTTTTTGCAGGTATCATTATGGGCGGGGTTAAACGGATCGCGAAAGCATCAGAATATATCGTGGTTGTGCTCGCAGTGTTGTATATTGGTGTGGCTGCATTTATCGTGCTCGCAAACATCACAGAACTTCCAGCCATGATTGCATTGATTGTGAAAAATGCCTTTGGCATCGAACAGGTGGCTGGCGGGACACTGGGTGCTGCGCTGATGAATGGCGTGAAACGCGGATTATTCTCAAATGAAGCCGGGATGGGTAGTGCACCGAATGCTGCGGCAACGGCAGATACCTCTCATCCGGTCAAACAAGGTCTGATCCAAGCGTTTGGCGTTCTGACAGATACACTGGTTATTTGCACAAGTACGGCTATGATTATTTTGTTATCCGGGGTATATCAGGGTTCAGATCTGGGTGGTATTGAGCTGACTCAAGCTGCGCTCAGTGTACACATCGGTTCGTGGGCGTCAGGCTTCCTGGCAGTGATGGTATTCCTGTTTGCCTTCAGTACGTTGATTGGTAACTATTATTATGGGGAAACAAACATTGAATTTATTAAGTCTAACAAAGTTTGGCTCTGGATTTATCGCGTTGCTGTAATTAGCATGGTGCTGTTCGGCGCGGTAGCGAAGGTGCAACTTGTTTGGGATTTGGCTGACTTATTCATGGGGCTGATGGTTGTGGTTAATCTGATTGCCATTTTGATGCTGTCTAAAGTCACTTTTGAAGCTTTGAAGGATTATAAGCGTCAAAAGGCCGAGGGACGTGATCCTGTCTTTACCCGTGATCGTATTCATATTCCTGGTGAAATTGAATGCTGGGAGTCGGAAGAGGAAGTAACGGGTGCAGGGAAGCTGGATGCGACAGGATAATATTGTGCATGATTTAGATTGATGTCAATTCTGGTTCGTTCAAAGGTTTAATAAACAAACGAATAAGCTTGTTATAAGGCACCATAAAACAGGACTTGGACTACCATGATGGCATCCAAGTCCTGTTTAGTACATACTTCAATCTATTAATAAGGTTTTTATGTGGATCGTTCGTGTAGGAGTTGTTCTTGTTTCCCTATTTTACTTTTGTACGGAGTAAGTGATTAGCTGCTCAGACAGAGCTTTCATACGTGTGCCCGTATCATTCAGCTTCTCGATGACATCGGTGAACGATGCAACCAGTGTTGCCTGTTCTTGTGAAGAAGCGGCGATCTGGGATACTTCAACCTCCATCTGCTGAATCACTTGCTGTACCTCTTTCAAGCTGGCATCAATATCGGTCGTTGCTTGTTTCGCATCAACAGATAGTTTACGCACTTCGGATGCCACGACACCAAACCCGGCACCGGCTTCACCTACACGGGCTGCCTCAATTGCGGCATTCAGGCCAAGCAAGTTGGTCTGTTCGGAAATTTCACGAATGAAACCAGCAACCTTGTTAATCTGGGATGAGTTCTGGACAGCCAGTCGTGTGTTCTCCAAAATCTGCTCACTGGTAGCCTGCAATTCTTCGGCATGAGCGGCTACATGCTGCACCATGTCAACAAGGTTTGCATTGATGTCTTGATTTTCTTGGACGATGTCCTCCAGTTGATTCTGATTCGATTGGTCATAGGACACACAGAATACAGCAACAACGTTATTATGATCATCAAAGATAGGAACATTCAGTGTGTCTAGCTCAATTCCATAAATCTCCTTAGGTAGTGTAGAGAGGGTGGCTTCTCTTCCATTTTTCAAAACGGCGAAGTTTTGAAAGGATTCCAAAAGTCTCATGCCTTTTTCAAAACCAAGATTGAACTTCTCTGTCATAATTACATCTAATACTTTCTCGTGGTCATACACGGTCAGGCTGGCTGGCTCCCGAAGGATTAGACTAATATACGGCAAGGATTTTAACAGTGCATCAATAATGTTTATGTTACTCATGGAACTAAATCATCCTCTCAATATTTAAATGTGAAGTGAATTGGAAAATTTGCAGAACCTCTATTGTTCATCGGACAAAAATCGGATATCCTGAATGCTTGATTGCATGAAATTCGAACTATTTTCCAAATGAACTTCGAACTTTTTCCCATGTGGTGCGTTTTCTTGGATATTAGTTCTAGTTGTAACTGTTTTTATGCCAATTATTCGTTGCGAATTTGATTGAAATATAGGACATGTGTCCATTTATTTTGTTTATCAGATAGATCACGTTGGAGGTGGGGTTGGATGAAGGAAGTGTTGAACTTTGAGCTTATGCGGCAACTTGTGCGGGAGCATGAATTAGATCAGGTGCTGGACGAAACGTTAATAGCCGAGCTGCGTCTGCTGGAGGCGGAGAAGGGCGAGATTATTTGTGAAAAAGGAGAACGTCCTGAACGCTTATATTTTCTCGTTGAAGGTAAGCTCAAAATCTTCACAACACTGCCAAATGGCAAGTCACTGTTGCTCAGATTCAGTACACCACTTTCCCTTGTGGGTGACTTGGAGCTTGTGAACGGAAAAGAAGCGAACAATATCGTGCAATCTGTGAATCGCAGTTTGTTACTCGCCATCAGCTACCGTGTCATTCAGAACACGTATGCCGAGAATCCGAAATTCCTCCATTTTATGCTGAGTCAGGTGACACACAAGCTGTACACGTTCTCCAATCTGTCGAGCCTGAACATGTTGTATCCTGTTGAAAGCAGGTTTGCCAGCTATATGTTATCTACAGCTGATCAAGATACGGCTGCATCAGAGGAGATTCAGACATCCAAATTGACGGAACTTGCTGATCTGCTGGGTACCAGCTACAGGCATCTCAATCGGGTCATTCAGGACTTGTGCAGACGAGATATTATTCGCAAAGTAAGACGAAAGATTATCATTCAGAACGTGGAGGAACTGCGAGAGATTGCAGGAGGTAATGTGTACGAGTAAATTGCAGGAGATCATAGTACGAATAAGTAAGTGTCTTTGCACCATGCAACGTTGTTCGCTGACTTACTTTACATTCCTTGTACTCCGCATGTTCAATCCCGCCCGTCATAATAAAAAGAGCACCCTTCAACGAATAAGGTGCTCTTTTTCATTTGGTCTTATATATATGAATCGACCTTGGTCCTATCTGCTTCGATCAGACATTTCCCTGCTGCTCAAATAATTGTGCAATCTCCACAATGACCTGTGTGGCCTTTACCATATTATCTACCGATACGTATTCGAACTTGCCGTGGTAATTTTCCCCGCCCGTGAAGATATTCGGTGTTGGCATGCCCATGTAGGAGAGCTGGGAGCCGTCTGTTCCTCCCCGAATTGGGCGAATAATTGGCTCGATACCCAGTTTTGTCATAGCTTCGTGCGCGATATCAACGATCTGGCGAACCGGCTCAATTTTTTCACGCATATTATAGTACTGGTCGTTCATCTCTACCGTAACACTTTTATCTCCATACTTCGCTTGCAGTTCGCTTGTGATGTTTAACAGGTTGGTTTTGCGTGCTTCAAACTTCTCCCGATCAAAATCGCGAATAATATAGTGCATCTTCGTTAGCTCTACATCACCTTCCATCGCCAGCAGGTGGTAGAAGCCTTCATAACCTTCAGTCGATTCAGGTGCTTCCTCTACAGGTAGCTTGCTGTTTAACTCCATCGCGATTTTCAGTGAATTCACCATTTTGCCTTTTGCCGTGCCGGGATGCACATTCGTACCACGTACCGTAATCTTGGCCGCTGCCGCGTTAAAACTCTCATATTCCAGTTCCCCCAGTGGCCCACCGTCTACGGTAAACGCATATTTAGCACCAAAGGCAGCGACATCAAACTTGTGTGGACCGCGGCCGATCTCTTCATCGGGAGTAAAAGCAACCCGAATCTTGCCGTGTTTCACTTCCGGGTGCTCCATCAGATAAGCCATCGCGGTCATGATCTCGGCAATCCCTGCTTTATTATCTGCACCTAGCAGTGTTGTGCCGTCGGTGGTAATCAACGTATGGCCTTTATACTCATGGAGTTCCGGGAAGTCTTTGGTGGACAAAATAACGTCCAGTTCTCGGTTCAGCACGAGATCTGCACCGTCATAGTTCTCGACAATCTGTGGTTTTACATTTTTTCCGGTAAAGTCGGTGGCTGTGTCGAGATGAGCGAGGAATCCAATGACAGGCACATCCTTGTCCGTATTGGACGGAAGGGTAGCCATTACGTAGCCGTTCTCATCCATCGTAACTTCTTGCAGTCCGATGGAGGTACATTCTTCAACAAGCACCTTGCCCAGCGCCAGTTGTCCGGGCGTGGATGGGCAGGTGTCACTATTTTCATCGGATTGGGTATCCATCTTTACGTATGTGCTGAGTCTCTGAATCAATATATCTTTCAAGTGTAATCGCTCCTTTATGGGTAATATATAGGTTGAATATGATGTGCCAGGCGGGACAAGTGTAACGTTATCATTCGATCGCATTATCTTAGGGAATCGGGTACTCCAGAATGTCTTTGCGTTTTGCTGGATTTTGAATTTTGACATCCTCTTGAGCCTTTCAAAACGGAAGCCTATTGGTAGGATATCCCTTTTGGCGGGCTCGTAACGCTATCATACCATGTTTTGGCCTGGTTACGAGAAGGGTATTCTGCTGACGCGATGGAATGTGATATGAAGCTGAGACGACTGCCTGTGGAAGGGCACAAAAAAGTGCGTACTTGAATTTTTGAACCTCAGGTTCATAATAGCTATGAAGAAAGGATGTGTTTAGATCATGCCATTTATTACAGTGAAGATGCTGGAAGGCAAAACAAAGGAGCAGAAGCGCCAGTTGATCGAACGAATGACCGAGGTTGCTTGCGATACGCTGGGTGTGGAAGCAAGTAAGGTTTTTATTTTCATAGAGGATTTGGAGCAAGATAACTACGGCAAAAACGGGAAAATGTTCTCCGATCAGGAACCAAACTGATTAAGTTCGGGCGGATGACATATTCACGCAGCTGAACTACAAATATATACCTTGGATAGGAGTTGTACTTAACAATGGCAGAGCAGTTATTCTCACCTTATCAATTCAAAAGCCTAGAGTTACAGAACCGTGTCGTTATGGCGCCCATGTGCCAATATTCGGTCACAGCCAAGGACGGCATCCCGAATGACTGGCATCAGGTTCACTATGTGAGCCGTGCCGTTGGTGGAACAGGACTGATTATTATCGAGATGACGGACGTCGATCCGGATGGACGCATTACGGACAATGACCTTGGGATCTGGTCAGATGAACATATCCCGGCCTTTACCAAGCTGGTGGAGGGAATACATGCCCATGGCTCTAAAGTGGCGATCCAGATCGCACATGCAGGACGTAAAGCCGAGGATGCGCCCCAGCCTGTTGCTCCATCTGTTGTCACGTTCTCGGGAGAAAAATATAAAGAGCCGCGTGCGTTGACCACCGAAGAAGTGGAAGCGATGGTACAGAAGTTTGCAGATGGCGTGCGTCGTGCGGTTCGGGCGGGCGTGGATGCAATTGAGCTTCATGGTGCGCATGGTTATCTGATTCACCAATTTCATTCTCCGCTGATGAATCATCGCGAGGATGTGTATGGACAAGATCTGTCTCGTTTTGGCGCAGAGGTGATTCATGCGGTGAAAAAAGAAATGCCTGCTGACATGCCGCTAATTATGCGAATCTCTGCGGTGGAATATGCGGACGGGGGGTATGATCTCGATCATACGATTGAGATCGGTCGTGCCTATCAGGAAGCAGGCGTGGACATGTTCCACGTCAGCTCCGGGGGCGAGGGGCCATCCGGTCAGCGTAAACCTGGTAACTATCCGGGGTATCAGGTTCCTTTTGCCCGTCGTTTCCGGGAAGAGTTGAAGGCGCCTGTCATCGCCGTAGGCATGCTGGAGGATGCAGCACTGGCACAGTCTGTAATCGGTAATGGTGATGCTGATTTGGTTGCGATTGGAAGAGGTATGTTGCGTGACCCATACTGGGCTAATCATGCAGCCCTTGAGCTGGGCGTTAACAAGGAGCAGGCGGCGATTGCCGAGCAATATTCCCGTGGATATTAAAGGTTCTGTTGGCTGACGCCTACTATCAGGAAGCAGGACACCGGGTACTGAGTGCTGGGAAAGTGATCCTGCGGCTTATTTATAGATAGGGATGCCCAGGGAGCATATTCGTATGGTCCCTGGATATGATTATAGATTTTAGAGAGCTGTGGAGTATCGTGAGATGGTATGAACATGAATATGAGTATCAGCATGAGTATAAGTACTAGTGTAAGTACTAGTGTAAGTATAAGTGTGGACATGAGTGCTAGGGTGAGGCAGGAGCAAGCAGCAATGTGAGTATGAGCAAGAGTAAGAGTAGGAGTAGGAGTAACAGTAACAGTAACAGTAACAGTAACAGTAACAGTAACAGTAACAGTAACAGTAACAGTAAAGTATTGGTAAGCGTAAGCGTAGTGGTGAACGTCAGAGTAGGAGCGCTGTGAGTTTAGAGTAAGGGTGTTCATATAGGGTAAAGCGGGTGTGGTGAGCGCTAACGATCAGGAGAAACCTTATTTAGGCAAATGGAAGCTTCCAACATTTCTAACGATCACCAGAGACGTTATTTGGCTAATTTTGCTTCATTGGAGACGGTTTTTCAGGTTTTTCGATGAAATAAGCTCACTGGAGATCGTTAGAATTTTGAGAGCCCCTTTTAGGGGCAAATAAGGTTCGTGGTGATCGTTAGAAGTTCAGTTCTATATTTTGATTTGCCACAATACTTCGCATTGTGTTTTCTTGAATCGTTTGTGAATCGTTCGTGGTAGCCGGCTGGGTTAACCGGTGTTATTGGCTGCATATTGATACAATGAAAAGTGAACACCCGGTTAACTCACAGCATTGCATACTTCTTTCTACATTCTCCGAACAATCGTAAGATTGGAGATCCGTAACTTTAAACGAATACAATGGGCGAACTCAAACGACGAGCCATAAACGTAGCTGTCAGCCTAGTTCAGTTCGGCCTAGTATAGCCTAGTTCAAATAGCGCACCAAACTCATATAACTAACTCTTGCGCCTTGCTTCATATACGAACTTTTGGCTGGAATGTGTAGGGGATTGCCCGGGATTAAAATCTGCATAGACTTCAATATCGGTGAATCCAATCTTCTCCAACACAAGACGTAACTCCTCCATGCCATACCATCTTAGGGTGAGTTCCTGCATCTCTGTGCCTACGAGTTTGCCTTGGTGCCATTGTTCGTAGCGAATCAGGTTTGTTTTGTACTGATGAAGCAGATTAACTTCGGTCGTTCTCACTTCAACTGTAATCGTGTCACCATCGGGTAAGTGGATAGTTGAAGTATCGATCGAAGCGGGTTGAGTTATGTCAGGCAAAAAGAGATCAAAGATTAACTTGCCCCCTGGTTCCAGGTGATCATACAGATTTTGCAAAACTTGAATAGAAGAACTACGATCCTGAATAAGCATCAGTGAACCGCTTGGAATAATAATGGCTTCGTACCGATAGGGAAGCTGCAAATTTACGAGATCGGCTACAAATAGCTCAGGCATAGGTAGATTACGTTCGGTACATCGAAAACGGCAGGATTGAACCATAGCTTCCGAATAATCGACTCCATTCACTTTCAACCCTGTTTCGAGTAATGGAATGAGCATTCGGCCTGAACCTGACATCGCTTCAAGGATGCGTCCGTTGCAATGTTGCAGCAGGTTGCTGTAAAATTCAATATCGCCTCCCAAGGAGTGTCCAATAGGCTTGGTCATATCGTATACCTTGGTGCATAAAGGGCCGTAATAACTGAATGACATTGTGTAATACCTCCACTAGTAAGTATGTTTAATACAGAAGTGTGGAAGGTGAATTTTTGCGGAACTATCCCTTCCAGCAAAACTGTTTGGAAATGGGTTTTTCAGAGCAGACTATCATAGGAATCACACACCTTATATGTAAGATAAACCCATTATAGGTTGAGTTAGAAAAAAGCGTCAAGGAGGCACCATGAATGGAATCATCACCAACAGCATTACCAGATATTAAGGAAGAACTTGTATTGATGGCACCTGCGGAAAAGGTATGGCCGAAGGTCTCAACAGCGGAAGGTCTGGGGTCATGGTTCATGCCCAGCGACCTGGAGCCTGTTGAAGGACAAGAATTCACACTGGAAGCGGGGCCGTTTGGACAGTCTCCTTGCCAAGTGATTGAAGTGAAGCCGCAGCAAAAATTGGCCTTTCGCTGGGGTAAAGACTGGACGTTGACATTTGAACTCGCAGAACAAGCGGAAGGCACCCATTTTACATTGATTCATAGCGGCTGGGATGCGGATAAACTGACTGAATTCGGACAGGCTCACGCAGTGATCCGCGAACGTATGGCTCAAGGTTGGGCCGGTCTTGTACAGAAGTTGGCCGAAGCCGTCAAGTAAAGCTTAAAACGCCGCCGAATATGATGAAATGGATGATGTGCGTTGCGTAGCTAAATAAGGAAGTTATGAAGCGATGCTAGGCTGTTAATTCGGACGAACATAGGAAGCCGTGAATGGATGACAGGCTATCGTTAGATTAACAGAGAACGTTATGATAGGTAGGTGTAATTCCCTGCAAGACTTACCCTACGAGCATCACTTGAGCCCCGGCTTCTCCCTGGTTTCCATCTGGCGAGAATAAGTCCGGGGCTTTTGGGCTGCAATTTCCCATAAGAAAGCCTCAAAAGTATTTTTTTGCTATCAAATGGGCTAAAACTGCTCATGAACTATTTCCGTGAGCACCGGAAACGTGTAACATGGATCTTATAGAAATAAATCGACAAAAAGTGATATCTGTCGCTGTAATGAGGGTGGAAGGAATACATAGATGAGAAAACACTGGATCATGCTGACGCTAAGTTTCATTTGTGTTGTTCTGCTTCCGCTGGGTTGGATCGCCCAGGTATGGATCAGTGAGCGGGACAATCCTCAGGCGATAAAGGGGCGTATAGATCTACGTCAATGGGAATTCAGCCAGGAAGGTGCTGCTCCGTTAAATGGCATCTGGGAATACTATCCTGACAAGCTGCTCGGCCCGGAAGATTTTGAAGCGGATATGTCAGGCCGCAGACCATTGTCCGCACCTATGGGGGTTCCGGTTCCGTCCAAATGGAATGCAGCACTTGGCAAGGGAGAAGGTTATGGAACATATCACTTGCAAGTGAAACTCACCCCCCGTCACTTGCAAGATCGTTATGGGATTCGTACGCAGAATATCCGCATGTCACATCGCATTTTTATTAACGGAAATCTCATAGGGGGTATGGGGGCCCCTGGGGTAACGAAGGACTCGGACCGTCAAATGAATCTACCCTTTACAGGCTTTACTTCTATAGAGGGAGATACAGCTGACATTATTATTCAGGTATCTAATTATAGTTATGCCTCCGGAGGCATAGTAGCATCTGTTTTATTCGGGGATGAAGGCAGTATTCTCCGGAGTCAACAGCTGGAAGGGCTCAAGGATCTCATGACCTTGTTTGGATTTATGCTGCCCGCTGTTTTTTTTCTCGTGTTATTCAGGCTGCGACGAAGTGAAAAAGAACTTCAATTTCTAGGACTTTTCAGTCTATCGGGGGCATTGTACGCTCTCACACATGGAGAGAAGCTGCTTGCAACCTTTATACCTTTCCTGACGCACGATGCGATGCTCCGCATTCAACTTCTCAGCGGAGCGTTCTCGTATTATTTTTTGCTTCGATATCTAGCTGCACTAGTACCGGGAGCCGTCCATAATTGGTTCGTGCGTTTGGGTTTGATTTTGCTGATTGCTCAGTCTCTGATTGGTCTTACTTTTCCAACCACGCTGTTCTCGACCTTTGAGGCGCCGATGCTGCTCATCTCGTTCTCCGTTCTGATCTATGCCATACGAACGATGATCCATTGGTCGCGTAAAAGGACGAACGACAGCCACTTTGCTCTGGTCGGCCTTATGAGCATTATCATGGTTGTTGTGCTGTTCACCATCGGGGCATTTGTGGCGGTTGACACCGCCTTTATCGCTTTGCTTGAACTTCTGTTATTTGTTCTGATTCAGATGTTTGTTACAGCCATTCGTTTTGCACAGTCATTCCTTGAAGTGGAGGCTTTGTCGGAGCGCTTGCTGGTGATTGACAGCCTCAAGGATGAATTCATGGCGAATACATCGCATGAGCTGAGGACACCGTTGCATGGCATTATTAACATTGCGGAGTCTATGCTGGAAGGCGCTGCAGGCGCTGTTACTCCAAAACAAGCCAAAAATCTGTCCATGATTACCGCCACCGGGAAGAGGTTATCCCTGTTAGTCAATGACATTTTGGACTTCTCCAAACTGAAAAACAGCGAAATCGAGTTGAATCGTGTTCCTGTTGATCTGGAGTCGGTCGCTCGAACGGTTGTTGAAGTTTCGGGTTTTACGTTTGGGGACAAGCCCATCGTGCTGATTCAGCAATGGCCTGATGCATTGCCGCTGGTGCAAGCGGACGAGGATCGACTGCGGCAAATTCTCTATAATCTTCTTGGTAATGCTTACAAGTTTACAGAGCATGGTGTAATACGGCTGTATGCCTCTGTTGAAGGGGATAAGGTTAGAGTATCTGTTGCGGATACTGGCGTGGGCATTGCACCCGAAAGGTTAGACAATATTTTTCAATCTTATGAGCAAAGCAATGGAACGATGGAACGGGCTTATGAGGGGACTGGACTGGGCCTCAGCATCACCAAAAAACTCGTTGAGCTGGGTGAAGGTGACATATGGGTTGAATCAGAGCCGGGAGTCGGATCGACATTTCATTTTACGTTACCCGTTGTACAGTTACCGTTGCTGCAAGATCAGACCAGCCCTGTTAAGGCACGTTATGTGACAGCGCAAGGGAAAAAGACGAAGGACTACGTTGCTAGGGATTCGAATGACTCCAGTTCACTATATGAGCAGAATGAGAAGCACATTGGGGAACCTACGATTCTGATTGTGGATGATGACCCTGTGAATCGCCATGTGCTTCTGAACTTGCTCTCTACGGAGCATTACCGGGTCATCGCAGCAGACAGCGGCTTTAAAGCCATCGAGCTGTATGAGCAGCATCCATCCATCGATCTGGTTATTACCGACTGGATGATGCCGAAAATGTCCGGTCCAGAGCTTTGCCGCAAGCTGCGGGAGCATCGATCGTTGTCCGAGCTGCCGATTTTGATGCTAACTGCTCGTGGATTACCCGAAGATATTCGGCACGGTTTCCAGGCGGGCGCGAATGATTTTTTGAGTAAACCGGTCGATGCGGGTGAATTGCGGGCGCGGGTTAGGACTCTAATTGAGCTGCGTACTTCTGTACAGGATACGATTCGAACGGAGATGGCCTTTCTTCAGGCGCAGATCAAACCTCATTTTCTTTACAATGCGCTGAATGTAATTATTGCAACTTGTGCTGTAGACCCCGACAAGGCAACGGATCTGCTGATCGAACTGAGTCATTACTTGCGAGGCAGCTTTGATTTTCAAAATCGAGAGCAACTGGTTCCCTTGTACAAAGAACTCGAATTGGTGGAGTCCTACGTTCATCTGGAACAGGCGAGGTTTGAAGACAGGCTTGTCGTTAAATATGAAGTGCAGCCGGACATAAGGTTGTTTTTGCCACCGCTCACCATTCAACCGCTTGTAGAGAATGCGATTCGTCATGGGGTCATGGAGAGGGCCGCAGGCGGTACGGTGCGGCTTCATATTTTCCAGGAAGGTGACGATGTCATCGTTCGTGTGCTGGATGACGGTGTTGGCATACCTCCTGAACGGATGGCTCAGGTGAAATCAGGCCGAACAGAAGGTCCAGGAGGTGTTGGGCTGCAAAACATCAATCGCCGTCTTATGTCGCTCTACGGACAAGGACTGAATATCCAAAGTCATGTAGGAAGCGGTACACAAATTCAATTTCATATTCCGCTAAACCAGGTTCATCATTTTACATGAGACTTTAAGTTCGTGAATTTTGGGTAATTATGGTTAACATAAAGAAGCAAAAGCCGATACAGCGGCTATCCATATTAAATCTCTCATGGCAGGAGGTTGGGGAACGTTGAGAGCCATAGTCATTGATGATGAGAAGCCAGCGCAGCTTCATCTGCAGCGCCTGCTGCAGTCAGACGGAAGAATTGACTCCGTTCAATGTTTTTCAACAGCACGCGAAGGTATTCACTATTTGGCAATCGATCGTGTGGATGTTGTATTTTTGGATATTGGTATGCCGGAGGTTAATGGTCTGGAAGCGGCTGAATATATACAGCAACTCGATTCGAGCATTCGGATTATATTTGTAACTGCCTATGCGGACCATGCGGTGGAGGCATTCGAGCTGCATGCTCTGGATTATGTATTGAAGCCAGTCAGTTCCGCCAGACTCAGCAAGACTATTGATCGTATCGCAGGCACGATGTCTTATCACGCTCAGACAGCTGCAGCGATGGAGGTGCAGGAATCGGAATCGGAAGCCGCCGAGGAGTCGGAATTTAAAGCACCTGGTCTGTTGACCTTTAAACATCTGGATATATTCAGAAGTCTGGAGCATAGCGCGGAGAAACATAAATGGCGTACCACCAAATCACAGGAACTATTTGCATTTTTGTTTCATCACCGGCAAGAGTGGGTAAGCAAGGAAGTTCTGCTTGATAAGCTTTGGGCCGATGTTTCCCAGGATAAAGGGCTGACACTGTTGCATACATCTGTCTATCAGATTCGCAAACTATTGAAGGAATGGAATATGACAGGCAAGCTGGAGTACAATATGAACCGTTATCGTCTGCTGACAGGTAACTTGGTAAGCGATATTGAACAATTTGAGCAAGGCTTGTCTTATCAAGCTGTCACTTCGAATAATGTGAACGATCTGAGGCAGATTGCCCTGCTCTATCGCGGCGATTATCTGGAGGAGCATGACTATGATTGGGCTAGATCCAAGAGCAGGGAGCTCCGGCGCAAGTATATGGGACTCGTCATGGATATTGCTCATTGGGAGATGTCCCACGAGCGGGGTGAGCAGGCGATTGAGCTATTAATGGAATTGCAGGAACGTGAGCCCTATTCGGAAGAAATCTGCCGATTAATGATGGAAATCTATGCTTCCATGGATGACCAGCAAGGCATATCGCGACTGTATCATTCCTTCACATTGACCTTGAAGGAGGATCTGGGTCATCAGCCCGAACCTGAAACGAGCAAGCTATACGAAAGTCTGACCAAACAATAGATATTCAGGCAGAAGGGGAGTAGCGCGTGAAATTATTCATACACCGTAAAGATCTGCGTACAGATGATCTAAGCGCTTTGGATTATTTGCGTGAGCAGGAAGAAGAGAGCCTGCATGTGTTGATCTATGATCCATTTCTGCTTCGACAAGGCCGGGAGAAGGAGCACAGCGGTGTGAACTTCCTCCGTCTTGCTGCAGCACTGGGCAGAAAGTATAGGGAAGCCAAACGGCAGTTGCAAGTAGCTTATGGCAGACCTGCTGAAGTGGTGGATTGGTTACTGAGCCACATGGAGGACAAGATCAGTGAGATTGTCGTCCATCGGGATATGACGCCATATGCGATAGAACGGGATCGAGAGATACGTAACGTCTGCGATTCTTATGGGATCGCCTTTACCCAACTGACGGATCATTTGCTGGTTGATCTGAAAGCTTTTGCCACGTTTACAGGCAAATCAGAACCTTATAAGGTTTTTGCTGCCTTCCATCGGCGCTGGGTTGAATTCATGAACGAACATCCTAATCCACCATCGGCAGCCACGATTGCAGACGTGAATATAACTGAACGAAATGTGGATTGGCCGGAGGTTATGAAGGTTCCTGGTGCTTTGTTGGGGAATTCGGACGAGGCAGGAGATGAAGAGGATCCGCATATGTTGCTGGATCGTTTTCTGTCCGAACGAGTGGCGGATTACGGGGATCATCGGGATGAGTACGAGGCCTATGAGCCAAGCCATCTCAGCTCTTATGTAGCTGTGGGGGCAGTATCTATTCGCAAGATGTATGATGCCGCACAGCGTATATCCGAAGCTGGGGAGTGGATTAGACAGCTCTGCTTTCGCGATTTCTATTTATACAGGGCAGTCTATGAGCAACATTACTTTACGTATGAAAAAGTGTATGATCTCTCTGTTCTTCAAGATGCTCATTTCGAACGTTGGTGCAAAGCGGAAACGGGCATTCCGATTATTGATGCTGCCATGACAGAACTGAACGAGACCGGGCATATGCCCAATCGGCTCCGCATTCTGACAGCGATGTTTCTGACCAAAAACCTTCAGTGTCCGTTCACGCTGGGTGAAGCATACTTCAGAAGGAAGCTGAAAGATTATGATAACATCCAGAATCGGGGAAACTGGCTGTGGTGCGCATCACTGGGTGAAAATGCTGCGCCATATTTCCGTGTGAATAATCCGGTTACGCAGTCTGAGAAGTATGATGCTCAAGGCGACTATATTCGCAAGTGGCTACCTGAGTTGAAGGACTTGCATAGCAAGGAGATTCACCAGCCACGCAAGGATGCAATCGTAGATCTGAAGGTGTCCAGGCAGGCAGCCATCGACGTGTACAAGCAGATTTTGGCGAGCCGGGAGAAAAATTAGGTCTTAACTACATTCTGATATGCTGATGAAGGCAGGGAGGCAGCTCCTTGCCTTTTGTTATATAAATTAAGAAATGTGCGAAATAAGAAACCGCATCTGCATTTGGGTGTGCTCTTGCACTTCTGATTGGGTTATGTGGTATTTAATTACATATTTTGTAACTGTTTTAGTGTAAGATAGATTTAGAACAGGGAAAAATGGAATTTTTGATTGCATTGATAACCGAAGGGATGAGGTGCATGAAACAAAGTCAATCTGTGGAGTTGATCGGTAAAGAGGCCGCGACATTGATCGGTCTGAAATGGGAGGGGACGTTCGCTGAAGCAGGGGCTGGGGGCATTCGCGAGGTGCAGACCGAATTCAAGCTTCGCCTGCATGAAATCGGGAATGTGATGCACCCGGATGAGCTACTCGGGCTGTCGTACCATGTGACAGAAATCGGATTTGTTCACTATGTTGCCGTCCAGGTAGATGACGTGGCATCTTCGAGTGTTCCGGAGGGTATGGTTCAATTTAAAATTCCGGCACATGATTATGCGAAATACAGTCATATCAAAGGAGAATCCATTGAATCTTCATATCATCAAATATATGCATGGATTGAAGAACAGGGACTCCGTCTATCGAATGAGCCGCTTACGCACTATGAAGTGTATCCTATGGAGCAGGATTCCAATGATCATGAACCTGAATTCAGCATTTTTGTACCAATAAACAAAAAAAAGTTAGAGTAACGACACAACAAGCCACAGGCCGCGTCAGAGTGGCCTTTCTGACATGTGTAACGATGTGAAGTATATAAAAACTTCTTGGAAATTAAAGAAATATTAAGAAAATAGACTACACATGTTAAGCGATATGCTTTTTAATAGATAGAGAGCTTCATGGACTAAGTCATATTTAACATATTGACGAATACATAAAGGAGAACCTCTAAACTATGAGTCAAACACTGAAAAGAGAACGAATACCGGAGTTGAATCTCGTCCGGGCTATGGCGATTATCGGTGTGCTATTTGTACATTCCACCTCCAATGCTTCGCTGGAAATGACCAATTCGAATTATTATTGGCTGTACAACTTTGTGAATATTTTTATGAAATATGGTACACCGACCTTTATTTTTTTGAGCAGTTTTGTGCTGTTCTATAATTACTATACTCGTCCGCTAGACAAGAAATTAGTCACGAATTTTTACAAGAAGCGCTTTGTTTACATTTTACTGCCCTACTTTTTATTTTCCATTATGTATTATGTTTATCTGCATTATCTGCATTACCAGGGACGTCCATTTAATGAGTCGTTGATTACTTTTATTGAGAAGTTGTTTACAGGCAAGGCCTACACACATCTATATTTTGTCTTTATTAATATGCAATTTTATCTGATCTTCCCACTCGTGCTGTGGCTGCTGAAGAAGTATCCTTCTGTTGTAAAATGGTCTATCCCGATCGGGTTGCTTATTCAATGGGCCTTCATCGTCAGTAATAAATACGGATTCCAGGTGCCCAACAAAGGAAGCTGGGCGTTCTCCTACTTCTCCTATTTTATGTTAGGAGCTTTTATGGGCGTGTATTTCCCGCAGATCAAACAATGGTTTGTGATCAGCCGGGCGAATGCAACCAAAGTGCGTGTAATTTCATGGATTTTGCTGTGGGTAGTGTGGATCACGGCTGGACTTGCTCACGTGTACATTTATTATTTGCTACGGTTGAAAATTGCGACCTATAACACGTTATGGTATGAGCTTTTCTGGAATGTGCATACCTATGCCTGTGCACTGGTCGTTATCCAGATTGCATATTTGCTCTACCGCAAAGGTCCTGCACTGATTGTCAAACCGCTCAATCGACTGGGTGCATTATCCTTTGGTATTTATCTGATTCATCCGTTTTTCCTTCTGTTCTATCGTGAGCATCCACCCCAAACGGGGGTATCCTGGTTGATTCATCTTTGGTACGCTGCCGGATTTGGCGTTGCACTGATCGCTTCATGGATTGTGGTCGGGCTGGCGGCACGATTCTTGCCACATGCCTGGATTATCTTTGGTAATCTGCCCAAACCGAAGCCGCGTCTTGTACCACAGCAACATTCGGGGCAGGTGGACGTCTGATCTTGGAGTCAGATCATATCTGATCATAAGCCGTTTTCAAATTCAGCCTTAGGTTGAGCTTGAGAATGGCTTTTTGTTGTGCTGAGGTGATTCCTTGTCTGCAGATACTATGTGTGATTATCGTGGGAACGAATGTTTCTTTTTCAGAATAGAAGGGTAATCATAAGGCGGAATGATAATAACTAGAAAACTTCGAGAACAGGATCAAGGTGATCATACATGACGAGATGTGAACAATGCGGGAAACCGATGCAAGATATATTGGAATATGTGGAGCATATTCTCCACGAATGCAGTGATCAGGCAACTGAATTTAAGTCGGAGGAGTACAAGGCTTACGGCTATGAGGGTGTTCGCGAGCAGTTGTGATACAATAGAAAGAAACCGGATTCATTCGGAACCGAGGTGACAACCATGGAGACAGGATCAGCCCCTTTCCGCGAAGGAAAGACAGAACACGAAACGCGACAAACCAAGATATGTATGTATTGCGGGGAGCGACGGCCTGCGTCGGAGTTTCGGCGTAGAACGGGAAGGCGTGCGAGTTCTGGAGCCAGACGCGGAGCCTGTCGCCGTTGTCGTCAACTCGGTGTACGAGAACATCATAACCGTGATATGCGAGTGGCCCAGGCAACTCCATCTGTAATGCTTGAACGTCGTGGCCAAGATGGGATGGACAACCCTCGGGAAGACATGGCTTCATCTCCGGTGAAGAACGGACGGGAACGGAACGAGCAAATTACATCGCTGGAATCGGCCGCACGCATTGAACAGAGCCGTGATCTGGGGAAACACGTAGATACACATGAATTAGCAAGCAAGTTATCTTCTGAGGCTGGGGCTGTGCTGAAAAACCAGATGGAGGAGGATGTAGCGATTGCTTCGGTTGCTACGTCTAGCCAGCGAAAAAAACGACGAAGACGGCGGAAAAAGAAGCCGTTAGACATGATAAGTGCTTATGCCCCTGCTCAGGCAGAGAGCGAGGGTGAGGCATCCACCGATCTGCATGCGGTGGATGAAGGGCCGCCGGGCGGGGAGCATCCGCCCGGGGATGTGCATTCGCCAGGCGCAGCCGCTGCGAATGGCAAGGGCAGTGCACAGCGGGCGCGCAAGCGAGCTGCCGCTGCAGTTCCGGCCGCCGAGCCCGCGTCGGCGGCCCAAGCCCTGCTGCCGGTTGCGCCGCAAGGCCCGGCAGCAGGGCCAGCGCCTGTGGCTGCGGACGAACCGCCCGCAGCCCGGCGCAAACGCAAGCGGCGCCGCAAGCTTGCGGCCGCGCTCGCGCCCGGCGCAGGGCAGGCCCGCAGCGGAGCTGCTGAGGCCTCTGCGCCGGAGCCAGGGCTTGCCCGTGGCGATGCCAGCACGGGCAAGCCCAATGCGGCGGCGAAGGCAAAGCCAGCCGCCGCAGGGCGGGAGCCATCGCATGCCAGCCGCAGTCACGGGGCTGGCATGGATGGCCGTCCGCGGCGTCATCACGCGCCGCCGGCAGCGATTGATCCGGAAGATCCGGCTTCGCTCCGGACCAACCGTCAAGGCATGGTGCGTATGCGCGGCAAAACGGACAAAGGACGCCGCTGGCATCAGGAAGTGGACATGGAACTTGCTGTTACACTGGTAAAGGAAAAAGCTGCTGTTGTAGTCAATCGGTATACCATTCGCCGATTGTTCAGCAACAAGGATTTCAAGCGGTTTATTCTGGACCGCGACAAGTACACCTGTTACTTCTGTGGTTCCTACGGAGATACCATTGATCATCTTCTTCCACGGGCCAAAGGCGGACATACAACACCGCTCAATTGTGTATGCGCCTGCAATCTGTGCAATCAATCCAAAGCGGCGATGGATGCGGATGAATTCATTCATTCGGGCATCCCCGAATGGAATGCGGCCCATCAGGCAGAATTACTCGCCCTGGAGATACAGGAAACAGGATTGGAATAAGCAAGAGACAAGCTATGCTCCTGAAGATTCAGGCGCTTTCATATGTGAAGCACATCCAGATGAATGATCAGGGTGTGCTTTTTGATTTGCTCTCTTATTTAAATATTTCTTCAAATTGACAACGATGCCGCATGCCAATGTACGTTATACTTGGAGGGCGGCAGTCGAGTTGTTTTAAAACTGAACTGTACTGCTTTGATCAATGCTACCCGTTATTTTACGAATGAAATAGATCGAATAGATTGGATGGATGCGGATGACACCAGCAGCACTTGATATTATGTCATACATCACGGAGGAAAATATTCGGTTCTGGCTTGAGAAGTTTCGTTCTCTCGGTCCATTGCCGGGCATTTTGCTTACGTTTATGAAGTCATTTGTACCTCCGCTCCCAACGTTATTAATTGTGGGTGTGAACGGAGCGGTGTACGGGTTGTGGGCCGGATTTTTATACTCATGGATCGGCATGGTGCTTGGCTGCACCGTGACATTTCTGATCGTACGAGAGATCGGGAAATCTGCTTTTGTGGAAAAGTGGGCACGTAAACCGCGTGTAAAGCGAAGCATGGTATGGATTCGCAGAAATGCATTCAGTTATGTGTTCCTGCTTAGCATTTTTCCGGTGGGACCGTTTGTCATTATTAATGTGGCTGCAGGTATTGCCCGAATGCGGTTGTTATCCTTCCTGCTGGCGGTGGGGCTGGGTAAAGGTATCATGATTTTCTCTGTAACGTATATTGGTTCCAACGTAGAGCAGTTTCTGGAGCATCCGGTACGCTGGATCGGCGTCGTGTTGTTCATTGCATTATCCTTGTGGGCGAGCCGGAAATTGGAACGTCACTTCACCCGGCTTAACCCCGATCAGGATGAACGACAACCAATACATCAGGCTTCAGAAAAATCGATTTCCTCATAAACTTAGCCAAGCAAACAGCATGTCGTAGACTCCTTTATCGAATACCGGGTACGTCAACTTGTACTACAAGGTAAGCTGGATATGGAGGGCAGCCCGCGTGCCATGCGTTTCTATCGTGTTCGAATATCAGGGGGAATGTAGCTCCATTCGGAAATCTCCCCCTGTTTATGAAGGTATAAAACACGACTACAACTCAAATCCTGCGATTGAGCCATAGTTTGGTTAGAGGTCCGCCTTCCCCATACACCGGGTCTGTGCGAGGTACAGGAACCTCTAAAATCTCTTGTAACACCTCAGGCCGCTCCCCTGGTTTGCCTGTACGTGTGTTGTAACGCATACCTCCAGGATAAGCTCCCGCGATTCGAAAATCGGGACTGGCCTTCAGGCGTTTATGGCCGGTTCCGGCAGGCAATACAACGACGTCACCACTCTCCAGATAGACCTTCTTTCCGTTCTCACCGCCTATAATTAAATTCACAAATCCACTCATTACCGCAAGCGCCTCGTGTGCATTGCTGTGGTAATGATGATAATCATATACCCCGTTGATCCAGCTATTGCCCCAGCCGTTCCGGTTCAAGTTGGATTCGGCACGGGTAGGCTCGGTCCGCCAGACTCCTTGGTATAGAAGTACTGGCAGATGCGGATTGTTCGGAATGACTCCGTCGTCCTGAAAATTCATAGACTGGATATCGCTATCTTGCCTTGGATCTCTCATTTTAGTTCACCTCTTTCCATGTATTAACCTTTCAAGGAATAAAGGAACAAAAAATATTTGTAAAATGATACAAAATGTATCATTTTCAGGTTATACTCGATACAGACATTCTCTTTAAAGCGCCCGATGAAAACAATGAATAGGGGGAAAATATGTGAACATTGTGGTTACAGGAGCTTCAGGATTTGTTGGATTTAATCTTGCACAATTTTTGGCGCAAAAGGGACATCAGGTCACTTTACTCGATCAGGATGACTATTGTCAGAGACTTGTTCACCGACCTCCATTGCACGATATGCCATTCATCAAGTGTAACCTTGCTAAAGACAATATTCATTTGCCCCCCAACACCGATTGCATCATTCATCTTGCCGCCATGCCTCACGTCGACTATTCATATCATCAGCCCGCAGAGGTATTTCGCAATAATACTCTCAGTACACAAGCTATCCTGCAATATGCTGCCGATCACGACATTCCTCTTTTACTCGCTTCGTCCGTTGAAGTGTACGGTGGCGAATGGGGCAGAGTTTACAACGAATCAGATCCTTATGCACCTGTCTCCCCTTATTCTGCCTCGAAAGTTGCCTGCGAGACACTAGCTCAATCCTACGCTCAATGTTATCAACTTCCGGTGAAAACATTCCGTCTGACCAATTTGTACGGGCCATGGCAAGTGCCTGATCGCATTATTCCGCGTAACTTAGGGCGCATGCTGGATGGATTGCCACTGGATATTCAGGGATCAGCTGTACGTGATTTTCTGTATATCGATGATGCGCTGCGAGCGATCGAGCAGATTATGACTCATGGTCAAGATGGACAGACCTATAACATCTCTACCGGTATTGGAACGACAATGCAAGAGATTGGGATGTTGCTGGAGCCTCTCGATCGATCAGCAACAGCGAAGGAGATAAGGGAACTGGAACCTACACAATCCAGGGGTTCTAGCTTGGTTGTTCACTCCGGCAAGCTGCGCGCAGCGTTTGGCTGGTATCCTCAGACTACATTGGAGCAGGGACTGGAGAAAACATTCCACTGGTACCAGGAGCATGCCGACTGGGTCAGGTTATTCAACCGGGAGTATCATACGACGCGTACAAGTCGCAGCTTTATCATTGATATGGCACGGTATTCCGTACCAGCGATATAAAAACAAAAAAAAGCCAGGGAAGGGTGGTTGTTCGGCACCTTCCTTGGCTTTTTTTTGCGCCCCCGTCATGAGATATAAGTGTTCGGAATGGACCCGAACGAATGGAGCCTAAATTTCGACGGTTAAGCTGGTTTGCCACTCTTTGCGATCTTCACGCAAGGAGCGTAAAGATTATCCGAGAATGCAAGCCTGAATGCATTATTCGTGATGTTTTTTCACATCAGCCACTTTATCTTGAACGGCCCCTTTGGCCTTATCCATTTTACCCTCAGCCTGAAGGGACTTGTTGTTCGTCGCGTTACCGATCTGATCCTTCACTTCGCCTTTGGCCTTGTTAATGCCTGCTTTAATTTTATCGCCAGTTGAATTACTCATATCGAACATCTCCTTCGTTGTCTGGTGTAGTCCTTATTAACCGGGCTGAAGATAATCTAAACGTTCACGCGCAGAATCCATTTCAAAATGGTTTTGGCAAGTTGTCAGATTTCATGTCTTTGTGAAGTCATCTAAGAATGGGTCTGGACGGCTGGAGATTGTCGCGAACTTTCGTTGGGGTCATTCGTTTTTGCATTCTCATTCGAAAAGGTCCATACTTGCTTGAGTACGATGTTTGAACCTAGAGAATAAGGCTGGGGCTATCGCTGCATAATAACCAAAGTGACCAAATTCGTTGCATGAACGATATATTTTTGGAAATCCATTCCTGAAAAAACGTTCAATATGCACTTTCATATGTGCTTTTCGTACATATGGTTTGTTGTGATCATGTCTTAATACCACATATGGTAGCTCGTGGCGTTTGGAAAAGAAATATGACTTGTCGGGACAAGCCAGCGCGCCTTGACAAAAAAATCGATTTTGTTACAATGTTCACAATATCTTCACAAGTGTAAAAAATTTCTTTTTCATGTTCATGTGTAAGAGGTGTAATATAAGGGTATAGAGTTCGGTTTCGGCCTGCTTGTCGTTTTGTGCGTCAACCTGTGTTGTGCGCAACAGACCCAACATACCATGCATACGTGAGAGTGGTCTTTGGCTGCGCTTATCCTAATGTGTGAAATTTGGTACATTTAGTGTATTGATGTATTTGTGGTTCGGCTCAGCTTGACAGGCATCATGAAAGTCGCGGACTTCTATCCCAAAGTAAAGGAGGACTTTCTCTTATGTCACAATCGCCTACTCAACAAGAGGTGCCAGTAACAGAAGGCGCTGAGCGCCAGTCCCTGGACGTACTGGATCAACTGATGAAGCCTGAGGTACAGGAGTCTCTAACTGTATTGGTGGAGAACCTGCCTAAATTGGCTGAAATGGTTACAGCAATGACGAAAGCTTACGACTTCGCGCAAGGTATCGCTACAGACAAAGTTCTGATCAGCGACACAATGAGTGCAATGGGTGAGTTCGCTAAACCTGTTGTAGACAAAGCTAAAGGTGTAGCTTCTGCTGCCATCGAGGCAAATGACCGTGCGCAAACCGAACAATCTTCGGTTGGCCTGTTCGCTATGCTCAAAATGCTTAAAGATCCAAACGTACAACAAACGCTTCGTTTTGCTCAATCTTTCCTGAGCATCCTGAACGAGCGTGGGCAAACGAAACGTTAAGACTTAGAAAGAACGGAGGATGGATATGTCGAAGCAAATTTTGATCTTGGGTGGAGGATACGGCGGTCTGTTGACTGCGCTGACTGCGCGTCAATACTTGACTCCGGAAGAAGCGACAATTACAGTCGTGAACCGTTACCCTACACACCAAATTATTACGGAACTGCACCGTCTTGCTGCAGGAAGCATTGCTGAGCAAGCTGTTGCTCTCCCGCTTGAAAAATTGCTGCGTGGTAAAGATGTGAACCTGAAAATCGATACGGTGGATACAATCAAGCCTGACGAGAAAAAAGTTCTCATGACTAGCGGCTCCACATACTCTTACGATGCACTCGTCGTTGCCCTCGGCAGCGAAACTGCATTCTTCGGAATTCCGGGACTGCAGGAGTACAGCTTCACACTCAAATCGGTTAGCGATGCAAACCGTATTCGTGCACACGTTGAAGCACGTCTGGATGCTTACAAACAATCCGGCAACAAAGCAGACGCAACGTTTGTTATTGGTGGCGGCGGTTTGACAGGTATCGAGCTTGTTGGTGAATTCGCTGACCTTCTGCCAGGCGTATGCCAACAGAAAGGTATCGATTTCAATGATATCTCCCTGTACACTGTAGAAGCAGGCCCGTCTATTCTGGCTGGTTTCCCGCCAGAACTGGTTGATCGTGCAAAATCCAGTCTCGAAAAACGCGGCGTTAACTTCATTGTTGGCGTAGCGATTACTGAGATGAAAGAAAACGAAGTATTGCTGAAAGACGGCAGCTCGATCCCTACGAACACACTCGTATGGACAGGTGGCGTACAAGGTAATGCGGTTGTTGCGAACAGTGGAATCGAAGTGGATCGCGGCCGTGCAAAAGTAACGGAAGTACTGCAATCCACATCCCACAAAGATGTGTTTGTTGCTGGTGACAGCGCAGTAGTCTTCCCTAGCGAAGGTGCTCGTCCGTACCCTCCAACAGCACAATTGGCTTGGCAAATGGGTGAAACCATTGGTCACAACCTGGGCGTAATGTTCAAAGGTGGCGCAATGGAATCCTTCTCGCCAATCTTCTCCGGTACACTCGGAAGTTTGGGTCGTAAAGACGCTGTCGGCATGATCGGTGGCAACCAAACTCGTCTGAAAGGTCTGCCTGCAACCATGATGAAAGAAGCAAGTAACATCCGTTACCTGTCCCACATCCATGGCTTGTTCGCACTGGCTTATTAATCTATAGCACTAACGTTAAAGGGCGCCCACTGGGCGTCCTTTTTTTGTTATGCTCTTCTGGACTTGAACTTGCTTGATATGATCTAAGTAAGAGGAGAGATGCTTCATGCAGATGGTAAGCGAAGCACTGGAGATACTCACAGGTATGAACACAAGGCTTTATACAGATATTAAACGGAACGTCCGGAACCGATAGGAGCCTGAAAGAAAACGAAAACAGAAGTGATAGTAGGAGAGACATTAGAAGCGAAGATAGGCAATAGTGAAGATAGGCGGGGGCTCCTTTATCATGAGCAGGACAGTACGTGCGCGTTCCAAAGAATTCTGTTGGTATAACGTATTACGATATATCACGGACCCAAGATGTGTAGGGTTTAGCGACTCAGCCAGCGCTTAAAAGCAGCCGCTTTCGTTTAAAAGATAGGATGAGGCTTTCATTAGAGTCTATAAGATAAACAAAGATATAGCAGACAGGGAGCAATGATATCGCTCTTTTGCGCAACCCGAGAGGAGAATGAATTATGAACGTACTGGTGATTGGAGCAAATGGACAGATTGGTAAACACCTGGTGGAACAGCTGGCACAGGAAGACAAACATCAGGTTACGGCCATGATTCGCAAGCCGGAGCAGGCAGACGCACTGAAGAAACTTGGTGCACAGGTTGTCATAGGTGATCTGGAGGGTACCGTGGATGAGCTTGCTGAAGCGATGAAAGATCAGAATGCCATCGTATTTACGGCTGGTTCAGGTGGCTCGACGGGTCCGGACAAAACGTTGCTAATCGACCTGGATGGTGCAGTGAAAACGATGGAGGCCGCAGCGAAACAGAACATTTCCAGATATATTCTAGTCAGCGCCTATGGTGCCGATCAGCGGAGTAAATGGCCGGAAGAGATCAAACCGTATTATGTGGCAAAGCATTTTGCGGATCGTGCATTGTTTGCCAGTGATCTGAACTATACTATTATCCGTCCCGGAGGTCTGAAAAATGAACCGGGAACCGGCAAAGTGGCTGTGGGTACTGACCTGAAACCAGGCAGTATTGCTCGTGAAGATGTGGCACGTGTCATTGCAGCCTCCTTGCAGGAAGAGAAGACCTATCGGATGGCTTTTGATCTGATAGCTGGAGATCATGCAGTATCGGACGCTTTAGGTAAATTGTAAACAGATGTTGTAAACTAACGGGAGAAGGATATGACGGGTGAGGGGGAATCAGCATGAATGAGACTGTGCTGGTCATTGAAGATGAGCCCAAAATTGCACGATTGCTTGAACTGGAGCTGCAGTATGAAGGGTATCAGGTCACGAAAGCAAGCAGTGGAACAGAAGGGTTGGAAAAGTATAGCGAGGGGCAATGGGATTTGATTTTACTGGATATCATGTTGCCTGGTCTAAGTGGCATCGAGGTTTTGCGACGAATCCGAGCCAGAGATGCAGCTATTCCAATCCTCATGCTGACAGCGAAGGATTCAGTGGAGGATAAAGTGTCGGGCCTGGATCTTGGCGCCAATGACTATATCACGAAGCCTTTTCAGATTGAGGAGTTGCTTGCCCGAATTCGTGCAGCGCTGCGGCTTGCTGCGGCTTCTTCTGCCAGGACGTTGAATCATGACCCGAAGCAGGAAACCGTGCGGGAGTCGGCAGGTCAGCAGCGGGAAGCAGACACAGCGTGGTTAACTGCTGCTGATTTGAAACTGCATGAAGGGACGCGCGAGGTTTTTCGAGATGGACAAGCCATAGAGCTTACCCCTCGCGAGTTTGATCTGCTGGTGTATCTGCTACGCAATCAGCGTCAGGTGCTCAGCCGGGATCAGATCGTACAATCCGTGTGGGGATACGATTATTATGGGGATACCAATGTGGTGGACGTGTATATCCGTTATGTGCGCAAGAAGGTAGATAACGGATTCAAGCTACCTCTAATACATACCGTAAGGGGCGTAGGATACGTCCTGAAGGAGCAATCATGAGCTTGCGCAGTAAAATCTACGGATATTCGTCGGTTTTATTTGCTGTGCTGTTAATTGCGGTGAATCTGTCTGTCTATTTCGTATTTGAGCGAGTATCCATTGATAATGAGATTCGCCGGATTGAAGCAGAAGCCGAATCGATCGTCGCAGGAGTGCGTCAGTCCGCTGGCTCGATTCCCCCGGATGATCTGCTTCGGGCTTATGCGCCCGTGAATGGCATGTTGCGCATTGTACATGAAGACGGCAGCAGTTCACCTGTGACCACAACCGCAGCATCTGAACAACTCAGCAAATTGTCTTACCAGTATGAAAATGAGAAAAAAGCCGCGTATCTCCAGGTGGATCAGGTTGGTTATGTGTGGGTTTCCATGCCATTAATTTGGCCGGATGGAGAAGTCGTAAACCTGCAGGTTACCCAGAGTGTGGCAGAAACAGAGAAGGGGCTTGTTACCCTGCGCACCGTATTGGTGATTGTCACCATTATTGCGCTGATTCCTGCGGTGATCTCCAGCCGAATTTTGGCGAACCGCATGACAAGACCGATTCAGCAAATGACACGTACGATGAGTGATATTCAAGCGAGTGGACATTTTAAGCGGTTGCCGCTGGAGGAAACCTCAAAGGACGAATTGAACACGATGGGCCAGACGTTCAATCGCATGATGGATCTGCTGGAGTCGAACTTCGAACGGCAGGAGCGCTTTGTCTCGGATGCGTCACATGAGCTAAAAACACCGCTGACGATCATTGAGAGTTACGCCAGTCTGCTCAAGCGCCGGGGGAAGGAGCGGCCTGAAGTGTTCGATGAAGCGGTGGAAGCGATTCTGTCGGAATCGGTACGTATGCGTGAGTTGACGGAGCAGCTGTTGCTCCTGGCCAAACAGCCGGAGCAATGGAATGTAGAGCTAGAGCGCGTAGATATTGCGAAGCTGGCCGAGGATTCTACGCGTGCATTCCGCGAAGCGTATCACCGAGAAGTGCGGTGTGACGCTTCAAGCCCCCTCTGGGCGATGAGCGATGAGAGCAAGCTCAAGCAGCTGCTGTTTATTTTGCTGGATAATGCTCGCAAATATAGTGAAGATGCCATTGAAGTCAAGCTGGATAGCCAAAGCGAACACTGCCGGATACGGATCGCGGATACAGGTATAGGTATGCGGCAGGAGGATCTGGCGAAAGTGTTTGACCGTTTTTACCAGGTCGATGTCTCCAGAACCCGAAGCGGAAGTGCCAGCGGGTCTGGTCTCGGACTGTCGCTGGCCAAGGAGCTGGCAAGCGCTGTGGGGGCACAGATTGAGCTAACGAGTACCGAGGGGGTTGGCACGGAGGCATGTATTATTTTACCACGATCCAAATCGGACAGCCGAGGCAGCTCACTCTCATGAAATTCTCATTCTTCTCTTCTATACTGATGACATACAAGGTTAGTATATAGCGTTTCAACGTGAATACTCAGATAAGTTATGGAAGAATGTGAGGAGGAAGTGCGTATGGCAGAGCAGGAACAGCAGCCTGAAATGACACGAAGTGATAACGAACATGAGCATAGGCGTGGAGACAAAAATTTAAATAGAAGTCATACAGGGAAAGGATCACGAAGGTTACTGTGGTTGGGGACCGGAACATTGGCCATAGTGCTCCTCGTAGCAGTGATATGGTGGAAACCGTGGGAACCTGCTCGTGAGCAGTTATCTGCTGATACAGTCGCGCAATCTGTGCTGAATCAATACCCGGGAGAGATCATTCATTCTACCCTGAAGGACGGTACGTATTTGATGCAGCTTCGTTCGGAGACAGGTTTATACGATGTGCAGGTCGATGCATTTACGGCGGCTGTTCAATCCATCAAACGTCTGGAGTCGAGTCCGCAGGCTGAAGAGAAGACGTTGTGGAGCCGTGAGCAGATGAAGTCGGAGTTGCTGAAGCAAAGAGCCGGGGAGCAGCTTGTATCGCTGGAACTGGTTGAGCGGCAAGGCAGTCCTGTGTTCACCGCCGTGGTAAAAGCCAAGGATAACAGCCGCCAAGAACTGACGCTTGATCCGTATACGGGCGAGATTGTTTCGTCCAAAGCGATCAAGTCACCTCCGCCATCGGCAACGGGAGGAACGGATAAAGAGCCACAGTTTCTAAGTGAGAAGCAGGCCGAGCGGAAGGCACTTGCGAGAGTTCCCGGCGAAGTGGACGATGTGGAGCTGCGTGGCACGAACAGTGGCAATCCGTATTACCTGGTTGAGATCGATCTGGAAGACGGCCGGGAGGCGACGGTACAGGTGAATGCGATTTCGGGTGCCATACGTTCGGTAACTTGGGATAAGGACGACGATTAGGAATTTCTATAAGGATCTATGAATTGATAAGTGATGATCGCCTGAAAGGACATTTCTTACATTGAAGTAATCGTGTCAACACTCATTGCAGTTCAATTTATAATATTTTCTGAAAAAGGATAAGAATACTCTCCTCATTTTCTCATCAAATTCTAATCTTTCTCTCTCTAATCTCTCATTCGCCCAGGTTATTCTAAATATGTAGACGAGAACGAGAACAATAACGAGGAGATGAATGATGATGATGAACAAACATAAACTTTGGATTGGCAGCTTGTCCGCAGCGGTGTTGCTTGGTGGATCAGCTGTTGCAGCTAGCGGCAATATGAACGGGCAACCGGCGCCAAAAGTACAATCTGAAACTACACAATCCGCACCAGCCTCAGTGACACAATCCACGAGTGCGAACCAGAACAACACAGGTAAGCTGCTGACCGTATCCCAAGCTAAATCCATAGCGTTGAAAGCAGTGGAAGGTAAAGTGGACGATGTGGATCTGGAGCGTAGAAACGGTCAAACGTTCTATGAAGTTGAGATCGACCGAAAAGGTAAACCGGATGTGACTGTTAGGTTGGATGCTTATACGGGTAAGGTTTTGGCAGTTGTTAATGATGACGACTACGATGACGATGATGATTATCGGGAAAATGGAACAGGTAACTCTTCGAGTGCGTCTGCTTCCAATGAGGTTAAATTGACGGTTGCACAAGCTTCCAACATTGCACTGAAACAAGTGACTGGTGGCAAAGTAACCAAGGTTGAACTGGACCGTGATAATGGTCGTTATGTCTATGAGATTGAGCTGAGAACAGCTCAAGGTGAGGCAGACGTTGATATCGATGCGAACACAGGTAAAGTGTTGTCGTTTGATCAGGATTTTGATGACGAGGATTAATTGTTAAATTGCGGGGGAGTATAGGAAAGATTTTCGACTCCGACCACCGTTTGACGGGTTTAAATAGCTTAGGCTGATCGTATCAGACGGGAAGACGCTTCGAGTGAAGCGTCTTTTTGTCGTACTTCATAGTGTTCATAGTTTCTTTAATCCAAACTGTGGTAAACTAGTAGAATTGTAGAAAATAGTATAGACAAGGAGCTGGATAACGAATTGGCTGGTGAACAAATGAGATCGGAAACGACTAGAGAACAAGTGCTGTCAATTGAAGGCTTACGTATGCGGTATAACGGGCGTTATGTATTAAACGGCATCGATCTGGAAGTGAATCGGGGGGAGATGATCGGATACATCGGGCCCAATGGAGCTGGCAAAAGTACAACAGTGAAGATTTTGCTTGGATTAGTGGAAGGGTATGTGGGGAACGTTCGTATTTTTGGACAGGATATCGCTGACGGCGATGTGGAGTATAAGCGTAGAATCGGGTATGTACCGGAAGTGGCAGAACTGTATGAACAATTAACTCCGGCGGAGTATTTAACGTTTACGGGAGAGTTATATGGCTTGTCTTATGAAGATGCGGACTATAAAGCAAGGCTGTTGATGGATTGTTTTGGACTGGAAAAATCATATCATTCTCGCATTGCCTCCTTCTCCAAAGGGATGCGTCAGAAAGTGCTGTTAATCTCGGCACTGCTACATGATCCTGATCTGCTGTTCTTGGATGAACCGCTCAGCGGGCTGGATGCCAACAGTGTGATGGTGGTGAAAGAGATTTTGTCACAGCTGTCCGCAAAAGGCACAACGATCTTCTATTCGTCACACATTATGGATGTGGTGGAGAAGATCAGTAGCCGGATTGTATTGATTGCCGAGGGTCGTGTCGTGGCAGATGGGACGTTCAAGCAGCTTCAGCAGCAATCGATGGAAGGGTCACTGGAGGAAGTGTTTAATCAATTGACAGGCTTTAATGAACATAAGGCGATTGCTGAGCGCTTTGTTTCGATTGTGCAGGGGGTGAACTAATATGGCGGAACCCTCCGATTTTCGTACGCTCCAAATTCTGGATCGTTTTCGGCCGATCATCGCCAAGACGGGTGCTGATTATGATGTGCTGCGCCTTATTTTACGGGTGAAGTTCCAGATGGATCAGCGCAGAGTGCCTACGATTATGGCCGGAAGGTCAAAGAGTAAGGAGAACAAAGAAGGTAACCAGTATGTTCGCTCTCTCTGGCTGTATGCCTTGATGGGAGCAATCATGGTCCCCTTTGTCGTCTGGAATACAGGACAATTCATGCTTCAGATGGGTATTCTGTTTGGCGTGCTTATGTTTATGATTATGACGTCGATGATTTCGGATTTTTCATCCGTGCTTCTCGACATCCGGGATAGAAATATTATTTTGACCAAACCTGTCAATGCGCGTACCGTGGGGATGGCCCGAGCTATTCATGCGGGGGTCTATCTGGTGCTGCTGACAGGTTCAGTGACGGCTGCGCCGCTGATTGCCGGGCTTGTTACGCACGGGATTGGTTTCTTTCTACTCTTTCTGTTACAGATTATTCTGATCAGTATTCTGATCCTCGTAACCACATCCCTCATCTATCTGTTCATGATGAAGTTTCTGGATGGGGAGAAGCTGAAAGACATGATTAATATGGTGCAGATTCTGCTTTCCGTGGGGATCGCAATTGGATATCAGTTTGTCGTTCGTTCCTTTGATATTATTGATTTTAAAGTAGCTTTTACGCCGGAATGGTGGCAACTGCTGTTACCGCCGCTATGGTATGCTGCTGCATACGATTGGTTATTCGCAGGTCATGGCGGTGTGTGGATCTACACGTTAACAGCGATTGCTGTTGTTGTTCCGGTGATATGCCTGATCGTATATGTGAAGCTTATGCCATCCTTCGAGCTGTATTTAGAAAAAATGGCTCATTCCGGACAAACCTCAGATCGCCGCCGGGGAAAGTGGGATCGCATGGTTGCCAAGCTGTTCAGTCGCTCTGCCGAAGAACAAGCCTGCTTTCGTCTGTCAGCCAGCATGATGCGTAATGAGCGGGAATTCAAGCTTAAAGTATACCCTTCGCTAGGCTTTTCATTAGTAATGCCTTATATCTTTTGGTATACCGCTTTACAATCGTCGACCTGGACGGAATTCAGGCAAAGTTCATTTATGTACACCTTATATATTATGCTGGTTCTTTTGGTAACCATCGTAATCATGCTGAAATATTCTGGTCAGTACAAGGCATCATGGATCTTTCGCGCCGCGCCAATGGCTAATGAAAATGTATTATATCGAGGCGCCCTGAAGGCATTTCTAAGCAATATATTCATGCCCGTATTTCTGCTAAATGCGGTTGTGTTCACATGGACATTTGGACTTCGGATTTTACCAGATATTGCGATTATTCTGCTCACAGCTACGGCGCTGATCCCGGTATCCGGCAAGTTTATGCTGCAAAAGCCACCGTTCTCCCAATCGTTCAGTGTGGCCCAGCAAAGTGACGGCTGGTATATTTTCGCTGCTTTACCTGTATTCGCTTTACTGTGGGGCGCTCATGTCTTTTTCCGCTCCTTCTCCGGAGGTGTCTGGATGTACGGTGTGATCTTGATTGTGGCGAATGTGCTGCTGTGGACGCTGTTGTATCGGGTGAAGAAACCAGCGGTCAAGTCGTCTGTGGTCGTTTGAGCTGGAGTCTGCCAAGGTACCTTTCTGGAGTGTTTAACCTGGTTTAACTGGCTCCTGGCTTAAGTCGTGTAATTCTATATAGTGAGTCTAAGCAAGAGTGAGGAAGTGGTTATTTATTTTCGCCCCGTGAGCGGCTTGCAACTACCCGCGCGCGGGGCTCTGTTACATAAGAAGGGTTGCCAGTCATGGGAAGAAGCGCAGGGGTTAGATAGGGTAGCTTAAAATAAAGTGTATGAAGTAAATGAAAATGAAGAAATGAAGAAATGAAGAGATGAAGAGATGAAGAGATGAAGAGATGAAGAGAATAAAGCAAACAAAGCAAACAAAGCAAACAAAGGAAACAATGCGAAAATAGTGAATGAATTAGGTGAATTAGGTATAGTGAGTAACTCACATTGCAGTAGATTGGATAAGTAACCCAAAAAAGTAAGACAATGTGCAGTAGATTGGATGAGTAAGCCAAACAAGTAAGCCAGTGTGCAGTAGAGACAAAGGTGTGTTGTGATTCTAACGATCTCAGATGAGCTTATTTGGGCGAAAAGTGGCGCTCAGGAATTCTAACGATCACCAGGAAGCTTATTTCTGCAAAAGAGGGTGTTTTAGCCCGAAAAAGAGGTGAATTTTGCTAAATAGCGTGTCTGGTGATCGTTAGCCTGGTGCAACATGCAAAATAGGCCAATTAACGTTTCCTGTGATCGTTAGAGTATGGAGACAACTAACTGGTGGTGCAGATGTTAGTGTAAATGTAGAAGTAGAAGTAGAAGTAGATGTAGATGTAGAAGTAGATGTAAGTGTGAGAGCAGGTGGGGAACTTTTTAGAATAAAGAGCTCTGCAAGGCTCCGAATATAATGCTGAAACAGTACTCACCTCATCCATGAAAGTTAGAGATGTTTTAAGTGTAACTTACTGGGTGGGGTCGGTCTGTCCTGATTCGAGAATGACCTCGGCCAGGCGGTCGGCTGCATCTGCTGTGGAGATTCCAGATTGCACAGCCTCTGCGAATACCTTACTGAGCGTGCCTGCAATCCCCGCCACTTTCTGGCGGATCAGGTCAGGCCCAGCTCCTTGCAGTTCGCAGGCGGTGCTAATAATGCCGCCTGCGCTCAGCACGTAGTCAGGCGCGTACAGAATGCCGCGCGCCTGCATGCGGCCAGCAACCAGCTGTCGTTCACTCAGCTGGTTGTTGGCCGCCCCGGCGACAATGGAGCAGCGAAGCTCCTCCACGGTCGCCGGGGTGATCACGCCCCCTAGGGCACAGGGGGCGAACACCTTGCAGTCAGCGGCGTGAATACGGGCCGGATCGGCCGAAATGGCGCCGCTGAACTGCACAAGGGCGCGTTGTACACGTTCCGGTACAACGTCTGCCACGATCAGCCGTGCCCCGGCTGCATGCAGGTAACGGCACAGGGCATACCCGACCTTGCCCAGTCCCTGGACGGCAACGGGAATGCCCTGCAGATCGGCTACGCCCTGGTGACGCAGAGAGGTGACAATGCCGGTGTATACGCCATAGGCGGTCATGTCGGCAGTGAAGTCATCCTGTGCGCCAAGGGAACCTGTGGTATCCGTCACATATGCCGTCTCCACCCGGATCTGGTCCATGTCTGCCGCCGTCGTGCCCAGATCCAAACCTGTCACGAAGCGACCGTGGAGTCGCTCCAGAAACCGCCCCAGTGCTCGAAACTGGGACGCACGAATTTCTTCATTCTTCGCTGGATCTGCCTGCACTTGGTCAAGTGTACCGTCCAATGACGCGTCTACTGGTGTCACGCCAAGTGTTCCCCCCTTTGCCGGATCCTTCAGCGCCGCATCAATTATATTGCCCTTCGCGGGCTCCACGATGAGCGCTTCTCCGATCCGTTCCCCCGTCGTCATCTGCTCCGAAGCGCCAACCACATTCCAGACAACAGCCTTGCCGCCGCCATAAGGCAGACCTGCCATGGCATTTTTGTAGGTCATGCCTTTGGCCAGCTTTACCGCATCACGGACGGCTTCTTCTTCGGATGCATAAGTCCAGCAGCGGCATCCCCCTAAAGCCGGACCCAGGGCAGTATTATGAATGGCAACGACTGCTTTAAGTCCGCTGGAGGGGTCGTGGCAAAAAAACAGCTCTTCCATGCCTTCACGTTCCATTTCACGCCAGATCTGCACGGCATACTCCTCCTTCAAAGTTAATCCGTCCTGTATCCGCCAAAGGCATCTCCATTTCCTAAAAGCCTACATCACGTCTATGGTGTGCTTTCAATTAAGGTTATATTTTGCTGCATATGGATATGGACTCTACCTATATCCAATTTGATTCATACATCATATTCACGCTGCGGTTATTACGCCCCTGGGGAATTCGCCGGGTTGAACATGGATACAAACCGTTTTATAATGGCAGTTCCGGAATATCCGGACTAGGGCGTGTCTTGAAATCCTCTGAAGTGCATCTTTTACCGCCTTTTCGCCCCCTGCTGCGTCACTTTCCCTTGACGTGCTCCGGCACGCCTGCGGTAAACTTTCTGGCTTGGAACGAAGATTCGGCAAAATCTGCTTCCTTCAGCGCTTTCAGACACGCCCTAGATCGATGACTGAAAATTTACATGAAGCCGTTTAGGAAGAGGACATAACGTCCAATGATGGAGATAGAGGAATATGATGGTCTACATGAGCCAAAGCTGTTAAATGCATTCCCAATAAGGTATAAGTGTTCGCCTTGCAGCACGTAACAAAGGGCCTGATTATTCAAAAAGGTCTAGGAAAGAGGGATCGTCTTTGCTTAAAATTCTGTTATTTATCTTTTTGATTCAGATTGTATATGTATCGGCCTACACGCTTCGCATGATCTTAACGCTCAAAGGACAGAAATACATCGCTGCCCTGATCAGTATGGGTGAGATTGTGATCTATGTGCTGGGCTTGAATCTGGTGCTTAACTATTTGAAACAGCCAGAAGCGCTTATCGTATACGCAGTGGGATATGGACTTGGAGTACTGCTCGGAGCATGGATTGAGGAAAAGATTGCGCTAGGTTACGTTACCGTGAAAGTGATCTGCAACCAGATGGACGGAGGGCTGGCAAACGCTTTGCGCGATAAAGGGTACGGTGTAACCTCATGGGTCGGTAGTGGACGAGACGGAGATCGGCTGGTCATGGAGATTTTGGCGAAACGCAAAAACCAGAAGTTACTCTACCAGACCATTCTTGGTCTCGATCCCAAAGCTTTTGTCATTACCGTTGAACCCAAACAGTTCCATGGCGGTTTCTGGACACGTTCAATCAAAAAGTAAAATCGGGCAGGTCTGCATTAGATGCGGTCCTGTCTTTTTTTATTTCATTTATCTGCACACGTGTTATTCTCTCCGTGGATTTCCCATTCCTCACTCATACCCCGTTATACAAGTTAACTTGATACGATGCCAGGTTGTTTCGGGTACCATTTGCCTCCTGTCCGCCATTCTCACAGGGATGTGAAATCAGGATTATTGTTGTAATCGCTTTCAAAATGTACATTGTGAATATGTCACTTGCGACATGACATGACGCAGAGGGACAGGCAGGACAGCTCAACATTCAACATTATACTATCGGGAGGAATCGATTCGATGAAAAAAACAGTACGAAGTTTATGCAGCGCGGCTCTGGCTCTCACGCTAGGGTTCACCTTATTATCCGGACCTGCAAGTGTGCAGGCAGCGGGCAATGCAGATTACAACCTGGCCGGTTTCTCCCAAGGGAACACAGGTGGCGGAATCATCAGTGAGTCGAACACGTCCACGTATAAAAAAGTGTATAATGCCACCGACCTGGCGCTGGCTCTGAAAAAGAACTCCGGTGTCAAAGTCGTTGAGATTATGAACGACCTCGACTTAGGGTGGAACGAGATTCCTAGCGCGGCACGGACTTCACCTTTTGCGAAGCATAACGATGCACTGACACATCCGGTATTGAAGCAGACGGGGGTCAGCAAAATTACGGTGGACGGCTTTAATGGACTCACCATTTTCTCGGCGAATGGCTCCAAGATCAAACACGCTGCCATCACGGTGAAACGAAGCTCCAATGTGATCATTCGCAACCTGGAATTCGATGAGCTGTGGGAGTGGGATGAATCCACCAAAGGGGACTATGACAAAAACGACTGGGACTACATTACCCTGGAGGACAGCAGCGGTGTGTGGATCGATCACTGCACGTTTAACAAAGCGTATGACGGACTCGTCGATTCGAAAAAAGGAACCAGCGGTGTAACCATCTCCTGGTCTACCTTCAAAGGGGATGACGGCAGTGCGAACAGCTGGGTCACCCGCCAGATCAATGAACTGGAAGCAAACAAAGCTTCCTATCCCATGTATAACTACTTGCGAAGCAGTGCGGTCGGTCTAAGTAAACAAGACGTCATTGCCATCTCCGGCCCGCAGAAAAAGGGGCACCTCGTCGGTGCGACCAGTCTGGAGTCGGCTAACGCTAATTTGTCGATCACCCTGCATCATAACCTGTATAAAGACATCCAGGATCGCATGCCTCGTCTGCGTGGCGGTAATGCCCATGCCTATAACATCATCATGGATGCTGCCGATGCCCGTTCAGCTCAGTCACGTATTACTAGCGCTATGGCAACAGCCATCGCTTCCAAAGGTTACAAATTCGGTATTACCAGCAATGGAGCAATCTCCACCGAAAGTGGCGCTGTGCTGGTCGAAAAATCAGTAATCAAGGATGTGCAGTACCCTGTACGCAACAATCAGACAGATCCGACCAACGCCACGTACACCGGTAAAATCAGCGTGCTCGATACGATGTACTCTCTGTATGGAAGTTCCTTCCGTGGCAACAGTGATACTGCGGGCAGTCCGCTTGCACCCGTTCCAGCTGCAATCAAACCGTTCTCGTGGAACGGCTTTACTTTCCTTCCATACAGCTATCAGACAGATGATCCGTCTACGTTGAATGCACGTCTAACAAGTTCTAATGGTGCAGGCGCCGGAAAGTTAACTTGGTCTAAAGACAATTGGCTGAAGACGAGTTACTAAGTTAAGCGCTCCGTACGATATAAAATAAGTTAAAAAACAAGCGACCCTGCACTTCTTGCTGGGTCGCTTGTTTTTTAATGTTACTTGTAAAATGTTATTTCCTCAGGTCTAAATGCCTTCAATCTGCTGTTTGTGGTTTAAAGGCTTTATGTTTAGTTATTTTCTGTTTTATTGTTTTTGCATCGTTTTCGTTACTTGAGACGGGGCCTCTGATGCAGGACTCACCGATTCGCGATAGATGATATTGCCCTTTACATGGACACGGCCGAAGCTACGGCTAGGGTCATCCATCTTTTTGAGCATGGATTGAACAGCCGTCCGTGCCATCTGTTCGATATCCACTTCAACCGTGGTGAGCTTGGGTTCCGATAGCATAGCGTAAATATCATTGTCGAACCCAACGACAGAGCATTGAGCCGGCACTTGAATACCCAGCGAAGTCAACTTCTGCACGAGTAGATGAGCGACCTGATCGCAGTTGCAGACAAATGCGGTGGGAAGCTGTTCTGGTAGATCGATCTCGATAAACGTGCCTCGTTCATCCCGATCATTAAGCACCCAATCCGGGTTCATAGGCATGCGGTGCTCAAGCAAAGATTTATAATAACCTAGAAAACGATCCTGAATGCTGCTTGTGGAATACAGATTACCTACATAAGCGATGCTGCGGTGTCCCTGCTGGATCAGATAGTTTGTCATTTCATACGCGGCATAGAAGTTGTCCGTCACAACGGAATCGATATCGGAATGTTCATCGTAGAAATCGAGGAACATCTTAGGTACGTCCATCGACTGCACCAATTCAATATATTCCTTGCTGATCTGACCCAGCACAATGAAGCCGTCGACCTTGCTGTCGCTGTACAGTTTGGGCAATGATAGCTCTTCTTCGTCCTCACTGTTCAGAATATGAAGAATACCGTAATACCCCTGTTCCTCAAGATGTTTGGTGATGCGCTGGAACACGCGTACATAGAACGATTGCGTAGGCCCGGTGAACCGCTCCGGGATAATTACGCCAATATTATGAGTTAAGCCTTCCTTCATAGAACGGGCTGTCGCGTTAAAACGATAACCCATCTGAACGGCAAGTTGTTTAATCTTTTCTTTTAATTCCCCACTGACACCCTCTTTGTCATTCAACGCTTTCGAGACGGTCACACTGCTGACCCCGAGCCTGTCGGCGATATCCCGCATGGTGATATTGTTCTTCAGCTTTGGTCGCCTCCTTCAAGCCGGCTTAAATACAATGTGATGTCATTATGGTGAGCGCTTCTTTCAACATAATAACAATCCATTTTAGTATACATCTTAACCCAACCGGAATAAAGCGATTCCAGATGTCGCATCACTATTTTTCGCGAGTCCCGCAGGGTTAGTCAAGATGGATCAGACGATGTTCGTTTCATTGTTTTTGCAATAAACGTTCGTTCTGCTCAATCAGGTGTCCCCGCTGGCTGGCGCAGTCAAGGGAGCGATAAGGATCAGCAGGGGTATTAAACGTGTAGTCTACCAGTTGCTCTAGCGTGGTTGTGGCGACATGACAGCGTGTATCACTGGATGCATAGTAGATAAAGACTTCACCCTTCTCATTAACCACTGCACCGTTGCAAAAAATAACATTGGATACATCGCCCACGCGCTCGTCATCATAAGGGGCAATGAAGTGCCCGCCCGGCTTGGCAATGATGCGTGCCGGATCATGCAGATCGGTGGCGAAGGTGTACAGTACGTACCTAAGACCTGCTGCGGTGTTCCGCACGCCGTGGGCAATATGAATCCAGCCACGGTCTGTTTTGATCGGGGCAGGGCCCTGACCATTTTTCACCTCATACACCGTATGGTATTTCCGTTCATCTATAATGATCTCTTCGTGAATAACCGGATTCAGAATATCCTCGCACAGACCAAAGGCGATTCCGCCGCCGCTGCCTGTAGAGATGAAGCCATCCTGTGGACGCGTGTAAAAAGCATATTGGCCACCCACAAACTCGGGATGCAACACCACATTCCGCTGTTGCGGGGAGTTTGTTGAAATATTCGGGAGGCGTTCCCAACGAATCAGGTCACGTGTACGGACAAGCCCTGCCTGTGCAATAGCGCTAGAGGTGTCGAAGGCAGGAGCCTCAGGGTCTTTGCGTTCCGAACAATAGATGCCATAGATCCAGCCATCCTCATGCTGAACCAAGCGCATGTCATATTGATTGGTCTCCTCTGCATCGATATCGTCCCAGACGAGCGGTTTGCGGGTGAAGCGGAATCCGTCAATGCCATTGTCACTCTCGGCAAGGGCAAAGAATGATTTTCGATCCAGTCCTTCGGTACGTACAACGATGATGTATTTGCCTTTAAAGTAGATAGCGCCCGGGTTGAGGGTTGCGTTAATACCCAGACGCTCCATGAAATGTGGGTTCGTGTTCTTATTGAGATCGAATCTCCAGTGCAGCGGAACATGATGGCGTGTAATGACCGGATATTGATAACGCTGGTATATGCCATTGTAGAAGGAAGAGTCAACCTCATTTTTTCGTGACAAAAGCTGCTCCTGCTGTTCCAGTAACGTTCTATATTTCGGGTGTATCATGCTTATCCCATCCTCTCCATGAGTTCAATGCAAAAACGGCTGTTATGGTACGGACATTTCCACGGGCCGGCCATTTCATGCTGATCAGGTGTGCCATTTTCGTCCACAGCCCAGTACCACTCACCGCCTGGCCGGTAATCCACGATGTGCTTCTGCGTATAATTCCACAACTGTTCGATCGTTTCCAGAAATCTAGAATCCCCAGTGCGCTGATAGGCGTTATAGAAACCAACCATCGCTTCCGCCTGAACCCACCAGATGCGAGTGGTATCTACATGATTGCCTTCCTGTTCATTCATGAGTGAACCATCCGGCTGCACAGCTACATTCAAAATGTTGTATGCGATATCTGTAACCATGGCGGCATACTGCGGATGATCTTCAAGCCCCAACACCTTGAGGGCTTCGTCGATCAGCCAGCTGGCCTCGATGTCATGTCCAAATGAGCGCAGATCAATGATGGACTCCCACCTTTTGTTGAAAAATACCCCGAGGAACTTGGTGTTCTTGTCATACACCCGCTCATACAGAATTCCAAGCAGGCGCTCAAGCGCTGCCTTCACTTGCGGGTCCGGCCACACCTTGTATAGGGTGGTGTAGGCCTCCAGCACATGGATATGCGTATTCATCGTGTAATCCGCAATGACCCCGTTTTCACTCAACATTTCATTCGGTTGTTCATTCCAAAATCGGTCAAATTGCTCTCTGTAAGCAGGAGCATCTACGTTGAAACCTTTGCTTTCTATCAGTGCAAAAAGCGTTTTCGCAAGCGCTAGTGCAGAAGCGTCACCTGTTGCGCGATAGTATTCGCTGAGCGCGTATACGCCAAAAGACTGAGTATACACATGTTTGCTCGAATCCAGCGGTTCACCGATGGCATCCACCATCCAGTACATCCCACCGTGCTCTCTGTCCATCACGTGATCAGCGAGAAAACGATAGGCATGTTCAGCGTGCTCCCGCCAGATCTCCTCACCGGTTACCCGGTAGGCTGCGGAAAAAGACCAAAGCTGCCGTGCTGTAGCGATTCCGCCTTTGGGTGCTTCTTGATCCACCTGCAGATCGCTGCCAACCCAGCCATAGAATCCACCATGAATTTCATCTTTTAACTTAGACCAGAACGGCATAATTTTGCTTTTCCAATGCTCCGCAATTTCAGTTTGAAGCTGAACCATCTTATGAGTCATCCAGAGCACTCCTTCATCCGTAAAAAATCATATTTGAATAAATTAAGTTATCGTTAACTTTATATATTAATATTAGTTCTATGAAAGTGCCTTGTCAACGAAATGTATATTTGGTTTTACTAGTGAAGTAATAAATTATTCAATTGACAGGTAAGCGTTACCATAATAGAATCTATCCTGTAACCTTAACGATAACTTAATTTAATTAAGGAAGGGGTCGGAACAATGAGGAAAAATAAAGGCTGGGTGTTGTTACTGACGATGCTACTCATCACTTCACTGCTTGCTGCGTGTTCATCAGGAGGTGAGGCGCAGTCGGGAGAAGAGATCAGTACAGATCCGGCAGATATCAAGGGCGAAATTACTGTTTTGACGCAACGCACAGATATTGTTGATACCGTATTCAAGGACTATGCGGCCGAGTTCAACAAGGAATACCCGGACGTTAAAGTGAATTTTCAGGCCTTGGCTGATTACGAGGGACAAGTGAAGATTCGGATGAGCACTAAAGACTATGGCGACGTACTTATGATTCCTACGAGTGTTCCAATCGCCGATATCCCGGATTTTTTCGAGCCGCTTGGCACATACGATGAACTGAAAGACAAATACACTGCTATTGAAGAGCGTATGGTGGATGGCCAGGTATACGGGATTCCAACGGTCATCACGTTCTCCGGTATCATTTATAACAAACAAGTCTTCAAAGACGCAGGGATCACCGAGTTGCCGAAGACACCTAAACAATTCCAGGCAGCACTTCAGAAGGTGAAGGATAATACGGATGCCATTCCGCTCTACACCAACTACGCATCAGGCTGGGCACTTACCCAATGGGAGGCTGACCTGCCAACGGTTGCAGGTAGTGTAGATTATGTCAACGTAGATCAACCCAATACGGATGATAACTTTGTGCCAGGACAGCCGCATTATGAGCTATACAAAGTGCTTTATGATGCAGCCAAGAACGGCCTGATTGAGAAAGACCCGACAACAACAGACTGGGAAAGCTCCAAGGCGGATCTAGCTAATGGCAAGATTGCAACGATGGCTCTTGGATCATGGGCAATCACACAGATTCAAGGCATGACCGATACACCAGACAATATTGGTTTCTTACCATTCCCGACCAACGCTAGCGATGTTATCGTACCGCTGTCCGCAGACTATAACATTGGCATGAATGTGAACAGCGAGAACAAACCTGCGGCAAAAGCATGGATCGACTGGTTCCTGGCCAAATCCAACTATGCTACCCAGCAGGGGGGAGGCATGAGTGCAGACAAGAGCGCAGAGCTGCCGCCGATTCTAGATCAGTACAAAGATGTAAAATTCTCTACTTTAACTCCGGCTAAAGAGGGGCAGGAGGGATTGATGGACAAAATCGATAACAAAGGCGAGATTGGTCTCTGGCAACCTGACTTCAAGAAACGCATTATTGAAGCGGCCATCGGCAACCGGAGTGAATCGTATGATGACATTATGAAAGATCTGAACGATAAATGGGTAAAAGCGCGTGCGGAAGTCACGAAATAATAGGTACAACGAGCGTATCATACAGCGGATGTGAGCAGATGTAATGTGGGTGCCGGTAGTTCGAGGCTTTGGGGCCAGGTTCGCAGCGTGTTTAAGCCATTAGTGGAATGACTAAGGCGATAACCTGTTAAATATGTATTTACTTGGCCCGCCCTGTGTTACATCCGAGGAGTGATACGGAGCGTCTATGAACCAAGGCGGCTGAACCGCTGGGAGGTGTGGGGAGAATGAAATACGTAAGGCTTTCAAACTGGAGTTACTCGGCACAACGCATATTTATTATCTGTGCCTTCTCGATTATTCCGCTGGCACTGCTATTTACATTTGCTTATTTGCCTGTCATTAACATGTTCAAATACAGCTTTACCGACTGGAATGGATATAGCAAAAGATTAAACTATGTCGGATTCGAAAACTACACACGTATTTTTAGCGACCCGGAGTATTTTAAAGTGTTCATCGTTAGTCTGTACTATTTCGTTGCTACCTTTGTACAGATGGGCCTGGCCCTTTATTTTGCCACCATCCTGAGTTTCAAAATTAGAGGCAAAAATTTTTTCAAGGGCATTTTGTTCTTTCCTTACCTGCTGAATGGTGTAGCCATCGGGTTTATCTTTCTCTTTTTCTTCAAACCGGATGGGACGCTCGATACGCTGATGCAGGCGATCGGACTGGGACAGTACACCCAGCTCTGGCTTGGGAACCCGAATATCATTAACGTATCCCTCGCGGGTGCATCCGTCTGGAGATATATGGGCTTTAACTTTATCATCTTTCTGGGCGCGATCTCTTCCATTCCGAAGGATGTATACGAAGCTTCCGATATTGACGGTGCGAACCGCTGGCAGCAATTCCGCCATATTATTTTGCCGAGCATTACCCGCATTCTGCAACTCAACCTGATCTTGGCCATAAGCGGCGCCATCAGTGCGTTCGATATTCCATATATTATGACCGACGGTTCCAACGGCAGTATGACCTTTGTGATTCAGACCGTTCACTTGGCATTTAAATACGGCAAACTGGGACTCGCATCAGCGATGGCTGTTGTGCTGCTTCTGATCGTTATTCTTGTGACGCTTGTGCAGCGTGTCAGCATGAAAGGGGAGGAATGAACGTGAACCCATTCAAATATACCATCGCAAGCGTAATGAAATACGCTTCTTTGATTCTGGCGGCGTTCATTGCACTTTTGCCTATCGTAGTGATCCTGTTTGCGTCCCTGAAAACCAATGCCGAGTACGCCACAAGCAGTCCGCTTGCCCCGCCCGCCAACTGGCTTAACTTTGCGAATTATGCCAAGGCATTTGTGGATGGCAACATGCTTGTCGGCTTCAAAAATACAGTTATTATCCTGATCATCTCCATCGTAGGTGCAACGTTGACAGGCTCCATGATTGCTTATGTTCTGGATCGTTTCAAGTTCAAAGGCAAAAAAATCATGGTCGCTGCATTTCTGCTGGCTACCCTGATCCCAAGTGTGACTACGCAAGTCGCCACCTTCCAGATTATTAACGCACTTGACCTGTTCAACACACGATGGGCAGCCATCGTCATGTATCTGGGAACCGATATTATCGCGGTATACATCTTCCTGCAATTCCTTGGCTCGATCTCCAGTGCACTCGACGAATCGGCCATGCTGGACGGCGCTTCGTACTTCACGATCTACTGGAGAATTATATTACCTTTGCTGAAACCGGCGATTGTGACGGTCATCATCGTCAAAGGTGTCAACATTTACAACGATTTCTATACGCCGTTCCTATATATGCCTAAGACCGACTTGCAGGTAATATCCACTGCCTTATTCAAGTTTAAGGGGCCCTTCGGATCACAGTGGGAGGTCATCAGTGCCGGGATTATGATTGCCATTATCCCTACGATGATTATTTTCCTGCTGCTCCAGAAGTACATCTATAACGGCTTTGCGCAGGGCTCTGTGAAATAATTCCGTAAAAACATTCAATCCAAAAGAAGTGAATTGAATTGAAACATCACTGTTAAAGGGGAAATGAGATATGACAGTTGCTGAAACGAAAAAGGTACACATCGTTGGGGCCGCTTTGCCAAACATGCCTTGGGAGGATAAACCGGAAGGGACGGAAGGCCCGGTGTGGAGACACTCGGCTAATCCGGTTGTACCGCGTAACCCGGTGAAGGGAGTTGCTCGCGTTTTCAACAGTGCAGTCGTTCCTTATGATGGGAAATTTATCGGTGTATTCCGCGCCGAGGCGGTCAATGGCCGTCCGCACCTGCACATGGGTTCCAGTGAAGATGGGTTATCCTGGACGATTGAAGAAGGGCGCATCGCTTTTGTGGACGAACAAGGCGAACCGTTTATGCCGAACTACGCATACGACCCGCGTCTGGTTAAAGTGGAGGATACCTATTACATCATCTGGTGTACCGATTTTTACGGTGCGGCCCTGGGCCTAGCCAAGACAGAGGATTTCAAAACGTTTGTCCGCCTAGAGAATCCGATGTTGCCCTTCAACCGCAATGGCGTATTGTTTCCACGCAAAATCAACGATAACTACATGATGCTCTCCAGACCAAGCGATAGCGGACATACCCCGTTCGGAGATATTTTCCTGAGCGAAAGCCCGGATCTGGTGTACTGGGGCAAACATCGCCATGTCATGAGCAAAGGCGGTCAAGGCTGGTGGCAATCCGTGAAAATTGGCGGTGGTCCCGCTCCGATTGAGACATCCGAAGGCTGGCTGATGTTCTACCATGGCGTAACCGGAACGTGCAACGGTTTTGTGTACAGTATGGGTGCGGTCATTCTCGATCTGGATGAGCCGTCCAAAGTGAAGTATCGTTCATCCAACTTCGTACTCACGCCGGAGAAATGGTATGAGGAGCAGGGCTTCGTTGATAACGTTGTTTTCCCGTGTGCAACCCTGCATGATGCCGATACTGGACGAATTGCCATCTATTACGGTGCAGCGGATACCTATGTCGGTGTGGCCTACACAACCGTTGACGAAATTGTGAAATATGTCAAAGAAACGGATGAAGTGATTGCTGGCGACCGCGAGGAGGGCAAACTTTAATGAGTTAATGCACATTCAGAAATGACTAGATAAATTGAATATAGATATGAAATGAAAAGGAAATACGCAGAGAATATGCAGCAAATTTGCTTATATTCACCCGGGAAGCTCCTCCTCCTATAGGAAGGGCTTTTTTAGCTATTTAATGGGCATACATATTATGTCGATTTTTGTTGACAAAAGGGAGGCTACTTCATATTCTTAATGAATATGAGAATCATTATCACGGTGATGGTCAAGTAAAGAATGAGAGAAGAGAGAAAAGGGGTTTATATCTATGTCAGGACAACAACGGAAACGTTTGACTACCCTTATGATGGCAACAACACTGTTGTTGCTGTTATTTATCGTGGGTTGCAGTAATACAGGAAGTGACAAAGAATCTTCTTCTGCTTCGGGAGATCAGGCGGCTTCGGCGAAGTCGATTACGATGTCCTGGCCGCGGGATATCGGTACGATGAATCCACATACGTACAATCCGTCCCAATTGTTTGCCCAATCCATGATCTACGAACCACTGGTGAGTTACCAGAAGGGTGGTAAACTGGAACCGGCACTTGCTGAGTCATGGACCATCTCTGATGATGGCAAAGTATATACATTCAAGTTGCGCCAAGGGGTGAAATTTTCCGACGGCACACCGTTTAACGCTGAAATTGTGAAAAAGAATTTTGACTCGATCATGAAAAATAAAAAAACACATAGCTGGCTGGGCATTATCGGCGTGCTGGGCAAGACAGAGGTCGTGGATGACCATACGTTCCGCATGACTCTTACCGAGCCGTATTATCCTGTACTTCAGGATTTGTCTGTTGTTCGTCCGTTCCGTTTCCTGGGTGCGGCTGGATTCCCGGATGATGGGGATACATCCAAAGGCATCAAGGAACCAGTAGGTACGGGTCCATGGATGCTCGCTGATTATAAGCAGGATGAGTACGCGGTCTTCAAACGTAACCCGAATTACTGGGGAACTGCACCCGCATTTGATCAGATTACGGTCAAAATCATCCCTGATGCAGAGACACGTGTGCTTGCTTTTGAAAAAGGCGATCTCGATCTGATTTACGGTGAAGGTGTAATTAGTCTGGATGCATTCCAGCAGCTGCGTGAGAATGATGAGTATGTAAGTGAGTTGTCCGATCCTGTAGGTACTCGTGATTTGTTGCTTAACTCTTCGAATCCGAAGTTGTCTGATGTGAGAGTGCGGAAGGCGCTTCAACAGGGCTTCAACAAAAAAGCGATGGTAGAAGGTGTCACGTCGGGTCTGGAAGAACCGGCTGATACCGCATTGTCCAAAAACTATCCATATACCAATGTGGATCTGAAACCGATTGAATATAACGTGGAGCAATCCAAAGCGTTGCTGGATGAAGCCGGCTGGAAGCTGCCAGCAGGCGGAACCGTGCGTGAGAAGGATGGACAGAAGCTGGAATTCGAATTGATTTTTGATAAAACCGATCCGATTCAAAAAGCGATGGGCGAAACCATTCAGGCCGAATGGGGCGAGCTGGGGGTTAAAGTAAACCTTACCGGACTTGAACTAACGGTACAGATTAAACGTCTGAAAGCCAATGATTTCGACCTGTACTTCTGGTACAATTACGGGGCGCCATACGATCCGCATTCCTTCGTTAACGTCGTAGCAAGCCCGGGATTCGGAATCTCCGAGACACTTAGCGCGTTGCCGATGAAAAAGGAACTGGACGACCAGGTGCATGCAGCACTGTCTTCTACAGACGAGAAGAAACGTCAGGAACTGTATACATCCATCCTGACGACATTGCAGGAGCAGTCGGCGATTGTACCGATCTCTTATGTGAAGAAAACGGCCGTATATCAGAAGAAAATTGCTAAATTTGTTTTTCCGGCCAATCGTGATGAGAATCCATTCGTGGGAATGCAGTTAAGCAATCCATAATCATAATTGAAGAACGTATTTATGAACACGTAACACATCAGGCAAAAAGAGCTTGTGTGGCATGGTAAAGGGGAGGAAAGTTTGGTGATCGGCTATATAGGTAAACGAATGATCGCGATCATTCCTATCGTTTTTATCGCTACACTCGTGACTTTTGGGCTGATCCATATTTCACCGGTTGATCCAGCCGAAGCGTATCTGACTGCTGCACACATTTATCCAACACCAGAGCTGCTGGCGGAGAAGCGACATGAATTCGGTCTGGATCGGCCTTTGCTCACTCAGTATGTGGATACATTGAAGAGAATAACCCAGCTGGATTTTGGTACCTCGTATCTCACGAATAAACCGGTGATCAATGAGGTCAAGGATAAGTTTCCGGCCACAGCAGAACTGGCCTTGTGGAGTATTCTGTTCTCTGCACTGGTGAGTATTCCTTTGGGGATTTTGGCGGCGGTATACAAAAATAGCTGGATTGATATGGTGAGCCGAGCGATCTCTTATTTTGGAGCTTCCATTCCGCAGTTCTGGCTTGGTTACTTGCTCATTTTCTTTTTTGCTGTGAAACTGGACTGGCTTCCGGTCGAAGGGCGCGGCTCTTGGGAGAACCTGGTGCTGCCTACGCTTACGCTTTCTATGGTGATGATTGCGTTATACACCCGTATGTTGCGCACCAGTGTACTGGAACAATTACAGGAAGCATATGTGCAATACGCGAGAACGCGCGGCATACGTGAACGGGTCATTATGCTGAAACATGTGCTCAAGATTGCCATCACCCCGTTTATTACAGGAATGGGCATGACCATGGGCAGGCTGTTAACCGGAACGATTATTGTAGAACAAGTCTTTTCGTGGCCGGGTTTCGGGCGTTATTTTGTAGAAGCCATCTTCAACCGAGATATTCCCGTGATCCAATGTTATGTCTTTATTTCGGCGTGTCTGTTCATCGTATGTAATCTGATCGTTGATCTGGTACAGCTGTATATGGACCCGCGGATTTCGGCGAAAGGACGGGCAGAGCATTGATGAACCGATGGCGTACACTGTTTCGAGGGAAAAAAATAATTTGGATTTGCGCTGCGGTCGTATTGCTTTTTTTCATCCTGGCATTATTAGCTCCATGGATCGCACCGCATGACCCGGTCAAAGTTAACCTGTTGCAGAAGCTGAAGGCTCCATCTGCCGAGCACTGGCTCGGCACAGATCATCTGGGAAGGGACAATCTCTCCAGACTTCTCTATGGGGCACGGATTTCGATTGGATTTGCAACGATGATCTTCCTGTCGTCGTTGATTATCGGTCTCATTGTTGGGTCGATCTCCGGTTATCTGGGCGGCTGGATTGACAATGTGCTGATGCGTTTATGTGAAGGCATATTGGCATTTCCACAACTGGTGCTGGTGCTGGGCATCGTCGGGATCTTCGGTCCAGGTCTAATGCAGATTCTGCTGGCGCTCATGATGGTACAGTGGGTGCATTATGCACGAATCTGCCGGAATATGGTTGTTAGCTTGAAGGAACGGAACTTTATCGCAGCCGCTCGAATTAGTGGTTCCTCTACCTGGACGATCATTCGTAAACATATCATTCCCAATGTGCAGCGCCCCATCGTGGTTATGGGAACACTCGAGATGGGCTGGGCGATTATGGATATCTCGGCGCTGTCTTTCTTAGGACTTGGCATTCAGCCGCCTAATGCGGAGTGGGGAGCCATGATTCATGAAGGCACAGGGTATATTCGCAGTCATCCGGAGCTGATGATCTATCCGGGTGTAGCTATTCTGCTAGTTGTGATGACGTTTAACATTTTGGGAGAAGCTTTATCTGATCGTTACGACATTTCCAAAAAGTAATGGTGAAAATAACTGAACAAGGGGGAATGTGACGATGGACGTGGCAGAGATCGTACTTGAAGTTCGTGATCTAGAGGTTAAGCTCAAGACAGCGAAGGGAGCCGTCCCGTTACTGGAACCTGTTCAGCTGACTTTAAAAAAAGGGCAGGTCTTCGGCCTTGTTGGTGAGAGTGGCTGCGGCAAAACGGTGACGTGTAATGCGCTGATGCGCTTGCTGCATCCCCGCAGGATGGAATCCTCAGGCAGTGTTCGTCTGAACGGACGGGAGCTTAGCAACTTATCCGAAGAAGATATGCGTCGCATACGCGGAAGGGACATCGGATTTATTATGCAAAATCCGATGAATGCTTTTACGCCCGTGTATACGATCGGCTCTCAATTTATTGAAACTTTGCGAACGCATACGAAAATGTCCAAAGCAGAAGCGCGGGAACAGGCCATTGCTGCGCTGGCTGATATGAAACTTCCAGACCCGGCAAAGCTGCTGAAACGTTATCCGTTTCAGCTCAGCGGAGGCATGTTGCAACGAGTGATGATTGCCGTATCCATGTGTCTGCGGCCAGCTCTGGTGATTGCCGATGAACCTACAACAGCACTGGATGTCGTGAATCAGTTGAATGTGCTCCGGGAATTGGATCGGCTTCGGAAGGAGCACGGTACATCTATTTTGCTTATCTCGCACGATCTGGGTGTCATCTCACAGATGGCAGATGAAGTAGCGGTTATGCAGAAGGGGCGGATCATCGAACAGGCAGACGTGTATCAATTGTTCGATCATCCGCAGCATGAGTATACTCGGATGCTGCTAAATGCCCGGCCGAAGTTGTCTCTTGGCCACTAGAAGTGGTCTTTTGGTCGCTAAAGAAGTAGACAGGGGCAAGTTGTCACAAGCTCCAGCGGTTAAAACGTGCTTATCGTGCAGGGACTTGTTAAAGCTGGAGACATGGTCGGTGTGGAGTAGTGTGCAGAACTGTCGGGATACGTACGATTGAAACGAAGGAAGGAGGGGGATGAACCGGATGTTACAAGTACATGAAGTGAGTCATAGCTATGGCAAGCGGAGCTGGCTCCCGCGTCCGGGATCGCGCCCTTCTGTTCTGGCAGATGTTTCACTTACGATTGAAAAAGGGGTTTGTTTAGGACTACTCGGAACGAGTGGGGCAGGTAAAAGCACCTTGGGCAAAGTTATTCTTGGGCTGGAAAGACCAAGCCAGGGTCAGGTATTATTTCAAGGCAAGGACATCTATCGGGCGGATAAAACGGTGCTTAAAGGGCTGCGTCGTGAATTGCAAGTCGTTTTCCAAGACTGTTACTCCGCCGTGAATCCGATGATGACGGCCGCGCAGATTATCGGAGAGCCGCTGGACAATTACGAGCGCCTGTCTGCCAAGGAACAACAGCGCATGATTGAACAGCTACTCGTGCAGGTCGGGCTTACACCGCAGGACGCGAGCAAGCTTCCGCATCAATTCAGCGGAGGACAATTACAACGGGTCAACATCGCCAGAGCGATTGCACTTAAGCCGAAGTTAATCGTGCTGGATGAATCGATCAGTAGCCTGGATATGGTGCATCAGACACAAATTCTGGCCTTACTGGCAGAGTTGCGAGCATCGTATGGACTGTCCTATCTGTTTATCACGCATGATATCCGCGCCGCATTGACGATCTGCGACAGCATCGCCGTAATGGATCAGGGAAGGCTGGTCTATACCGGGGATGCGACGGATTCCATCTTGGAATCGGATCAGCCTGCTGTCCGGCAGCTGGTGTCGTCCATTTTGCCAGAGCATCCGTCAGGTCGGATTGTGTTTGAATAGGTTTGAAAAACCAAGACCAATTTGAGTTACAAAAAGAACCAAGTTGAATAATCGGCTTGGTTCTTTTTGTATGTATTGGATCAGCCGAAACGTTGTATCTTTATTCTCGGGTGACCGTTCTAATCCTTCACCGCAAACTGATAAGATGAGGCAATAACCTCTACATAACTGTCATATCCAGCGACAAGATAATGCTTCAGATTAAGCCGGTTCCGGGGATCGAAGAGCGTTCTTTTTTCGTTCAAAATGGGTGAATTCATCACCTCATAGAAGCCCGGATCGGGATGATAGCTGTTTGACTCCCAGAAGGCGAGCACATCGTCTTGCTGGCTGATTCCTTCAATTTGATCTGTGTATAGCTCGAAAAAATTGAGTGTGATGCATCGCAGTTCAGCGACGGTGCCGAAAGTGAGTTCGATTTCCCGGTATTGATCTAGAGGCACATCCCAACGCGTTTGCACATCTACACGTAAAGTGACACCGCCGGATTCGGTATAGATGGCCTTCAGATCGGTTGTGGAGATGCGAAAATCTACTTTTTCAGGCATCAGTACAATGTTCATGGTCGTTCCTCCTATGTAAATGTTCAGGTTGGATCTATGCACGTTACTTGTTCATGCCAAATGTTGCGTTATAGCTGACCATATATGCCTATGTTCTAACTAATATCTGTTAGTGATTAAGTATCGGGTAACCTTAGAATCTATCATTCCATTCATTATATCATTGTCTCTGGAGGGATCGGAAAGGAATGAATGGCAAGGGGAGAAAAATTGCGGACATATTGCAGTCATTGGATGAATGCACGCACTTGTGCTACACCTCTGCTTCCATTAAGCCCCCCCTTGCAGGCCGTTCATCTGCAACGTATGATGAATAGAAATCCTGTACGGAACGGTCAGACAGAAGGGAGGGTGAGTTTATGAAGAGCATGGAGAATATAGAGGATGCATGGAATTTCGAGGACATGAGGAAGATGGATGACACTCGAGACATGCAGAAGATGAATCATATGGAGAATTTAGCGAATGACATGTTTCCAGAGCGCTGGGTGACACCCGAAGGAATATTAGATGAGCAGCAGGTTATAGCACGGCAGATTCTCTATCGAGGGCTGAATGGCAGGCATGTGGAACGGTTTACTGTTCAATCCGGCCAGTCTTATATTTTCAAACCGCTGACGAATCCTGCACAGTATGGACGGGAACGCTGGATGTACGAGCATGTGATGCCGCACTTACCTCCGGTATATCCACAGCTCATCGCGACTTCGGATCAGGCGGAAGCTCCAGAGCAGAGCTGGATGATCTACGAAGACATGGGACAACTGGAGCATCATTTGTGCGAATCGACCATGTTGAATGCTACCGCACATATGGCGGCTTGGCATGTTCTGCCTGTTGCAACATGGCAAGAACTGCCGCGAGTCGGGCATAAGCCGCCCATCCGCGATATGCTGGATGAACTGCAACAGCACCAGTCAGCAACGGATGAACTTCTGCGTCAACTGCATCTGACGTTGTCTGCAGCGGACCGGGACAGACTCACCATGCTGATCCTCACGGCGGAGGACGAGCTGCCGCTTGTACTATGTCATGGCGATTTGCATCCCGGCAACCTAGCCGAGGTAGAAGGCAGGTTGGTCATTCTGGACTGGGAACATGCTCATCTGAATACGCCTCTCTGGGATGTATACCATCTGCTGGACTTGTCGCATCCGCTCTTTCCTCGTACGATGACACCGGGGCTGCGGGCACGTGTGATGAAGGTGTATCTGGACAAGCTGGAGAGTCTGGGCGTGCAGGTTGAACGGGATTCTTTTGCAAAATGGTACGATGCTTATGCGATCATATTCTCGCTCTGGATGATACGTCTGATCGACGGCGATTTACGGAATCCGGACTGTGTGTGGCCGCAGGAACAACTGCGCAATCAATGGCATGAGACGGCTACGACGCTGGAGCAATGTATGGAGCATTTGAACGGTTATTAGAGCCGACAAGGAGATATCGAATAGAACGTTGAACGGAGAATGAAATGGATGCGAATCAGAGAATCGGAGTGAGGAGGAAAAAGTTTGCGTAAAGTTGGACTGGTTATGCGTAAGATTCAATTCACGGAGGCTCAGGGGCCGCGGGTGTTCGCGGATCGACTGAAACAGATTGGGCTGGAGCTGGGCGTGGACATTGTGTTCATCTCGCCGGAGCGTCATGTCAGCGGCTACGATTGGCTACCGGGATATGAGCATGAGAAGGGTGACCTGGTGAACTATGATATCGTGCTGGATCAGATCCATAGCCAAAATATTGAGCATGTGATCTATACCGTATCGGGATTTACATTTCTGAAAATGTTTTTGCCGAAAAGTGTACTGTTTCCGCACAGTTTCCCTGACCCGGCACTGACGGGGTATGAGATGATGAAGCCATTCTATACGATGGTGGATAAAGCGATTGTGCAGACGGAGTTTTTGAAAAGAGAGCTGGGGCGCAATTTCGGCGTGCATGACGTGAACGTCATTCCGATTGGCTTTAACGAAGAGCTGGCGCACCGCCATTATGACCCGAGTCAGGTTGTGCATAACCGGGTGCTCTGGATCGGGCGGGATGAGGCGAACCGCCGTCCCGACCTTGTGCTCGAATATGCCCGGCAGAACCCGGACAAGGAAGTGTATATGGTATTTGGCGGTGTGCGCTATCAGGAGAGCATGAAGAAATACGATATCCCAAGTAACGTGAAGCTGAAGTTTGCACTCACCCAGGATGAGATATTTACGCTGATGAACTCAGCCAAGGTGTACTGGAGCTGTTCGGCGTTTGATACGTTTGCGATGCCGCTGACAGAAGCGATGGCGATGGGGAAAATGGTCGTGAAGCCCGAGCATGCCTGCTACGGTCACATCAGATCCACGCATGCCTTTGCCGGCAACGAGGATAACTGGTTTGAACTGGTTAACATGGCGGCGGCCGCGCCGCGCAGTGTATCGGAGGACAACCGCGAGTATGCATTTGGTGCCTTTTCAAGGACGATTATGAAAGAAGGGTACCGAAACTTTTTTGCAGAATGGCTGAAGTAAGAGCGCCACGGTATGAATATGTATGGATAAAAAGCGATCATTCTAGTTCATGCTCTATGGAGAGGTTATGCAGTAATACAGCTCTGTAGCGGTCGGTATGAATATCCAATCATAAGGAGAGGATTTTGTGGATATCGTTATTTTGTGGACGCTTGGGATGTGGGTGGTGCAACTGTTGATCGAATGGGTGATATATCGGGCGCAGGGGCGCCGAGTGACGTGGGTTCAATCCATTTTGCCGTGTCTGACGTTGCTTGGCGGGGCGGTTATTATTTTGATCAGCATCAATATAGGGGGTTGGAACGGTATCGGGTATGCGCTCCTTGGTGCGGCATTAGGTACATCAGGACTGCTGACGCTGGTCACCGTTGCGGTTACGGCTCTGGTGCTTCGGCGTCGTGGAAGGCGTTAATCCGGGAATACGGGCATGCCGTTTCAGGAGTTTGATGTAGCCAAATGCTGAATGCTGGAAGCCATACGGGTGTAAGTTACGGTTGCTTTAAAAAAGAAAGGAACATGTGATGAATAGCTTAATCATGGAACATTGGTCTGCCGAACAGCGAGAGATGCCAGGTATGAATTGCATCGCTTTTGCTGATGGAACGGTCACCATATTAGATATCCGAACATATTTCGACCCTAACAACAATGAGCGTACTCTGTCTGTTTCTCCGCTGTGTGATACGACGATAGATAGTATAGTGAAGTACAATCCAGATTGCTGGACGATGGTGGATGCGTGGGCAAGTGTGGATTATCAAGGTGGGGAAGTTATTGGCGGAGACGGGCAAATGGGGAATGAAGGCTTCATTGCTTGTACCGATGCAGCAGATCGTTTGGTGTGGGGGATTTTTTTCGAGGGCACCAATCCCATCCAAAAATTAAGTGTTAGCGGTAACTCGTTAATTGCGATCAATGAGCATGACGAACTGCGCGTGGAGATCAATTTGGATCATTTAGTGGATATCAAGATGGCTTATCTGGGGTAGTTTGCCTTTCGGGTATAAGAGCGGTAGGAGATTGGTAGGAGATCAGCACGAGTAGTCGAGGGATGAAAAATGCTAATTCAGATGACTGTTTGAAAACCATAGGCGTACCCACAACAATGGCACAGGCATATGGCAGAGGCCCTAGGTGTATGACGTGGTTGCAGAGGTGCGGCCGTCTGTGATATATTGACATTACTTATGACAAAGGGAGGTGAAGACAGGTGAATCACGAGATGCTTAACAACCGTATTAGCCAGCTGCCGATTGCTATGGCTGGCATTGTTCACACTTTTTCGAACAACGGGAGAAGTCTGTCCAATTTTGAATATACGGAAGTTAACATTTGCGAGAAGATGCCTGCCTTGACCTCATTCGGACTATAAGCATATTTGCTTGAATTCTGAAGGGCCGCGGAGCTAACCTCCTGCGGCTCTTTTTGTGTTGCGGTCAGGCTCTTCCACACCATAGGAGGAACCTTATTATGATGATTATTAGCGCGCAACAGTTGAAACAATATCACGGAGCACATCTGGTGCTGGATGGCATTACATTTGAAATTATGGAAGGGGACAAGGTTGCCCTGATCGGCCGCAACGGAAGCGGCAAAACTACCTTGATGCGTTTGATGGCCCGGTTAAGCCAGCCGGATGAAGGACAATTGATGCTAAAAAAAGATACAAGAGTCGGTTACGTTGCCCAAGTACCGGAAGGGCTGGATGACCATTCTGTACTGGATGTACTGGGCCTTGGATTTCAGGAGTTAATCGCTTGTCGTAACCAGATGAAGGAGATGGAACAACAGATGTCCGATCCTTCCTGTGCGGCAGATCCGGAGCAGCTGGATCGTCTGTTGAAACGTTATGCAGCACTACAGGAGCGGTTCGAACGCGAAGGCGGATACGAGATGGATTCACGGATTGATCAGGTCGCGGATGGCCTGGATATTGCCAAGACTCATTACGTATGGCGTTTCGGTTCTCTTTCAGGCGGGGAGCAGACGCGTGTTGTGCTGGCTTCACAGCTGATTGTGAGTCCTGACCTGTTATTACTGGATGAGCCGACAAACCACCTTGATTTGGAGCGAGTGGAGTGGCTGGAAGGATTTTTGCGAGAGTATTCTGGAACCGTTATTCTTATCTCCCATGACCGCTATTTCCTGGATCGGGTCGTGACAAATACGTTGGAGCTGGAGGATGGCGAAGCACAGACCGCTGCGGGAGGATACACCGAATATATGAAGGTGAAGGAACAGCGGCTGTTGAAACAGTTCGAGGAGTTCAAAGAGCAACAGAAGGTCATGAAAAAGATGAAGGAAACGATTCGCCAGCTCGAGGAATGGGGCCGTGTCGGCGGGAATGAAAAGTTTTTCCGGCGTGCAGCCTCCATGCGCAAAGCGCTGGAGCGGATGGAGCAGGTGAAGCGTCCCGTGCTTGAACGTCGTCATGCGGATTTTGATGTGAATCCGACGGATCGGACAGGTAAACGTGTAGCCGTGCTGGAAGACGTGGAGAAACGATACGGTGATCGAGATATTTTGCAAGGTGTCTCGGCGTTACTTGAATACGGGGACAAAACGGCCTTGATCGGCCGTAACGGTTCCGGTAAAACCACGCTGTTCAAGCTGTTGCTGGGTGAAGAACAGCCGGATGCAGGCAAGCTGGAATGGGGCGCGCGCGTTGATGTGGGATATCTGGCTCAGCAGGAGGAGCCTGAGAATCCAAAGCGGAGTGTGCTGGAGCACTTCCGTCTGGAAGCAGGCGTAGAGGAAGGGGAGGCTCGTGGCATTTTGGCGAGATATCTATTCTATGGTGCAGATGTTTTCCGTTCGGTAGGGCAACTGTCCGGAGGGGAATGGACTCGCCTGAGGCTCGCGCTATTGGTACACCGCAAACCCAATGTATTACTGCTGGATGAGCCGACCAACCATCTGGATATTGCCTCAAGAGAAGCGCTGGAAGATTCACTTGCTGATTTTGAAGGTACCGTGCTGGCTATCTCCCATGACCGATACTTTGTGAATCGTCTGGCTTCCGGTGTCTGGGAACTGGAGGACGGACAACTAACGGCATACCTCGGAGATTATGAAGCGTACCGGGAGAAAAAGCTTGATTTACAGGCACGTGCAGCGAAAGAGGTACCATCGGAAACTCGTGCAGGCGCTGGGAACGGATCGGGAAAAAGTAGAAAAGCAACAGGGATGGATACGGGGATCGACGCGAAGTCGGCGGTGACCGGAGCGAACAAAAGTGCCCGACTGAAAGCAGGGGGCGGCGGACCTGATGCTATATCTGCAAGCGGAGAGATCATGTTGGAGCAAGCTCATATTGAGCTCGACGCTGGACGGGTGAACAAGAATGTTGGAAACGGGAATGGTGACCGCAGTAGCAGTCAAAGCCGAAGCAGAAGCCGAAGTGGTAGCAATCTTGGGAATCACGGGTCTGCTCAGCAGCTGGAGCAGGCGATGGCTCGTATGGAGGTTCAAATTCGGGAACTTGATCAGCAGCTTGAAGCGTTAGCCAATGATTCGGCAGCGCTGGAACAAACCTGGAACGAGCGGGAGCAGTTATCCGCAGCATACGATGAGTTATTGGCTCAATGGGCCGAGATGTGATAGTGGAACCGGATATGGTGCAAGTAAAACATCTAAGACTCGTACCATGGGGTAAATACTAGGCTGATTGTTGAGGTAATAGCTATAAGTGTATGGAACTGACTAGATTACAAGGAAACTAAATAGAGTACAAAGAAACTGACTAGAGTACAAAGGACGTAAAGGACTGTCTCACGGTTGATGCATTTGGTATGCATCGACTGACATGAGGCAGTCCTTATCTGTGTGGTTGTGAATCAGAATATTCTAACGATCTGAGGAGACGCTATTTGGCTGTTTTTTAGTGATTTAAAATTCTAACGATCACCAGGAACGTTATTTACTAAAAATGTGGAGCTTTTAGGCGATTTCACTGGTTTTTCTCCGAAATAATGTTTCTCCTGATCGTTAGAATTTGGAAAGGTTGTTTTTCCGCCAAATAAGCTCTGTGGTGATCGTTAGCGCATGAGAGAGGGATAAAATGGGTAGGCAAGCAGGCAACTACGCGGGTAAGTAGGCAGGAAGTACGCAGGAAGTACGCAGGAAGTACGCAGGAAGTACGCAGGAAGTACGCAGGCTGGAGTACATTTATAAAGAGAATCATAAAAATGTCTGTGTTTCTTTTTACATGTCTCGGCGAATAGTGTAACTTTTTTCCTCTTCATGCGTTTAATACGTTTGTGTATATTGAATCGGCTCACCTACGAGCTTGCAGATAGGGAGGGAATCACCATTTATTATTCATTGATGTACCGCAGTTGGTCGGAGGATAAACAGGCAGAAACGGGCGTGCTTGATCAGACCTCGGTGACGCGGGATGAACTGTTTATGCGCAAGCTGGTGGATGCTACCCTGATGAAAAACAAATTATGGGCTCATCTGTCCAATGAGTGTCAGGATCGGCGCGAACATGCCATCTACGTGACTGCGTATGAACAGCAGATGCCGGAAGGGCACGGTGCTGCTATTGCGGATGCAGCGCTGGGCATGTGTAAAATGTCTTCCATGTACAGCCCGGAATATATGCTGTGGAATGGACGTTCTTTTGATGAGCTGGAGCTTGCGGAATCTTCTGGCTACACGATGGAATTGGCCGAACAGCTGCTGGATCACTACATGGTGCGTGAAGGCAAGACGTACGAGTTTTTGTACTCCGTGCTCGATGCGGATCGAAAGAAAGTACTGTTTTTCATGAAAGAGGTGGATCTGTAATGAAGGAAGAAGAGGTGCGAAAACCTTTATCCGGGCAAGTGTCCAGAAACATTGTTGGGGATGAAGTTGCATTCACGTTAGAGTCTAGTTCTGAGACCACAGTGGCATCTAGCAGCGCATTAGAGTCAAAATCGTCATCCACATTAGACTCTGGAATGGGCTTCAAACCAAGCCCTAAATCAGATGCCAAACCGGGCTCCAAAGCGAAACTGGTTGCATTCTCGCTGATGCTGGCTGTGCCTGCAGTGCTTGCGGGATGTGGCAGTAACAACGACGAATGTGATCCCGAATATGATACAGGCTGTGAGTACGACTCCAGTAGCGGTCATTATTATTACGGCGGATATGGTGGATCGTCTTATCGTGGAAGCAAAGATAGCAGCAGCTCTTATAAAAGCTCAACCAAATCCAAATCGAGCGGTTTCGGCAGCTTTTTCCGAAGTTCGGGAGGTTAATGACATCATGAAGCAGGCAATCATTCTCCGCATCATTCGGGGGAGGCTGGCAGGATGAGGGAAGTGTACTCGATGCCATTCAGTCACGAGGAGATTTTCTCGGGTGAAGCTGGAGAGAAGATCCCATATCATCGCATGTACGGCAAGCAGTACTGTGTACCCGCATTGACGGTTTACACACCGGATGAACTGGATGAGCTACACACTGCGGCGGAGGCGGTGGATGCGATTTACAGCAAAGTCATGCGTTTTATTCAGCGCTATATGCCGGATTCGTTTCTGGAGCATCCTCTGGGTATCCACCCGGGGTTGATCGCCGCAGCACGCATGGAAGCTGTCACGGGCGGAATCACCCGTCAGGACTGGATTATTGGCGAAGCTGGTCTGAAATGTATTGAAAATAACACCGACACGCCGACAGGTATTCCTGAATCGGCGGCCCTTGAACACATTTTGATCGGACGGACAGAAGACCATACATGGACTGCACCCTCTGTGCATATGGATGCACGTATCCGAGATTGTTTCCGATCTTGGCTGACGTTTTATGCCGAGCAAGGGTTAGAAGGGCCGGTGACGTTTACTTCATATGGCGATCATGTTGAGGATCGAACCAACACCGCCTACCTTATGGAACGTTGCCGCGAAGCCGGATACGAGGTGTTATATGCTCCGCTGGAGGAGCTTGAGATCGTGCCGGGAGAGGCGCTGTATCATCAGGGCTGCGAGATTCGATTGTTGTATCGGCTGTATCCGCTGGAATACCTGATCGGGGATCGGGACGAGACGACCGATGTAGACATTGGTGCTGCTCTGATTGAACTAGTGCGAGAAGGACAGCTTGGCCTGATGAATCCTGTCCAGCATGTGCTGATGCAGAGCAAAGGTTTTATGGCTGCCCTCTGGTCGCTGTACGAGCGGAATGAGCAGACGCCAGAGTATTGTGGATTTACGCTTTTTGACGAGGCAGAGATGGAAGTGATTTCACGTTATCTGTTGCCAACCTACTTCACCGCGGAGCCGTTTGAGCAGAGCGATGTACCTTACGTAGCCAAAAGCTATTGGGGGCGCGAGGGCCGTGGGACCATTTTGCTGGATCATCAAGCAGTTCAAGATCAGGCGGACGTCGTGGATACAAATGCGAATAAGAATGCAGATACGGCAACGAACACTCAAGCACATTCTCTTTCTAATTTGAAAAGAGAACTGGAGTCAGACATCACAGGGGACATACCTGTAGTCTTGAATAGATATGATGACGAGGACGAAGAGGTCACCGCCTATTATGCAAACCAGCCCAAGGTATATCAGCAACTCGTGCCGATGGAACAGGCTGCAATTCAGACAGAGGATGGAGAATACCATGGTTATGTGCTAACGGGTGTATTTGTGATTGGTGGACGTTTTGCCGGAATGTTACCCCGGGTAGGGGAGAAAGTTACCGGAGATATGGCATATTATTGCGCTGCTGCTGTACGTGAACCGATGAATGATGAGGAGGAGAAGGAATGGAAAAGCTAGGATTGAACCTCGTGAATGTTGCGGTGGGGATTGGCATTCTGTTAGTGGTATTGATTGTGGGGTATTTTGCGTTTAGCAAATTGACCCGATATAACGATAGCGAGGAAATCGCCAAAGGCAACGAGGCAGCAGGTATGTACATGGGAAGCAAGTTATTAGGTCTGTGTATCATTGTGGGTATGGTGTCGTTCTCAACGCATTCGTGGCTGGATATGCTACTGTGGTCGGGGCTGGGTATCATTATTCTGTGTCTGGTTTATATTATATTTGATTTCCTGATCCCGAAAATGCGAGTGTGTGATGAAATTGCGCGTGGTAATATGGCGGTGGCACAACTGCTTCGTTCCGTAATCATCGGCGTTTCCATCGTCATCGGTACATTTTTGATGTAAAATAGACCTGACGTTTCGCATAGATATGTCCGTCGAATGATCATGGTGATATACACGAGGGCCGTTTGGCGGATATAGAACGAATACTATACAGAAGAAGGAGCGCGGCAGCATGAGAAGAGTCATCATTGATACGGATACAGCAGGAGACGATACGATTGCCATTCTGACGGCATTGCATCATTTTCAGGTGGAGGGCATTACGATCACCGGAGGTAATGTGCAGTTTGACCAAGAGGTTGAAAATGCACTGTACACCGTGCAAGTTGCCGGACATGGCGGGAAGGTTCCGGTATACAAAGGCTGCGAGCGTCCACTCATGGCCTATGGTCAGGCCCAGCATCGTACGGTAGAAGATGTGCATGGCGATGATGGTATGGGCGGCGCGCATTTCCCCAAGGCGGATCAGCGTCCCGAGAGCGGGCATGCGGTTGATTTTATTATCGAAAAGGTGCATGCACATCCAGGTGAGATTGAACTGCTGGCGATTGCGCCGCTAACGAACATTGCAATGGCGATTCAGAAAGATCCAACCATCATCCCTGAGATCGCTCATCTATACATCATGGGTGGAACGAACAATGCACTGGGCAATATCACGCCGGCGGCAGAATATAACTTTTACGTAGACCCGGAAGCGGCCAAAATTGTACTGCATGCAGGCATTCCGATTACGATGGTTGGCTGGGAGATGTGCACTCAATATTCCGTTATGGATGATAACGATCATGCAGAGATTGCAGCACTCCGTACCTCGGGCTCCGATTTCTTCATTGCGATTAATAAAGTGGTCATGCAATTCAACAAATCGGTACATAAATTGAACGGAACAACCCATCCCGACACTTTGTTAATGGCGGTTGCCGCAGATGAGTCACTCATGACGAAGTCGGGTCATTATTACGTCGATGTGGAAGCGGCAGGAGAATTAACGCGAGGATACAGTGTTGTGGATATCAACGGACGTTTGGGTAAAGCGCCAAATGTACGTGTCTGTGAAGCGATTGATCGTCCGAAGTTCAAGTCCATGCTGCTGGATGTGCTGTCCGCCATTCAGTAATCGCATCGTTAAACGCAGAGAAAGAGAACCGTTTGTTAAATAGTTGACTGAACATGCGTAAACTAAGGTTACAGCTCTTAAATCCGTACCTCTAACCAGGTGCGGATTTTTATTTTTCCTATTTTCAACTAAACTACTTCATCTGTCGTAGTAACTATGCTATACTCAAACTACTACGACAGATGAAGTAATGAGGAGGAATACCTTTTGTGATCAGCAGTGACGTAATACGCGGTTATAATGATACGCTGATCCTTTATATGCTGCTTGAAGGAGAATCGTACGGATACGAGATTTCCAAGAACATCAGGCAGCTAACTGATGAAAAGTATGTCATGAAGGAGACCACACTCTATTCGGCCTTCACCCGCTTGGAGAAAAACGGTTATATTGAATCCTTTTATCAGGATGAAAGTCTGGGAAAACGCCGCACGTATTACCGGATCACGCCAGCTGGCCTGGACTATTACAGGGAAAAATGCGAGGAATGGAAGGTTACGCAAGAGGTCGTTAATCTGTTTATCAGGGAGCTGTGATCGGATATGGAGACAATAATGGTGTATCTGGACAATATGTTTGCGGGATTGCCGAGAAGTCCTGAGGTGGAGCGCATGAAACAGGAGCTTCTTTCGGGTATGGAAGATAAATATCTGGAGTTAAAACAGGAGGGCAGATCGGAGAATGAGGCGGTTGGCATTGTGATCTCCGAATTTGGCAACATCGAGGAACTGATGGAAGAGCTCGGTATTCAGACTGAGGATGCTGCGGAAACATATCCAGTGCTGACCGAAGAAGAGGTTCAGGCCTATCTCGCGGCTAAGCGAAGTGCAGGTTTCTGGACGGGGCTGGGCGTATGGCTGTCCTCAGCGGGAATAGCTTTTCTTATATTAATGGATACGCTGTTCGAGAGCTTTGGGTCTTCATCAGATCAAGGTACGTTCGGCATTGGCTCTGTGCTGGGCATGAGTGGAATGTTTGTATTGGTGGCTGTTGCCGTGGGCATGTTCATCTACAGCGGTATGAAGCTGGGACGGTTTGAGTATATGGAGATAGGGTTCCAGCTCCCCCGCTCCCTTCTGATGACTCTTCAGCGTAATAAGGCAAGCTTTGCACTCACATATCGAGTGGCTCTTATTACGGGCGTGTGCCTGTGCATCCTGTCTCCTGTTTTCATCTTTGCAGGGGCCTATGTGAATGATACGTATGCTTCTTACGGTGTGTCGGCTCTCTTAGCTACAGCGGGGATTGGTGTGTTTTTGTTTGTCTATTACGGTAATATTCAGGGTTCCTATACGACGTTGCTGGAGAATCAGCACCTGAATGCAGCCAAGAGAGAAGAGGCACGAGCAGTGAGAGCTGTTGAGGCTGTGGTTTGGCCGCTCGCGACAGCGTTCTTCCTCTTTACGGGTTTCGTCTACCAGCGCTGGGATATTAACTGGGCGATTTTCCCGATCGTCGGCATTCTCTCTGGCAGCTTTAGCAACGTATATCACATTATGAAAAATAAAAAGCCATCCTGATCTCAACTATAATTCCCCTGAGAGTTTCGATGTATTAATTTTCGGGGGAGTTTTTTTTACTTTAACTTTTATCAAATTCTAATTTTACTTAAAAAGGTCAATTCATCATGAAGATCTATATTCCGGTAAGGATCTTTATTTTTTGTATTAATGGTACCTTCTAGAAAATGCTATACTACATTTATAGAATTTAGAAATTGAATGGTCGAAGTTAGCACTTTGATCTACATTCACCATGAGAAGGAAAGGGAGTGAAGGAAAGGTTTGTCCGATCAATTAGTGAGAGATATCTATATCTTAATAGGAGGAAATGTATGTTTTTTAAAAGGATGACTCAAAAAGTAAACATATTTATCTTAGTTATGAGTATGTTATGTCTATCAGGTGGAGTTGTTTATGGTCAAGATGTGACCTCAGATATTGAAGGGCATTGGGCACAACCTACCATTGATAAATGGCTTTCAAAAGGATTGATCAAAGGATGTTCCGACGATTCCTTTAGGCCCAACAATGTAATTACACGTGGAGAATTTATGGCATTAGTTAATTGTCAATTTGAATTTAATGAGCTAGCAGGAGTGCAATATACTGATCTGTCTGCCTTAGTTTGGAATTATTCAGAAGTTCAGAAGGCGGTAAAAGAAGGATACATAAAAGGTTATAAATTACCTAGTGACGAGAAAGTAGCTTTAGAATTCAAGGATTCGTCAGAATTTTCATTGTGGAGTAAAGGTTCTGCAGGTGCTGTATTCTCCGAGAATAACATAGGCTGGAATGTGGATTTTGCTGAAAACAATGCAGGTACAGCACAGGTAGTAACACTGGAAATCGAAAATGGAGCAACAGCTCCGGGTTCATATTATGTCTATTTTACAGATGGGGGAGCACCGATCCCAAAAACGGTTTCTATTACAGGTACAGAAACGGCAACGGAAGTAGCATCGAAAATAGCCGTAGCCTTTGGGACATCCATACCGGGGTGGAGTGCAGCCGCCGATGGATCAAAAGTACACTTTACATCGCAGCAACCGGGCACAAATAACGAACATGTTCGGTTATATGCATTGGAGGCATCAGGAGTTGGTGCGCCTTCAAGCACAACTACAGTTGCCGGAAATCCAGCGACTAATACGTCTCAGGTAGTAACATTAAGTTTGCCTGGTTCCGAAAGTAGTGATGGGCCGATAGGTGTTAAATTTATGGATGGAGCATCCGAATGGGTAGTCCATGTAAATATGATGGGAAGTCCCGAAACGGGAAGTGAGCTTGCGGACAAGATCGCAACAGCATTTGGGACAACGATTCCGGATTGGAATGTATCTGCCAGTGGGACGAAAGTGATCTTCACAGCCAAACTTCCGGCAGCGAATAATAGTAAAGCTCTGGCAAGACTTTCCGGGTTGAACACAGGAATCGGCATGCCGGATAGTAAGATTACAACCGTAGGGGCTGTACCGATGCCTGATACAGCACAGGTAGTAACACTGGAAATCGAAAATGGAGCAACAGCTCCGGGTTCATATTATGTCTATTTTACAGATGGGGGAGCACCGATCCCAGAAACGGTTTCTATTACAGGTACAGAAACGGCAACGGAAGTAGCATCGAAAATAGCCGTAGCCTTTGGGACATCCATACCGGGGTGGAGTGCAGTCGCCGATGGATCAAAAGTACACTTTACATCGCAGCAACCGGGCACAAATAACGAACATGTTCGGTTATATGCATTGGAGGCATCAGGAGTTGGTGCGCCTTCAAGCACAACTACAGTTGCCGGAAATCCAACGACTAATACATCTCAGGTAGTAACATTAAGTTTGCCTGGTTCCGAAAGTAGTGATGGGCCGATAGGTGTTAAATTTATGGATGGAGCATCCGAATGGGTAGTCCATGTAAATATGATGGGAAGTCCCGAAACGGGAAGTGAGCTTGCGGACAAGATCGCAACAGCATTTGGGACAACCATTCCGGATTGGAATGTATCTGCCAGTGGGACGAAAGTGATCTTCACAGCCAAACTTCCGGCAGCGAATAATAGTAAAGCTCTGGCAAGACTTTCCGGGTTGAACACAGGAATCGGCATGCCGGATAGTAAGATTACAACCGTAGGGGCCGCACATCCTGTTGGAGTACCTCAAAAAAGTTACTATCGTTTTAACAATTGATGCTGCTCAAACTAGTATGGAAAGTATTAGAGTTGTATTTCAAGACGGCACAAATGAAACTGTAAAACGTGTGAGTTTATCAGGAACAGAGACATTAGATGAAGTGGCTGGTAGAATTGAGTCTGCATTCGGACACTCCATTATTGGATGGGACGTGTCTCGTACGGGTCATGATGTCATTTTTACAGCAAGTGTACCAGAAGATAATAAACCTGATGTAAGGGTGGCTGTCTACTAGGAATAAAAAGATAGTAAGGACAGTTTTATAACAAAACACCTTCAGAGTAGATATTTTCATATCGTTTCTCTAGAAGGTGTTTTTTGTATGGTGAGCGACTTGGGAATTATTTTTCCTTAAGCAGGCTCTATTTCAAAAACGAGCGAATGCCAGTAGTAACGAGATCATGATCTTCCTCATCAGGCAGACCCGATATTGTGATTGTCCCCACTTGCCCTTCCTCTTTTAGGATCAGCGGAAATGCGCCACCAGCCAGTACATAATCGGAGTCATTTAGTTGGTAGTCTTGCTCCAATGTTTTGTTTTCGCTCCGTAATCGCAAGGCCGTATGCCAGGAGCTGGAGCCGAAGTGGTTGACCACGTTGTTTTTGCGCCGAATCCAATTTTCGTTATCGGGGTGTGTGCCTTCCATCGCATGCAAAAAGAGACGATGCCCCTTTAGCGTAATATCAATGGTTACCGCTTGTGAGCGGCGTTTCGCTTCCTGAACTAGATGCAGACCGAGTTGTAGCGCTGTTCCGGAGTTGAACGTATCCCATACCAGTTCTTGTTCTTCCTGCTGCATTTGCGCTAATCTGCCAGTGATTTCGGGATTTATCGAATTCAAATGAAAGACATCTCCTTCGTATGTGTGATGAAGCTCTACATTCGACGCAGGACAGGGTTCTACCTGCCCGCACTGAATTACACACTTTATCGGATGTTAGAAGAGACTCAAGACCCGATCATTTGGAGACGTTATAACCGCTGTGGTAAAGTAAGGGGAACGTTATGATGATTTTTTACAATTCAAATAAAGAGCAATTCAGGCAGGCAGGAGGGGGAAAAGCATGCTGTTTTATTTTATCGCGTTGCTGGTTACGCTTGTGGATCAGGGTACCAAAATAGCGGTTCGGATGTATATGGAGGTTGGCGAAGTGATGCGGCTTGGGGATTCAGGGATGCAGCTGCAGCATTATGAAAATAGCGGGATGGCCGGAAGCATGTTTCAAGGGAATGCGCGTTTGTTTGGGGTCATTGCCGTGCTGTTTATCGCAGGTATGCTCTATTATCGGCATAAAGGTGAGATACGGGGATTCTGGATGCAGGCCGGGGCAGGTTTCATGGTCGGTGGTGCGCTGGGCAACGCCATAGACCGTTTTGTTTATGCTCGTGTGACGGACTTTCTGGTATTTCCGTCGGGGCGGGGTATCTTAAACTTGGCGGATGTGGCGATTAACATTGGTGTGGTGATGATCATCATCGGCATGTTGATACGCGCCTATCAGCGGTATCGGGAGAAACGCTTGCGTAATGCATTGCCTAAGGGGTGACATCTATTCAATGATACACCCTGCGTTTTAACATGTTGAATACATATTGGGGTGTAGCCAGCTTGATGTAACAAAGTTAGCACGTTACATGCAAGAGGTGTTGCACCCCAAAATTTAAGGGCTTCGCGCACGAATAACCGATAGCGGTTTGAAAACTTATGTGAGAAATGATGAGACGAATGCAAGGAAAAAGAGAGGTAGGCATTGGGAAAATACTTTTCCATTGATTCCCAAACCAAACTGTGCTATTTTGAATTTGTTAGTTTAATCGGTAAACAAAGTGGAGCGGGACGTAGGGGAGATAACATTGTACGAATTCAATTTGCAAGCGCTTTAATTCAAGCATAACAGAATAATGTAGATAAAATCCGGCATCGAGTGAACACCGTCAATGCAAAAAGGCGGGCGTGAGATGGTGGTTTCTTTTACATGCAGAAAGAGGAGGACGTTTGGACATTGCAGCGGAAAACAAAACATTTTAACTCGCTTCGCAATCAGATCTTTGTCGGTTTTGTGATGGTTATGCTCATTGTTCTTCTGCTCGCAGGCATCACAGCCTATGACCGTGTAGCGGCTTTGCTGAAAAGCAATGCCGAAAAGCATATCCATCAGACCGCAGTACAGGCCAGTGGTAGGTTAGATGCACTGATTGCACAGGTGAATTCCCTAACCGCCCAGGTTGCAGATGATGCTTACGTGCAACGTCTGCTGAATGAAGAGAAGCGAGGGCAGAAGGCGAGCTTTAATCAGCGACAGGCATTGCTGCAGATCGCAGGCAGTTACCAATCCTTTATTAATGGCGCCCAGAGTATGGAGATATACACCACGGATTACAGTCGTATCTTTCCGATGGATGACCGTTCCTTAAGTCATAGGCTGGAGCGGAACTGGATTGTCAAAGCGGACGAGGGTAAGGGGCGACTGGTGTGGGCTGGCTCCGATCCCGACGATCCGAGCATTCTTCTGGCTGTTCGGCGGATCAGTCTGCTGGAGCGTTCTTTTGAGCATGGGGGATACGTGGTTGTGAGAATGCAACGTAGTTTTTTTCAATTGAATGATTCGAACGGGGCAGATGGCTCCCAGGATTCGATTATGCTACTGGACGGCGGTGGTGAAGTCGTGACCTCCAATCTGGACGTACATCTGGACCCTCAGGCAGTGATGGATAGTGAGTCCGTCGTTCAGAACGGGAAAGAGTCTTATATCGTAGTGAAGCAACGTTCCGAGCTAACAGGCTGGACGCTAGCTGTACTGACACCGCTGCGAGAGACCACGGAAGGGGTGTCGATCCTGAGAACGGCTTTGCTTGTATCAGGCGTCATCGGCGTTGTGCTTTTTCTGGTCATGTCCTTCTTCCTCTCCACGATGATTACCCGTCCGCTCATTCGGCTGATGCGAGCGATGCGTGGGGCACAGCCTGGAGCAATGAGGCCTAACCTTATGATCAGCTCCACCTTAGAAATCAATGAACTGAATGACGTGTATAACCAGATGGTATACAGGCAGAATGAATTGACGCAGGTGGTACATGAGAAAGAGGTCATGCAGTCCCAAGCTGAGATGAAGGCGCTGCAATCCCAGATCAACCCTCATTTTCTGTTCAATACACTAGAAGCATTCTACTGGTCGTTGGAGGAAAAAGGAGAGGAGGAGATGGCGCGGATGGTTATCGCAATGTCTCGGTTATTTCGGTACATTATCTCCAGTCCGCACCAGGATGAATGGGTGACGATTGCGGACGAGCTTGAGCATGTAGAGCGATATCTGAACATTATGCAGATGAGGCTCGGTGACAGGATGCAGTGGGAGATCAGGCTGAGTGAGGAACTACGCAGTACACCTATGCCGAAACTGCTCATTCAACCGCTGGTAGAGAATGCTGTTTTGTATGGCATCGAGAGCACGTTAAAACCCGGAAGGGTAGAGATCGATGTATATCCTTCCTCAATAACAGGGCTAGTGCTTGTGGAGGTGCGCGATAATGGGCCGGGCATAGACGAGGAACGTCTTCAGACGATTAAACAGGCGCTAAACGGTGGTGAGCCGGTAGCTCCAGGCCGAGGAGCTGGTGTGGGGTTGATCAACGTATATCAACGTCTACGGCTTTATTTTGGTCGTCAGCTTGGTGAGCATGCCAAACTTACTGTGGAGAGCGAAGCTGGAGCAGGGACAGTGATTCGATTCGAGATTCCGAGGGGAACGGAGGCTGCACATGATTCATGAAAAAACAATTCTGATTGTGGACGACGAGCCGCGTACAAGAGAAGGCATACGGAAGACGCTTGAAGCATGGTCTGCCGGGAAGAACCGGATTCAGACGGTTGCGAGTGGCGTGGAGGCCAAAGAGTGGCTTGCAAGCCAGCCGGCTGATCTCCTGATTACGGATGTACGAATGCCAGAGTTTTCTGGCTTGTCTCTGGTGGAAGCTATTCAACATTTTCCTAGCAAACCTGCGGTGCTGATCATGTCAGGATACGCAGATTTCAATTATGCGCAGCAAGCGATTAAGCTGGGTGTGGTGGATTACTTGCTCAAGCCGATTGATAAAGAGCAGCTGCTTCAGACGGTACAGAAGGCACTTCTCCTTCATGAGCAGCAACGACGTATTCAAGCGATGCAGGACCTCGTTGACCCGAAGCTGGTAGATATCCGGGAACGGAGAGAGCACCAGGATAATACACCGATTGGAGAAGCCTTAGCATACATTGAGACACATCTGGGTGACCCGATGACTATGCGTGAGCTTGCCGATTCCCTGCACCTGAATTCCAGTTATTTTAGTGTGCTGTTCAAAGAACAGGTCGGGCTGAATTTTAGCGAATATCTCATGCGCAAACGGGTACAGCGAGCGAAGGAACTGTTAGTGCAGACGAACCTGCCCATCTCCGAAATTGCGGAGAGAGTAGGGTATCAGACCGATAAATATTTTATCAAAGTATTCAAAAGCCTGGAGAACATCAGTCCGAGTAAATATCGTCATGCCGTGAACGAAAAGGATTAACAGAGTGAATGAAGGAGAGTTCTCTCGTCCAATAAAGCAGGTAATAAATACTCAAAATAGTGGAGTTTTTCCAAATCATTCTACCCTTATAGGCTGGTGGTGCCCATGCTACAATTTTTTTAAAGCGGTTACAAAAACCGAAATTCCACTATTGGGGGTTGGAAATATGAAAAGAAAGACACTGGCGATGATCCTGTCATGGACGCTGATTTTGGCTGTCATTTTGTCTGGATGCAACAATGCAGGTTCCGGGGCGGGCAATGATTCCGGTAGTAATGCAAGCGGCGGTGACAGTGGCGGAGATGGCAAGGTTACTCTGAAATTCATGCATCTCTGGCCAGCTGGCAGCTCGGCACAACAGAACAAGCTGGTGAACGATATTATCCAGCAGTATCAGACCGATAACCCAAATGTGACGATCAAGCAGGAAGTGCTGGAGAATGAACAATACAAAAACAAACTGAAAATTCTGTCTGCTTCCAATGAACTTCCCGATGTGGGCGTAACCTGGGCTGCGGGATTCCTGGAGCCTTATGTGAAGGGTAACCTGTTTGCACCGCTCGATGATTTACTGAAGGGGGAACTTGGGGAGAAGTTTATCGCCGGAACGACCGAGGCTTACGCGGTAGACGGCAAAACGTATGCACTGCCGATCGAGCTGAATATCTCACCTATTTATTACAACAAAGCGATATTTGATAAATATAATTTGCAGACACCAGCCACCTATGATGAATTCCTAAACGTGGTGAAGACGCTGACCGATAACGGTGAAGTGCCGATTGCACTAGGGAACAAGGACCGCTGGACGGGTTCACTCTGGTACATGTACCTGGCGAATCGTGTAGGCGGCGATGCGCTGGAGAAAGCCATTAATGGCTCTGGCAAGTTTGATGATCCGGCGCTGACACAGGCTGCGGCTGAAGTGCAGAAGCTGGTGGATATGAATGCATTCAACAAAGGTTTTAACGGCTTGTCCAACGATGAGGGCAAATCCGAATTCATGAATGAAAAAGCGGCTATGTATCTGATGGGAACATGGGAATTGCCAAACTTTACAACGAACCCGGACATTCCGCAGGAATTCAAGGATAAGGTTGGATTTTTCAAATTCCCGACGATTGACGGCGGCAAAGGCGACATTAACAGCTGGGTAGGCGGACCGGGCGTAGGATTGTTTGCGGCTCAGAACTCGAAAGTGAAGGACGAAGCACAGAAATTCATTCAATACTTTGTGGAAAAATGGGGCGAAAGCTCTGTGACCGAAGCTGGGGTCATTCCAGCAACTAAAGTGGATACCGCTGCAGTCCAGCTGCCACAACTTTACATCGATCTGCTGAACGAGCTGAATCAGGCGAGTAGCTTGACCCTCTTTGCAGATGTGCAGATGAAACCGGCTGCTGCCCAGGCGCATCTCGACATGATTCAGGCGTTGTTTGGCAAAGCAGTTACACCGGAAGACTTTGTGAAGAATCATCAGGCTGCGATCGATAAAGGCAACTGATGTAGACCTCACCGACACGTACACCATTTGAATGTTTGAACGCTTGAAGGGAGGATTACGTCTTGGACAAAGTCATGTCGAACCGTCTGGTGGCCGCACTGTATGTACTGCCTGCGCTGCTTCTGCTGCTGGTTCTGGTCTACATCCCCATTGTACTTACGGGCTATTACGGTTTGATGCAATGGGATGGAATTGGGGCAATGACGTTTATTGGTTTGGATAACTACACCAGATTGCTCCAGGACAGTACGTTCTGGCAGAGTGCCAATCATACCTTTTTGTTAGCCTTATTCTCTGCGCTGAGTCTCATTGGTTATCTGATGATTGCATTGGTGCTGTCAGGCAAGATCAAGGGTGCAAATCTATTTCGTAAAATATATCTGATTCCGATGCTGTTATCCTCCGTTGCGATTGCCCAGTTATGGCTGAAAATCTACCACCCCAGCAACGGTGTGCTGAACAGCTTCCTGGAAGCCATCGGATTTAGCAATCCGCCAGCTTGGCTGGCGGAGCCATCACTGGTGTTGTATGCATTGTTCGTGCCAATTTTGTGGCAGTATGCAGGTTTCTATATTTTGATTTACTATGCAGCACTCAAAAATATCCCGGAATCGCTTATTGAGGCCGCGCGGATAGATGGTGCAAACCCGTGGCAAATTGCTTTCCGGATTAAGCTGCCGCTCATTACGGAAGTCATTAAAGTGACCGTGGTGCTCGCCGTGGTCGGCTCACTGAAATATTTTGACCTCATTTATGTCATGACAGATGGCGGTCCGAATGGCTCCAGTGAAGTCATGGCCTCCTACATGTATCGTCAGGCATTTCGCAGTTTTGACTTTGGATACGGCAGTGCGGTAGGTTTCTTCCTGCTTCTGATCTGTCTGGTCGTGACTTGGCTGCTTCGCAAAGCAACGGCATCCAAAGATACAATTCAATATTCCTGACGCTTACTTACAATGAAAGGAGGTCATCCCGTTGAAGATGGAACCGGCTGTTCGGCTGCCTGTGGGCCCGGAGACAGGTCATAGTCCGGTATGGACGAGAAGACTTGGATACGTCCTGTTATATGTGCTTCTGTCTCTGGTAGCTTTGCTTCAGATTTTGCCTTTAGTGTGGCTGCTGTTATTTTCACTTAAAAATAATCAGGAAGTATTCGACATGGCTCCTTTTGCGCTCCCGGCTACGCCGCGTTGGGAGAACTATGTCAAAGTGTGGACGGAAGGCAATATCAGCTTATATTTTTTCAATAGTGTATGGATTACGATTGTTTCTGTGGTGTTCACGGTGTTGTTTGCGAGTCTCGTCACCTTTGCCATTACACGGATGCGCTGGAAGGGTCGTTCACTGGTGCTTGGATTGTTCATGGTAGGGCTGATGATCCCGGTGCATTCCACGCTGATTCCGCTGTTCAGCCTGTTTTTGAAGTTGAATCTCACCGATCATCCGTTATCGGTCATTCTTTCTTACATTGCATTTAATATGCCGATTACGATTATGATTCTGCTAGGATTCTATTATGCGCTTCCAAGAGAGGTAGAAGAGGCAGCGGTGATGGACGGCTGCTCGGTGAACCGCATCTTCTTCCGCATTGTACTGCCGATGACGGCTTCGGTCATTGCTACAACCGCGATCATTAACATGATCTATGACTGGAACGAATTTATTTTCGTGAATACCTTCATCAGTTCGGATGCATACAAAACACTGACGGTCGGAGTGCAGAACTTTATCGGGCAGTACACCACCGATTGGGGTGCCATCGGGGCTACGCTGATGATCAGCATTTTGCCGATTTTGATTGCGTTCCTTGTGCTGAGTGAACGAATTGTTGAAGGGATCGCTGCGGGTTCGGTTAAAGGATGATTGCCTGCCAGTGCTTCCACTGATTTTAAAAGTAAAAGAATTTAAGCCCTTCCACTACTCGCTTAGTTAGCGTGGTGGGAGGGTTTTGTTATGTCTTGGAGTCGTCACAGAACGCCATAAAAAAGCGACAGCCAAACAGGTTTTATGAAAACGATAAACTACCTTTTTCTGGAATTTCAAAAAACTTTCAATTATTTTCGCAAAACTACTGCATTTTCAAACCACCTGTGCTAACATACCCTATGAATTGAAGCAAACGTTGGAAAGGTGAGAAAATGACAGCAATATCCTCGACCAAAGAGTCCCTCCGTTCAGATGCCCAGGACCTGAAGCTGATCCGGCTGACTTGGCCTATTTTCCTAGAACTCTTCTTGTTTATGTTGATGGGGAGCGTGGATACGCTCATGCTTAGCTCGGTATCGGATAATGCCGTTTCCGGGGTGGGAGCGGCCAACCAAATTATCTCGATTGCGATTCTTGTACTTGAAGTCATTGGACATGGTGCTGCCATTGTAGTAGCCCAATATATCGGTTCGAAAAAGCTGACAGAAGCAGCACAGGTTACAGGTAATGCCATTACGCTAAACCTAGCGGTCGGATTGATCCTTAGTGTGATCTTCCTGGTGTTTGGCGGACACTTGCTGTCGCTTTTGAATATACAAGGTGAAATTTATGATTATGCCCGTTCCTATATCAGCATTGTCGGGGGCGGAATCTTCCTGCAGGCCCTCATTAATGCACTGGCCGCAACGATACGTACACACGGTTATACCAAGGAAACGATGTATGTGTCCGTGTTTATGAACGTCATTCACGTGATTGGTAACTATGCTCTGATCTTTGGTCACTTCGGACTGCCGAAGCTGGGTGTGGAAGGTGCAGCGATCTCGACGGTAGGCAGCCGTTTCGTCTGCTTGCTGATCTTCTTCTGGCTCTTGTATCGTGTCAGCGAAGTGCGTGTAGATTTTGAATATTACATTAAGCTGTCCAAAAATTTTATTGGCAAAATTCTGCGCATCGGCATTCCTTCTGCGATGGAGTCGATGGTGTACCACTCTTGCCAGCTCGTATTTACGCTGTACGTGACCTATCTAGGTGCGGAAGCGATGGCAACGAAGCAATATGCAGGCAACATTTCCAGTTACATTTATCTGTTCAGTATGGCCATCGGCATGGGGACATCGATCATTGTTGGCCGACTTGTCGGTGCTCGGCGCAAGGATGACGCTTATAAACGTGTATTTGACAGTGTAAAATGGGCGCTTCTGGCTACCGTTGTGATTGACGTGATCATTATCATTTTCCGCGTGCCGCTGATGAGCATCTTTACGGATAATCCAGAGATTATCCGATTGGGAGCGCAAGTGCTCTTGCTAAGTTTGGTGCTTGAGACCGGACGTACATGCAATATCGTCATTATCGGTTCTCTGCGTGCGGCAGGGGATGCGAAGTTTCCGGTATACATGGGCCTGATTTCCATGGTATGTATGAGTCTGCCTCTCGGATATCTGCTGGTGTTCCATTTAAATCTGGGGCTGGCAGGTGTATGGCTTGCTATTGCGGCAGACGAATGGACACGTGCGGTCATTATGTACTTCCGCTGGAAGAGCCGTGCATGGGAGAGACATGAGCTGGTGGAGCATGATGAAGAAGAGTCTGGTGCACAGCCGGTTCCGGCAGTCTAAATACGCGAAGAGTCAGTCAAGGACAGAGTTGTCCTTGGTCTGGCTCTTCTTTTTTGGTTTTTCCGCAAAAATGATCAAAACGGCGCCTTCGTGAGCACGTATAGTAAGGATATGGAAGGGGGACATCTTCAATTGAGTCGATATCAGGAGATGATTCAGCATAGCTTGTTCTACATCGAGAACCATCTGCATGAAGAGATTGGACTGGAAGACGTGGCTGCCCATGCGGCATTATCGCCGTATCATTATCACCGGGTATTTCGGGAAGAAGTGGGCATGACGGTGGTTGATTACATTCGCCATCGGCGGATGAGTCTGGCGTCTATTGCACTTCGCTCCACAGATGCGGGTATATTGGACATTTCACTTGCCTGTGGATTTGAAAGTCAGGAAGCGTTCACCCGGACTTTTCGCAAAATGTATGGCATGCCGCCTGGACGTTTTCGCAAATTATTTGATCTTAAACTATTCACTGGAAAAACCAGAGGAGGAGAAATAGAGATGAATTCTACAACGGCAATCAAAGGTTGGATGTTAACGGGGAGTCACCCGCAAAATTATGAGATGGGTATTGATCCTGCGGAGGTACATCAAGGCAAGGCCTCAGGGTATTTGAAGGCCGTTACACCAATGGAACCGAATGAATTTGCGACGATGATGCAGCAGTTCAGGGCAGACAAGTATGTAGGTAAACGGATGAAACTGTCCGGGTTTGTCAAAACCGATCGTGTGGAAGCGTTCTGCGGACTTTGGATGCGTGTGGACAATCAGGTGCAGGATGTGCTTCAGTTTGATAATATGCATGATCGGCCGATCACGGGTACACAGCCATGGAATCAGTACAGCATTGTACTGGATGTACCGGCAGAGAGCGCAGTGATCTCGTTTGGGGTGATCCTGAACGGGAAAGGCAAGGTCTGGGTCGACAGCTTCCGCTTCGAAGAGGTGGATCTAAACACACCTGTGACGCATATGGAGACGGAATATGAGATGTCGGACGAGCCGTTAAACTTATCGTTTGAGGAATGAAAAATCAAATAGCGCGGGTTATTTTTAAACGGAAGGAGGGATGGGAATTATGGTATAATGTTGGTGAAGAATGGAGCTGAAGATGTGTGACGGAAAAGAAAGCGATGGATACGCTGGAATTTCTGAGTCATGATGCTGCCACCCGCATGGCGTATGACGCCCGGATGAAGGCGTTGAGCGATGAGAAGTCAATGATTGAGGGCGCGCGGGCAGAAGGGGCGGCCAAAGGCAGGTTGGAAGGCTTACGGGAAGGTAAACAAGAGATGGCCCGTGAGTTGTTGGCGCTCGGTGTGGACATGTTCGCCATTGTGAAAGCCTCAGGACTTTCCGAAGAGGAAATCCGAAAGTTGCTACCTTAGCAATAGGTACCAACAAAGATGATTAGCGTTTAAATATTATCAGTCAATTTCACATGGTTACAGTCAACATGTAATAGAGAAATTTTGAGCCAGTCCATCGGTGGAATGGCTCTTTTTGTTGTCTTTGGGGTATAAAAAGAAAAAGGACAGCGTGCAGATTGGACTATACTCGTCTATTGCTGGAAACGACCAAAGTTTCATGGCATATTGATCGCCATCTTGTTAACATAAACGCATAAACCAATGACACAGATAAAGAGGATGAGTCCGATGAATAGAAAAGTGCTGGTTGTGGATGATGAATCCAGCATCGTTAGTGCCATTTCGTACGCACTGCGGCGTGAAGGATATGAAGTGGAGACAGCGAGTGATGGCGAAGAGGCATTGGAAAAGGTTGCTTTGTTCCATCCTCAGGTCATGATTCTGGATGTGATGATGCCCAAACTGGACGGATATGGTGTCTGCCGCAGGCTGGAGGATCGGGAGGATATCGGAATTATTTTGCTCACCGTCAAGAACGAACTGGTGGACAAAATTGTCGGCCTTGAAATGGGCGCAGATGATTATATGACCAAACCATTCGAAATCCGTGAATTACTCGCCCGCGTGAAAGCACTGATGCGTCGGGTGGAGAAGAGCAATACCCCACCGCAGGACGACTCCAAGAGCCAAGCGATTGTCAATGGAACACTGCGTATTCATGTTGCTCATCGCACAGTGACGGTGGGTGAAGAGAAGCTGGATTTAACACCGAAGGAGTTCGACCTGCTAACCATCCTGATGTCTAATCCGGAACGGGTGTACACACGGGATGATTTGCTGGATCGAGTGTGGGGCATGGAGTACGCAGGGGGGACACGGACGGTAGATATTCATATCCAGCGTTTGCGCAAAAAAATCGGGGATACCGATCAGCAACTGCTGCAAACGGTATACGGTATTGGGTACAAGGCAGCTGCTCCTGAAGCAGGCGGAGCGGTATGAGAGTCAGCATTAAGCTAAAATTCAGCGTGTTTCTGGCTGCATTGCTCATCCTCACGGTGGTTGTGCTTAGCTCCCTCGTGCTGCGGGGCATTGAACTTAATCAGCAATCACAGGTGGAGAGTACTCTCGCGCAGCAGACGCGTCTCATTAATCTGAATGTGCGCCAAGCGTATTATACGGAGGCCATTCGCCAAGAGCCGGAACGGTTCCTGCAACAAAATGGACGCAGATTGGCGCAGGCTCTCTCTGATTCAACGGGTTTGCCGATTGCACTATATGACATGAGTGGCAAACAAGTAGGGGCTTCCTTTGCCCCAGCCGAGAGTGAACTTGTTGAGGAGACCTTGAATTACGCATTGAAAAATAAAATTGCCTATCACGAGCAGGGGGAGACATTGCTTTATGCCGCCCCGCTGGACGGCCCGGAGGGACAGATTGGTGCCATCTGGATTCAATATTCCGTGCAGAACTATCAGGACTTCTATGCCCGGATTCAACAATTGTTCCTATGGGCGGGCATCACGGTGGTCGCGCTTAGTTTCATTCTCGGCTATCTGTTCTACAACCGTTTTGCTGTAGCGATTACCCGATTGAAGAAATCAGCGTCTTCCATTCAAGAAGGCAACTATATTACCGAATCTCCGGTCAAACGTAAGGATGAATTGGGCGAGCTGGGACAAGGGATTTATTATATGAGCACGTCTATTCAACAAAACATTGCAGCCATGCATGCCGAGCAGCAGAAGCTGCAACTGGCAATCGAGAAGTTACAAGCGCTTGAGCAGCAACAGAAACAATATATCGGCAACATCAGTCATGAGTTCAAGACACCATTGACGTCGATCAAAGCATATGTGGAGCTCTTAAACATGTACAAGGATGATCCACAACTGCTGGACGATGCGACGATTAATATCGGGAAGGAAACCGAACGATTATATGAAATGGTAGAAAAGGTGCTGCATCTGTCCGCGCTGGAAAAGTATGATTTTGAGAATCAGGCGGAGGATGTAGAGATCGGTGCATTGCTGGAGGATGCTTGCGGACGAATGCGAGGTAAGGCCGAAAAGTTTGCACTGAACATGGATCTGGGCCTGGAGCCTGCCATCATTCACAGTGACCGGGAAAGTCTGATGCATATTTTCATCAACCTGCTGGACAATGCGATCAAATATAACGTTCCTGGAGGCATCATTCGAGTGGAGAATGAGCGGCGTACAGAGGAACATCAGGCGGTCATTCGCATCTATAACTCAGGTACGCCGATTCCGGAAGAGGCACGGGAGAAGATTTTTGAACCGTTTTACACGGTCAATAAGGACAGAGCTCGTAAAACAGGCGGAACCGGACTGGGTCTATCCCTCGTAAAGCAGTTTGTTGAGAAGCAAGGCGGAACGATTACATTATTACCGAGCGATCCAGCGCATCAAGATGGCGTGACATTTCAACTCGTATTCCCACTGGCAGATCAAGACATAGATACAAGTTTACAAGTTGGAAACAAGTCTGAATAACTTTGGAAGTATGCCAGCTTTATGATGGGGGTATAGCATAAGTAACCGAGGGGGATCACGACATGATGAGATGGATGAAAGTTACGTTTGGAGCGCTGGGGGCAGCTGCATTATTGACCACTGTCGCTTGTGGAAGCACCACAGAGCCGTCTGGCAATTCACAAGGTGCAAAAACAGGTACAGACATTACGGTCAAAGATAACACGAACACGTCCGTTTACCAGAATTTCAAACTTGAGAAAATAGATAAATTGCCTAATATGCGAGGAATCGCTTGGTTGAGCGAGAACTCGATTGTGACGGATAAAGAAAACACGTCCATGAAACCCGTTAATGTAGAGGGAGAGGAACGGTATCCGCACAACCTGTACATGTATGATCTGACGAAGGGCACAGATACACCGCTCATAGAGAGCGAGGTTAACCTGGGAGCGCCGCAGGTGTCGCCGGATGGGCAGCATCTGTTCTACTGGCAGACGGAGGAAACGACAGGCTGGCCTTTTATTCTGAACCTGAAGAGCGGAGAAGCGATTGCCGCGGGTAAAGAGGATGGATTCATTCAGGAAGGTGCCTGGCTGGATAATGAACATGTCGTTTTTTCCAATATGAAAGGGGATCTGGTCTCGGCTTCACTGGACGGTACCACAAAGGTATTGGTAGAGACAGGTAACTTTAATGTGCGCAGCATCAAGGTGTCGGGCAACGCGATCTATTACATTACCGGAGAAGACGGTCAACTGAACACCTATGATGCGAAGACGGGCGAAGTCAAACAGGTGCTCAAAAGCGTGGAGTGGGTCATCCCTTCGAACGACGGAACAAGGCTTGCGATTGTAAAAAGAACAGCGGATACCAAACGGGCGCTGGTGCTCACCGATCTGGAAGGCAATGAGAAGGCCACACTCGCCAGAGGCACGCAGATTTTTGGCACAAGCTGGTCGGGTGACGACTCCAAGATTGCGTACACGATTAATTCGGATAAGGATAACGAAAAAGGATTGTTTGTTTCCAATACCGAATCGGCAGAGCAATTCCAGATCTCCGCAGAGATGGACAATGTAGCTGATGCGTTGGCTTGGAGCCCGCAGGGAAACAAAATTTTGCTGTCACAATCCGTGATGGAGAATGAAAAATATCACTTTGTGACCTCGATTATTACGATTTCAGAATAGTTGCCCAATCAAAGGATAGTGACGGCATGGAAGGCGTGTTCCATATCTTTCATGCCTTACTATACATTTATATTGACTAAGTCCTTGCGCTTCCGATAAACTAGTATGCAGGAATATAAAGTCGAATGGTTAGACAGCAGTTCGAGACGATGTTTCGGGCGGCTGTTTCTTTTCTTTTTCTGCAAGTCAGGGTGCAACGTAGGTGGCTCGCCGGAAGAACCGGCCAACAACATGGAAGAGGAACAGGTGATATACATGTGTAACAGCGCGTATCGCGTGCTTTTATATTATAAGTTCGTGAAGATTGAAGACCCCGAGACGTTTACGCAGGAGCATCTGCAATACTGTAAAGACCTAGGGGTGAAAGGCCGTATTCTGATTGCCTCCGAGGGTATTAACGGTACGGTATCAGGAACGCCGGAGCAGACGGAGCAATATATGAAGGACATGCACGCCAACCCGTTGTTCAAGGATATGGTGTTTAAGATTGATGATGTGGAAGAGCATGCGTTCAAAAAAATCTTTGTGCGTCACAAAGCAGAACTGGTGACTTTCCGCGTAGACGATGAACTTGATCCGAATGAGATTAGCGGTAAACGCCTCTCACCGAAGGAATTCCACGAGCATTTGCAACGGGATGACGTTATCGTCATCGATGGACGCAATGATTATGAGTATGAAATCGGTCATTTCCGCGGCGCTATCCGCCCGGATGTCGAATCATTCCGTGAATTCCCCGAGTGGATTCGCGAGAATCTCGGCGATATGAAGGACAAAACAATCATTACGTACTGCACAGGCGGTATCCGCTGTGAGAAGCTGACAGGGTTTATGATCAAAGAAGGTTTCCAGGATGTTGCCCAACTGGAAGGCGGAATTGTAACTTACGGGAAAGACCCTGAGGTGCAAGGGCGTCTGTTTGATGGAAAATGTTATGTATTTGACGAGCGGATTTCCGTACCGATCAACCGTACCGATGAGGATATTGTTATCGCCAGCTGTTATCACTGCGGTACGACCCATGACCGATATATTAATTGCCCGACCTGCAACCTGCAGCATGTCTGCTGTGAGGATTGCGAAGAGACGCATAACCGCTTTTGCTCGGATGCTTGCCGGGAGGCAGCGCCCGTACAGGCATAAGCAGGAGAGCAGGTGCTGAACATGAAGCGTGAAGAAGAACGTACAACGCGTGAACGGATTCTGTTCATGCTGAAGCAGCAAGGAACGATGACGGCTCGTGAAATCACGGCGGAGCTAGGGCTGACCGGAATGGCGATTCGCCGACATCTGACAGCACTGGAGCAGGAAGGATGGATCGAGGTGCGTGAGGCTCGTGCAACAGCAGGGCGTCCCTCCTCGGTATATCATCTGACGGATCGCGGAGACAGTTATTTCCCGAAGTCCTACTCTTCTCTAACACTGGAACTGCTTGATGAATTGTCTGATACGGCAGGCAGCGGAGTCGTGGATGCCCTTTTCGAAGGCCGCCGTGACAAGTTGCTTCGCAGTGGCTTGCCGCAGATGGAGGGGCATGACCTTGCCGGACGTGTGGAGGAACTGGCACGAATCCAGAATGCCAACGGGTATATGGCTGATGCATCCAGAGAAGAAGATGGCACGTATGTCATCACTGAACTGAATTGCCCGATTGTACAGGTCGCGAGTGTATACAAGCAGGCTTGCCGCTGCGAGTTAGAGTTATTTCGTTCCCTATTGCAAGCGGACGTCGAGCGCACTGAATGTTACGCCGATGGCGGCAAAAAGTGCAAGTACCAGATTCGCGAGGTATCGGGGAAGTCATCATAGCGGGTCATCTATAAGATTGTTTCGAATGTCGAAGCAGTCTTTTTTTTATCTAAAAAAACACGTGTACATAGTTTTTATACACGTTTATTCACTCTGATTTGAATACACACACCCATATCTCATTATGAACATATGTGATTTAAACTTCTTGTTATCTGAATTCTGATCCAAAACTTTTTTTAGAAGCGGTATTTTTCGGATTAAAAACACTCGTGATTATACCGATATATATCATATAAAAATTATAGCTTCTAAAAAAAAGGGGATAGGTCATGGCTCGGAAAAAATCAGGTTTTCTTCGTTCAATACTCACATTTTGTTCATTAAGGCAAACGGCAGGACAAATCATGCTGTCTTCACTGATCATCGTCATTGTCTGTGTTGCGGTCCTTTCGGTTACCTTCTATGTTCCTACATCTAATCAGGTCAAAAGTTATTCAACGAAACAGCTCGTATTAGATACGAAATTGTTGGCCAAAGAAATGGATATCAAAATGAAAGAGCAACAAACCGTCGTTAGAATGATTGCCGAGCAAGGTGCATCAATTGAGGACAATAAAGAGCAACAGATGCAATTTCTCTCCAGTTTAAAAGAGCAGCATCCTGAGTTTACTACGGTTCTGTATTCACCGGATGTAACAGGACAGTTTGCGATGGACGCGACAGGTAAAGAATATGACTTATCGAGCCGGCCTTATGTAAAAGAAATTCAGGCGGGTCGTTCGTATGTCTCTGAACCGTTGATTTCTGTAGTAGATAATACACTTGGCGTTGCCATTGGTGCACCAGTTATGAAAGATGGTCAACCGGTTGGTTTCTATACTGCTGGTTATCGTATTAATGAATTGGTCGAAGATGTAAGTGCATTTAAGCACGGTAACACGGGACAAGCAGTGTTGATGACAGCGAGTGGAATCTTTATCTATTCTCCAGATGAGACGAAGATTATGAATAGTAATATTACGGATATGGGCAACACCCATATGAATGAAGCATTTGCCGAAGCGGTAAAAGGCAATTATGTTGCATTTGATTTTCAAATAGATGGTGTTAAAAGATTGGGATACATGACTCAAACAGAACTGAACTGGGTTGTTGTTACATATATGGATGAGAGTGAATTTTCAAAACCGGTTAACGATCTGCTCTTGCTTATACTTACAGTAGGAATTATCATCGTTGCGGCCGCGTTGTTACTCAGTATTTTAATCGCGACAAAAATTGTAAAGCCCATTCGTCAACTCACACACGGGATTGATCTACTGGCACAAGGCGATCTGACGTATCGCATTCCTGTAAAAGGGAAAACGGATATTAGCGCAGCCCTGCATTCATTTAATAGATCTAGTGAGCAACTACATCAGTTGATGACGAATGTTTCGGATCTGTCCGGACAATTAACCGATTCTGCCAAACAGCTAGCCGTAGGTGCTGAGCAAGGTTCCAATGCATCACAGAGCATTACGGAGGCTATTATGGTGGTTGCCGAGGGCTCGGAGCGTCAAACGTCAAGTGTACAAGATGGTAGCGATGTAGCGGAAAATATTGCGATGCAGATTAATGGTGTCGCAGAACATAGCTCTCATGTATCTACCGTTGCTTCGGAAGCGAATGTACTCGCGACGGATGGATCTACAGCGATGCATGATCTGGGTAGGAAGATGGATGAGATGGAGTATGGCATTCGTGAGCTGTCCGGTACGATTCAAAACCTCAGCAGTTTGTCCACCTCTATTGGTGAGGTTGTAGGTGTAATCAGCAACATCGCCCGGCAAACAAATATCCTCTCTCTGAATGCTGCAATTGAAGCATCACGTTCTGGTGAGGCTGGCCGGGGATTTGCCGTCGTGGCCGATGAAGTTCGTAATCTTGCTGGACAGTCAATTGCATCCGCAGAGCAGATTGCTGGATTTATTGGGCGCATTCAGGTGGAGATTGAGCGTACACTTCGTGCTTCTGAGCAGACCGTTGAGCAGGCTGCTCAGGGCAAACAGGCGGGCGAAGTTGCAAGTGAGCTGTTTACGAATATTCGCTCGTCCGTGGAACAGGTCGCTGACAGTATCCGTAGTGTCACAGCGGCGGCAGAGGAGATTGTCTCTGGAACGGGAAGCCTGGTGGGCTCTATTCGCCTCATTGCTGATTCGGCTAGCGAGACAGCAGCAGAGACTGAAAATGTCTCCGCAGCAGCACAGCAACAAATGGCTTCTATGGAGGAAGTGGCTTCCTCATCAGCAGAACTCGCTAATATGTCAGAGCAACTGCGGTCACAGATTGAGAAGTTTAAATTGTAGATGGAGATAAAGTATTAGATCGATGCTTATGAATTAAAGTAGATATAAAAATGAGGCAACCTGTTATTTGGGGTTGTCTTTTTTAACAATGTAAAGTTTTCTATCACGTATCCGGGTAAAACGAAATTGGAAGCGGTTCAACCATTGACGGAAGCCGGGATGCCCTTTAATATTAGGAAAACAATAAAAGAGCAACACGGCATGGACCTCAGTCGCATGCCAAAAGTCTAGATTTGTCTGCTTTTGTCGATCAAAGCAACAATGCGTTGAAGTGTTTGTTTTGTCCCGCTCTATCGTACCTGAGGGGATACAAGATGGAGTGTAACCGGGAAGACCACATTTTTAACATTTGGAGAGGGGTTCTTACAGATGAAAAAGAAGTTTTGGATGTCATTGATGATGGCTGCTTCGATGATCGTAGCGGCAGGTTGCGGAAATAACAGTGGTGCAGGCTCGGAGTCCAAAGGATCAGACAGCACAACAGGAGGCGGAAGCGAAGAAAAATCCTATCAGATTGCTATCTCCCAGATTGTGGAACACCCATCGCTGGATGCTACACGTGAAGGCTTCATCGCAGCTCTGAAGGATGCCGGCATTGAAGAGAACAAAAACCTCAAGATTGATTATAACAATGCGCAAGGTGATTCCACGAACAACTTGTCTATTGCACAGAAAATTGCGGGTGATTCCAAAAACGATCTCGTGCTCGGGATTGCTACGCCATCAGCACTAGCTCTTGCACAGCAAGTGAAGGACAAGCCACTCTTGTTTGCAGCTGTGACGGACCCACTGGGTGCGAAGCTCGTGAGTGATATGGACAAACCGGGCGGCAATGTAACTGGTGCATCGGATACGAATCCAGAGGCGATTGTGCAATTGGCTGATTTTATCGCTAAGAACCTGCCGAATGTAAAGACTGTGGGATTGGTCATTAACGAAGGTGAACCAAATGCAGTTGTCATGGCTAATAATGCCGAGAAGGCTCTGGCAACACATAACATCAAGCTGGTTAAAGCACCAGTAACCAATACATCGGAAGTCAAACAAGCGACAGACTCGCTGGTTGGTAAAGTTGACGCATTCTACATTACACTCGACAACTCCGTTGTAAGTGCAGTAGATACGATCATCCAGACGGCAAACAGCAACAAAATTCCGTTCTTCTCCAGTGATCGGGATACGGTAGAGAAAGGCGCTTTTGCAACCGTAGGATTTAAATATTATGACCACGGCTACCAAGTCGGTGAGATGGCTGCGGACATCTTGAAAAATGGAACCAAACCGGGCGATATGAAGGTGACCGTTCCGGACAAGCTGGATCTGATCCTGAACCTGAAGGCAGCTGAAGCTCAAGGCATCACAGTAACGGATGAGATGAAGGCTGAAGTGAAAGACCAGGCGAACAACATTATCCAATAATGAACCAGTGAACCAACGGCCAGACTGATTTATTGAGCAGCTGACAGTAAAACAATACTTCGGCAGATGGAGGTGAGGCGAACGCGCAGGTGGGTTCGCCTCATTCTTTTCGGACAGAGATAGACAGGGAGGAAGCAGTGTGAGTATAAGTTGGAATTCCATTGAAGGGGCCATTGAACTGGGACTGTTATATGCACTTATGGCACTTGGTGTGTATATTACGTTTCGCATTCTGGATTTCCCCGATCTTACCGTAGACGGAAGTTTTACGACAGGAGGCGCTATTGCAGCGGTCATGATCTCCAATGATTACTCCCCTTGGCTGGCCTGCTTGGCAGCTATGGCTGGCGGCATGATTGCTGGAGCCCTCACGGGTCTTTTGCATACGAAAGGCAAAATTAACGGACTGTTGTCCGGGATTTTGATGATGATTGCTCTGTATTCGATCAACATGCGTATTCTTGGTGCGCCGAATAAATCGATTATGGGCGTGGAAACGCCGTTTTCAGGTGAACATGTCATGATCATTATCATTATTGTTGTGCTGGTATTTAAAATCATGCTCGATCTGTTCATGAAAACAGATATTGGACTCGCGCTCCGCGCCACAGGGGATAACAAACGCATGATTCGCAGCTTTGGTGCGAACACGGATGTGACAACCATTATTGGTGTCAGTTTGTCCAATGGACTGGTAGCCTTGTCTGGTGCATTTATTGCCCAGCAATCCGGGTTTGCTGATATTACGATGGGTATTGGCATGATCGTTATTGGTCTGGCCTCCGTCATTATTGGTGAAGCAATTCTCGGTGCCAGAACGGTATTCTGGGCAACACTGGCGGCTGTAGTCGGTTCAATCATTTACCGTATTGTAGTTGCACTGGCTTTGCAGGTGGAATGGTTTGATACGTCCGACTTGAAGCTGATCACGGCTGTGATCGTTATTATCGCTCTCGTCTTCCCTACGATGCAGCGTTCGATGAAACAGCGCAGCCTCGCTCGCAAACGGACCGAAGAGCTGATGCGTTCCGGCGGTCAACAGGCAAAGGGGGGCATGTAGCATGTTAGAGATTACACAAGTCACCAAACTGTTCAACCCGGGCACAACAGATGAGAAAACAGCTCTGGTTGGTGTAAATCTGACCATGAATCCGGGTGATTTTGTAACGGTCATTGGCAGTAATGGCGCCGGGAAATCGACCTTGATGAACATTATCTCAGGTGTGATGAAACCAGATATGGGCGACGTGCTCATCAACGATCGTTCGATCAGAAATCTGCCGGAGCATAAACGCAGCAGCTGGATCGGTCGTGTCTTTCAGGACCCGATGGCTGGAACCGCTCCGCATATGTCGATCGAGGAGAATATGGCGATGGCATATAAACGCGGCAAAGGACGCGGGCTTGGCTTTGGTGTGACACGCTCCAGACGTGAAATCTTTAATGCACAGTTGGAGAAGCTGGGTATTGGGTTGGAGAAACGTCCCAATGCTAAGGTAGGTCTGCTTTCCGGCGGCGAGCGCCAGGCACTCAGCTTGTTGATGGCAACCTTCACCCAGCCGCAGATTTTGCTGTTGGATGAACATACAGCGGCACTTGACCCATCTCGCGCAGAGCTGATTACAGAGCTGACGGAGACTCTTGTCCGTGAGATGAGACTCACCACGCTGATGGTAACGCACAATATGGAACAGGCCATTCGTCTCGGCAACCGCCTGATCATGATGGACAAAGGACGAATCATTCTCGATGTCAGTGAAGAGCGCAAGCGCACACTGACGGTGCCGGAACTGCTCGGGGAATTCGAGCGGATTAGCGGCAAAAAAATGGCGGATGACCGCGTGGTACTGGGATAATAAGTACCGTAGCTGGGGTGCTGAGTATGGCGTATTACATCTGCAAACCATGTTAGCGACGTATATTCGTATCCAAATCCCTTTGCGTTTTCGCAAAGGGATTTTTTATGTGGTATGTTGAAGAGGTTCAGAGTGAGGTAGAAGGTTCAAAGAGAATTAAATAAACATAAACGAGAGGTTTTTGAAGGAATATTCCCTGATGTAGCAGTTTGGCATACATAGAAATAAGCAAGAGGAGGAACGGGCAGTGTCTCTACAATTTGAGGAAGGAAGCTACACTGTATATTGGCGTACAGAGTCTATTCATTTGCTGGCGAAGGAGTTTGCCCTTTTGCATTTTCTGTATGCAAACAAAGACAAGGCCTTTACGCGCAGTCAACTGCTGGATCGGGTATGGCCGCTGGAATATCCGGTGGAACGAACCGTAGATGATCATATCTATCGGTTACGCAAGAAGCTAAAACGCTGGGATGAGATTAGCCTCGATACGGTCAGGGGTTATGGCTACCGACTTGCCTTGCGGGAGAACAAAGCGATGTTGATCTCTAATCCTTCGGTTCATGATCCAGAGATGCAGGAAGTGATTCACGGACTGCTCCGCAAATATCATCTGTTCGGTCAGGGAAATTCAATTCAGATGCTGGTTCACCAGCAGGAAGCACTTGGCTTGAAGATTTCACCATACTACCAATTGTATATGCATTTTATCCAGGGAGATCTGGAGTGGCTGACGAGCACAGATGACTTCCCTTTGGAAGAGCGCTTGTACTGGTTATTGATTTATGTACATGCTCTCATTAAGCCAGCCGAAAGTTTGGAATTATACAGGCTAGCGATCCAATCACCTTTGTTGCCCGCCGAGTATCGTCAGGAACTGCGCATTCTGAATATTATTGATATCTACGCGGAGACGGGACAGTACCAGGAAGCTAAGAGGCTGCTGGAAGAGACATATCAGGTAATGGAAGCAGAACAGTTGACTTATTTCAAATTACCCGTAGGTATCGCCGCGTTATCGGTTGAACTGTGGGGTGGGAGTGGAGAAGCTGCCGAGGAACAACTGGCTGTGTTGCGATCTGAATTAAAGGATGCTCCCTATCTGCGAGAAATTGGTCGTTTTCAGGTGATGGAGGGTTTATGGCTACTTCGACAGGGACGGGTGCGAGAGGCAGAACTGCGAATGGATGACGGTCTGGATGTATTAAAAATGTCGCTCAATGCTCCGCTATATCTGAATTCAGCCTATCAGATCCTCCTGTATATGGATCACCATCGAACCCCGGGAAGACTTCGCAATAAATATCAGCAGATATATACAGAGATCGGTAAGTCATATGGTGTTCCCGTATATGGGCAGCAGATCGTAAATACCATTATTAACTTTTTATCAACGGATTCCGAATCCTCTGATCTTCCTCTGACATAGCGCCTCTATGATTACAGCCAAGGAGCAGTCCATTTTATAAGCTGGTTGTAATCAAGGGAGGAAAATCAAGTATGAAGCAACAATCATCAAGGACGGAAGAACCCCACTTATCCAATGTAGAGAATCCATCTCGTCCAGCGAACTCATCAAGAAACGACGTATTTCCTTCATCTACACCAGATGATTCATCTGGTGAATCTGCTTCACAAACCTTAAAAAGCCTCTGGGCTAATCTGCGGTTTGTGCGTCTGTTTGTTGCTTATGCGCTCGCCACCTTTGGCGATTGGTTCGATGCACTGGCAATACAGGTCATGGTGGCTTACCGTTGGGGTGCTGATCCGTTGATTATCGCGCTGATCCCTGTCTGTATGGCTGTACCGGGTATCTTATTTGGGTCGGTAGCTGGTGCTCTCGCTGATCGACTGCATAAAGTGAGAATTATGATTCTCTGTGATGGCATTACCATTGCGCTAACAGTGGGCATTTTATTCGCACCAAGCCCGGCATGGCTGCTGCCACTTCTGGCTCTGCGTGCGATGATGAGTGTGTTTCACGTTCCTGCCCAGCAGGCGCTGACACGGCAGATCGTGGCGGAGGAGCAACTGTTTCAGGCCTCGTCTCTGAACGGTTTTGTGAATCAGTGTGCGAAGATCGCCGGCCCCCTTCTGGGCGCGGTGGTGTTAGCCTTTTTCTCTCCGCAAATCTGCATTCTGATCAATGCGTGTGCGCGCCTGTTATCAGGCGCTGTGTTATGGCCCTTGCGACGTTTGGCGGAGAAGAAGGAACCTGTTATCCAAAGCGAGAATGCCGGTGAAGTTCCGAAGGAATCGGAATCCTTCTTCACGCAGTGGCAGGAGGGCTGGAGGTATTTACGCCGGAGTCGCGCGGTGAGGAATACCATCGTGTTTGGATGTTTGGGCCTGATGTCTATTCTGATGATCGAATATCAATTTACAACCCTGTTTCGGGGGATCAAGCCTGGTGATGAATCCCTGCTCGGCTGGCTCGGATCATCCGTAGGTGCGGGAGCGGTGTTTATCATTCTACTGTTAAACCGATTGCCAAGGTTAGGATACGGGTGGGGGCTTGGCGGCGGATATTTTCTCATTGGGACCGGCATTGCAGCACTAGGCTGGGTTGGTCCAGATACATCGACAGCATGGATTATTGTCTTGGGCTTGTGTATTGGTCTGGGGAATGGACTGTTTATGGTTACGATGAATTATTTGCTGCAAAAAGAGACCTCTCCTGATTATGTAGGACGTGTATTTGGCATTCAAAACTCGTTATACAGTGTGGTACTGATCGCTGCCCCGCTGGCGGGAGGTGCACTCATTCGTTCTGTCGGGCCGAGTCCAACCTTTCAAATGATTGGCCTGGTTACACTAGCCATTGGACTTGGGGGCATCTTGTTACAGCGTATGTTGTGGTCGATCAGCAGAACATCCTCTTCGGTAGAGAAGACAGGGTCTGCCCAACAAGGAATTTCGTAAAAAGCTTTTCTCATAGCTATATAAGTTGAACTATAGATTTTACACAGTCCACTCCGGTGACAGAAGAACCTGGAGAGCAGCTGTTATCCCCAGATTTGTTGAACTACCTTTTCCAAAGGGGGATGTCATTACAAGGGAACAAATGCTGTGCCTGATCCTTTTGGCAAAGTCGATATCTCCGCATATAAAATAGCCGCCTTCGGTACTCATCCGAACGTGGCTATTTCTGTTCCTTGGCCTGCATAGAGGCACGGCTATAGATTATCATACTTCCCACCAAGTGAAATACGTCGTGGAGGCTAACAATCCAGCAACGGAGAGTGATCCTGTCACGGACAGGTTAATTGCCTGACCGGGAGGAATGACATATTTGCCGAACTCATTGGATTGGAATGGGCCAACTTGCAGAGGCATGGACATTACAGCAGTCGCACCAGATGGGGCTGCTGTAGAGAATCGGACGAGAGCGGCACTTGTGTTACTGCTGGAAAGATTGCTGTTTACCGCAGAGAGTGTGCTTGGGGATGAAAGGGTACCATTTACACTCAGGCTCATCGTTCCACTGAAGGAAGATAACAAGTTGAGTGCGACAGTAATGCCACCGGACAATCGGGAGACATACAGGGTTCTGCCACTTCCGGTAGGATTGGCGAGTTGTAGTGTTGCAGTTACGCTTCCTCCTAGCAAACCCAGTGTGGTGGAGTTGGTTGAACCTGCGTTGTACAGGTTACCCGTGCTGCCCGCATTATTTTCGGGTGGGGCAACAATGCCAGGTGAGATATATGTGTTGGTATTGGACGTATAAACAGGTTGGTTCAAGGGATTAAATACATTATTGTTCGGCATGATTCGCACCACCTTTACTCAAAATCCAGGTTAGAATTCCCACCAGAATAGATTAATAGACCCCACTTGGCTTCCTGTTCCCAAGCTTATGGATAACGATTGACCCGGAGGCACAACAATGGAGCCATTTAAATCCAAAACGTATATGCCTGCGGTGAGCGGTATGCTGAGCAGGCTGGTGAAGGTACCCCCAAGAGTCCCTGTATTTTGCCTTGTCGTTGCGATGCTGGTATTGGCATTGCCCAGCAGTGTATTGACGGGTACGGGCGTGCTACCGACAGTGACGGTTCCACCGGAATAGACTACGAGTGTAGCTGCTGCTGTTGTTCCCCCTGAGAGGCTCGCAATGCGTATCGTTCTGCCGCTTCCGGCGGCATTTAATATTTGTAGAAGGAGATTTTGGCTCGAAGGAATTGAGACATTGTTTGTGGTCAGGGCAAAAAAACTACCTGCTGCAGCCGCCCCGGTATCCGGAGCTGCTCCAATTCCCGGGGCCGCGAACGTATTGGTCAGCTGGGTAAATAGAGGGCCGTTAGACTGGTTGAATACATTAGCATTGGTCATCCCACTTAACCTCCCCTGGACGAAATGGAATACCTAGACGTATGGAATAGATGGAGAATAGCACATAGCCTACTTTATTTCGCATGTCCTCATTACTAGCATGATATGTAAAAGGAAGAGAAAGCGTTTGGGGATTACATCCGAATACGTAAATAACGGCGGATGCCGTGCCCGTATTCTCCATCCGGGCATACGATGCGTAAGCACATTTTTTAAGGGGAAATCGAGATGAGTCGAACAGCCAAGCGAAGCAGGAAGAGAACGAAACTCTCAGCCAAGCAGACAATGAAATCAAAAACTAAATATGTCAGCCGCCGCCCATCCCGTTGTTCTCGCCGCGCTAAACTGCTGAAGCCCCCTTGTTCCCGGATTACCCGTCCTAGGTTCAAACAGGGTGCTTTCTCACGCACGAAACTCCCTGGTGCTACTCACTGTTTTACAGAGCATACCTACACTGGAGCAGAGACAGGTCAAGGCGAACATGCCCTCCCACCGCAGGACACCTCATCTCTGAGCATGTACAGCTATGGCGTTGTGAATCGTGGAAAACATCCAGCGATCGTTCAAGTTCAGGTCAGCCCAAATGCCGTAGATTATGCAGTGGATAGTCAGGAAGTCATTGAGGGAGGACAGACGAAGGCGCTGGTTCCCTTGCGATTTCTGCATTATACCCGGCTTGTGCTCCTGCCTGTAAATCCGGCTCAGCCTACTCGGCTTGATGTATATTTTCAGGCACAGCGTATGCTCGTAAGGTAGTTTAATTACACAGATTGTCCAGGGAGGAGGACGAGGCTCATGCCTAACTTTACAACGTTTAATACGAATCCGGATAACTTGAGAACGCTGATTTTTGGTCAGGATAGTACAGGTACGGCTCAGCCCGTCAGAACGGATACAAGCGGGAATGTGGTAGGTATCATTCTAGACGGGACGATCAGTAACATTTCAGGTCTGACTACGGTTACCATTAACGCGGGCACAATCACCAACATTCTGAATGGTACCATCACGAATGTACTGGGTGCTACGATCACGGCGGGAACAATCACAAGTGTGCTGGGAGCAACAGTAACAGCTGGAACGCTGACCAACTTGTTAAACGGTACGATTACGAGTGTTCTCGGGGCAACCGTCACGGCCGGAACACTAACCAATCTGTTGAACGGTACAATTACCAGTGTGCTCGGCGCAACGATTACCGCGGGAACGATCAACAGTGTGCTCGGGGCAACAATAACAGCCGGCACGTTGACCAACTTGCTAAATGGTACCATCACGAACGTTCTCGGCGCGACGATTACAGCTGGGACAATCACGAGTGTACTTGGCGCGACGGTGACTGCGGGTACCCTGACGAACTTGCTAAACGGTACGATTACCAATGTGCTTGGAGCAACGATCACGGCGGGAACCATCACCAGTGTATTGGGTGCTACGATTACAGCAGGAACCATTACCAGTGTGCTCGGCGCAACGTTGACGGCAGGTACCCTGACGAATCTCTTAAATGGTACGCTCACCAGCGTACTTGGCGCGACCATTACCGCAGGTACATTAACGAACTTGTTGAACGGAACGATTACAAATGTCCTCGGAGCGACGATTACGGCGGGAACCATTACGAGTGTGCTTGGTGCCACGTTGACGGCAGGAACGCTGACGAACCTGTTAAACGGAACGATCACAAGCGTGCTCGGTGCGACAGTAACGGCCGGAACATTGACGAACTTGCTGAACGGTACACTTACCAGTGTACTCGGGGCTACCATTACTGCGGGGACGTTAACCAACCTGTTGAACGGAACCATTACCAGTGTGCTCGGTGCCACGATTACGGCCGGTACACTGAGCAGCGTTACATCCATCTCCCAAAAAAGTTTTCAGGAGAACCAGCTTATCGGCACGCCGACGGCTAACACGTTTACTCCACTGCCTGCTGTGACAACGAGTGTGTTCGGCACGTATTCCTTCTTCGTTTATAACAGGGGACCAGGATTGAATAGGGTGGATGCCCAGGTAGAGATCAGTGCCAACGGGACCAACTGGTATACAGATGTAGCTACGGTAACAGGGATCCTGTCCGGCTCTGTAGATGTTCTGGTACCTCAACGATTTCTGAAATACACACGTCTTTCTTATCGTTCGAGTCTGATCGGCGCACCAAGCACGATTGATGTGTTCTTCAATGGACAAGGCACATAACCCGCTTTGCTGTCATATAGGTACATGGAGTTCACTTTGGTGGGCTTCATGTACTTTTTTTGTATCGGAGGTCAATGCGGATGCAGAACCGGTTACTCGGCATTCATATGATTGTGCAAAATGAAGAGCAGCACCTGCCCCGCTGTCTGGACAGCTTGAAGCAAGCAGGTTCGGAATGGTTCATTACGGATACAGGCTCGTCCGACCGGACAGCTGATATTGCCAGAACATATGGTGCGTCAGTGATACACGCCAGTTGGGAAGATGATTTTGCTAAAGCCCGAAATATTAGCCTGCCTCTGGCAACGACGGAATGGATTCTCTGTCTGGATGCCGATGAGTATGTCATCGAAGGTCTGGAACAATTGATGAATGTTCTGCCAAACGTCCATAAAAGCATCACCCGATTACGCATCACGATCGAAAATCAATACGGCGAAGGGGTAGAGGACAAGATCCTGTCCCATCCGGTACGGCTGTTCCGTGCTCAGCACGGTTATCAGTATACAGGGCGCATTCATGAGCAGTTGTTTCGCCAAAATACGGACCATCAAAGCTCTAACGTTACCCTAAATAAGTCCATAGGAGAGAGTGGTATACACTTAGATTCACTGGAACCAAGTGCAGTAGACGATTCAGCAGCTGTTGATGTAGATGTGGAATTTGAAGAAGAGCCGCTTGCTCCTTTGCGTCTGGGGCATGATGGTTATCTAGCTACGGTAATCGCCAAAGGTGATAAGGCCAAGCGTAATTTGCACCTGATCGAGCAGGAACTTACGGATGATCCGGGAGATCCTTTTCATCTATATAATCTGGGCGTAACACGCTGCCAGTTGGGTGATTTGGAACAGGCGGCGAAGGCATTTCGTGAGTCGCTGAAACTTGCCGAATGGCAAGCTCCCTATCGCTCCACCCTTGTAAGAGATTTGGCCAAAGTGCTGGTAGAACTGGAGCGTTACGAAGAAGCACATCTGCTGCTTTCCGGAGAAAGTCAACGTTACCCTGCATACGCTGATCTGCATTTGATATACGGTGAGGTTCTGGAACAACAAGGTTTGCAGGAACGGGCGTATCGTGCCTATGCGCGGGCGAGCACCTGTGGCCCCAGTCCGAATGATCACGGAAGGTCTGGCAGCGATGAAGCCGTGACCAAAGCTTTTTACGTGACAGAAGCAGGCTCTTGCAGTTACCGGGCTTGTACATCGATGGCACGGATTGCGCAGAAACGGGGATTCGGGCAAGAAGCAGTTCGGCTATACGAACTTGCCCTGGAGCATCTATCTACCTATAGACCTGCTTGGGTGGGGCTGGCGGATGCATTGCAGCAACAGGAGGATTCGGATGAATCGATTGCAGCTCGTTTGCTTCATCTAGCTAATCGATTACATCAGATCCATGGGACGGATCATGCAGATCAAACGAACCGGCCGCACCCCTCTGTAGAAAAAGAATCAGAGCTTGTGCTGATGCAAATACTCTATGCCCTCGCTGATTGTGGAGCGTATAAGCAGGCATTACTTCTTCTGGGTGGTGAGGCATCCCATATTCATGTTCCAGCAGGTGATCAACTTCACTGGATGTTGTGTGCAGGCCAAGTCACCGATGCATGGAACCTCGCTGAGAGCTGCTGGGGGGAAGCGGACAGAGCGGATCATAAACGGACCTCTGTCTCGTCTATCATCACTTCAGGAGTTGAGGATGATGCTGATATGAACCTTCAATCGGATGAGCGAAATGATTGGGCGTTAGCATGCTGGGCGAGTGGCAGGCGTTTGACTTCATCCTTTTTCGCTAATGTATCTTCTCTGGAGAAGGGAATGTGGAAGGTAGCGGACCGGTTACTGTTTGAGTATAGGCCTGTGACCTTATCAACTAGCACTTCTGTACCTTTGGTACCTGATGCATCTGATGGGCGGCTACTGCAATGGGGGGAACCGGTGCAGAGGATCGCAAGGAAGTTAGTGGCCCGTATGATCCAAAGCGGGCAGTTGGTCATCGCACAGCAGTTGCATGAGCGACTGGCTCGTATCATGTCAGATACTGAGAGTTCAGAAGCAGCAATTCGGCAGAGTTATGCGAGTCTGTTGCATCGGCATGGATACACGATGATTGCTGCCGAGATGCTGATTCAGTGTATGGCAGAAGGGGAACTGGATGCGGAAGGGCTGTTCTGTCTGGGCGAAACGCTGTACTCCAAAGGACACGTGGAGCAAGCGCTGTCGCTCCTGGAACAGGCACTGGAGCAAAAACCGGATTTCAGTCAAGCCCGTACCGGAGCAGTTGTTTGTTACTTGCAGATGGCCCTCGGTTTAATTCGTCAGGAACGGAATCGTTCCTCCGAGGCTGGAGCTCTTGTGAATCAGCAGCTGGCTTTGGAGCAACAGTTGCGAACAGCGGAGGGTATACCTTGGCGGACAGTATATCATGCAAAAGAAAGGAGGAATCATCATGCAGGCACATCAGCATCAGAGACAGCAGAGTCAGGCGCAGCGGATCTCTCTGTGCATGATCGTCAAGGATGAGGAAGAGATGCTGCCACGTTGCCTTGAGAGTGTACAGGGTGCGGTGGATGAGATCATCGTGGTAGATACCGGATCATCTGATCGCAGTGTGGCCATTGCACGGGAGTATGGCGCATCGGTGGTTGAGTTTGCGTGGTGCGATGATTTTGCCGCGGCACGAAATGCTGGCCTGGAGCGGGCTTCCGGCGACTGGATTCTCTTTCTTGATGCGGACGAGGCGCTGGAAGCGACAGCTCGGGAGCAGATCAGAAGCTGGACGGAAGTCAGCGGATGTGACGGATTGTTTTTAAACATTCATAACTATACGGGTTCGGGTCAGCAGGGCGCGACAGTGAATCCGGTGCTGCGTTTATTCCGCAATCATCCTGAGCATCGGTTCAAGGGCCGGATTCATGAGCAGATTGCGGCGGCGATCTGTGAGCGAAATCCGGAGGCTGCGTTTCATATCACGGACATGGTGATTCACCATTACGGGTATCAGACAGTGGTTGTCGAGCGCAAGGACAAGGTAAATCGCAATGTGCGTCTACTGCAACAGGCGGTGGTGGAAGAGCCAGATCAACCGTTCCATCACTATAATTTGGGCGTGGAGTATTTACGTGTGGGTGAAGCGGAGCAGGCGCTGGATTCGTTCGGCAAAGCCCGGAAGATGATTGATCCTGCAGTGACCAGTTATGCTCATTTGCTGTTGAAATACGAAGTCCGCTGTCTGGAGCATTTGCAGCGCTGGCAGGAGGCACTGGAGCTTGTGGATGCGGCGCTGGAACTTTTTCCGGAATACACGGATCTGATGCATCATCGTGCGGTATGTGCAGATGCTTTGGGAGAACCGGAGGCTGCGGAGATATGGCTTCGTAAAGCTATTCGGCAGGGGCCGCCGCCAGCGATTTTTCATACAGAAGAAGGCATGGGCACATACCAGACATGGTACTTGCTTGGCCGCTTGCTGGAAGGAAAGGCCGATCTTGAAGGAGCAGTCGATGCTTATGTGGAAACGGTGCGGGCAAAATCCAGTTTGGTACCGCCACTGTATCGCCTATTTCGAATTATGCGGGTATCGGGGCAGGAGGGGCAGATTCCAGCGGTGATCGAGTCTCGTTTTGCCATGAGTTCGGAGGAAGCTCTATCCAAAGTACTGGGCATTCTGGAACAGTGCCATTGTTATGATGCGGCGCTTGAATTGCTTGTGGAGTTGCCGTCTGGTTCTTCCGGCGAGCAACGAGAGAAACGTTCTGTAGCTGAGGCTGTTCTGCATGTACAACGGGGGGACTGGAGTACAGCGCGTTTGAAACTCGAAACGGTGAAGCGAAAAAAGGGTTCATTTGCACCTATGGCTGCCCGTTGGCTTGAACGTTTACGCTGGCTGGAGGGGAAAGAGGGGCAGGAAACAAGCGGACAGGATGCTTTTACCCGTTGGCTGGTGCACGGCTCACAGGTAGGCGAGGGCAGGGAGAGTGCATCTGAAGCAGAGTCGGGTTTTACAAGATGGGGGAAGGCCGCAGTAGAGATGGAGAACAGATCGAAAATGGAGAATCCAGCTGGACTTGAGGGTGCGGCGGACGCAGATCATGCAGGGCTGTACGACGGGTGGCAAGCTCTCGGGCTGATGCTGGAAGGGTGTGTTCAGTCTGGAAGATGGCAGGCGCTGCATGGATTGATTCAACGGGGGCGGCAACTGCTGGATGAAGTGGATGATACAACTGAAAAAAGGCTGGAGAAGGAACAGCATGCTGACGGTGAGCTGGCGAAGGAGAGAAGTCAGGAAGAACAAGTTGAACGGGAGATCATAGATGCCAAAAGGTGGATTAGTGAACCTTTTCCGGGAGCTTCAGATACACTGAGCGGAACGAGCTGGCTTGTTAAAGGACTGATTCGTGCCGCAGATCACCATCTGGCGCAACTTATGTCTGATACAGAACAGGTGAAGTCTGGGAAAAGGCAGCGTCATTCATACTGGCCTGTCATTCAGCATATTCGGCTGGAGTTGCCTGGAGCAGACGGATTCGAAGGTTGATCAGAAGAGCGGCGAACAATAAGTGGAAGGCGAAGGATGGGCAGGGAGGGTTTTCCCGGAAGGAGGGTAGGGTGCGGGTGAAGGAAGGTATCAGTTTATGCATGATCGTGAAAGATGAGAGTTCGTTTTTGGATCGTTGTCTGGGGTCTGTAAGTGAAATCATAGACGAGATCATTATCGTGGATACAGGTTCGGCGGATGATTCCGCAGCTATTGCTCAGCGATATGATGCAACCATCATTAGTACAGAGTGGAACGGAGACTTTAGCCAGGCGCGTAATCTTTCGCTTGCTGCCGCAAGTTTTGCATGGATTCTGGTACTGGATGCCGATGAAATGTGGAGACATACGTTATGGACAAAGTCAGCGCTAATGGAATGGCTCGAAGCGGGGAGTGAAGAGGTCTGGGGGTATTGGGTTAAGGTGACGAGTCTGCTGGGTAATTCGGGCGAAGAACGTGTAACGGACGAGGTGTGCCGTTTATTTCGAAATGACCCCCGAATTGCTTTTCGTGGAAGAATCCATGAGGAAGTTGCTTCTTCCATTCTCGCGTTGATGCCGCAAGGGATTCGTCATTCGGACATCGAGGTTGTTCATTACGGTTATTTGGATGAGGTCATTGCTGCTAAACGAAAAGATGTGCGCAACATGAGATTGATTCGGCTGGCTCTGCAGCAGACACCAGATCAGCAGGAACTGCTATATGCGCTGGCTGCCGAGTGGTTTCAGCAAGCGAAGTATGATGAAGCACTTCGATTGCTGTTGCCGTTGCTGGCGCAGCTTGATCCGACGTGTGGGTATCATTCGGATGTGGTGCTAAAAACAGCATATGCGTGGAGAGAGTTGGGGCAGATTGAGCTGGCGCTCTCTGTGGTGGAGACCTGGGTAACGGTGTACGATGATTTCCCGGATCTGCTTGAACTTGCCGCTGTGCTCGAATTGGATCAGGGGCGTGCAGATCGTGCATTAAAATGGTTAAAGCAGGCGAAAACGGCTGTATCGACAGCAAGGAGGTATACCTCGGTGTCTGGTGCCGGAAGCTACCGCAGCCTAACGTTGGAAGGCATGGCGCATGAGCAGGCTGGCCTCTGGGCAGAAGCGGAAGCAGCCTATACGGCAGCGCTGGACATACAGCCCGGCAACGTGGCGGCATGGCAGCGAATGTTGCTGCTTGGGGCAGCCACGGGACGGCCGCAGGCCATTGCTGGCGTAGCCGAGGGGGGGAGCTTGCCGCTAGCGGCGTGGCAAGCATTGGTCTCGGTCGCGCTGGCGGCGCATCGGACGGAATGGCTGCTGCGCCATGCAGGGGTACTGGGCCCGGCGTATCGCGCGAAGCCGCTTGCCGCTGGGCTGGCGCTGGCCCAGATCGGCGAGGATGTAGCCGCGAGCACGGCGCTGCGGCTGTGGACAGCGCATGTACAGCATGGGCCAGAGGCTGCGCTGGCACTGTGGGCGCTGGGCCACAAGCAGCGCGAGTGCAGCGTGCCCGGGCGTGCGGCGGCAACGCGAACGCGCCAGCGTGTAGCCGTACCGGAGGTGGCGCGTGCTGCCGAGGCACTGCTGCAACGCGAGGGCGCGGCAGCGTGCGGCGCTGCGAGCAGCATGGCGCTGCCCGCGCAAGCGCTCGCCGCCGTGGGCGCCTGGCCCGCATGGCTGCGCCTGCTGCAGGCCCTGCCGCCGGGCGGCGCGCTGGCGCTGCTTGCAGCGCTCCCGCCTGCGGCCCGCTGCGGGCTGCTGCGCGCGCCCGCTTGCGCCCGCGCAGGGCTGCTTGCGCTATGCGGCTCGCCTAGCGGCGCGCAGCAGCCCTGCGCGGACGAAGTGCCCGCCCCGGTGCTGGCAGCGCATGCGCTCCTCGCGGGCACGCTCGCGCTGCTCGCCGGGCGGCAGAGCCTGGCGCGTGATTGGGCCGATTACGCGGCCCGGATCACGGCACGGCATGCTGCCGCCCAAGGCCGCCCGGCGAAGACTCCGCCGCCGGGCTTGCAGACCCTGCTGCGCCTGACTTCCTCTGGCGCAGACCATGCCCGAGCCTACCAGCAGCAGTGCAACATGCTGCTGGTATACCTGTAATCCGGCGTACTCATAGCGCCGGATACCCCCGGGATGCCCCGGCTTTTCAGCACAGCAAAAAAAGCCGGGGCATCCCGGCACACACTGCATTTACCGCCAGTTTGGCGTGCTATTTCAGACGAATAAACCTATGCACCCCGTAATACTACCGTTTCCTCGCATTACGTTCGGATGCCTAATCGTTTTCTCATTTGCTGTACAACGATTGAGGAATGAAAAGTTGAGCCTGATATTTCATGACACTATCCCTTTCCCGTCTTACAGATCACAGCCCTGAAACAGCGGATGGGTGCACCATACATCTCCGAGGAGATTGCGTCCGCCGGCTCTTCCACAGTTAGCTTATCTTCGATGGTCAGGCCTGTGACAGCCATGATCGTTTCCAGTAAATCCGGTCGCATCTCGGGCACATCAAAAGTGGCGATTAACTGTCCGCTCGGCTTCAACACACGAGCGAATTCGCGAAAAGCCCGCAGCATCGTGCCCGTATCCAGATGCTCCAACACAGAGATGCAGAATATGCGGTCAAACTGCTCGGGACGATAAGGAAGCTGAGCCAGATTGGCCTGAGCGCGGTGAAGCCGGGTGAGGTAATGTTCGGGCAGATGGAGAGCCGCCTGCTCGCCAAAATCAGCCGCAATATCTGAACGAATCGCCTCTTCCGACAAGATGCGTTCATCCCAGTCACATGCGTGAACTTCGCGGCAATGCTCCGTGAGCCAAAATTTGAACGGGTGCGAAATGCCGCAAGCTGCATCCAGCACTACGTCGCTTGAACGTGCAAACTGCCGTGCCCACTCATACTCATAAGGACGGCTCCACCATGCGGGATGAAGCGGAAAAACGAGCGTATCTGTCTTCGGGTCGCTTTGCCGGATATACCTTGATTCCATCATTGCCGTGGTGTCGGGTGTGTCCATCATGTTTGAATCGCCTCCCTCAATCCTGTTTCAGCTAAAAAAGATTCCAGTATCCTGCTCCAACGGCTGCGCCATATGGACAGATCATAGGACAGTGCAGTTTCGCGGGCATAGATACCCAACCGCTCCCGCTCGGTTCGATCTTGAACAAGCCTGACGAGCGCGGCAGTCAGTGCCTGCTCACCCGGGGGTACAAGCAATCCGTTGAACCCATCCTGAATCAGATCATTGAGTCCCCCGACATTCGAAGCGATCACCGGAAGACCGCAGCTCATCGCTTCCAAGCATGCGTAGGAGGTTCCCTCCGAGAATAGCGTAGGAATGACAACGATGTCCGCCTGATGATAAGCGTCACGAATATCTTTGAAATCGTACGTATGCTGATGGATGCGGGCCGTATGCGGATGTGTACGCTGCCAATAGCGAAAGGCTCTGCCCACCGTGCTGCCTTCCACTAACTCTCCGGCAAATTCAACTTCCACATCTGGAAAAGCCCCGAGCAGCTTATCTGCCGCAAGCATCATAGGAATAATACCGCGCTCGCTGCTGATGCGGCGTGGATACAGAATGCGGATTGGACGTGGTGCTGGCACAGGCACAGCGTTGTTCGAATGAACCTGACCTTGCTGAGAAGTCGTTTCGGCAACCCCATTTTCAAAAGAGATAACACCGGCAACAGAGCCTTCACCGTGCTCTTTCTTAAAACTCTTCGTTTGGGCTTTTTCCCCTTGCTTGAAATATACATCTGAATCATCATGACCTGCTGTATCATGATGCACTACATCTGCTCTGGATTCCTGAACGAGAATGTCTTCATGTCCAGCCTGAAGTGCCGCCTCTTTTTTCCATGCCGACATCCACTCTTCTTCATGATGCGGTGCGAGTGCCCTGCTTGGCGGAGCTGGGATGAAATAAGAGGTGTCCACTGCGTTAGGAATCAGCACAATTTGTTCTGAATCAGTATACGTACAAGTTGCCCGGCAGAAGGTCTGGAAATGGGAGTCTACCGAAACGATGCGAACCAGTCCGTCCAGCGCCAGCTGAATGTGATCGGCAACCTGGCGTTTCGTCTCGAGCGGCAGGCGGGGGCGGTCCCAATTAATTCCATGACATATCCCAAGGCTGCCAGGTTTATAGGTGATGGGCTGCCACAGGCAACTGGCATAGATGATCGGACCACGGGCTGCTGCGGCCATTCGGTCAAAGGCTTCCGGTACATTTTCCATGTCGTAATCATAACCATAGACGTCAATCTGTTCGGTTCGGGTTTGGAATGCTTCGAAATAGGATAGCTGGTGCACCTCGGGGATATGTCCGAGTCCGCGGATGACACTGCATAGATCGAGAATATAACGTTCCAGTCCGCCTCCAAATACCCGGCCAAACTTCCGGTTGTAACCATCGGTAAAACTATGGGTCAGTATGCTGACCACACCCATAATTAGGACTCCTCCTTCCAAGGGAGCAGGCGCGGTTCAGGGTCCAGAATGGACTCATACTGCGCTGGGTTGCCCCATTCTCCATGCGGATCAATACGTTTGTAGCGTAAATATTTGCGTACCCGATCCTCCAAACTCCCTGCCCAGCCGAGATGCTGAACTTTCAGTTCAGTGCATACTCCTGGCAACACGGTACAGGACGCGGGAAGACGAGGAACATGGTGATTCTGTTGCGGGTAAAAGTAAGGATAGCCCGGCATGTAACGGACAAGGGAGGCGGTGTGACGTTTGTGCATCGCCCAAAGCTCATCCTCCCGATAATGTGTTCGGCAACCCCACATATCGTAGAATCGGAAGGCAAACCAGTCTGCATAGTCCTGATCAATGAGCTTGCGCATTGCCTTTTTGGCTTCAGCACTGTATAGTTCATCTGCATCTACCGAGAGAAGCCAGTCTGGATCTGTACTGACTGCAGCTTGCCATAACGTGTTGCGAAGGCGCCATTCTTCGGCAAACAGTGGCTTCTCCAATACGTCAAGACGAACTACTTTTGGGAAAGCTCTGCATATATCCGGTGTTCCATCTGTACTGGCGTCATCCACGATGACGATTTCATCTACGAATTCACTCAGATCTTGCAACACTTCTTCCAGATACCGACCTTGTTCATTACGTACCTGGAGCATGGCAGTCAGCTTGTTGTTTTTACTTCTGCGCACCCGGCGTACGGGAGAGTTTTGTTCATACGCATCCACCTCTACATCACGTGTGGCAGAAGGATGGGGTTCCTCTTCGATCCGTGAGTTAACGATACGATGAACTTGACTTGAGGAACTTTGGGATTCGGAACTGGAAGACGTTTGAAGCGAATCATGCATAACGGGTCTACTTCCAGGGGTTCTGCGCTTCTTCGGGTCTATCATTAAGGCACCTCCCCAAGCAATTGCTGTACAGCATGATCCAGCAGCTCCAGTTCCATAATCCGAGCTAAAGCCTCTTCATCCTCCACAGCTGTCTCCAGAAACTGTCTTACCGCACCGTGACGTTCACCCCGAAGAGCCAGAGCTGTCCCGGATAGTTGTCGATATTGCAGAAGGCTGGCCGCATCCTGAATATCACTGGCATGAACGAGCGCAAGCGCATCCTCCACACACTCCGTTTCCTGATAGATGCGGAACTTCCAATGCCTTGCCGTTTCCCCGCCAAGCTCATCCAGAACGCGCAGAGCACTGCCATAATCATCATTGATACGCAGCAGTTCTGCCCGCACCAACTGTTCCTCTCCGGCTTCAAGCCAGCGGCACAATTGCTCATAATGATGGCGTTCCTGCTCGTTATTTGCACTGATGCCAAACACCTGTAGGGCTTCTTCAATCTGACCTGATCTCGCATAGATGGCGGAGAGGAACCGGTAATGGGACACCACACAATCCTGTCTGCCGTTGATAACAGCATGACTGAATGCTTCCTTGAGTGAAGTGCCGGCGCGCGAATCCTCCAGCAGATACTCATAAGCGGACAGAAGAAACGAAATAGTCTCATGAGCACCTGTTTTGGCTCGGAGCTGTCTGTAGTAATCGGCTCGCGCACGACATTGAAGCATGGTAATGTGGTCTGGCTTACCTGTCAGTACCTGCTGAAGTGCATGCATAAAAAATATCTCATAATCGCGCAGTGGAATACGTGTACCCTCATAATGGATGTAACCGGCGGGAGAAGTGTCTTCTCCTCCTAACCAGATGGCACGGGTACCTTGAAAGAGCAGCTTCATGTACCGGGTCTCCGAAGATGTGGCCACCAGATCGGCAATGCCGACAAGTCTGGAGATACTGCTCTCCCAGAGTGGAGATGCGGCTTCATCTCCTACCGGTTCAGGCAATAGTGCAATACATATTTCCGGCTGTAGTGAAGCTACAGCCATAAGCCAATATGGATGTGTAACGATTGCAACGGTATGTTGTTCCTGTAATCGTTTTTCCGCCTCCGATAGGGAGATCACTTGAATGGCTTTTGGCAAATCTTCTTCTTCAGATGTACGGCTGCTGACATAAAAGATCGTGCTTTCTTGAGCTACGAATAACGCAGCGATGTCCGGGTAGGGGAAGGATGACCAGCCACCTTTTCGCGGGAAAATCACATATTGAACTGCAATGTCTGTGGACACAGACAGATCCGTTGTTGCCTTCTTGGAGTCCTCTTCCTGCCTCATTTTTTGCGTTGGACCAGTATCAGTTGCCTGTTCAGCGTGTTCCATCTGTAACTCACCACACTTTGACAAGGGATTTTTGGTATGTAAAAAGTCGTTGCAGCACTTCGCATATCTCCGTCTGACACTAACATATGGGCATTTGTCTCCAAACATGAACAACTTCCATGAATACATGCATCAGCTCAAGACGAATGGAGGTACGGACAAGCGCAATAAATAGGCTTAATTTTATCTATTGTGTGACCGAGGTCACTTTTTTTGCTTAAGAGAGGCTGGATTGTGAGAATTATCACATGTGAAAAATAGGTAATCTGGCACAATACGTTCAACAACGTATTTGGAGGACAGACAGCGAAGATGCCCGCTTCAAGGCCATTTACGTATCTTGCTAAAGCGAACAGAAAGAAGGGGTAAAGGTATGGATCCGATTATGTTATCGCGTATCCAATATGCACTTACAACGATTTTCCACTTTTTCTTCGTACCGCTATCCATTGGCCTCGTGCTGTTGGTAGCGATTATGGAGACGTTGTATGTTGCGAAGGGAAAAGAGATTTACAAAACGATGGCCAAGTTCTGGGGCAAGTTGTTCCTGATCAACTTTGCCGTCGGTGTGGTCACCGGTATTTTGCAAGAATTCCAGTTCGGCATGAACTGGTCGGAGTACTCCCGGTTTGTCGGTGACGTCTTTGGTGCGCCACTGGCGATTGAGGCTCTGCTAGCGTTTTTTATGGAATCGACATTTATCGGTTTATGGATATTCGGCTGGGATCGTTTGTCTAAAAAAGTGCATCTGGCCTGCATCTGGCTCGTATTTGCCGGTACATTCCTGTCAGCGGTTTGGATTCTGGCAGCGAACTCGTTTATGCAGCATCCCGTTGGATTCGCCATCAATAATGGCCGGGCGGAGATGAATGACTTCTTTGCACTGCTTACGAATGGTCAGCTTCTCGTTGAATTCCCGCACACAATTTTTGGTGCGTTAATGACGGGAGCCTTTGTGGTGACGGGAATTAGTGCGTATAAGTTAATGAAAAAACAAGACGTGGACGTGTTCCGCAGATCTTTCAACATTGCCATTATTATCGGTCTCGTATCCTCGCTGGGCGTAGCTTTCTCGGGGCATTTTCAGGCACAATATCTGGTGGAAACACAACCGATGAAGATGGCTGCAAGCGAAGGTACGTGGACGACAACAGAAGATCCGGCCCCGTGGACGGTCATAGCCTCCATCGACCCGGAGAAGCAGGAAAATTCGGGTGAGATCAAAATTCCTGGATTACTTAGCTACCTGTCTTACAGTAAATTTTCAGGCAGTGTCAAAGGTATGAAAGAACTGAATGCTGAGTATCAACAAACGTACGGACCTGGGGACTATATCCCTCCTGTACGCACGACGTTCTGGAGCTTCCGTGTCATGATTGCTGCAGGCGGCTTGATGATCCTGCTTGCGATGTATGGCACATATCTGGCTTGGCGTAAGAAGCTGGAAGTGGCTAAACCTTGGTTTATGCGTCTGATGGTCTTTGCGATCTCCCTACCGTTTATTGCAAATTCAGCAGGATGGATTATGACCGAGGTCGGAAGACAGCCATGGACGGTGTTCGGGTACATGACGACCGAAGCAGGTGTGTCCCCGAATGTTTCCGCAGGAATGATTTTGTTCTCCACGATTGCCTTTACTGCTGCGTATACGGTTCTTGGCATCGTGATGGTCTTCCTGTTTGTACGCAAAATCAAAGCAGGTCCATATGCAGTCGATAAGTCGGAAGAGCATGATGAGCCGGCCGATCCGTTTGGCGTAGATGGGGGGTATTCCGTTGTTACTAAGTGAGCTGTGGTTTGTGCTGATTGCCGTATTGTTTATCGGATTTTTCTTTCTTGAAGGATTCGATTTCGGGGTGGGGATGTCTACGGGGTTGATTGCCAAAACAGATCGTGAACGTCGTACGTTAATCAATTCAATTGGTCCATTCTGGGATGGAAACGAGGTCTGGCTGCTGACCGCAGGCGGTGCCATGTTTGCAGCCTTCCCGCACTGGTATGCAACGCTGTTCAGCGGATTCTACCTGCCGCTGGTGGTTGTGTTGCTATTGCTGATTGGACGCGGAGTTGCCTTTGAATTCCGCAGTAAAATGAAACAGCAGCACTGGCGTAGAACGTGGGACATCATTATTGTGGTGGCAAGTGCGTTGCTGCCATTCCTGTTTGGGGTCGTTTTTGCAACGTTGATGAAGGGGCTGCCTATTGATGAGAACATGCAGATGCATGCCGGCTTCCTGGATATTGTTAATCCGTACACCGTTGTAGGCGGCTTGAGTGTAACGTTGTTGTGTTTGGTTCACGGGCTGTTATTTGCTTCCCTGCGTACCGTAGGTGAATTGAGAGAACGTGCACTTCACATGGCGAAAAAGTTGATGATACCACTGGTGGCAGTTCTTGCTATATACGCGATATTAACCTATTTGATGACCGACGTATTTACCGTTCGCGGCTGGGCGCTCTGGATTATGATTGCGCTGGGTGCTGTGGCGCTGTCTCTTGCGGCTTACTTCATTCGTCAGCAGCGTGAAGGTTGGGCTTTCGGGATGACGGGTGCGGTTATTGCCATTGCTTTTGCCTCCGTATTTATCGGATTGTTCCCACGAGTTATGGTGAGTTCCATCAATTCGGCATTTGATCTGACTGTATATAACGCAGCATCGGGTGCTTATTCATTAAAAGTGATGACCATTGTTGCCTGCACATTACTGCCATTTGTACTTGGATATCAGATCTGGAGTTATTATATTTTCCGCAAACGTCTGAACGAACAGCACCACCTGGAGTACTGACATGGGACGCGGGCTAATGAAGCTGCCGGGCATCCGGCCGGTACTTGCACTGGCATCTGCGTTGGTGCTGTTACAGGCGATGACGATTATTATGCAGGCCAAATGGTTGGCACAGGCCATTACGGCATTATTTGAAGGTGCTGCGGTTTCGTCACAGTATCCGGTGCTGCTGTTGTTCCTGGCTGCTTTTGCCGCTCGCTATGCCTTGTCATTCTGGTTACAGCTTGTCACTACGCGGTATGCGGAGAGAACCGGAACCGATCTGCGTAAACAGATGACGGAACAATGGTTTAGACTTGGGCCGCGTTATGCCAAAACAGAAGGTACGGGACATCTGGTGACGCTGGCACGTGAAGGTATTTCCCAATATAAAACGTATCTGGAGCTGTTTATCCCGCGTATGCTGGGCATGGGCTTCACACCAGTTATCATTCTGCTTTATGTATTCAAACTGGATACGATGTCCGGTGTGATATTAATGCTGACGCTGCCGATTCTGATCGTGTTTATGATCCTTATTGGTCTGGCGACTCAGCGTAAGATCGATGGACAATTCAAGTCCCATAAAGCGCTGGCGAATCATTTTGTGGATACGCTGCGTGGGTTGGAAACGTTGAAAACGCTGGGTCAAAGCAAGACACACGAGGGCTCCATCATGCGAGTGAGCCAGCGATACCGAAAAGCAACGATGTCCACACTACGCATGGCCTTTTTGTCCTCGTTTGCGCTGGATTTCTTCACCATGTTGTCGGTTGCGTCCGTTGCGGTAGGTCTCGGACTTCGGCTTACGGAAGGACATATGTCACTGTTTGCTGCTCTAACGGTATTAATTCTAGCACCGGAGTATTTCCTGCCCGTACGCATGTTGGGTGCAGATTACCACGCGACTCTGGATGGCAAGGAAGCTGGAGAAGCGATTAATCAAGTGATTGGACGAGGCAAGGCCGCAGAACAGCGTCAGACAGAGGCCTATGCAAGTGAATTGGATCAAGCGGGGGTGTTGGGTGAACATGAAAACGGCCCTGTCTCCTCTTCACAACTGCGAGTGGTGTTTAACCGGGATAAACATGGGATGCATAATGTGGCAACGGCATCCTCTTGGGGAGAACACAGCCGATTAGCGCTGAAGGATATTCAGGTTCAGCATGAAGCAGAGGGAACTTATTCCCTTCAGGATGTGAGTTTTCAGCTGAAGGGCATTGGTAAGATCGGAATTATCGGTGCCAGTGGAGCGGGAAAATCAACGCTCATCGATGTTCTCGCAGGTTTTCAGCTTCCAACAGCCGGACAAATGCAGGTCAATGGTCAGCCTATGAGTCTGGAACTGCTCAAGGCCTGGCGTAGCCAGACGGCTGCGATTCCGCAACATCCGTATATTTTCAGCGGTTCAATTGCGGATAATATTCGTTTTTACATGCCGGAAGCATCCGATGTGGAAGTGGCTCAAGCAGCGCAGGCAGCTGGGCTGACAAAGCTATTGTCATCTCTTGCAAATGGGCTGCATGAACCAATTGGTGCAGGGGGCAGACAGCTCAGCGGCGGCCAGGAGCAACGTGTGGCGCTGGCAAGAGCTCTGCTGAGTGAACGCAGTGTTCTGTTGCTTGATGAACCTACGGCACATCTGGATGTGGAGACTGAATATGAACTGAAGCAGACGATGCTGCCCTTGTTCGAAGGTAAACTCGTCTTTCTGGCAACTCATCGTCTGCACTGGATGCCGCATATGGATCATATTATTGTCATGGATGGCGGTACGGTAGCCGAGACAGGCACACATCAGGAACTGCTTGCACGAAAAGGGGTATATTATCACATGGTTGAGGCGCAGATGGAGGCGATATGAGATGAAATCCGGACATCCAGGTACAGAGAGCGAACGAGGCGGACAAGGTAGAAAAAATAGCTGGATTACTCCATACGCGGCACAGTACCGCTGGCGATTTATCGGTGCGATTGCACTCGGCACATGCGCGGCTCTCTGTGCGGTGATGCTCCTTTTTACCTCCGGATATCTGATCTCCAAGTCTGCGCTGCGTCCTGAAAATATTTTGATGGTCTATGTTCCGATTGTGGGTGTACGTGCCTTTGGGATCTTCCGGGCGGTGTTCCGTTATGTCGAACGACTGGCTGGGCATGATGCTGTTTTGCGTGTACTCGCAGATCAGCGGGTTAAGCTGTATCGCATTTTGGAGCCGCAGGCTCTGTTTCTGCGTTCGCGAATGCAAACCGGTGACGTGCTCGGTGCACTGGCTGATGATGTAGAACGTCTGCAAGATATTTATTTGCGTACCGTATTCCCCGCTGTTACAGCACTTGTGATCTACGGTGCTGCTGTACTGGCATTTGGCAGTGTAGATCCGAAGTTTGCACTATGGATGGCACTGTACATGTTGTTTATTGTTGTGTTGCTTCCTGCGATTTCTTTAAAACGAACCTGGAGATGGCGTGTGCAGCTCAAAAGAGAAAACAGCAAGCTGTACACACGTCTGACCGACGGCGTACTCGGGCTGGGAGACTGGATTGCAAGTGGCAGAGCGTCAGCGTTCGTGCAGTGGCAGGAAGAGGATGAGGAGTATGCTGATCAGATTCGCCGTAGACTGCGTCGCTGGAACCGTTGGCGCGATTTTATTGCTCAATGCCTCATTGGAGTAATGGTTGTGTGGGTCACTATGTGGGCAGGACAAAATGCTTCAGCGGCTCAGCTACCTGCGGTTATGATTGCGGCATTTGTGCTCGTCCTGTTCCCGCTCACGGAATCGCTGTTGCCGGTCGGTGACGCAGCAGGGCATGTGCCAGATTACCGTGAATCGTTGGACCGATTAAACAAGCTGGAAGGCTCGGAAGATATGGGACGTCGGAATTGGGAAGAGCAGAAAAAGAAGTCTCACGCATTTGGGTCGCATAACAAACATCGATCTAGTTCAGTTGCGATGCAATCGACCGAGGGGATGCCCGCAGCGGATAGGGGAACGACTACAGATGGACGAATCCGTCTACGTATTCCGCCGAAACTGCGCGCGGATATTACCATAGAGCAAGTGAGTTATCAGTATGAAGAAGAGGCAGCATATGCCGTTCGGGATCTCTCGCTGCATCTGCCTCAGGGCAAACGAATGGCTATTCTTGGACGTAGCGGTGGCGGTAAATCAACGTTGTTGAAGCTGATCCAAGGTGCTTTGTCTCCCTCATCCGGCAAGGTTCTAATTAATGATCTGCCTGTAGAGATGCTTGGCGAGAGTGTAACCGAAGTGATAGCAGTGCTCAATCAGAGTCCACATCTCTTTAATACGACGGTTGCAGGTAATCTGCGGATTGGTTGTCCGGATGCAACGGATGAAGAGATTCGGCAGGTCGCTGCACAGGTTGGCCTGGCTAAACTGATCGAGTCTCTGCCACAGGGGTATCAGACACCGATGCTGGAGACAGGACTGCGCTTCTCCGGCGGAGAGCGTCAGCGGATTGCGCTAGCCAGGGTTTTGCTGCGGAAGACGCCCGTTGTTATCTTTGATGAGCCGACCGTAGGGTTAGACCCCGTGACAGAACGCGAACTGATGCGCACCATGCTGGACAGCCTGCAAGGCAAAACATTAATCTGGGTCACCCACCACCTGATTGGTGCAGAGAAGATGGACGAGATCGTGTTTGTGGAAAATGGAAACATCGTCATGCAGGGTTCTCACGAACAACTGCTAACTCGGGAAGAACGATATCGCCGACTCCTTGAACTGGATCGGCCCGGATGGCTGGATCGGCAGCGCAAATCCCCGCTGCCTCCCACCGCTGCTTTCAAGTAACCGACTGTAGCAGGAGATTGTGACCCTATGTGAGTAGAGAGATTTCGTCCCTCCACTAGTTGTCCTGTGGTGTCAACGAGTAGCAGATAGGATGCAGGAAAATATATAATGCAGTAAATAATGTAAAAAAGACGAAGCAGGCACAGTCCTGCTTCGTCTTTTTGTTGTTTGTCGCCCGAAGTCGCCAGTCGCCCGAAGTCGCCAGTCGCCCGAAGTCGGTGTCCGACTATGCAGCTCTCTTCATGTACTGACCATCATTTACTGAACACCCATTACTCCCCATCTGTGCACTGCCAAGCTACAACAATGGAAAAGGTAAATACAGTCTAGGGTTATGGAAGATTCGAAGATTCGTTGAGCCCTCTCCATCACCCGTCAGGGTCAGTTATGGATCTTTTACTTGATGACAATGTGGCTAACGATCACAGATGACGCTATTTGGCCCAATTTAGCTCTTTTCGAATTCTAACGATCATGAGGAACGCTATTTTCACATTTGTGCCCGAAAACCGCAGTAAATAAGCCGTTTTGGTTCAAATAGCGTCGCTGGTGATCGTTAGAAATTTTACCAAGGCCAAATCCGGCAAATAAGGCTTCTGGTGATCGTTAGAGTATGGAAGGGGGGAGAGAGGTAACTAGTGCACACGGGGTTCCAACAAAAATAATAACAGAGTAACTATTTAGCTTCACCTCAGTGTCAACCAACCAACCAACTAAAGAACCAAAAGAACCAATCAAATAACGAACTGCTACCGAACCATCCATATAATCAGAGCCTCGAGTTCAACATATACCTGACACGACAGACGATGTTTCTACTCGACGTCACTCTCAAATCACAGTGCCGCTCAACTTGAATAACGCGATATCCAGCCGAGCAGCCCAGTCCTTCTTTTACACTGCCTGACTCTTTTACTGGTATGCCAGCAACGTGCCACAGGATCGGCGCAGTACCAGTTCCGGCTCTACTTTAATGCAACGATTATCCATTTGTTTGTTCATTAGGTCGAACAGGATCATTGCCGCAAGACGTCCGATTTTGTCTGTATCCTGCTTAACAGTTGTGAGTGGCGGATCACTGTAGCGGCAGGCCTCAATGTCATCACAACCTGCAACAGCGATGTCCTCGGGAACACGGAGTCCTGCCTCTTTAAAGGCTCGTACTGCTCCAAATGCAAGCAAGTCCGTGGCGGCGAATACAGCTCGCGGCAAGACATCTGCTTGTAATAGCTGTTTGGCTGCCTCGTAACCATCGGTAGCGGCATAATCTTGGCTATATACCAACCATTCCGGTTTCTCTTCTAGACTAAACTGCTTTAGGGATTGTTTAAAGGCTTTTTCCCGATGCTGCATGACGAGGGAGGCACGCTTTAGCCCGATAAACCCGATATCCCGATATCCATTCATATAAAATTGTTCCACCACTTTGGTAGAGATTTTCTCGTTATCCGACATGATATAACAGGAGTTCTGTCCAGTCATCTCAATGTCAATTCCGATACAGGGAATAGGACTGGCATCAAGGTCAGATACGCTGCTCTCCACCTCATCCCCGGCAATGATAATACAGCCATCCACTTGAAAATATTTGGAACGTGCCAGATAGTCCTCTCCCTGATCCAGAAATTTTTCATTGGAAAAGAAGAGCAAATCATATCCTAACAGGCCGATCTGTTTCTTAAAGGCATTAATGACCTCTACAAAGAAAGGGTGACTGAAATCCACATTCAATTTCCCTGCAAAGACAACACCCACCAGGTTGGACTTTTTAGTTGCCAGTGTTTTGGCGGAAGATGAGGGGCGATAACCCGTTTCCTCCATAATCTTAAGTACACGTTGGCGTGTCTCTTCACCAATGTCAGGATAGTTGTTAATAATTTTGGACACTGTTGCAACAGACACACCGGCCAAACGAGCTATCGTTTTGATATTCATCATATATCCCTCAAATTCTAAACTAGTTTCGTAGATTGTGGCTGCGCATTTTTATTGCTTTCTTGCCAACATTCTATGTCACAACCATCTGAGAGTCAATAACAGAAAGGGTAATCGTCGAGATGATTATGATATGTATGGATATATTTTTAGTATTTGCTCTCGAATCTAACGAAAACACCAGCATGTTTTAGTAAAAATAACCTATTTTTCCGCAAGTAGAGGCTTGTTTTAACTAGATTGAAAAGAAGAGTAGAGGTGTAAAAACAAAGCCGCCGAATAGAGGTTTCGTAAAATAAAATATGGAGTTGCCCGTAAAGCAACGCTCAATCCCAGATATGACGCGGTTTCATCACATATTTTGTAAAAACTCAAATAAACTATTTACAAATTTATCAGGTGGAGTCATAATGAGGGTGTAATTAACGAAACTGATTTCGTGAATTCGCTAAATCGTAAATTAATCTTGAATGGCTGGGGGAAAGTGATATGAAGAGAAAGATCTTATCTATTACACTTGTAACCGCTTTAATGTTTGTGCTCGCAGCATGTGGCAACGGTTCGACCGATTCAGATGGGAAGGCTTCTACGGATGGAAACAAAAAGGTGACGTTAAAGATCATTCACTGGCAGCAAGAGAATATCAACAATTACATCAAAGAATTTAATAAAAAGTTTGAGGAGAAGTACCCGGACGTGAAAGTGGAGTACACAACAGTTCCGGCAGATGCAACATACGATCAATTGATGCAAACACGGATGAACGCAGGTAGTACGGGCGATGTAGATATCATTCCGCTCAAGTCCAGCTTCGTTGGTGCTCCGCAAGACTGGTCTAAGGGTGCGGCTGATCCGATGTGGAAGCAGTGGATCGATGCAGGGCTGATCAGTGACTTGTCGGGTCAGGCTTTTATCAAAAACTATAACGAAGTTGATGTGCAGAACGCGATGACGTACAACGACAAGGTGTACGGTGTCAACATGGGTAAAGTGGCATTTACAGGCTTGTTCTACAATAAAGACCTTTTTGCCAAATACAATCTGCAAGTGCCAACAACGTGGGATGAACTGCAAAACGTCATCAAAGTATTCAAAGATAACGGCGTAGAAGCACTGGGCTTCGCAGGTAAAGATGTCTGGCCGATTGGCCTTGCAGTACAAGGGCTTCAAGCCTCGATTCATGACGACCAACTGAGCTACATCAAAGGTCTGTGGACAGGTCAAACCAAGTTGACTGATCCGGTACAGATCGAAGTATTGCAAAAGGCTCAAACGCTAATGAACAGTGCAATGCCTGGTTTCATGGGGATTGACTACGGAACACTGCCAAGTCTGTTTGCTACAGGTAAGGTGGCGATGATTGCGGACGGTACGTGGGATGCTACGACGATTCAAGCGGCTAACCCGGATCTAAAGTTTGGGTATTTCCCAATTCCGGGTAGTAATGATGCGGCGAAAAACAAAGACTTGGCTGGTAAATACGATATGACCTGGATGGTTGTAGATAAGTCACCGAATAAGGATTATGCGCTGAAGTGGCTTGAGATGCTGTCGGAGAAAGGTAACTATACGGATTTCGTTAATGCAGCCGGATTCCTTCCGACACAGCCTGATGTAGAAATCAAGAGCGAGTTTATCAAAGACATTCAACCATACCTTGAGAATTTCAAGCTTTCCTGGGATCAGTTGTTTATTAATCGTCAGAACGTAGGACAGTACATTGCGGAGTCCAGTGTTCACGCAGAGATGCTTAAACCGGCTGGGCCAATTGCTACACCAGAGGAACTTGCGAGCAAATCACAAGCAGACTGGGATGCAGCAGCTCCAAAATAAACCCATGATTGGACTCGTCTACTGTAAATAATTCGATTCTCGATCTAAGATTCCCATACAGAGTATCCACCGGAATAGCGCTTGGGGTAAGAGCCTTCAGGCCAACCTCGATCAAGCAAAGCTGTTATTCCGGTTTTTTGGTTTTACCCGATGAAAGGTGTGAGGACGATGTATCCGTTTGGAAAAGGGAAGGCGCGGCTGATTCCTTATCTATATTTAAGTATTCCGCTGTTGCTTTATGTCGTGTTTGGCTTTGGCCCGTCGCTCGTGACTGTGCTGTTTTCGTTTACCGATGCGACTGGAGTGAGAGGGCAGGAATGGAACTTTGTCGGTTTCGAAAATTATAAAACCTTCTTTGGCGCATCCAATGCGGGTGACCGGCTGGACGCGATCGGGCGTTCCTTATATTTTGCGTTTGCCGTAGTCATCATCCAAAACGCAGTAGGTCTGTTCATGGCAATCTTGATTAACAAAAAACTTCGAGGCGACAAGCTGTATCGTGCGGTATTCTTTTTGCCCGTCGTGCTGGGTGTAACGGTGTCCGGATTGATCTGGCAGCTCGTAGCGAATCCGCTCGGCGGACCTGCGCAGTCACTTCTGAATTTCTTTGGCACGAGCTCGAACTTTTTCGGGGATTATAATATTGCCTTCGAGCTCATTATTTTCGTGCAAATCTGGATGTACATGGGGTACTCCATGACGATCTTCCTTGCTGGCTTGCAGACGATTCCGAGTGATCTATACGAGGCAGCTTATATGGATGGTGCATCGGGCTGGAAAGCATTTACCAACATTACGTTTCCGATGATTGCCCCTTCTTTTACCGTAAATATGCTGTTGTCTATCATCGGCGCACTGCAAACCTTTGACATTATCTACGTCCTCACAGGCGGTAAGTTTAATACAACGACACTGGCATTTGACGTGTATGCAACAGCGTTTGGCAGCGGTACGGCGGATTATGGTTTGGCTTCTGCGGTAGCGATGATCCAGTTCTTGTTTGTGTTCACGATCTCCATGGTCGCGTTGTTCTATCTTCGGAAAAGAGAGGTGGAAGTATAATGAAGCAAAGCGGAACATCAAGAACAATCAGCTACATTATTGTGCTGCTGATGCTTGCGCTATACGTCTTCCCTCTGTTCTATCTGTTTAATGTGTCGATGAAAACACAGACGGAGTATTTGCTGAATCCTGTAGCGTTAACGGAAGGCATACGGCTGGAGAACTTTGCCGAAGCATGGACAAAAGGCAGTTTCTCGCAGTACATGTGGAACAGTGTGCTTTACACGGGCATGTCCACACTGCTGACCTTAATTTTGTCTATATTTGCAGCCTTCCCGCTTGCTCGCAGATACGTGAAGTTTAGCACGTTTATTTATATTTTCTTTTTGATTTCCATGTATTTGCCGAACCCGCTGATCCCACAGTTCTCTTTGATCAATCAACTGGGTCTGTATAATACGCAAACCGGTTACATTTTGCTGAAAACGACGGGTACGGGCATTGCGTTTCTGATGTTTGTCGGTTATATCAAATCGGTATCGCGCGAGCTGGATGAGGCTGCTGCCATGGACGGATGTGGGTACACCCGTTATCTGTTCACCATCCTTGTCCCGTTAATGAAGCCGATTCTGGCAACAGGCATTATTCTCACAGCCATCGGGGTATGGAATGATATTATTGGTCCAACGATCTATCTGTCTGATCCGAATTATCAGCCGGTGACCAAAGGGTTATTTACCTTCTATGGGCAGTATATGAATAACTGGCCGCTACTAGCGTGTGGTATTCTGATCGTGACGTTGCCACTGGTTGTGTTATACGTTGCGTTGCAACGTTTTATCGTTGGCGGTGCAATGGCTGGCGCGGTTAAATCATAGTTTTTTTACGAATTAGAAAAAAACGGCTAATCTTGATGTGTTCTTGATATGTAGATATCAATGTAACAAGATATCGAATAACCAAAGAAAGCCACTCTCATTAGCATGAGGGTGGCTTCTTGTATTTCTATTAAATCATTCATTGGCGTAGCTTGCATTGGAGGATACAATGATTTTCTTTTACATATCGACTAACAACAAAATAATGGAGGACAGGCATAGACAAGTGCTGACCAGATAGAGCACGGCAACCACCTGTTTGTGGTTCAAACCGGCACGTAGCAGGCGATAGTGAGCTTGGCTTGCATCGGCCTGATAGATTGCTTTGCCTTGCAAGAAACGTTTGATCACGACAAAAATATTATCAAAAATCGGTACGCCGAGTGCCAGGATCGGAATGAAAATGGACAGCATCGTCGCTTGTTTGAATGCACCGTCAAGTGCGATAACTGCTAGAATGAAGCCTAGGAACGTAGCGCCAGCATCGCCCATAAATACTTTGGCCGGAGCCTTGTTGTATTTGAGATAACCAAGCGTTACCCCAACTAAAGTGATGGACATCAGTGCTGAATCACTCTGGCCCTTCGTAATGGCTACGATAAACAGCGTAATTGCCGAGATCGCGGACAAACCACCAGCCAGTCCATCCATACCATCTGAGAAGTTAATCACCGTCGTAACTCCGAAAATCCACAGGATCGTCAGAATGAATTGCAGCCAGATCGGCAGGAGCACATACTCTGCATTGAACGGATTCACGAATCCGGTAAACGCAATACCTGACGCAAAGACGAGCACCGCAGCCGAGACTTGAATAATCATTTTAGGTAATGCGGGAAAGTCTTTTCCTTTGGTTTTGTACCAGTCATCAATCGTGCCGATCGTCAGGAGAAGCATTCCACCTGCAACCAATGCGGCTGTCTCCCAGGTCAATTCTTTAGTAAGAGCAATGTATGTCAGGAAAAATCCAGTAAATATCGCGTAGCTAGCGGTCAGTGGTATCGGTTGCCTGTGTAGCTTACGCTCCACATCTTCCCGGGGCTTGTCCACAAAATCCAGTTTGTGCGCCAGTCGGCCCAGCGGCGGAATCAGCAAAACCACGACAGCAAAAGACAATATGAAAGCCAGTATGTACATCATAAACTCGCTTGGTTCACTCCCATCATCCTCATTTCCTCTTATTATACGAGTTCAACCCGAAATCTGTCGATATCAGTATTGTAACCTGGAGCATGGATGGTCATGCGATTCAGATGTAATAGATGAAACAAATTTAGAAGTTACTTTGAGGCAGATAAGGGCCAAAGTAATCAAGTACGTTTTCGGCATGATATCCATCATCGCCCTGCCAAGTTGCGACAAAGACAAAGTCGCCCGAACCACCTTTACGTTTCCTTGGCGTATCCCCGGGAACCAGAATACCTGCGGCTGCCCAGATTTCTAGCAGGGAGTCCCGTTCCTGTTTGCTAGAGGGCAGACATTCTTTCCACTTTTTCTCCAGAGAGCGGGCGCTGTCTTTCGGGTCTCCTGTCTGTGAGGCTTCCAGCATCTTGGCAAGAATTGTTTGGTCTTCCGTAGTTACTGGGTAAGGGTGGAAATGACTGCTCTCAGTGCTGTTGCAACTATTATCATTGTAATCCTGAAGCAACAATTCCAGATCCAACAGGCAGTAGAGCAACCAACCGTGGCGCACCCCACCCCATTTGATTCGTTCAAAATTCAGTACATTCAGATCTTCATCAACATATTGTTTATCCGATTGTAAACGAAGGAAGTTGCAGTCCCCGCAGGCGCTTGTATTGGCGTGTAAAGCCGGGCGTTCACCGTAGGTATGCAGAGGCATGTTTCGTGTCAATGCCCAGCTGGATAATGCGCTGCGCAGATACACTTTTTTGGTCGAGAGACTGTGTAGAAAGGCCGTAATGACGCGCTCCTTAAGCACAGGGTTCTGATGCATGTGATGCAGGCGCTGTACGATTTCGTCATGGCTGATCGTGAGCGGGTCGAACATGACGCCCTTGCTTTTGGCATATTCAAATTCATCACCCTCGAAGGGGTCATGGGGTGATTTCCAACCGCCACCGCCCCAAAATGTACTCAGTAGAATTTTGGCAGCTTTTTTATCCATTAGGCTGAGCCTCCTGTTTGTAGAATCATAGCGACCAGTCCTGGAAAACGTGCAATTAGTTCGTCCTTTCTCAGGGAATAAAAGTGGTGTTTGCCGTCAATTCGTGGCTGAATAATACCAGCTTCTCGCAGGATTTTGATATGGTGGGACAACGTTGATTTGGAGATATGGTCGACTTCAAAAGCGGAGCAATTTTTCTCACCCGAGCTGGCTAAACAGTATGCAATCTTCATGCGTATCGGGTCACCGAGTGCATTGCAAACCGCGGTCAAACTCATTTCCGAAGCGGTAGGTATCGTTAAAGTTCTCATAAAATAGACGTTAGCATAGTTGGCTACTTCTTTCAATGTTCGAAAAAAACCGAAATGTATGTTGCGATTCGGTAAGCGAGTGTGATACATTTCTTATCACAGCATTTAGTTCGAAATTATTCGAACTGATGGCATGTGCTGATCATACGGCATGAAATTTTTCGTTCGAGACAGCATGAGACCAACAGGAGGCTAACTACTAATGAATACAGCAGTGAACATTACGATGTTAAATAACTATTTCAGATTATTTGATGCTTCACGGACAGATAAACGGGCTATGCAGGACTTGTTATCCCTGTTTACACCGGATGCCGAGATTGTGTTGAATGGCACTAGTCATACTGGGTTTGAGGGGTTTATGAAAGCTTTCTATGATTACAACCAAGACATTAAACATATGTGGGATGCCTGGGTGCCCCAACCGGATGGTAGTTATCAAACCAATTGGGCTGTGTGCGGACAAGCAGCAGATGGATCGGTGTATGCGAAGGTGGGCGTGGATATTGCGCGTGTGAATGATGCTGGCCAGATTGTTTATCTGGAAAATGTACAAACGGACGAGAATGCGTTCAGCAAATATAATTCGTAAGTGTGAATTTAATTCGCCAGAGTAAATATGTCTGAGCGTTAAGGTCACTCATAAGAGTGAATTTAATCTGTAAGAGTTATTATAAGTTCTTGAGAGCTATAATCACGCGATAGCTATAAGTAGGTAATGTAATACCATTTGGGTGGTAATCAGTATTGACTTATTGTAATTTGAGTTATTTGATGAACTCCACAGTGTAATACTGTGGGGTTTATTTAGGTTTAGGTGAGGGATGCGAGAATACAGAGGAGGTGAGAGAGGAAGAGGCGAAGCCGTCCAGAGTTCCCTAATTTCTAACGATCACCAGTGACGCTATTTGGTGAAAAAATCGGGCTCTCAGATTCTAACGATCACCAGTGACGTTATTTACCCCAAATAGCTGTTTTTAGGCCACTTTTAGCCTGGAAATTCAGAAATAAGGTGTCTGGTGATCGTTAGATTTCGATACCCTGCCAAAACCATCAAATAAGCTTCCTGGTGATCGTTAGCTTTTTGTCATCTGCACCAAATGCTATCTTAGTTAGTATCTTGTACCTGATCTTGATATTGGAGATCGCTACTACGCTCCTGCACCGTCTGATTCAGAGTATCGTTAGCGGCTCACTCCTCACCAGCATCATTCGTCCGGCTCTTGGAGATGTTTAGCGCATAGGCTCACACATCAGCACCATCTATCCGATTCTAAGAATCGCTAACGCGGCTCCTTGCTGTGCCAACTCGCGCTTACTCCTGCATCATTCGATTCTGGAATGCCGCGATATCGGCATAATCCTCTTCGAATTTGCGTGAGATACGGATGAAAATCGGTAACAGTTCACGATACACGCGTACACGTTCCGGGTGTGGCTGATGGCGGTGTGTCGATCCAATCATGCCGGAAACGGTGCTCAGGGAATCGATACGGCCTGTGGCATACAGCCCGAGTACAGCGGCGCCAAGGCAGGAACTCTCGATGCTTTCGGGGATGATGACATCCTGATCGAAAATATCGGCCATCATCTGCCGCCACAGCTCGGAGCGGGCGAAGCCTCCAGTAGCCTGGATCTTTTTCGGACGGCCAATCTTCTCTTCAATCGCGAGCATAACCGTGTACAGGTTAAAGAGCACACCTTCGAGTGCGGCACGAATCATATGCTCCTTCTTGTGATGCAACGTCAGGCCGAAAAACGACCCGCGTGCATTCGGGTTCCAGAGTGGTGCGCGTTCTCCTGTCATGTACGGGTGGAACAATAGTCCCTCTGAACCTGGCGGTACATTTTCAGCGACACGTGTCAGGACTTCATACGGATCAATCCCGAGGCGTTTTGCCGTTTCCACCTCAGAAGCCGCAAACTCATCCCGAATCCAGCGGAAAATCACTCCGCCGTTGTTCACCGGGCCCCCGATGACCCATTGATCCTCCGTTAGCGCATAACAGAAGAAACGCCCTTTTGGATCGGTCACTGGTTTATCCACGACCGTACGAATCGCCCCGCTGGTGCCGATCGTCACAGCAACAACCCCTGGGTCAATGGCGTTCACACCCAGATTCGAGAGCACACCGTCGCTTGCCCCAATCACAAATGAAGTCGTCTCCGCGATGCCCATCGCTTTGGCATACTCGGGGTGAAGTCCTGTTTTGAATACATGAGTTGTTGGTACAAGGCTGGACAGATGCTCTGGCGTAATGCCGGCAACATGCAATGCTTCCGCATCCCATTCGAGTTTCTCCAGATTCATAAGTCCGGTGGCGGAAGCCATCGAATGGTCGATAACAAATTCAGAGAATAACTTGTAGAAAACATATTCCTTCATGGAGATCAATTTATGCGTCTGTCTGAACAGATCCGGTTGTTCCCGGGTTAACCACATGATTTTGGTGAGTGGGGACATCGGGTGAATCGGTGTGCCTGTTCGCAGGTAGATTTCATGTCCGTTCATCTCCGATTTGAGTGCTTCTGTCCACTCGGCGCTGCGATTGTCTGCCCATGTCATCGCTCGCATCAACGGTTTGCCTTGTGCGTCCACAGGCAGGATGCTGTGCATGGCTGAACTGAACGAGACAAACAGAATGTCGTCCGGCTCTACCCCAGCTTTAGAGGTGGCTTGCTGCACAGAGGAAATAACTGCTTGGAAAATGTCCTCTGCATCCTGCTCTGCAATCGCGGGCGATGGTGTGTGTAGCGGATAATCTGCACCACCTTGTGCCACAATGCTGCCGTCTTGCTTGAACAACACAGCCTTGGTCGAGGTTGTGCCGATATCTACGCCAATCATATAAGGTGAAGCCGCCATGGTGATCATCCCTCTTCCGTTTCAATTACTGCGTCGGAAAGTGTTATGGAATGCGTGTCAAAAATGTTCTGTCTCCTCGACTTGCACATAACAGCTCATCCAAGCTTATATAACATCTGGTATCTCATCTATAGAATAAGAATATCAGACTTGAGGGAAGGATCAAAATGGCTTCATATACGAGCTCCGCTCCAGAGATTCTTACCTTCCCTAAGTCAGTCCTTCACCGCTCCTGCAGCAATATCCGAAATAAACTGGCGGCTGATGAACAGGAACATGATGATGAGTGGAAGAACGGCAAGCAGTGTACCTGCAATGACCATCGCATAGTCTGTATTATAGAGTCCATTTAATTGAGATAATGCAATTTGCAACGTGTACTTGCGTGCATCTGTCAGTACAATTAGCGGCCACAGGTAGTCATTCCACACGCCGATAAAGGTGAATGCTCCGAGAAAAGCAAACGCAGGCCGTAGAATCGGCAACGCAACGTTCCAATACAAACGAAAGAAATTACATCCGTCAATTCGTCCTGCATCCAGCAGATCGTTCGGGATGGATTCCGTCGCATACTGACGAATCCAGAAGATGCCGAAGGCATTGACCATGCCCGGAATAATGAGGGCTTTGAAGGAACCCACCCACCCGAACGTGGCCATCAGCACGAAGGAAGGGACCAGCGACAGCTGGGAAGGCACCATCATGGTGGCGAGCAGCAGGACGAAAAGCCATTTTTTGCCCGGAAACTCAAACTTCGCAAACGCAAATCCCGCCAGTGAATCAAAAAATAACACCAGAATGGTCACTATACCTGATACAAACAAGGTATTCAGAAAGGCTCCCCAGAAATCAATCTGCTGCAAAACCCGTGTAATATTATTCCACAGTTCACCGCCGAACCAGAGCTGGGGCGGAAACTTGTAGATGTCGGACGTTGTTCGGGTGGACATAACCATGAGCCAATAGAACGGGAACATGGATATAAGCATGCCACCGATCAGGCCGGTATACAGCACCAGCGACTTGAGATGTTTGGACGCCATGAGCGCTCCCCCCTTGTCACATCAGGATGATTTGCCTTGAACAAGCTTCCAGTTCACGATCGAGAACAGGGCAATAATCAGAAACATGCCCCAGCCAACGGCAGCACCGTATCCGAAATAGTTGTTGATAAATGACTCACGGTACAAGTAAAGTACGATGGTCATACCGGCTGCTCCGGCACCACCGTCATTTCCCACGAGCACTTGTGGTTCAGTGAACAGTTGCATGCCGCCAATCGTAGATGTAATGACCGTGAACAGGATGACGGGGCGTAGCATCGGAATGGTAATACGAAAGAAGGATTGCACAGCGGATGCCCCATCAATTCTGGCTGCTTCATACAGCGTCTGCGGGATGCTCTGAAGTCCGGCCAGATAGATAATGGCGTTATATCCGGTCCAGCGCCAGACAACCATGGAGGAGATAGCGATTTTGATGCCCCATGGTGCATTCAGCCACTCGACTACGGGAAGGCCGACCGACTGCAACAGATAGTTGAGGAAGCCGTAATTGTTCGCAAACAGTGCGCCGAAGATGATCGCTACAGCCACGATAGACGTCACATTGGGCAGAAAGTAACCGACCCGGAACAAGGTACGGAATTTGATGAAAGGCGCATGTAGCAGAAACGCAATAATCAGAGCGAAGAAAAGCATGGGAATGGTCGAATAAATCCAGATCATAAACGTGTTGCCGACCGCTTGCCAGAACTCGGCATCCGTAAGCATATATTTGAAATTGTTCAAGCCGTTATACGTCATCACACCGATACCGTCCCATTTATGAAAGGCCAGATAGAACGAGAAGGCAATCGGGAATAGGCCAAACACGGCGAACAAAATGTAAAAAGGCGAGATGGCAACATAGAGCGCACGATGCTCCCATATACGGGCCCAAAGTGATTTTTGCCGGTCTAGATCGGGCTGGAACGGACCGGAATCAGGGGACGTGCGAGGTTCGGTGACAGCCATAACAACTCCTCCTTTACGGATAACGAACCACATCAAACGAGATCCAGTGAAGCTAATAAATATAAGTGATAACCGTTGTGATCAAATGCATGCTTTAACGCTGTAATGCCCGCTCGACGCGGTGCACCGTATCCGACCAGACTTGCTGTGGATCAGCGTCCTGTTTGGCGATATCATTCAGCCGCCGGGTGATAATGTTGTGTACAGACGGATATCGTTCGCCAAAAAAGGCATCCGGCACATGCTGTGCAGATTCAGCAAATATCGGACCTGTTGCTTGCCCGCCGAAGAAAGATTCCTTTTCTTTCATGGTTGGTTTATCAAACACGCTTGGGGCTGATGGGAACAGGTTGAGTGTCTGGTACTGCTCCAGTTGGTTTTCTGGGCTTTGCAGCCAGCGAATCAATTCAAAGGCCTCCTTTGGATGTTTGCTTGATTTTAAAATGGAGAGAAAGGAGCCACCATTATTGCCATCTCCCCCAGGAGCGCGCGTAACACGCCATTTGCCTGAAGTATCCGGTGCCGCCTCCTGGAGTACTTGCTTCATCCAGACGGCACCAACAAACGAAGCAATTTCGCCGTTATTCATCGCTGCATTCCAGGTGGGTGTCCAGCCGTCAGCGTTAGCAAGCAGTTCTTTTTCCTTGAAAGCAACCGCTGTATCCCAGCTTTTGTGTACAGTAGGAGAATCCATGCCGATAAACGACCCGTCTGGACGGAAATAACGTTCTGAAGCTTGAGAAAGAACTTGATTGTAAACGCTTCCAATGTTATCGGTCAGAAACACCTTTCCGGCAAACTTCTCCTTGATCTGCTCTCCGGCAACAGCATAGGCATCCCAGTTATCGATCTGGCGTGCAACCTGCTCCGGCTCGGAAGGTAGCCCTGCTTCCTTGAACAAGTCTGCGCGATAGAAAAGTGCTGTTGGCCCCGTATCCATCGGAAAGCCGATCATCTGTCCATTTGGCGTCACGCCCTGCTTCCATTTCCACGGCAGATACTGGTCTTCGACCTCTCCTGCGCCTAGATCGTACAGGTTATAGAAGCGATCCTCGCTTGGGAATAACTCCATGATCCAGTCGTTGAGTGCAACGATATCTGGCTCACCTGAACGTGCAGCGAGGGTCGTTTTAAGCTTGGCTTTGAAATCCCCGCCGATCTTCTGCGCAGTCAGTTCAATATTCGGGAATTTCTCTTTGGCCTTGGCAATGAGTTTGTCGTCAATGGATCGATTCCAGTACCACAATGTAAGCGCTACCTTTTTACTGGATGCTGAATCATCCTGTCCCGGCCAGATGGAGCATCCGCTGATTAGCAGGACACAGACCATGATGATGGCTATCCAACAAGTTCTTCTACGGCGTTTCATAGGCTAACCCCCTCATCATTAGGTTTGACGCAAGAAGTATCAAGGACTAAGGCTGGGCTTCGTGGACTACACCAATAGTGTATGAGCAGTTTCTAAACTCATACCCAATATTCCTCGAATGAAACACATGGTTTGTGTCCATTGCGTAACATAAATTTAGTAGTTACTTTAAAAATAAAAGTTACTTGACACAATATAATTTTTATTCTAAACTAACTTACATTAAGTAACTAATTATAGTGAGGATTATATAGATACGTAATATTTCGCTGTGAACAGAGCTTGAAAATAAGATGCTTTGAATTTATTGCGTCAGTAAGTGATCCAAAATCAAAGCGGTTGCGAATGCATAATATTATGGCACAATTTGAGATGAAGATGCTTAACAGGAGGAACGAACGATGATCAATTCACATATTATTCAACTGCTTGCCCCTAAAATCCAGACTTTTCCGAGTGGAAAAGAATTCATACATTTGGTGGGGCCCATTAAACTGCCGGTCAATCTGGATGGGGAAACGAGAACATTTCAGTGGTACAGCTGGCTGAAAACGGATAAAGCGATGGAAAGCGGCGAACTGATCGCATCTCTTGCGGGTGCTGAACTGGCAGAGCGTCAGCAATCCAGCGTGCTGGTATATGGCGACTTTGCTGAGGCGCAGGATGCGTTGATTCGTATGCATAGCATCTGTCACACGGGCGATATCTTTGGCAGCAAACGCTGTGACTGTGGCTTCCAGCTGGAGCAGTCGATGAAAATGATTGCGGCACATGGCGCAGGTGCGCTGTTTTATCTTGCGAATCATGAAGGACGGGGCATTGGCCTGTTCAGCAAAGCAATGGCTTACATTTTGCAGGAAGAAGGTCTGGATACGGTAGATGCGAACCTGCAACTCGGCTTCACGGATGATGCACGTAATTATGACGATGCAATTGCTGTATTGCGCGCACTTCGCTCGGCTCCGGTTACGTTGATCACGAATAATCCACGTAAGCTGGCTGCTTTGCAGGAAGCAGGACTCAATGTGGGCGGACGTGTTCCGCTATGGGGAGATCGGTCGGCATTTAATGAGAAGTATCTGCAAACGAAAGTGAACCGTTCAGGTCACCTGGCGGAAAGCGATAACTGGGCCGATGCGGGGACAGAGACACGTGTTCCACATGCACAGGCTTGATTGATTAAAAATAACGATTTGGAGTAAGATTTTGATTGATAGTAATCAAACGTAGATTGCAGTGTAGATGGGCTGTTACGGTGCTTTTCATTGAAAAGTGCAGTAGCAGTCTTTTTTCGTTGCAAGATACGTCGCTGCTTTCCTTGTTCTTCCCCCAAATAGCTTGCCGTTGGTGTGTGACGAATTATACAATATAGGCATCTGATGGATGCAGGAGGAACGATGGTGGCATTTGAGGGACAGCGTATTTTGCCAGCGGCGAAGAGTATGAAGCAGTTTGAAGCAATCATCGAAGGCCCTTATACTTACGGGGTTATGTTGGAAACGCATATCGCACAGCTGCAGAGTATGATGGAGCAGGCTCGGCGGTATGAAAAGAAGATTTTGTTGCATGCCGATCTGGTGCAGGGGCTGAAAAATGACGAGTACGCTGCAGAATATCTATGCCAGCATATTCGCCCAGCCGGCCTGATCTCAACACGTGCCAGTATCATCCAGAAAGCAAAACAAAAAGGCATTACGGCGATTCAAAGGGTATTCCTGCTGGATACCCATGCGCTGGAGAAAAGTTACCAACTGGTTGCCAAAACACAGCCGGACTATATCGAGGTATTGCCTGGCGTCATTCCGCATATTATTGCGGAGGTGTCTGAACGAACAGGTATCCCCATCATTGCAGGGGGACTGATTCGCACACCTGAAGAGGTAGAACTTGCACTCGGTGTCGGAGCGGCAGCTGTAACGACATCCAATGATGATTTGATCAAGTATTTTAAGAAATCGCTTACATTATGATTACACACTGGAGGCACAAGGTATGGAAAAATTTATTTTGGCTCTGGACCAAGGCACAACCAGCTCCCGGGCAATTCTGTTTAACCACAGCGGCGAGATTGTGCATATGGCACAGCAAGAGTTCCCGCAGTATTTTCCCAAACCGGGCTGGGTGGAGCAAAATGCCAACGAAATCTGGAGCTCCATCCTCGCTGTAATGGCATCCTGTCTGGCGGAGAGTGGCATCAAACCTGCACAGATTGCAGGTATCGGCATCACCAATCAACGGGAAACCGCAGTGGTGTGGGATAAGCAAACCGGCAGACCGATCTATAACGCAGTGGTATGGCAGTCCATACAGACAGCATCCATCTGTGATGAGTTGAAAACGCAAGGGCTGGACGACCTGTTTCATCAGAAAACAGGCTTGCTCATTAACCCCTACTTTTCGGGCACAAAAGTAAAATGGATTCTGGATCATGTCCCTGGTGCACGTGAACGGGCAGAGAAAGGGGAGTTACTGTTTGGCACCATCGACAGTTGGCTGATCTGGAAACTGAGCGGTGGGACCCATGTTACGGATGTTTCGAATGCTTCGCGCACCCTGATGTATAACATCTATGAGCTGCAGTGGGATGACGAATTGTTGGACATTCTGAACATCCCTAAGGCGATGCTTCCTGAAGTTCGTGGCTCTTCCGAGATATATGCGCATACGACAGATTACCACTTCTTCGGTCACCGGGTTCCGATCGCGGGTGCGGCAGGAGATCAGCAGGCTGCATTGTTTGGTCAGAGATGTTACATCCAGGGCAGTATGAAAAATACATACGGCACCGGATGTTTCATGTTGATGAACACAGGAGAAAAACCTGTGCAATCGGATCACGGGCTGATTACAACGATTGCCTGGGGTGTGGATGGTAAAGTTCAATATGCGCTGGAAGGCAGCATTTTTGTAGCAGGTTCAGCTGTGCAGTGGCTGAGAGACGGTCTTCGTATGCTTCGTTCGTCCAAAGACAGTGAGGACTATGCGAAGCGGGTACCTTCGACGGATGGAGTCTATATGGTACCTGCCTTTGTGGGACTCGGGAGCCCGTATTGGGACAGTGATGTGAAAGGGGCGGTATTTGGCCTTACTCGCGGCACCACGAAGGAGCATTTTATCCGTGCTGCACTTGAGGCGCTGGCTTATCAGACCAAGGATGTACTGGAGGCCATGGTAACTGATTCTGGGTACCCTGTACATATGCTACGTGTTGATGGGGGTGCGGCGGCGAATGATTTCCTGATGCAATTCCAAAGTGATATTCTGGGTATTCCTGTGGAACGCCCGTCAGTGAACGAAACGACAGCTCTCGGTGCAGCCTATCTGGCAGGCTTGGCCGTCGGGTTCTGGTCAAACGTAGATGAATTGAACCAGCACGATCATACGGAGCGAGTCTTTGAGTCTGTGATGGCCAAGGACGAGCGGGAGCAGTTATATTTCGGTTGGCAACGAGCAATCAAGGCGGCCATGGCTTTTAAATAAAATAGAAAACGGACGTAAGCCTCCCTAAAATTTTAAAAATGGTCATTTGTACTTTTTCATTAAACATATGTTATAAATGATATTTACTGGTGGGAAATGACGCTTGATTTACAGGGATTATCTTCCTGGATGGAGGGGATGTATTGTCCACAATAAGGAAAATTGTAGATTTAGTGGATTGCTTTGAAATTCCATCCTTGCACAAAAAAAGTTTTTTGAATTTTTTTGAATAATGTGTCAAATCAGGCCTTCACGCCACCGAAAATCTGTGATAGGATTAGGTTACAAGTTAAAAAATGATGTCTGGAGATCGGGAGGGACCACGTGCGTTCAGCAATTGCTGAACGAATGACGTGGTCCTTTTTTTGTTGTTTTTTAGAGAAAAATAAGGGGAATTATGGAGGGGTCGTACATGACAGCAACGTTCTCGGCGGCAAAACGAACCGAAGTTATGGAACAAATGTCGAATGCACATTTTGACGTATTGGTGATTGGTGGAGGCATTACGGGTGCAGGAATTGCTCTGGATGCGGCATCTCGTGGATTGAAGACGGCGCTTGTGGAGATGCAGGATTTCGCGGCAGGCACATCGAGCCGTTCCACAAAACTGGTTCATGGCGGCTTGCGATACCTGAAGCAGTTTGAAGTGAAGATGGTAGCCGAAGTTGGAAGAGAGCGGGCAGTGGTTTATGAGAATGGGCCACATGTAACGACACCAGAACCGATGTTATTGCCCATATACACGGGAGGCACGTTTGGCCGTTTCAGTACATCTATGGGTTTGATGGTGTACGACCGGCTTGCTGGAGTGAAGCGCAGTGAGCGTCGTCAGATGCTGAGTGCCAGTGATACATCTGCAAGTGAGCCTTTGCTGCGGAAGCAGGGACTGCTGGGAGGCGGACGTTATGTGGAGTACCGGACGGATGATGCGAGACTTACGATTGAAGTCATGAAGGAAGCGGTGCGGCACGGGGTGCTGGCTGTTAATTATATGAAAGCAACTTCTTTTCAGAAAGAGAATGGAATGATTACAGGCATTCATGTGATGGATCAACTAAACGGAAATAGTTATAAGCTTATGGCGAAAAAAGTGATCAATGCATCAGGGCCATGGGTGGATACCCTCCGTGAAGTGGATGGCTCACGCCAGGGCAAAACGCTACAGATGACCAAAGGCATTCATCTTGTATTTGACGGAGCCCGGTTCCCGCTACGGCAAGCGGTTTATTTTGATACGCCGGATGGACGCATGGTCTTTGCGGTGCCGCGGGATGGCAAAACCTATGTAGGTACAACCGATACCGTATACCGTGATGACCCGGCTCATCCGTTCATTTCGGAGTCAGACCGTGATTATGTCATTGATGCAGTGAACGGCATGTTCCCGGATGTCCAGATTCGTGCAGAGGATGTGGAATCAGGCTGGGCAGGCGTGCGTCCACTGATCCATGAAGAGGGCAAAGGCCCTTCAGAGATTTCGCGTAAGGATGAGGTTTGGGTATCGGATTCCGGCCTGATTACTATCGCTGGAGGCAAACTGACGGGATATCGCAAAATGGCCGAGATGGTCGTGGATCTGGTCGCACGTCAGATGCACCAAGAGTTCGGTTACACTCCGGGACCATGTGTAACCAAGAAGATGCCGATCTCCGGGGGAGATGTTGGCGGCTCAGCCGGATACGTCACGTACACCGAACGCAAGATCAAGGATGGCGTCGCGTTAGGTCTGGACCGGAAAGCAGCGGAACGGCTTGCTCGTACGTATGGCTCCAACGTGGATGCGCTATACGAGCGTATGCCTGATCCACGAACCAAGGCAGAGCTTCACGGCATGTCACAGGAGCTTTTGTTGATGCTTCGTTACGCGATGGAGGAAGAGATGGCGGCAACGCCAGCCGATTTCTGGGTACGCCGAACGGGGGATTTATTTTTCCGCATCGATGAGGTACGCCGTTATAAATCAGCAGTCAGCATATATATGGCAGAACAGCTTGGCTGGTCAGAACAGCAGGTAGCAACCTACGCTAAGGAATTGGATCAACTGTTGCTGGAAGCATCCGGCAAGAGTTAGAGGAGCAGGAATTTGCGGAACTGGGTCGAATGGAACATGTAAGCGCGTAACAGAGAGGGGATCACATCCATGACATTACAGATCGGAATCATAGGAACAGGTTGGTTTAGTAAAGTACACGCAGATATTCTTACACGTATGGAAGGTGTTCGTGTCGCAAGTATATGTGGAACAACACTCGAAAAGGCAGAAGCGATGGCCTCCGTATATGATGCAGCGGGTTACGATGATCTTGAACATATGTTGGATAATGAGAAACTGGATGCCGTATACATCTGTGTACCTCCCATGTCTCACGGATTCATTGAGGCAGCGTTGATCAAACGGGGCATTCCGTTCCTGGTGGAAAAACCACTGAGCACAGGAATGGACGTACCACTCCGCATACTGGAGCAAGTGCAACAGTCTTCTTTATTAACCTCTGTAGGATATCACTTACGTTACCAGGGTGCTGCGCAGGTCATGAAACAAGCCATGCAGGAGCAAAAGGTGGGTATGGCTCTGGGGCGCTGGATGGGCGGTATGCCTGGCGTTAGTTGGTGGCGCCGTCAAGATGGATCTGGAGGTCAGTTTGTGGAGCAGACGACCCATATCGTGGATCTACTGCGTTTCTGTGCAGGCGAAGTGACGGAAGTCTATGCCGTAGCAGCCCAGCGCAGCATACATGAGAAACATGAGCATGTGACGGTTGATGATGTCGCTAACGTGACGCTGAAGCTGGAAAGCGGCGCGATTGCGAGCATTGCGAATACGTGTCTACTACCTGACGGTGAGGGTGGAGCAGGGCTGCAATTCTACACGGATGCCGGTGTATGGGACTGGACACCCGACCGTCTTCTGTTACCGAGTGCGGCGTCACATCCGATGGCAGGACTTGAGGTTTCAGCTGGACAGAATCCCTACGAACGTGAGAATGAAGCATTTATTCATGCACTTCGCACGGGGGATCGTTCCCGCATTTTGTCCGATTACGCAGATGCCTGCCGTACACAGGCAATCACCGTCGCTGCTCAGGAATCCGTGGACTCCGGTCTGCCTGTAAAACTCCAAGCTTAAACAGATCGTTAGCGCACAAAAACGCCTGCGACCCGAACCATGTTCTCTGTGGTTCCGGATGCAGGCGTTTTTCGTATGCTTGCAGCTACCTTGCAGGGGGCAGCAATGCAGGTGTTAACACGGTAACGGGTCATAACATGTATTAGGACTAGTTCGATTGTTGCTGTTCTTTTAACCAGTCCGAGGACCAGCTGTAGATTTGATTAATGACAGGTTCGATCGCTCTACCTTTAGGGGTGAGTTCATATTCCACACGGGGCGGAATCTCGGGATACATATGCCGGGTTACAATGCCTTCCGTCTCCATCTCTTTCAGCCGCTCCGATAACAGCCGTCCGCTAATCGCCATCTCGGCCTCCAGTTCCGTGAACCGTTTTGGTCCGGATAACAGCTGATACATAATCAGCAGCACCCACTTTTTCCCAATTATGTCCATGGCTTGTGTAATCAGACAAGGGCTTGGAGATTTTACTTTTCTCAACTTCAACGTGTTTCACCTCGATTCATGGCAAATGTGCAATACAACCTATATAAAAGGACAAAAGTTTCTGCCGCTCTGAAAAATAAAAGCACCTTCAAGTGAAGGGGCGTCACTACAAAATATACTGTAACATACCTTTTGTATGTATTATACATCATTTCACGAAAAATTACTTGATGAAATTATCTTATTATTATATACTCACTTCATAAAAGTAAGTTTGTGAGTAATAATGCGTATTATAAATGTACATATCATTTCCGGGTGAGTAGTCACGCATGAGACCAGAGCAGTGGATAAACATCGGGAATTTGAACGTTATTAAGGTTCTAGTAAATCTTAGTAAACTACAGTTTCTTCTAGGGAACTTTTACATAGATAAGTGCTTACATACTGTATTATACTGATTTTTGTGCAGAAAAGATTAGCGATAAGTTAAAGCTTCTCAAAATAACATTTGAATGAATGGGAGATGAAAGATATGAAAACGGTGTTGGGATATGTTTTTTTGGTGGTGCTGGCGGGTGTTTTCATCATGACGGGATATACAAAAGTTACGGGAGCGGAGATGATGATTGATACCTTCGAGAGTTTCTCTTACCCTACGTGGACAATGTATTTGATCGGTGTGTTGGAACTGCTTAGTGCGGTTGGGTTGCTCATTCCGCGTACGCGTATCTTAGCTTCCGGAATACTAACGTTTATTCTGATCGGAGCTGTAGGCAGCCATCTAATCTATGCACAATATGCGGCTATACCGCTCCCAGCAGTATTGCTTGTAGCAAATATCGTTGTGTTACTGGTTAGTCTGCACAGACTGGAAGAAGAAGAGAGCAATATGGATATGGTTCAGGCTTAATCAAAGTATGGAAATGCTTATTCAACATGGCTAAGCTTAGGCCTGTCATGCAGGGAGTTACATAGCCGGCAATTCATTTTCATGAATTGGGATTACGTCCGTTATCCATTGCAGGATGTGCTTGCAATGATCTGTTAGATTCAAGCACATCCTCCCCGCACATTAGATACTTCGTTGACCGCGTTTAACGATTCGTTGTGTATGTTTGGTATCCGATTGTTCGATCCACATGGCACATGTCTGCCGAACCCAATCCGGGTTTGTCTTACTGGCATCGTTCAACCAGTTGCTGACGGAATCCTGTACATAGGGGTGTGCATCGGATTTCACAGGGGATAATAAGGGAAGGGCAATCTCCGGATTATCTTTCAAAGGCTGGATGTGTTTCGCCCATACCCCACGAGGGCGTGTAGATTCAATAGCAAAGCGACGAATCATTGGGTCCGCGTCGATACTCCACGGGATTAAATCGTGCAGAGCCGTTGATAAATCTGCGCGGATGGAATCCCGCACAGCCATCCAAGCGATTTCTCTTACACCAAAGTGGGTATCCGCTGCAAACGGGCGGATCTGCTTCAGCTTTTCCGTCAATTGCAGATGGGGGTTCAGCCCAATGATATAAGCTGCCCAGCAGCGAACACTGTCTGAGCGGTGATTTGCTAAACATATGAAAAGGTCTGTTTCTTTCTGTCTTGGTATTCTCTCCATATATTCCAGCCAGAGTGAACCTATTGCAGGGATAACTTTCATGATACGCTGTTGTTCCTTCGGCTCTAGTTTTCCATAGACATCCTGTGTAGAGAGGGGAACATCAAGTTCGCGGGTGATCTGTTGCAAGAGAAGAATATGGTCTACCGCCAGCCATTCCGTCAGATTCACGGATTCAATCGTCCCGCTTTGTAACAGATGGCGAACATGTTCTGGAATTTCTACGGCTTTACGCGCACCTTTGCGAATCAGAATATCTTCGGCAATGATATTGTCAGGGTTAGCTTCCATAGTTTGGCCTCCTTGCTTGTCTGCACTCATTTATACATAAAGTACAATAAAACAGGCGCACAGGGATGTAAGGCAGCTTACAAGTTATACGTCTTGCAACGGGGAAATCAATTGGCGAAAGGCCCTGAGTTCACTTGCATGGATAGAAGCTGATTTGAATCCGGTACGGATACGGCCTGATTGCGATAGTTCTTTTATAGCCGCAGTAACCGATTCTCTGGAGGCTCCTGCCATCCAGGCAATCTCCTGATGTGTAATGGTACACTGAATCAGGCAATATTCATCCTTTTGCGTCCAACCCATCTGCTCGGCCAACCGACATAAACTATGAATAATTTTGTCATGCAAATTCCCGAGTGCAAGAGTCTGTGTCAGCTCACTCATTCGCTCGATTCGTTCACTCAGCACATGCATCATCCTCATCATAAAGGCCGGATGATCGATTAAAAACTGCTCGAATCGGTTTCTGTCCATCAGGCAGATGTCGCAGATCTCCAGCGTTTCAATATATAAATCACGTGTGCCGAGAGAAATACCCTTCATTTCTCCAAAAACATGACCTGCACTCAACATATCCACCGTAAATTGTTTTCCCTCAGGGCTTAATGTATACAAGCGAATTCTGCCCCGTTTGACAAAATAGAAACCTTCTGTAAATGTATCCGGTCTCTGAATGGTTGTATGTTTAGGGAGTGTTGTTATCGACGTCATGCTGTCCATCTCAACGAGATCGGCCTCGGATAAGGAGGACATGAGGTCGAATTGAGACAAATACAAAATTTTATTCATGAGGCTCCTTTCGCTCACCATATAAAATGATAAAAAAAGAAGAACCCGATGAAGCCAGGGTTCTTTGGCAGCGTGCTAACCGTCGTTGAGGGAGTACGCTGTTTATTTATGATGATATACCGTTCTAGCTATAATAACTTTTTTAGTTGAGAGACACGTCCCTGGCTAATGCCAAGTTTCTCCGCAATTTGCTGTTGAGCGAGTCCAGGATGCTGTTCGATAATCTCTTTCATCTGTTGCAGCATGCGCGCCGTCTTTGGCCGCAGGTCGGGGTAGTCCTTGCTCGCAGCAGCATCTCCTTCTTCCCAAGAGGAAGCTGAGGCAGCAGCGGGTTTGGTAACAGGACGTTCTTTGGGTGCAGAAACCTGTTTGTTTTCAGGTACGAACCAGTCGGGAGTGTCATCTGGGTGTTTTAATTGAATCGCACAAGTCCGGCAGATGAATTGCTCTTTGAAATACATTTCCGTATCCACGTCACCGCAAAAAATACACAATGTTGATTTGTACTTTCTTAAAATCAACTCTTTCCCTTCAATGAAAAATTCAAGCGGATCGCCGATATGGATTTCCATTGTATCCCGCATCTCTTTGGGAAGGACAATTCGTCCGAGACGGTCCAGAGATCTCTTCATTCCGGTTCTTTTCATCGCATCTCCCCCGCAATATTAACATTAAAACCTGTCCTTATTGTAAGGAAGAAAGGGCTTTAATACAACAATAATATTTCAAAAAAAAGGGATTATTCCAACTATTATGGGAAAATAAGTTTGGAGAGCGCGGGAGCGACGGCTAAAGTGAAGAGCGCAGCCAAAACCATGGAGATACTGGAGATCGTTCCGGTCAATGAACTCAGTTCAAAGGCTTTCGAAGTCCCCGTGCCATGAGCACCTGTTCCGAGGAGGGTACCGCGCGCAATTTCGCCATCAATACGAAGCATTTTGACGATGGAAGGCCCCATAATAGCTCCAAGCAGCCCCGTCATAATCACGAATACGGCCGTAACTGCCGGGATTCCCCCGATGGAAGCTGATACATTCATCGCAATGGGCGTTGTGATCGAGCGCGGAATCAGACTGTGAATCAAGCCGGAGTCGAGGTGCAACCATTTTGCAAGCATAGCCGAGGAGAGTACGGCAACAACCGATCCGGTCATGACACTGACGACAATTTCGGAAATATGTTTTTTGAGCACATGGAAGAAGGTGTAGAGCGGTACCGCAAAAGCGACCGTAGCAGGTTGAAGCAGAAGGCTAAGCCATTTGCCTCCGCTACTGTATGCAGCATAATCGGTTCCGGTTAATAGGAGTACGCCTACAACGAGCAGCGGCGTAATAAGTAGCGGTGACAGATATACTTTGGGCAGACTGCGATACATTCTTTTGGCAACCATGTAGATTCCAACCGTTAATAGCAAACATAAAAATCCAATCATCCGGTGTGACGCTCCTTTCGTTTGGCAATACGTGTAGCAACGAGGCCGGTGCAGGCCATAACCAGAAACGTGCTTAGCAGCACGATAAATAAAATCTGCAATCCGTCATGCTCCAGCATAGGCATGTAATTCATGATGCCAACCGCCGACGGGATAAAGAATAACAGCAGTTCACCAAGCAGCCATGCCGCTCCGACTTCAATCCACCGCAGCTTCACCACGCCAGTTTGTAGCAAGATGAACAGCACGACCATTCCGAGAATGGAGCCAGGTACAGGCAGGTGGAGAGTACGGGCCAGCAGGTCCATAAGCAGTGAAAAAACCATTAATACCGCAATTTGTGCAATCCCGATGCCCCATTTTTTCACGCGAATCCCTCCTTGTATATCAACATGTGTCTGATCAATTTAAATCGTATGATTATGAAAATGAATGGAAACGTTGCTTCGTATCACAAATTTTACAGCGCAATCTTTCATGAGTAAAATGCATATTAAGAATGTTTTCTATTCCTTTTATCTATAGTAGTAAAAAAGATGTGGCCAGAAGGACAGGAGGGGGAGGAAACGATGGATATTCGACATTTGCAATATTTTCTCGAAGTTGCCCGGCAGCAGAGCTTTACAAAGGCCGCCGATGTTTTGTATATCACCCAGCCTACGATTAGTAAGACGGTTAAAAGTCTGGAGGAGGAACTGGGCGTGACCCTACTGGATCGATACGGTAAACAGGTACAGTTAACGGATGCGGGGCATGTCTTTTTTCGGCAGGCGCTGGAGATTGAAAAATCGTTCCGCAGTCTTTCGTCCGAACTGGACGATCTGATGAATCTGAAGAAGGGACATCTGCGCATCGGTCTGCCGCCGATGGTGGGATCAAGCTTTTTTCCGATGATTATCGGTGAATTCCACAAAGCGTATCCACAGGTGAGCATCCAATTGTTCGAGGATGGGGCGAAAAAAGTAGAGGCCGATGTCATCAGTGGTGCGCTGGATATCGGTGTTGCGGTGTTGCCAACGGTAGATGAACTGCTCGATCATTTTGTGTTTGTTCAGGAAAAGCTTAATCTGCTCGTGCACCCTTCGCATCCGCTTGCTGGAAAGAAGTCGGTGGCGCTCCATGAACTGGAACAGGATGCCTTTGTTTTGTTTAGGGAAGATTTTGCGCTCCATGACCGCATTATTGCGGCTTGCCAGCAAGCCGGATTCCAGCCGCGCGTGGTGTATGAGAGTTCCCAGTGGGATCTGCTAAGTGCGATGGTTGCTGCGAATCTGGGTGTGGCTTTGCTGCCGGAGACGATCTGCCGTGAGGTTGATCATATGCGCGTAAGGATCATCCCCGTTATTGAACCGGTCATTCCTTGGCAGCTCGGCATGATCTGGCGGAAGGATCGATATCTGTCTTTTGCTACCCGTGAATGGATCGGATTTACCCAGTCCATGCTGGGGGAACAGAGAGTAAAGTCGATTACTAGGCCTGAGCATCCGTAGGTTAGTTATCGTTTGGAGTTCCGTTATGAATGATCGGAAGCCCGTTAATCAATCACTAATGACCTGATTAACGGGCTTTTTCATATGACATGGTATGGATAATGACTATACAACACTTGTATTGGAATTTTATTGGAATTATTTTTTTGATTTTTCCAGTTTTATCGATCTTTTCTTCTAATTTTATTGTCATTTCAACCGATATAAAGATACTGAGGGGGTGTGCTTTAGGAAGATATTAGTAAGGAAAGCATACAAGATTGCTGGAAAAAGATAATTACAAACTGGGTTGGTGTCTGAGCGTTCAGAAGTTAGATGATTTGAAGTCTGTGAAAGTTATACAGAGTAGAGTGCGCGTTGATTACATATATTTTTCATCTATGACGTGTGAAGTATGAAGTATGCAGCTCGAATTTCAAAAGAGATTTCGAGGTAAGTATGTCTGGATTGAGCGCGGTAATTGACTTGAATGGTTTCTCGTTATGCTGTCTTGGCTGCCAATTATTCCGAATTCGAAAGGGTTGTGTAAAGTTGAAGAAACGTACTGCAAATAAAGGATTCAAGTTGTCTATAGTGATTGGTTTAATGACGATTATGCTGGTGGCTTGTGGTAAGCCGTTAACCGAAAAACTATACTCAGAAACGGTACCCGAGGATATTAAAAATAGCACTGAAATCACGCAAGAAGATAAAGATCTCTTGGGAAAGGCTATTTTATATTCAATGGGTAGCAATACGGATCTTTCTACTAAAACGGTGGGACAAATTATAACCGATGAGAAGCAAAGACAGCTGAAGCTTGAGGAAGAAGAGAAGAAGAGACAGGAAGAAATCAAAAGAAAACAGGAAGAAGCTGAAGCAAAGAAACAAAGTCAATTGAAACTGTTGGATGAGTCTGTGCAGGTTGGTTTAATCAAAAAAAGTGTGACATTGAAAGACACGAATAAATGGATCTTCAGCGACGTTATACATATGACGCTTGACTTGAAGAACATTTCGGACAAGGATATTAAAGGGTTTCAGGGAGTCATTACCTTCAAAGACATGTTTGATAATGAGATCAAGTCACTAAACGTTAAATATGATGAACCCATCAAATCTGGAGCTTCCACGTCTTATGAGGGTAGTTTCGAATTAAATCAGTTTATGGATAAAGATACTGAACTTAGGGAGACACCTTTAGAAAAAATCAAGGTTGAGTTTGAGATGGATCAAATCATCTTTGGTGACGGCAATATTGCGAAACGTTCGGATATTGAATAAGCGGGTTCCAGGTATTTAATTGAATAAATGAGTCTACTAAAGTCTCTTCATCATATGAAGAGGCTTTTTTGTATAAAAGTGCAGGATGTAGAGGGATGAATAACGTAGATATTGTTGCTACATTGGCTTACCTCCATAGCTATAGCATTAGATAAATCGTCGGATCATTGATACAATATAGACACAATACTGGTGGAGGTGTGGGACTTATGAAACTGCGGGTATCCGCTGTACAATATCAATTGCAAACGATCGGTTCATTTGAGGAATTTGCTGCTCAGGCTGAGCATTACATACGGACAGCTGACGAATTCGGAACGGAATTTGTGCTGTTCCCTGAATTTTTCACAACTCAATTAATGTCCATTGGAGACGCACAGGGGAATGCGTTAACCATTGAAGATTTGCCTGATTTTACAGAGCAGTATGAGCAGTTATTCATCTCGCTTGCTGCTAAATATAATATGCATCTGATCGGAGGCACTCACGTTATCCGGCGGGAAGGCAAGCTGTACAATACAGCGCATATGTTCTACCCGGATGGGCGGATTGCACGCCAAGCGAAGATTCATATTACGCCAACCGAAGTAACAGAGTGGAATATGGCTGCGGGTGATGGACTGGAAGTGTTTGATACAGACAAAGGCCGCATTGCGATGCTGACTTGTTACGATATTGAATTCCCCGAAATTGTACGAATGGCGAAAGCCAAGGGAGCAGATGTGATTTTCTGTCCTTCTTGTACGGACGACCGCCACGGATTTTACCGGGTACGGTATACGAGTCATGCTCGTGCGGTGGAGAATCAGATTTACGTTGTATTAACGGGAACGGTGGGCCATCTGCCTACAGTGGATTTCATGCGTGCCAATTATGGACAAGCTGCGATCATTACCCCGAATGATGTGCCATTTCCGCCGCGTGGCATTCTGGCGGAAGGTGAGATTAACAATGATATGATTGTAACCGCCGATCTCGACCTGAATTTGCTGTACGAGGTGCGTGAACGTGGCTCGGTAACAACCTGGCGTGACCGTCGTACGGATCTGTACACCGATTGGGAATAGATCTGCTTTTGGAAGCTGAATAGAACTAAACAAAGGAGGGATTAGGCAGGATGTATGTTAAAGAAATGCTGATAACTCCACCCGATGATAGTAGTAAACATGGTAAAGCCAAAGCGGTCATCCGCAATTATGCGGCCCATGACTTTGAAGAGCTTATTCGTATTCAGGCGGAGAGTTTTCCGCCACCATACCCGGAGGAACTGCTTTGGAACCAAGAGCAGCTCAGCAGCCATGTTCAGCATTATCCTGATGGAGCCATCTGCATCGAAGTGGATGGGGAACTGGCTGGCTCGATGACTTCACTACGAATGCAGTCGGATGCTGCGCACCCATCCAGCCATACGTGGGCAGAGGTCACAGATGATGGATATATCCGCAATCACCAGCCGGATGGGAACACGCTATACATCGTTGACCTCTGTGTCCGCCCGAAATATCGTAAGTGGGGGCTGGCTCAGCTCATGATGCAGGCGATGTACCATCTTGTGATTGCACAGGGGATGGATCGTTTGCTTGGGGCGGGGCGGATGCCTGGATATCACCGGGTGGCTGAGCAAATGACAGCACAACAGTATCTGGATCAGGTTGCCGCTGGAGAAAGGCATGACCCGGTTATTTCTTTTCTGCTGCGATGCGGCCGTATGCCTGTTGGTGTGGCTACCGATTATCTGGATGACGAGGAATCTTGTCATTATGCGGCTCTGATGGAGTGGCGTAATCCGTTTAAATCAATACATATCTAAATAGGGAGGTTTTTAATCTATGGAATTTACACGTATTACATCTATTCAGGACCCGTTGTTCGCTCAAATGCATAAGTTGATGCAGGAAATTTTCCCGCCAGAGGAAGTGCTGGATTTCCCGTTATGGGCTGAACCACTGGAAGACCCGGGCATTCGGGTGTTTGTCGCTGTACATGAAGGACAAGTGGTTGGTGCGACGGAGTACCGTTACTATGAGGACTGGAACGTGGCCATGACTGATTTTACGATTATCGGACGAGAAGGCTTGGGAATCGGCGCATTCCTGGCGAATCATCGCAAGCTTGATCTGCAGCAGCTCGCCGCTGCCAATGGCAAAACGTTGTTTGGCATGTTTGCCGAAATCTACAATCCATATCTAAGCCAGGATCATGCGTTTGGCGGCATCAAACCGATGGACCCATACGTGCGCCGCGAAGTGTTGTCACATCTGGGGTATCAGCGTCTGGATTTCCCGTACGTGCATCCATCCTGGCAAGGAGACGGTGAAGCGGTAGGAGGCTTGGATCTGTGCTTTATGCCAGGCGATGAGTCCCTTTCGGAGCTGCCATCCAGTCTGGTTGCCGATTTCCTGAATCGGTACTATGCTGTGCTTCCAAACAAACCGCAGGAATGGCTGGCTATGGTGGAGCAGTTGAGCGCGCGTGAGTCCGTGGCATTGCGTCCGTTGTAAGCTGATTCACAGCAGCCGATATAGAGGGATAGGGTGCTGAGAACATTTAAACCTATAGAAGCAAAAGGTCATAGATGGAGTAAAGGTAAGAAGTATAAGAGTGGAGTTATGGTTCTAATGCTGAGTTAGAAATGGATATGAATTCAGTGCTGGTGCTGGAGTTGGAACTGGAACGAGGCGCTAGTGTAACTAAAGTTTAATTTTAAGTACCCGTAATTCAGGCTGTTTCCGTTCTGAATTACGGGTACTTATTTGTTCCATGTAGAGCAACTTAGGCTTTCCTCAATAAAGCTGAATAAAGGGCGAGGGAATGCGTTAACGATCTCAGAAAGCCTTATTTAGGCATTTGAGCACACTTTCAAAATCTAACGATCAGGGGAGAGCTTATTTTAGCGAAAAGGGGCTTATTTTCAAGCTATTACTGTGAAAATTTCCAAAATAACGTCTTCTGAGATCGTTAGATCTCCAGAAAGGGCAAAAAGCCCCGAATAAGCTCCACTGAGATCGTTAGAATTTCAATGAATACTAGATGTTTCATGTTATACCCGACATTCATGCCAACTCGTAACCTCGCGCCACTAACTTCGCAATTCATGCATATGCGAGAGCCCCGTACTCTGCGATTAGGATTCCGTGAGCAACCCCGCGAATTCATGTTGTGTGGCTGTTGAACTCGGCGGTACGGATACGCAACTAGGGTTTCGGAAATCCCGGCTCCAGCAACTTCGCTTATGCGTAACTCGCCAACTTCACTCCACTCTCTTTACTCGATCGTATATGTGGTCACAAATGAAGGTCGCGGGAACATGGTTGGTTTCTGCGCGGTCAGGCCTTCACTTGTGCTGCGATTGCGGTGAGCGTGGTTGTAGGCTTGCGACTGTTGCCAGCCTTTGAAATGTTCTTCTGTTTGCCATAGAGTCAGTACGACATATGTATCCCCCTTAAGCGGACGAAGTACACGAATACCGACAAATCCAGGTTCATCTTCTACTTTGCGAGCACGATTTTTAAAACGTTCCTCAAAATCAGCTCGACCATCTTCGGTAACGGGAATGTTGTTCAACACAGCGAAGCCGCCGCCTGTCCATGACCCTGCATCGTCAAATGCTTCATAAGCAGCCACCTGTTCATCTGATTCAATATGCAGCAGGCGATCGGTGGTTTCTATAGCGAGAAGTACCTGACCTTCAGCACGTAGTGTCAGATGTGGATATGCCGCAAGCGCATCGGGCAATGGAGATGGAACTAGATAAATATACATAGGAAGTCTGCCTCCTCTTAAATACGTAAACACCATAATAAGTTTGACTATATTTTTACACGCGAGAACGTAGAGGACAGAAATAAGCTGGAGAAGCAGAGCGTTCGCTTTAACAGCGATCGAAAGATGGTTCTGTCATCGAAGTGTCCAAGTGTAACGTGAACTAGTTCAACTTATACAACTCAACATAGCATATGGGAACGGACGAGTCCAATTTGCCAAAAATCTGGTTAGAGGAACCCGTTTCGTGATAAAGTAGAACCACTACAAGCAGAACGGGTGATCGTATGAAAACAACAATCCGGATATCAGTCAGGCCGCTGGTCGAGTATGTTTATCGGAGCGGCAGTATCCGTCCGGGATTTCGCACCAATGCATCGATGCAAGAGGGAACGCGAATTCATCAGCGTGTGCAGAAGACATATACCGAAGAAGATTTAAAAGAAGTTGTACTGGAAGCCGAGCTTCAGCATGGAGATCTAACCTACGTCATTGAAGGCCGATGTGACGGCTTGATTCGCCTGGAGGGGCAATTAACGGTGGATGAGATCAAATCCACGGCGGGTAACCTGGACGAGCTGGAAGGTGGCCTCGACGTGCACTGGGCCCAGGCGAAGATGTATGCCTACATGTATGCCGTTCAGCATGATGAGCCGCGGATGCAAGTGCAGTTGACGTATGTGCATTCGGTGAAGGGTGAAGAGCGGCGGTTTCGCCGCGTGGCGGAGCGGCAGGAACTAGAGCAGTTTGCAGCAGAAGTCATCGCCGGCTATGCACCGTATGCGGAGATGATTGCTGCTTATGAAGCGGAGCGGGACGTTAGTGTGCGCGAGCTGCCGTTTCCTTTTCGCAAATACCGGGAAGGACAGCGTAAGCTGGCAGGTGCAGTGTACAAAACGATTCGTGAAGGACAGGGACTTATGGCCAAAGCACCTACAGGCATTGGCAAAACCATGTCCGTGCTCTTTCCTACGGTGAAAGCCATCGGTGAAGGTGAGGCCAGTCGTTTGTTCTACCTGACCGCGAGAACGACTACGAGAGTGGCGGCGGAGGAAGCTTTTGCCCGGATGCAGGCGGAAGGGTTGAACATGCATGTCGTCAGTTTGACGGCAAAGGACAAAATTTGCTTCAAGGACGAGGAAGCCTGCGATACAGGGCAGTGCGGCATGTGTGAAGGGTATTATGACCGAATTAATGGTGCTGTGCTGGACATGCTGGAACATGAAACGTTGATGACACGGCCCGTCATTGAGCAGTATGCCCGCAAACATCGGGTGTGTCCGTTTGAGTTCTCGCTGGATGCGGCATATGCAGCCGATGCGGTGATCTGCGATTATAACTACATTTTTGATCCGCGTATCTCACTCAAACGGATGCTGGAGGAACAGAAGCGCAAGACGGTGTTGTTGGTGGATGAGGCACATAATCTGGTGGATCGTGGGCGTATGATGTTCTCGGCAGAGCTGGAAAAAGCCGTATTTCTCGATGTCAAAAGAGAGTTCCAGACGCTCGGTAGCAGTGTACCTGCCGCCAAAGCGATTGTGGACTATACCGGAGCCATCGACAAGTATCTGATCACCCTTCGTAAGAACGGCGGAGAAGAGGGCAAGATCATACAGCAAGAAGCGCCAGAGGAACTGATTGAACGGCTTGAGCCATTTGTCATGGTGGCGGAGCAATGTCTGGCCGAGGGTGGGTCTGGCAATGCTGAGATGGATCAGCTGCTGCTCGATGCCTATTTTACTGCACAGAACTTCGTACGAATTGCTAGGCTATATGACGAGCGTTTTATCACCTATGCAGAGTGTGTACGAAGCGAGGTACGGGTGAAACTGTTCTGTCTGGACCCGTCTTTGCTACTGCGTCAGACGGCGAAGGGCTTCCGCTCGACTATTCATTTCTCGGCAACCTTGTCACCTCTTCGTTATTACCGCGATATGCTGGGGGCAGAGGAAGAAGACTACACATTGCAGATTCCGTCTCCGTTCAACCGGGAACAGCTGGACGTTCGGCTCATGCCTCTGTCTGTACGTTATAAAGACCGGGAGCGGTCCAAACGCCCGATTGCCGAGATGTTACAGCAACTCGTATCCGAGTGGCCGCGCAGCAACCTGCTGGTCTTTTTCCCTTCCTATCCGTACATGCGCGAAATCTATCAGGCATATACACAGCTTCCGGGGGCCAGCGATGCGGATACGGTGATGCAGGAGCAGGGCATGAACGAGCAGGAGCGAGAGCAGTTCCTGGCGGCTTTCCAGCCGCATCCTGAGCGCACACGTCTTGTTTTTGCGGTGATGGGCGGCGTGTTCTCGGAGGGGGTCGATCTGCCGGGAGACCGTCTGAATGGCGTTGTCGTTGTAGGAGCAGGGCTGCCACAGATTGGTCTGGAGAATAACGTGCTCAAGGATTACTTTGACAAGTCGGGCCGCAACGGCTTTAACTACGCCTATGTATTCCCGGGCATGAACAAAGTGCTTCAGGCTGGAGGCAGGCTCATTCGAACCGAAGAAGATAAGGGTGTACTCGTGCTAGTTGATGACCGTTTCACGCAGGAGCCGTACCGTTCTCTTTTACCTGACGAATGGATGGATTATAAACGGATATGATGCTGTTTACGTTTTTTATGTGTTTATCGTGCTATTTTCAGTGCTTTACGAAAAATTTTCTTTGAATTTCTTAACATTCTTTCATTTTCATGATTGAAACATAGGGCAATCGGGTTATAACTTGGTTAGCACGAACGAACAACGGCGATACCCTATCCGTTCCGCGGTCCGCTTCGAATGCAAATCAAGGAGGTCGGTTTGTGATGAAGAGAAATCATACCATGATGCAGTTTTTTGAATGGCACTTGGCTGCTGACGGCAATCATTGGAAGCGACTGGCTGACATGGCCCCGGAACTGAAAGCAAAAGGCATAGACTCTGTATGGGTGCCTCCTGTAACGAAAGCAGTGTCTGCAGATGATACAGGTTATGGCGTGTATGATCTGTACGATCTGGGTGAATTTGATCAAAAGGGTACGGTACGCACGAAATATGGCACCAAGCAGGAACTGGTGGAAGCCATTGCAGAATGTCAGAAGAGCGGCATTGTCGTTTATGTGGATCTTGTAATGAATCACAAGGCTGGAGCAGATGAGAAGGAAGTTTTTAAGGTGATCGAGGTTGATCCCAACGACCGGACGAAGGAAATTTCCGAACCGTTCGAGATTGAAGGCTGGACGAAGTTCACATTTCCAGGCCGGGGCAATGAATATTCTTCCTTCAAATGGACATCCGAACACTTCAACGGCACCGATTTTGATGCAAAAGAAGAACGTACGGGTGTGTTCCGCATTGCTGGCGAGAACAAAACCTGGAATGAAAACGTCGATGATGAGTTTGGCAACTATGATTATCTGATGTTTGCCAATATAGATTATAACCACCCGGATGTACGGCGTGAGATGATCGAGTGGGGGAAATGGCTGATTGATACGCTGCAGTGTGGCGGGTTCCGACTGGATGCGATCAAACATATTAACCATGAGTTCATCAAGGAATTTGCTGCGGAGATGATCCGCAAACGCGGGCAAGATTTTTACATCGTCGGTGAGTTCTGGAATCCCAACCTGGATGCTTGTCGTACCTTTTTAGACACAGTGGATTACCAGATTGACTTGTTTGACGTATCGCTTCACTATAAATTTCACGAGGCCTCGTTGGCGGGACGCGATTTTGACCTTTCCAAAATTTTTGAGGACACCTTGGTTCAGACTCATCCAACCCATGCGGTGACTTTTGTAGACAACCATGATTCACAGCCTCATGAGGCGCTCGAATCCTGGGTTGGCGATTGGTTCAAGCCGAGCGCGTATGCACTGACGTTGCTGCGTCGTGACGGATATCCCGTCGTCTTTTACGGCGATTATTACGGGATTGGCGGACCTGAACTGGTGGAGGGCAAAAAAGAGATTTTGGACATTCTGTTGTCAGCTCGTTGCAACAAAGCCTATGGAGAGCAGGAAGACTATTTCGATCATCCCAACACCATTGGTTGGGTTCGCCGCGGTGTGGAAGAGATAGAAGGCTCGGGTTGCGCAGTGGTCATCTCGAACGGAGATGACGGTGAGAAGAGAATGTTTGTCGGAGAGCATCGTGCAGGGCAAGTCTGGGAAGACCTGACCGGTAGTTGTGAAGATTCGATCACCATTGAGCAAGATGGCTGGGCTACGTTCCACGTCTGCGGCGGAGGGGTGTCTGTCTGGGCACTGCCGGAAACGAGCGAGGACTGTGGCACTGGCACGGATACAGACACTGTAAATGCAGAGTAATGCTTGCTCCGCTCCGCAGAAAGCTTAAGCTGAATGCTGATATAGACATTCGAATGGTGGAAACGGGATTGAGAATTGCCCGAATAACTGTGGGCTCATATTTGCGGGAGAATGTCCCGGTATAGTCGGTACGCCACGAATTAAAAAGTTGATCTGATAAAGAATTGCAAGCAAGGATGAAGCCACTTGAAGCTGAACTGGATCCCACTTGTTCGATAGTATCCAACGAGTGAAGGAAGTTCGGACAGACACGCTGTAGCGTGCTGATTCAGGTGGTTTTTTCTATTTAGAAAGTCTGAGTTTCTAGCTTGAAATCTTGGGAATTCTAATGTAAAGAACTCTGATTCGAACTTGGGGGCTCTGGAATTTCTAACGATCTCAGGAAACCTTATTTGCCCCCAAACCGGGTTATCGTAAATCTAACGATCCCCAGTGAGCTTATTTTACCGAAATTCAGTCAAAACGGTATCATTTACAGAGAATTCACCCAAATAACGTTTCTGGTGATCGTTAGAATTAAAAACCTCAAAATTTATGCCGAATAAGCTCTCTGGTGATCGTTAGCGTAAAATGCCTTTCTGAATTACTCTCCAATTTCAAAGGACTCCAGCGTGCCGGCCATGCGCAGATCTTCCGCGTACGTACGGTTGAATGCCGCACGTTTGGCCGCATCGGCATATTCATCATGATAATGCATCAGTACCGTTTTCCGTCTCACTTCAGCGGGCAGCTGCTCCAAATCCTTCAGTGACGTATGGGATTTAATCACCAGGTCATGCATGTGGCATTCATGGAAAATCAGTTGCACATCGGGGGCGACCTGTTCCACTCGCTCACGATTCAGCGTGCTGTCCGCACTATAATAAAAATAAGGCTTCGCCATCAGCCCGTTGCTGACCATGCCGGGAACATGCTGTGTGCGAAATGTCTCAAACGTGACCCCGCCGAGCTCGAAACTTCCGCCATCCGGCAGTGGAATCACGTCATAATAGTCACTCATTGTACGCTCGCCGTCCGTTGTATACCGCATGCCTGGAGAAAGGATGTTCCACAGTGGATCAACCAACTCTTCATGAATGAACAGGCGTGGTTTGCGATCCCCGACAATCTGGGAATAATAGCCCAGCATCTGCACCCCGTTAATATGATCCTCATGCAGATGGGTGATAAACACATTATGAATGCCTGTCATCGCGAATCCGTATTCCTTGAGCGCTTTGGCATTGGACTCTGGAAAATCAATGACCAGATGCGTATCGCCGAATTCAGCGAGCATACTGTTGTGATGTTGTTCTACACTAAACATATCTCCTGTACCCAGAAAAGTAATTTTCATTTTCATCAGGTTTCATCTCCTTATTTTGGCGAAAGTAAGATCGCTTAGGGTCAGGCTTTGATTAATATCCTGTGTCGATCTTATTGTAGCGATTTTATTATGAGTAACATCAGTGTCCATCTTTAAATCAGTATCATTGACGTTAAATCCAGTATACCGTGTTTCCAAGAGTGTGCCTAAATCAACCTTTTTTGAGAACGCTATCATTTTGTATTGAACTTTGGCGCCAAACGGTGTAGCTTAAAGATGGAAAGTGAACCTAAATGAACGTAAACTCACCTAAAGGGAGCGTGCAAGGCGAATGAAATCTTTTCTGGATGAACACTTTTTACTTCACAATGAAACGGCGGTCAAGCTGTACGAGCAGTATGCAAAAGACATGCCGATTATGGATTATCACTGTCACCTCAGTCCTCAGGAAATTTACGAAAACAAAACATTTGGCAATCTGACAGAGGCCTGGTTATATGGTGATCATTACAAATGGCGCCTGATGCGGGCTAACGGTGTTGAAGAGAAATATGTGACGGGCGGCGAAGGGGTAACGGATTATGACCGTTTCCTTGCTTATGCCAAAACAGTGCCGATGATGATCGGCAATCCGCTGTATGCATGGTCTCACTTGGAATTACAACGTTATTTTGATGTACATGAAGTGCTTAATGAGAAAAGCGCCCCAGCGATCTGGGAAAAAGTAAACGCCCAACTAACCGGCGAAGGCTTCGGTGCGCGTGATCTAATTACCAAATCCAATGTCACCGTGGTGTGCACCACCGATGACCCAACCGATTCTCTGGAATATCACCTGAAGATTCAGGGGATTGAAGGTTTTGACACAGCGGTACTGCCGTCTTTCCGCCCGGATAAAGGGCTGGAATTAAACCGAGATACATTTATCGAATGGGTAGGCAAGCTTTCACAGGTTGTGGGCACGGACATTACAGATTATGACTCATTCCTGGCTGCGCTGGAATCCCGTGTGGAGTTCTTCCATTCCGTAGGCGGCCGTGTCTCTGACCACGCATTGGATTATGTGCCTTATGCTGCAGCGACACGCGAGGAAGCCGCCGCTACATTTGCCAAAGCACTCGCTGGTGAGAAGGTTTCACGCATGGAAGAGGACGGATACAAGACGGTTACACTCACATTCCTTGGTAAGCTGTATGCGGAGCGTGGTTGGGTCATGCAGTTCCACATCAATGCAGCGCGTAATAACAATACGAAAATGTTCAAAAAGCTCGGGCCTGACACAGGGTACGATGCTGTGAATGATACGCCATTATCAGCGGCTGTTATCGGATTGCTGGATACGCTGGAGCAGCAGGATGCTCTGCCAAAAACGATTCTGTACTCCCTTAATCCAAGAGATAACGAAGTGCTCGCTGCCATTATTGGAAGTTTTCAAGGTGGAGGCGTGCCAGGTAAAATTCAGCTTGGCGCGGCATGGTGGTTCAATGATACGAAGGATGGCATGCTCGCTCAGATGAAGGCGCTTGCGAATGTGGGGCTGCTCAGCCGTTTTGTCGGCATGTTGACAGATTCAAGAAGTTTCCTCTCGTATACGAGGCATGAATACTTCCGCCGCTTGCTCTGCAACCTGATTGGTGAATGGGCAGAACAAGGCGAAGCGCCAAACGATATGGAGCTGCTCGGTCAGATCGTACAAGGTATCGCCTACAATAATGCTAAAGACTATTTCCCGTTTGCTACTGTGCCGGAGAGTGTATCTGCTTCAAAATAAATATGGATTCAACAGGTCTGCTTTAAGAAAATGGATATAGAAAATGCTATTTCAAAAAGCTCTCCGTTCCCTTCGTTTGGTCTTAAGCAAACGCAGGGTGGAGAGTTTTTTTGTCATGATGAAACAGTTGAGCAAATAGCTAATAAGTCACTTGAAGAATGGATGCTTTTGACATGAATGAAATGATTGACATATACATAAGCTGAGAATATACTTAGGTAACCTAATTAATTGAGTTACTATTAAATTGGTTTGCTATTATATTGGTGGGCTATTAAATAAAGGACCTACTTAATAGGCGGACTATGGATTGTTTTACGGGACATGATGTTCTGAAGAAGGAGGAAGGTAAGATGGCTGGGATCGATCCGGTAGCCCAAAAGCTGTTGTATTCCATCATGCAGTTTAACAAAGGCAAATGGAGACAACATAAACCACATGGGCGCAATCACAATGAAATTATGGTACTCGCTTGTTTGCTCCATGGTGCACATCCAGGAGAGCGCATGGATTGGCGGCATAACCCGCCCGATTTCGAGAGCCATTTAAACCAGGAACACCCAGGATTAAAAGTGTCCGAAATCAGCGCATTAATGCGAGTAAAATCACCAACCATTACGCCCGTGATTCGCGGTCTGGAGGATGAAGGGCTTGTTGAGCGGACGATGGACCCTGAGGATCGCCGGGCCGTGCGGATTACAATTACAGACGCAGGCCGTGCAATTATTCGTGCAGCCCATGAAGAACGAATGGCTACCTTCAACAGATTGGTTAAACATTTGGGCGAAGAGGATAGTTTGCAACTGGCTGAACTGCTCAGCAAGGTGTATACCTTCTTTGATGCTCAGGTTTCTGAGCAGGATGAAGGACATGCAAACGATAATAAAGCACCTGAAACAGAAGCACCCGAACAAGGAGATGATACGCCATGATGAAGTTATTTCGCATGTTAAAGCCCTATCGTATTCCGATTATTTTTATTTTGGCGCTTATCTTTATGCAAACGATGGCGGAGTTGTACTTGCCTACGTTAATGGCTGATATCGTCAACCTTGGTATCGTCAAAGGTGATGTACCTTATATCTGGAAAATTGGCGGTTTCATGCTGCTGATTGCCATTGGCGGAACCACATGTTCCATTATCGCGAGTTATCTGTCTTCGCGCACAGCGGGCGGATTTGCCAAACAGCTGCGCAGCCGAGTGTTCCGGCATGTTGAAAATTTCTCGTTGCAGGAATTTGATAAGCTGGGTACAGCTTCACTGATTACGCGTACAACAAATGATATTACACAGGTGCAGAACGTATTAACGATGATGCTGCGCATGATGATTATGGCTCCGATGATGTGTATCGGGGGGATTTTCATGGCTGTTTCTCAGGACGCGAAGCTGTCCACCATCTTCCTGGTTGTTCTGCCTGTACTTGCAGGAGCAATCGCCTTAATTGGTTCCAAAGGATTTCCGCTTTTCAAGCAAATTCAAAAAAAGCTGGACCGGCTTAATCTGGTTCTGCGTGAACAGCTGACAGGTATCCGGGTTGTTCGTTCTTTTAACCGTGGTGAGCATGAGCGTGTTCGTTTCAATGGGGCAAATACGGAATTAAGAGATGTGTCGATTAAGGTCAATGTTCTGATGGCGACAGTTATGCCAGTGATGATGCTGGTCATGAACTTTTCGATGATTGCCATTCTTTACTTTGGTGGTCTGCGTATTGATGGCGGACATATGAACATTGGTTCCCTGATTGCCTTTGTACAATATGCAATGCAGATTATGTTCTCATTGATTATGGTATCCATGATTTTTGTGATGATTCCAAGAGCATCAGCTTCGGCAGAGCGGATTAACGAAGTGCTGGATATGCAGCCGGATCTTTCTGATCCTGCACAGCCCCGCACCATGAAATCCATGCAGGGAACGATCGAGTTCGATCATGTTACTTTCCGTTATCCAGGTGCAGAGAATGCAGCGTTGTCCGATATCTCGTTTACGGCACGTTCCGGTGAAACGACAGCGATTATCGGCGGTACGGGTTCGGGTAAAACCACATTGCTCAGTCTCATTCCACGTTTCTATGATGTGACCGAAGGTACTGTGCGTGTGAATGGAACCGATGTGCGGGAGCTTAAACAAGAAGAGCTTCGATCCAAAATCGGGTTTGTCCCACAAAAGGCCGTCCTTTTCACCGGTACGGTTGCAGATAACATTCGGCAAGGTAAGGATGATGCGAGTATGGATGAAGTTATTCATGCGGCACGTACGGCCCAAGCCGAAAACTTCATCTCCGAGATGAAGGAAGGGTATGACAGCCTAATTGCACAAGGCGGGAATAACGTGTCAGGTGGACAGAAACAACGTTTGTCCATTGCACGCGCACTTGTTCGCCGTCCTGAAATTTATATTTTCGATGACAGTTTCTCGGCCCTTGATTTTAAAACGGACGCCAAACTTCGTGCTGCGCTCAAATCGGAAACGACGGAAGCGGCTGTGTTGATCGTAGCTCAGCGGGTAAGCACGGTAATGGATGCTGACCGTATCCTCGTCATGGATGAGGGCAAAATTGTCGGTTCGGGAACACATAAAGAGCTGCTGGAGAACAATGAAGTATATCGTGAGATTGTATCCTCCCAGCTGACTGAGGAGGAGATCGCATGAGTGAACGTACAGCACAGCACAAAGCATCTGGTGCTCCGCGCGGACCGGGTCATCCCGGCGGCGGAATGGGTATGCGGCCTCCAGCCGAGAAAGCGAAGGATTTCAAAGGCACACTGCGCCGATTGGTTCAGTATCTCCAGCCACATAGCTCTCGTCTGATCGGTGTTCTGATTGCTGCCATTCTAAGTACCGTGTTTGGCATTATTAGTCCGAAGATTATGGCTGAGGGTACAGATATCCTTGCCCATGGAGCTATTGCGATTATGCAGGGGGTGCAGGGAGCAGGGATTGATTTTCCAGCCTTGATGCGAGTATTGTACCTGTTGCTTGGACTGTATCTGCTCAGTGCCGCTTTTGCGTATGTACAGCAATATCTGATGGCGGGTGTGGCCCAACGGGTCGTCTATGATATGCGTGAGCAGATCAGTGCCAAGGTTGGACGTTTACCGCTGAAATATTTTGATTCCCGTACACATGGTGAGACGCTTAGCCGTGCAACCAATGACGTGGACAATATCAGTAACACACTGCAGCAAAGTTTGGCTCAGTTTATTACGTCCGTGGTAACGATTGTGGGTGTTATCATTATGATGCTGACGATCAGTCCATGGATGACGCTGATTACGATTTTGACTTTACCGCTTAGTGTCGTGGTGGTTATGCTGGTCGCTTCCCGTTCGCAAAAGCATTTTGCCGGACAGCAGAAGTCGCTTGGTGAACTGAATGGTCACGTAGAAGAAATGTATACCGGCCACAAGGTGGTCAAAGCCTTTGGACGTGAGGAGCAATCCGTACAGCAGTTTGAGAAAGTGAATGAAGAGCTATATGCATCGGGTTGGAAAGCACAATTTATCTCCGGGATTATTATGCCACTGATGAACTTTGTCGGTAACCTGGGATATGTGCTGATCTGTGTGGTCGGCGGGATTTTTGTTACACGGGGTTCCATCTCCATCGGGGACATTCTGGCCTTCACACAATATTCGCGTCAATTCACACAGCCAATTAACCAGATTGCCAACATCTCGAACATTATTCAATCCACGATTGCTTCGGCAGAGCGCGTGTTTGAACTGCTGGATGAGGAAGAGGAAGTTCCTGAGTCGAAACAACCTGCAACGTTGCGTCACCCGGCAGGGGCTGTAGCTTTTGAGGCGGTGGATTTTGGCTATAAAGAAGATGAACTGCTCATTCGCAATATGAATATTAATGTTGCACCAGGTCAGACCGTAGCAATCGTTGGACCGACAGGTGCCGGGAAAACAACGCTGATTAACCTGCTCATGCGTTTCTATGAACTCCAGAGCGGCCGGATTACGATTGATGGCATTAACATTAAAGATATGTCCCGTGGTAATTTGCGCAGTATGTTTGGTATGGTGCTTCAGGATACCTGGCTGTTCAATGGTACGATTCGGGATAACATTGCCTACGGACGGGAAGGTGCAACGGAAGAGGAAGTGGTTAAAGCTGCTGTTGCTGCACATGCCGATCATTTCATTCGCACACTGCCGGACGGTTACGATACGATATTAAATGAAGAGGCGTCCAATATCTCTCAAGGTCAGAAACAATTGCTGACGATTGCGAGAGCAATTCTGGCGGACCCGTCCATCCTGATTCTGGATGAAGCAACCAGTAGCGTCGACACACGGACCGAGGTCTTTATCCAGAAAGCGATGAATGAATTGATGCAAAATCGTACGAGTTTTGTTATCGCTCACCGTCTGTCCACCATTCGTGGTGCCGATCTCATCCTTGTCATGGATCACGGTAATGTGATTGAGCAGGGCAATCATGAGGAACTGATGGCGAAACAGGGCTTCTATGCGGATCTGTATAACAGTCAGTTTACGGAGCAACAGCCGCAGGCAATCTAACGGACTGGATATCTATTAAGGCTGTCAGGCCCTTTAGGAACATCTAGAAACCATAGTTTATTGGAAAAATAGAACCTCCACCACGGTGCTCCACGCACCTCTGGTGTAACATAAATCAACACAAACGGGACGTCGCAGTCATTGCACTGCTTCGTCCCGTTTGTGTTATCACTGCTATGCCCAAGCATTTCCCTGCGGACAAACGCTGTGTCTCGTGGTACCTTGCTGTGTTTGCTCGCAAATATGAAAGGCAGGGTAAGCAAGCTACAATACTATTTAAGCCTTGGTCTCCACAGGAAACCCTTCTTACCTTCACTGGTGCCCTGATGGTCCTGTTTGATTTCCTCTTCCGAATCAGCATGCTGTATTGATTCATGTTCGGCTATATCCTGCGAGCTCTCCTCAAGGTTATGGCGGGTAGCTTCCTCCAGTGATACTGTTGCCGGTTCACCAAGCAGGCCTTCACGCTGTTCAATCATACGTTTAACCACTTCATAACAGTCGTCGATGTGTTTGTTGCCCACATACCGCATGGCCGTGAAGCTGAGAGCGGCGGCGAGACCTTGACCCGCAAACGGAACAAACTTGGCGACTGATTTGGTTGCGACTCGAATACCTACTCGTTTGAGCACCTGTACGACTAATTCCTTCGTGACCATACGGCCGATGATTTTACTCCCGATCGACATGACAAATCCGTAAATCATGGACTTGGTTTCTGGGTCCATGCCGTCGAGCTGTTTTTGAGATAAACCGAATTTATTGTTAATAGCAGGTAACAGCTGCATCAGCATACCCACATCAGCAATGACATCTGTACCGGGAAGCGGTACGAGTGTGGAGCCGGCTGAAGCAGTTGCTCTTTTGCGAACCATCGTACGGCATTCCTTGCGCACTTGCTCTAATTGCTCCATTGTAGCTGGAATCATAGGGAATTCCTCCATTCGTGTATAGTGTACATATAACCGTTTTGAAGCGAATTGAATGGGTTGCTCCCGCGAAGTTGTTGCCTATATCGTATAGGTTGCGGAGGAACCTTTTTTCTCATGCATAGATCCGGTTGAAGCAGGTAATGGCTATGAAGACCGGAGATGGGAAACGATGATAAAAGATGATGATAATCATGTGGTTACAGACAGATCAGAAGCTATATTTTATACAATTATACATACAACTCCTGTTGCTTACATGAAATGAAAGTAGCCTGTCCTGTACAGCTATCTGGTATTACGCATGAACAACAAAAACGATGCATATTCCGCATGTCGCTTCCCCTTATGAAGTTTCGCCTTCACAACCATGGTTCGTATATCAGGATCATGCGTTTGAGCTATGGTATTGTTTATCACTTCAACCTTTTTGGGTAAAGGGAAACAAGCATTGGAATGGAGGAAAGCAGCATGGAATGGAATAAAGCCTTGTTAATACATCACCTTCATGCGGGAAAAGCGAATCGGGAAAACACGGTAGGTCTGGTTACCGGCATACTGGCTCCAGCCATTCATGAATTGGTCGTGGTTCGGACGGATGAACCGGGTGAGGGAGAGAAGCTGTGCCGGGAGCGTGGGGAAGAATTCGATGTGGTATTTATTCTGGGCGGCGATGGCACAGTGCATGAGTGTGTGAACGGGCTGGCATCCTTGCAAAATCCTCCACAGATCGGCGTGCTTCCAGGCGGTACATGTAATGATTTTGCACGATCACTTGGCATTTCACCGGATGCCGAGACAGCGGCACAAGAGATGCTGGCAGGTCGGGTTATACCGGTGGACGTGGGACGAGCAGATGACCGGGTATTTACGAACTTTTTCGGAATAGGTCTTATCAGTGATACCTCACAGAACATTAACGAGAATTTGAAAGGGGCGCTCGGCAAAGTCAGCTACTTCATCAGCACGTTGCAAACGATCAGCCGTTCCGAGCCATTTCAATATGAGCTAGAGATCAATGGAGAGTGTACGACAGGCGAAGCGGTGATGATCTACGCGGCGAATGGGCGTTTTCTGGGCACGAATGTGTTACCTTTTGCTCCGGATGCGTTGCAGGATGGCCAGCTGGATGTGCTCATTATTCATGAGACAGGCATTCCACTTCTGCGTGAGGTGCTTTCACATAAGCCGGAGGGAGAATGGCAACCGCGGAACGAGAGTATTTCCTATTTCAAGGCGTCTACGCTGAAAATAAAAACAGATGTACCGATGCCAGCCGATACGGATGGCGAATTGTACATGGAGACACCCGCCGAGCTGTCGGTGCTGGCGGGTCATCTGCATTTCCTGACCGAGGCGGAGGAATAACCTCCCCGGTTTTTGTATTTTTTGCATGCACTCTATCTGTGAATCTGGTATATACATAAAGCTTCAATACTGGAGGCTGTCTACATGGCTGTTCCAAAGAGTGCTACCCGAACTATTTGTCTGTTTTCAGATGTATCTCCCGGAACTCATGCTCAAGGATGCTCATCAGAATGGCATCATGATACTGATGATTGTAATACAACATGTCCCGCTTCACGCCTTCACGCTGAAAACCGAGCTTCTCATACGTGCGAATGGCGCGTTCGTTAAAAGCAAAGACATCCAGCTCGATCCGATGCAGATTGGCAATGCCGAATCCGTAGTCTAGCATAAGCAGCAATGCTTCACTACCATATCCCTTGCCTTGGTGAGCTGGCTGATCAATGGCGATGCGAATATGTGCACTGCGATTTTTGGCATGCATGTCCATCAGAGCGACATCCCCGATGATTTCGTCTGTGTTTTGTAATGCGATAAGGAGGTTCAGTCGCGAGTCGTCCTGAGCTAAACTCTCTACATACTTTTCAACTTGAGAACGGGTAAAGCTCGTTTGAGTTCCTGTTTGTTTGCGCATTTCGGGCTCAAACAGGCTTGGATAATAAGTATCCACATCGGTGATATCCAATGGGCGCAGGTAAATGCGTTCAGTCTGCATGAGTTTGGCGGTACGATTTGTAGATGTAGGGTGTGACATAGGTTTGTTTTCCTCCTGATCTATTCAAGCAAACTTGTGGAGCCTGTAAGGCATCTGTATAAGCTGAACTATTCTTCTGTCATCGTAGTGGACTGTGTAAAATCTTTAATTCAATTTATATAGTTTGTTGTTTTGCCTGAATCCGGTTTGTAAGTCCTTGCTTCTGACATGAGTATATCCCAATACTGTATACTTCCAAATATACAGTTTTAATAAAATGAAAAGGACAGATGGAGTGAGGCAGTCATGATGCAATTACCTAAACTTGATGAGCACGACAGTGCACCCGTCTATATTCAGCTTTCGGATCATATCAAACGGGAAATTTTCCGAGGGAAATTGGTGGAGCACAGCCGCCTTCCTTCTGTGCGAAAATGGGCAGAACTCCTTGGCATAAGCACAACACCAGTGGAAGCGGCATACCAGCAACTTATTGCGGAAGGATACGTATATAGCCAGCCGCGCAGAGGTTATCGCGTTCGAGCTGTGATTGAAGGTTATCACGATATGCTGCTGGGGAAGTCCGATATACATACGGCAGAAAATGAAAAAGAGGTTAACTACACCCGTACACCCAACAGGCAGGATCAGGCAGGTTTTACAGTAGTATCACCAGACTTACAGAGCTTACGTCCGGTGACGAATGTTATCTATGATTTTCATATGTCACACAATGATTTTAGCCTGTTTCCTTATGTGAAATGGCAGCAGTGCGCGAACCGTGTGTGGCGTGAAGAGTCCAAGGGTTTATTATTTTACGGAAACCCGCAGGGAGAGTGGGGATTGCGCAACGAAATTGCAGCCTATCTGGGACAATTTAGAGGAGTTCGTTGTACGCCAGAGCAGATCGTGGTAGGTGCAGAGCAGCATTTGCTCATGTCCTTGCTTACACAGACGATGCTTCGCAAAGGTGGAGTTACATCGATTGCTGTGGAGAACCCTGGGTATCGCTTGTTACCTGGAACCTTTCGGAATTATGGATACGAGATTATCCCAATCTCACTGGACAGCGAAGGCATAAATCTGGATGAACTGGACCAGGCAGATGTGTCACTGGCTGGTGTATCCCCGTCGCATCAGTTTCCCATGGGCATGCCGATGCCCATCAGCCGCAGACTTGCTTTGCTGGACTGGGCGGAACGTTCCGGGGCCTATCTGATTGAGGATGATTATGACGGCGAATTCAGATATTCCGGTCGTCCGATTTCTTCGATGCAAGGACTGCGGGAGAACACACCTGTTATCTACATGGGGGGATTCTCTCAGGTGCTTGCCCCTGCTTTTTGTGTGCATTACATGGTTCTTCCGAAGGAACTCATTCCATATTTTGGCGAGGTTTATCGAACGGTTCTGTTCGAACAATCAGCCTCACGACTGCATCAGCGGACATTGGAGTTATTCATGCGAGATGGAGAGCTGGGTAAACATATTCGTAAAATGCGCAATCTGTATAAACGCAAACATGACTTGACTGTTCAGGCCATTCAGCATCATTTCGGCGATCAACCGGGAATGGAGATCAAGGGCGAACACGCCGGATTTCATCTGGTATTACGGTTGATCAACCCGAATGCAGCCAAGAATATGGTGGCTGTGGCGTTAGATGCGGGTATACGTGTGGCCTCGGCGGAATATCTGTGGGCATACGGAAGTGCCCCTGCTGATGGCAAACGAGAGTTCATCATCGGATTTGCCGGCATTGAAGCAGAGAACATCGAGCCAGGCATCGCCGCACTGGCTCGTGTATGGGAGACTTTCTGCTGATTTAAGTCAAAGTTACTCCTGGCTGAAATCTGACCCCGCTATGGATGCTTGACCGCTCCGTTCAAAAAGAGTCCCACGAGTTCCTCGGCCAGTTCGGCAATCGTATCCTGCATACGGCGTACATCCTCACGGTTGGCAAGCATCAGCAGGGACGTGAAGGCCTGAGCAAGCAGCAGGGGATTGGCCTCTCTCAAATACCCATGATCCATTTCCCGCTGGAAATGTGTAGCGAGAACCTCGAAGATACGATGTTCTGCATCCCGAATCTGAGCAAACTGGTCAGCATTCAGATACGTTTCGGCTTCACGCATCATCGTTTCCGTATCCACATGGGACTGCTGCATCTTGGCAGCCGCCACGTTGACCAACCGTTCGTACAACGTGCCGGGTTCTTCAAGCCGCAGTGTTGTCTGCTGCATGCCCATCGCCATCATACGGGTAATTGCTATGGTGAACAGTTCCGGTTTGCTGGAAAAATGATAATAGATCGACGCCTTGGTCACTTGACATAATGAAGCGATCTGCTGGAGCGAAACAGCTTCATACCCGTATTCCATAAATAGCCGTGAGGCCGTCATTAGGATGTTATTGTAGGCGGAAGCTTGATCTGCACCTGCTTTGGGTCTGCCTGGAGCACGCGTGGGGCTTGCTTCTTTTCTTGGTTTTTTGTTCATCATATTCGACCTCATTTACGGTTAAAATAACGTATTACGATATTTCAAAAAATAGGGATTGCATAATTAACCTTCCGGTATATATAATTAACTCGATTATATTATGACCCACGGTTCATTTCCATACATTCTGTCATCGGAGTGTCTGTGCAAATGATCTTTTGTTCAACTTATATGGATTTAAACAAAACTAGGGAGATGAATAGACCATGCAGGAAGGTTCAGGTTATGGCCGCTTTGTAGCGGGCAAACGAAGTAAATGGGTCACACTGCTCGTATGGATTATTATTGCGGTTGTGCTTGGTTTGGTATGGCCGGCAGTAAATCAGCGCGAGACCAACAACGCACAAGATTTAAGTGATTCAAAACCATCCGTACAGGCCGCTGCCTTGGCGAAAAAGGAATTCCCTGGCGGTGAGGGATTACCCGCGCTGATCGTCTGGCGCAACCCTGCTGGACTCACAGAGGATCAGATACAGCAGATTCAGGCCTTGACCGAACGACTGGATCAAGACCCGGTGGAACAGCAACAGTCGGTTGTGCCATTGTATCAGTTACCACCACAGGCGATTAAAGGTCAGCTGTCGGAAGACGGAAGCACCATCGTCATGCCGCTGTTTTTCAACAAAGATGCCGATGCAGAGCAACTGAAGACAGGCATTGAAGGGTTAGAGGAAAAAACAAAAGCCATCTTTGGCATGAACCCGTTCGATACAGCTATGGATCATCCAAGCAAATTGATTGCACGCGTAACCGGACCCGTGGGCATATCCATAGATGCGACAGGATTGTTCTCATCCGCCGATGTGTCCTTGCTGATTGCAACTGTGGTGCTTGTACTTGTGTTGCTTTTGCTCATCTATCGTTCGCCTGTACTGGCGATTATACCGATTATTGCCGTTGGTTTCGCCTATATGGTCACCAGTCCAATTCTCGGATTTATGGCGGATCAAGGGTGGATTACAGTTGATGCTCAGTCGATCTCGATCATGACTGTACTGCTCTTCGGAGCAGGTACGGACTACTGTCTGTTTATGATCTCCAGATACCGTCAAATTCTCTATCATGAGCCGGACAAAAAGAAAGCCATCTTCCAGGCCATCACTGGTTCATCCGGCGCGATTGCAATGAGTGGATTTACGGTCGTTGCCGCATTGCTGGTGCTGCTGCTGGCTGAATATGGTGCATATCATCGTTTTGCCGTACCATTCAGTTTGTCCATCTTTATTATGTTTATTGCAAGTCTGACGCTTGTTCCGGCGCTGCTGGCCATCTTCGGACGGGGATCGTTCTATCCGTTTGTTCCACGTACTCACGAGATGGAAGTCGAGCGTGCCAAGAAAAAAGGAAAACCGGCTCCAGCTCCGCGTAAAGTCCGTGAAAGCTGGATCGGACGCATCGTAACGACGAAACCATGGACGGTTTTGGCGATTACAGTCGTTTTGCTCGGTGGACTAGCTGCTTTTTCAACTCAAGTGAAATTTACGTACGACTTGTTATCTTCCTTTCCGGAAAATGTACCTTCGCGTGAAGGCTTTAAGGTCATTGGGGAACAATTTTCCCAAGGAGAGCTGGCTCCAGTTAAAGTGATCGTGGATGCTGGGGGCAAAGAGACGGATCTGAAAGCACGTCTTGAATCGCTGGATTATATCAGCAAGGTGGGTGACGCGCAGCAAGGTGCGGAGAATGCCAACATTACGGCGTATGACGTAGAGTTCAATCTCAATCCATATTCGATCGAAGCCATGCAACATATCCCAGACCTGCGAGCTACGGCGGAAACGGCATTGAAAGATGCCGGAGTTACCAATGTGGATCAACAAGTGTGGATTGATGGGCAGACAGCCGAACAGTACGACATTGAAGTGACTGGAGAGCGTGATGCAAAGATTATTATTCCGGTCGTCATCGGTATGATCACTTTGCTGCTGCTGCTCTACCTGCGTTCCGTAGTCGCAACAGCGTATCTGATCGCGACCGTTGTACTTTCGTATTTCTCCGCACTTGGTCTGGGTTGGATCATCATCCACTACGGCCTTGGAGCAGAGGCGATTCAGGGTGCAATACCGCTGTACTCCTTCGTCTTCCTGGTGGCACTGGGCGAGGATTATAACATCTTCATGATCTCAAGCATCTGGCAGAAACGCAAAACGATGCCGCTCCGTCAGGCGATTAAGGAAGGGGTAGGCGAGACAGGTTCGGTTATTACCTCTGCGGGTCTGATTCTGGCGGGCACGTTCGCCGTTCTGGCAACCTTGCCCATTCAGGTGCTGGTGCAGTTCGGTATCATTACCGCGGTAGGCGTAATGCTTGATACGTTCCTGGTTCGTCCGTTCATGGTGCCAGCGATTACAGCGCTGCTGGGTAAATGGGCGTTCTGGCCAGGCAAGTATACGGAGATTGCCGAGAAACAAGAGAAGACACCATCCCGATCCCTGTAAACCATGGAGAGGGGCAGATGGACGGCGGGGCTTCATGCCCGTGGTCCATCTTTCTTTTTTACCAGAGGCGAGAGCCTTGGGGTTGTAAGTCTGAGATGGAATGGATAAGCTGGGAAAAATGCGCAGGGGATGCTGTAGATAAGGGATTCTTTGGGTGCGGAAGGTTTACTCGGCTTAGGGTTATGGGACATAATAGAAGAAGCGTCGGCCTTGGGCAGACGGACAAGTTCACATCAATGGGGTAACCAGAGGAAGGATGAAAGCAAGCATGACGAACAAAATGAATGTGTATTTCAATCATGACGGCGGCGTGGATGATCTCGTATCGCTGTTTATGCTTCTGCAAATGGACAATGTAAACGTAACCGGTGTATCGGTTATTCCGGCAGACGGATATTTGGAGCCAGCAACCGATGCGAGCCGTAAAATTATCGATCGTTTTGGGACGTATTCTATTGAAGTAGCCAAATCTAATTCCAGAGGCAAAAACCCGTTTCCAGCAGCATGGAGACTGCACTCGTTCTATGTAGATGCACTGCCTGTTCTGAATGAATCCGGTAAAATGGAAGCGCCGCTCTCGGCTATTCCTGCGCATCAGCATCTGATTGAGAAAGTACGCAATACCGAAGGCAAAACATTGCTGTTGTTCACTGGCCCGCTGACGGACCTCGCGCGTGCGTTGGACGAAGCACCAGACATCGAAGAGAAAATTGACAAGCTGGTATGGATGGGCGGTACATTCGAACGCGGAAACGTAGAAGAGCCGGAGCATGACGGTACTGCGGAATGGAACGTATTCTGGGACCCGGAAGCGGCTTATCGCGTATGGCAGAGCGGTATCCAGATTGATCTGGTTGCACTCGAAAGCACGAATAAAGTACCTCTTACACCCGCAGTTCGTAACCGCTGGGCAGCAGAACGCCGCTTCGAAGGCGTGGATTTCCTGGGGAACTGTTATGCAGGTTGTCCGCCACTGGTGTACAGTGAGACCAACTCCACCTATTATCTATGGGATGTGTTGACTACGGCTTCCGTAGGCCGCGAGGACATCGTGAAGAAAAAAACCGTGAACTGCATCGTCATTCCAGATGGCCCGAGCCAAGGCCGCACGGTGGAGCAAGCGGACGGACGTCCGGTACAACTGGTATATGATACAGATCCGGAAGCATTTTTCACATACATGATTGATTTGGGTAAAAAAGCTGCTCCGCAGCGTTACTAATGATAGGCAGCCGCAGGGCTGACCTTCATCTAAGATAAAAAGACCTTTATACGATACGTATAAACGACACGCATCGTATAAAGGTAAGAGCTACAGCAAGCCGCAGGCTGTGTTCCGATGATCGGGAAGAACCCCGATGATGTGGATCACTGCCATGCGGCTTTTTGGTGTCGAGCAAGCGGGCAACGAACTAGATCTTAAAGCGGCTGATCAGGCTATTCAGCTCACTGGATAAAACACGTAGCGACTCGGCGGAGGCACTGATCTCGTCCATGGATTGCAGCTGCGTTTCGGCAGCATGGGATACTTTCTGAATGCTGGATGAAGATTCTCGTGAGATATGTTCCATGTTTTCAATGGATGCCGACACTTCCTCTGAGCTTGCTGACAGTTGTTCAGAAGCTGCGGACACTTCATGCAGGCGCTCGTTGATCGTTTCAATGCCGCCATGAATGGAAGAGAACGATTGACCTGCCTCTTGCACGACAGTCAGACCGGATTGCACCGCTGTAGTGCTTGCCGACATATGTTCTGCAAGCAAAGAGGTCTGACGTGTCATCTCGGCAATCAACTCGGCTACATGTTGTGAAGATTGCTCGGATTCTCCTGCAAGCTTGCGTACCTCGGAAGCGACTACAGCGAAACCGTTACCGTGTTCACCTGCACGGGCTGCTTCAATACTGGCATTGAGTGCAAGCAGGTTCGTCTGTGAAGCAATATTTTTCATCAGGTGGGCAACGGATTCAATCTGGCTGGAGTAATCCGTAAGCTGTGTCGTCGATGTGGCCATCTGCACATTGGCCTGATGAATCTCGTCCATGCTGCGGATGGCTGTATCCAGCTTCGCCTGTCCTTGAATGGCATCGTTCGTTGTCTGCTGTGACACATCGGCAACTCTGGAAGAAGAATGAGCAATATGCTGCATGCTACGTGTGATTTCTTCCATGGCTACAGTGACTTCTCCAGCCCGTACCACCTGTTCGGAAGCCCCCTGTGCAGTATGATTCGTGTGCTCTGCAATCCGCTGACTGGCCTCGGCCGTTGCCTGGGAATGCCGGGATACACCTGCTGCGGCGTGAAGCAGGGAATCCGAGCTTTGGCGAATGCCCGTCATGACTTGCCGGGTATCCGTGACCAGGTGTTTGAACTCGGAAGCGAGCTGCCCAATTTCGTCTTTGCGTCCAAGCTCCACGTTGACGGTGAGGTCTCCTTTTCCAACCTCAGCAATGAGCTGTTTCAGCTTCACCAGTGGCCTTGTCAGATAACGTGCGAAAATATACACCAGCAATACACTAAGTAATACAATCGCCAGCGCTGTCCAAACCATCGTAATTCGGTTGCTTGCCATGAGTTCATAGACCGCGGTAGAGTCCAGATCTGCGCCTACAACACCTAACATCTTGCCATCCGATCCATGAATCGGTACATAAGCGGTAATCGTAGCCCCGTAATCTTCATCCCGCGTAAGCTCTCCGCGAACCGCTATGTCTTGTGCAAAGGCTTGAAGCATGCCATCGTACAGTGTTTCCTCCGTTGTACCGTATGGGGAAAAATCATCCTCGGCTACATCCGGTGCGGCCCCGTCTACCACGTAATAATACGCAGCCTTTCCATTTTCCTCGCGTGTGCCTAATGTATACAAATATTTGAGTCCGTTGGCTTCACGTAACTGGCTAAGTTGTGCACGCAGCGTATCGTAATACGCCGTTTTGTCCTGCCCCGTGCTGAGTGGAGCATACAGTGTCGTATCAATTAAAGCGGCTGCACGTTCAGCTACAGCCTGTGCCTGCATCCCCATCGATTGTTCAACCAATTGAGCAGATGCCTGGTACATCGTTATGCCTAAAATGGCCCCTGCAGCCAGCATCAGACAGGAAAAAAACAAAAAAATTCGCATAAACAAACTATTCATCGTTCCGATTGCTCCCCCTTGATATGTAAAACTGTAATAGTAAGTGATATGTAATATGTAAGGTAAAGTAGGTCAGGAATGTAGGCCTATAAATAAAGGTATATGTTCGTTACACATTTCTACTTCAGTTTATCGGCATAAGATTGGAAAAGGATTAGAAGTTGGGAGAGTTTAAAGCCAGCATTTATGCTGTGGTGTTCTACGTGGTTCTGTTGTTAGGAGAATATCAATCCTGGGAAATACTGCGTGCTCCTTTTTGGACAGTTAAAAATGTAACGATTCCTGAAAGACCTTATTTTGCGCAAAAGGATTGTTTTTGAGCTTAAGCACTCCTTTTTCAGGAGATAAGGTTTCTGGAGATCGTTACATTTAAAATTGCCTATAATGCTTATGTTGCTTCAATGGGGCTATGTCTCTTTTCAGTGGATTGATTAACCCCTCTACATTGTTCCGCCGCCTTGGCGAATGGATGGCGGAATCTTCTCAGGCCCCTGATTGATGTAACGATGGATAAACGTACCTACCTTGGCATCATCGAACTTGTCCAGCTTCATCGTTTTGGTCCAGGCGGTCACAACGACCTCGCTGCCTTCAGGAATATCTTTGTTGGGTACGGCGAGAATGCCTGAGCCTGCTTGGCGAAATTTTGCGAGATATTGGAGATGTTCCTTCAGCTCATCACTGGCATTTTCACGATAATAGATGATGATGTCTCCATGCTCCATGTTGTGAACCAGATAAGGATACCCCGGGAAGTCGGTGTAAAAGCCAAATTTGATATCATGTGGATTATGTGGACCTGAGGTCGGTATTTTCATTTCATACTGGATCGGTTCCTCGGTGTGGGTGGCTCCATAGTATTTGTCATCCGTCACATCGATTGCTGCATTGTTCGGGAGGTCGGCTACATCGTAGGTCTTTCCGGCACCTTGCAGGAAAAAAACTCCGAATGCTACGATCGATACAGCGATCAGAGCATGGGCCGTAAGCCGAAGAGAGCGGCTTTTCTTCTGGATGGTTGCTCGCTCGTTCTTTTTCATATGACTAACAATTTTGCCGCGTGTACGTGATGCCCAGATATAGGTGGCGATCGAAAGTAGCAGCATAGCAGCTCCAATGATCAACCCCAGATATGAGGTGCCTGTTTGGTGTTCCATTTGCATATGATCCATGTGGGTCATGTCCATTCGAATTCCTCCGCTTTTTCGTAAAATAATGAATCAGTTACACTACGTGATGTAGTGTTAAGGATGGATCAAAATAAAGAAAAGAGCAAAGTTGCTCCATCTAGATGCTCACTCACTCATATAAGTAAATAAAAACATATATCTTACACTACACATTATAGTGTATGGAATATGATCCGTGCAATGTTGCCTTTCGCAAATGAAAAAGACTCCCCCCACAATCGGGGGAAGTCTCCATTTCAGCAATCTTAAGTAGAAGAAACGAATTTACAAGCGTCCAAACGGCGAGAATAACGGGCTAAATAAGCCAGCTATAGTCGAAAATAACAAACGATACATTAAGTAAAACAATACAGCATTCACAATCAGCACGCTGTACGTGCTGTCAATGGCAGCTTTGGTCCGATTTAGCGGATGCTGGAACAGCACGGTATTCATAGCAACAAACACCATAATATACGACAGCACCAGTAGGGAGATCGCGAATGAGTAGGAGATCACAATCATCAAGTTAGCGAGCAGAAGCGTAGCGATTGCAGGAACCAGTAGGGTTCCGAACTGGGCAACCAGAATTTTGGGACGGAAAGTAATTCGTTCCAGCTTAAGTACACCATAGATGAGTGCAACAGCAGCAACCAGAATAATAGCCGAAAACAGGAGCGGGCGCAAAAATCCGCTAATAAATATGCCTTCCGCACCGAGGCGGCCAAATGTGATCAGAACATATGTAGAGGTCAAAACAGCAAACAGTGCCATCGTTAACCACCCATGCAGGGTATGCTGTTCACCAACGGTTTTCATCGATTGATACGGACGAGCCAGTACGCTGAGGAAATAGGACAAGTATTGTTTGCTTACTTCTTTGGCTTGCTGTACCTTCTCATTTTGCACGAAATTGTTCCACTGATTTCCATTGTTGTTTTGGGAATGATCTTGATCAGGAGCATCATTGTTACTGGAATTTACTGTTGCTGTTTCTTTCACGAGCGATGGTACAGGCGAAACGGAAGAAGAGCGTGTAGGTTCTGGTTGATGAGAAGCAGATTCCTTGTTGCTGGACCAATGCGTGTATTCCGAGTCAGCAGAAGCTGAATTTGTTCGTGTTACGGAATCCACAGGATCAGAAGAAGCATGGGTTCCAGTCAAATTAGAGCCGCACTTCTCGCAAAACTGGGCATCTCCATTTTCGTGATTACATACTTGGCATTTCATGTTCATAAGCCTCCAATTTCTTAAATTATGGAACAAGTTAACATTGTGTCTCATTTTAACGTTCTATGACGAACTTTGTCTATGTATCGCAGAATTAAATACCCAAAATAAACCTTATGAAACACGGGAATTGACCTGTCTTATTTTCATATTGACATAAAGATAGGACGGAATTATGATGTCATTATCGAAATTGATAATCATTATCAATTAAAAGCTGGGAGTCAAGAGCGATATGTTTATGTCTGCTCGACGTTCCTGTATCGGTAAAGGATTGTTTTAAAGATTTGTTCCCGTTTGAATTGAAGAATTCGTTCCATGTTTTCGGGAATTGTTGCCTAATTACTGCGTCCATAGGGAGTGTTCGTGTTGAGTATGAGAAAAAGTGTGACTTTGCCAGCTGTCGTGATGGTGACTTCGGTTTTGCTTGCAGCTTGTGGCAATGATGGGGCGGCTGTGAACAAGGTATCTGAGAAGACAGCTGTAACGAGTGAAGCCCAGACAGCGTCTCAGGATACAAGCAAGGCAGGCCAAGAAGCAACTGCTGCAGATTACTCTGTTGCGGTTGAGGGGTATCGTACGTTTGCCGTAGAGCAGATTGATGCGTTTGTGAAGGAGACCGAGAAGTTTACAGAGGCGGTGAAGGCGGGTGATTTGGAGAAGGCCAAGTTGCTCTATGCTCCGGCGCGTATGTATTATGAACGGATTGAACCGGTAGCAGAGGCGCTAGGTGATCTGGACCCTAACATTGATGCACGCGATGGAGACGTTGAAGCTGCAGACTGGCGTGGTTTTCACCGGATTGAGAAAGCATTGTGGGCAGACAAAACAACCGACGGCATGAGCGAATATGCTGACACACTGCTCAGTGATGCGAAGCTGCTGCGGGCTAAAGTGGAAACGATGGATATCGATGCGAGTCTAATGGTCACAGGTGCGGTCGAACTGCTGAACGAGGTATCTTCCAGCAAAGTGACGGGGGAAGAGGAGCGGTATTCGCATACAGATCTGTATGATTTTGCGGCGAATGTGGAAGGAGCACGCGAGATTTACAACTTGCTGAAGGATGATCTGGCAGCCAAGGACAAACAGCTAAACCAGCAGATTGCGGATCGATTTGAGGCGCTGGAGAAAGAGCTGGCTCCGTTCAAGGATGGTGACGGGTACGTTTCTTATGAGAAATTGAAGGATGAGGATGTGCGCAAGCTAAGCCAGAATCTCGATGCGCTCGCGGAGCCGCTGTCCAATATGGGACAAGTGCTGGGAGTGTAGAACGATGACGGAGAACAAGCAGGATTCGCTGAAAAAGCCGTTGTCACGGCGTGAGATGCTGAAGCTGACCGGCGTAGCTGGGCTTGGTCTGCTTATTGGCGGGGGCGGCGCAGGCGGACTGATGGCGCTCGGCCGCAAAGGCTCTTCTGTCGCCGCCGTAGAACCTGCGGCGGCTGATAAACAGGGTTTGCCTTTCTATGGCAAGCATCAGGCTGGCATTATTACGCCCGCGCAGGATTTTATCTGCTTTGCGGCGTTTGACGTTACCGCAGGCAGCGTGGAAGAGCTTCGCCGTCTGTTCCGGGACTGGACGGCAGCCTCGGCTGCCATGGCTTCCGGACAGATGATTGGCGAGCATAACACCACGCTGAATACGCCGCCCACCGATACGGGGGAGGCGGCAGGCCTGACACCGTCACGTACCACGTTGACGTTTGGTGTGGGGCCGTCTTTGTTTGACGGGCGCTTCGGCTTGAAGGGCCCGAAGCCGCGGGGACTGCGCGACCTGCCGGCATTTGCCGGGGATGCGCTGGACCCGCAATGGTGTGGTGGCGACCTGTGCGTGCAAGTCTGCGCAGACGATATGCAGGTCGCCTTCCATGCGATCCGCAACCTCGCGCGTATTGCGCGAGGGCATGCGGTGCTGCGCTGGACCCAGGAGGGCTTCCAGCGCACAGGCCGAGCCGACCCCGCGGGTGGAACACCGCGCAATCTGCTCGGCTTCAAAGACGGCACCGGCAATCCGGATACTACGGATGCCGTGCTCATGGACCGGACCGTCTGGGCGCAGCCGAGTGACGGTCCAGGGTGGATGGCCGGCGGCAGCTACATGGCCGTCCGCCGGGTGCGCATGCGTGTGGAGGTCTGGGACCGCTCCACCCTGAAGGATCAGGAGGCGACATTTGGTCGCCACCGTGACAGCGGCGCGCCGATCGGCAGCCGTGGAGAATTCGACCCGGTGGATCTGCAGGCCAAATCCACCGATGGACAACCTTTAATCCCGGCAACATCGCATCTGCGGCTCGCCAAGGGAGACGGGAGTCAACAGATCTTGCGCCGCTCGTACTCGTATTCGAGCGGCCTCGATCCCAAAACAGGCCAGCTTGACGCAGGCTTGCTGTTTATTAGCTACCAACGGGATATGGACAAGCAATTTATCCCGATCCAGACACGGCTGGCGAAGAGTGACAAGCTAAATGAATATACGGTGCATGTGGGTAGTGCCGTCTTTGCCTGTTTCCCCGGATGCAAACAGGGTGGATATATCGGGGAGACATTGTTCTAATGCTGATTGAGTTGCGGTGAATTGGACATAAACGTTGTTTAAAAGGAGCATTCGTAACATCATGAAGCATTCTGGCAACGAGCAGAGGAGGAACAAAACACCGATGAAAACGAACGTCACATCTACTAGATCCACAACGATTACCTCCATACCTGTATCTATGTTACATCGAAGTCCACATCCAAATGGTCACGGATTAAGGGGCAAAACGATATGATCTTGCTACGCATCACATTACCTTTACGAATTACATTATCTATACTCGTAGGCCTCATCTATTCTTTTTCATGGATGGGAGAGGGACAGTTCAAATACGTTGATTATGTTTTTGGTGAACGCGTCGATGCCTTTGAGGGTATTGCTTACGCTTCTGGAGATGCTTCTTATGCGTCAGGTGCAACTGCGTCCGCTGTACCAAAGGAAAGTGCGAAAACGGATCAATTGCATGCTCTGCTTCCTTCGGTAGGAAGTGCGCTGGTAGAGGCAGGCCAGGGCAAGCTGGATGATGCCGTTCGGGATATATCCGATTTTCAGGCGTTATGGCAACAGGCCGGACAGCTGGAACCGGAGCAAAATGCAGAGCAGGTCGCCGGTTTGGCAGCTACCGTTAACGATGCACTCACCAAGGTTCAAGATGTGTTGAAGGGCAGCGATGCCGATGCTGCCAAGAGTGCGCTAGCAGACCTTGCAAGGGCAGTCAATGCATACGTAGAAGCGTTCCAAAGTGCGGAAGGCAGTAGTGACGCAGGCCGGAAGGCGGCAGCACATTTACTTCCAGATTCCCGCAGCAGTCTTGTCGCAATGCAAAAAGGAGACTGGCTTCTGGCAGAGCGTACGTATAAACGAATCGTTACTGCCTGGAAAGGCACGGAAGCACCGATTCGCAAGGATCATTTTGGGGTATACAGCCAGCTTGAGAAAAAGATGAGCCTGATTCGGATTGCAATGCAAGCTGAACCGCGCAAGGAATCACAGGCCATCCAGCAAATGAACGAAATGGTGACGTTGCTGACGGATTACAGTGTGGGTACACTCAAGGATGGAGAACTGGATAAAGAAGAAGTCAATGCTGGTTCTGCATCGCTAGCTGATCTGCTGCAATTGTTGGAACAGGTGCAGCAGCAGATTCAGGCGGGGGATAGCTCCGGAGCGGCTGCAGGCATGGAACAGTTTATCGTTGCTTGGCCTTCCGTCGAAGGACAGGTGCAGATCTCTTCGCCTGCATCGTATACCGCAATCGAGAATGAGATGACGGAAGCATCTGGCTACCTGGTCTCCAGTCCGCCGAATACATCGAAAGCAACAGTGGTGGTATCCCAAATGATAGAGCGGTTGGAACCTTTAACGGAAACAACGTCTTATACTGCATGGGATGCGGCCTTAATTCTTCTTCGTGAAGGACTGGAGGCTATTCTGGTACTGGCTGCTTTGCTGGCCTACGCCAAGAAGAGCGGACAAGCTGTTGCGCGGCGATGGATTTGGGCTGGGGCGGGCAGCGGCTTGCTCTTGAGTGTAGCGATGGCTGTAGTGCTAACACTGGTGCTGGCTGCGGCATCTTCAGGCAGTACACGCGAGATGATTGAAGGATATACCGGACTTGCGGCAGTTGTTCTGATGTTAACGGTCGGACAATGGATGCATAACAAATCAAACGCCCGCTCATGGAACAGTTATGTAGAACGCCAGGTAGGAGGAGCGCTTGCACGCGGAAGTCTATGGTCTTTGTTTGCTGTCGCTGGGCTTGCCATATTAAGAGAAGGTGCGGAAACCACTATTTTTTACATCGGCATGGCTCCTTCCATTCAGCTGTCCCAGTTGTTCATCGGGGTGGGTATAGCCTTGGTGATGCTGGTTATTTTGGCCATAGCGATTATTCAGTTCAGTGTGCGTCTGCCGGTGCGCTGGTTTTTCCTCACGGCTACGCTGCTGATCTATTATCTGGTCTTTCGTTTTCTGGGCGAGAGTATTCACGCCCTGCAGGTGTCGGCCACGCTTCCTGCACATGTGGCACATGAGTTGCCTGCCCTAAGCTGGCTTGGCATGTATCCCACATGGGAGACCTTTGTGCCGCAAATGGTGGTATTACTCTATCTGGTCTTTAGTCTGGTTTGCACCGAGAAACGCTCAGCGAGAGACATGTCCAGTACATCTATCTGACATCTGTCTGAATCAAGCAGTTGAACTCACTAAGTTGCGAAGTTTGAATTAAATAGGAGAAGCAGGACATACGTCAGAACCTTGAAGAGTTCACACGACGTATGTCTTATTTCTATTTTAAACAACACCTAATCATATGACGAGTATGAGGAGCGGATGTCAAATAAAAAGTAAGATTTACAGATGTAGTACAGGTCTGTCCCGTTGCTTCAGAGGACAGATCAAATTAATCAAAGCAGGTTGCTTTTCCGATAATGAGGATAACAAAATGCCTTTTAATTATTATGAAAACATACTTTGGAGGAGAAAAATTGGGAACTGTAGAGTATAGGGTAAGGCCGCATGCAGATATTGAATTAGGTTTTGCTAGAGAAGAGCTGGACTATTATGTTACGTTGCCAAGTGCAGGTGTAACTGAAGAAACTGGAGTGATACTAACCATTCCCGGATTTGGTGGACTTGCGGATTCTGTTTATCAATCTGAAAAATTAAATCCCTATCTGGCAGAAAAGTATAAATGCATCGTTGTCTCCATGAATTACTTTGGTATATACCGAAGCATGGAAACCAGATTGGATAATCAATTCATTGGAAATATGGAGAGAATCTACGGTGTTCCAGCAACCTACTGGGATGATATCTCATTAGATAGTGACTTCTATATGAAGGTAGGTGAGTTGCTTGAGAGAAAAGGGATCACCGCCTTGGATCACCGATGTCAGGCTCTTATGATCACAGCACGAGAAGAGTATCAGTCATTTGGATTCTTACCTGCTCTAGATTGCCTAACTGTACTGGGTGAGGTTCTCAGAAAATATCCATTAGCCAATAAGAAAAAGATAATTGCCTATGGTTCTTCATATGGTGGATATATAGCTATGCTTTGCGGTAAGTTTGCCCCGGACACATTTTCGGTCATTATAGACAACTCAGGCTTTTCACGCTCCGAGATGAAATATATTGCAGGTAGAGAGTTATTAGAAAGTGACTTTGCTGTCACTGTGAATGTTAAAAATAAAAGTTTTACTCTACCATTAGCTTATAACAATCCATGGACGATTATGGATGAAACATCACCTCATTATTTTGGAGACTCACATAAGCAGATTCGTAACTTATTACTTAGGGAGCACAGAGTTAAATCCAACACGAGATATTATATTTTTCATTGTGAGGAAGATCAAATCGCCTCGGTAGCAGACAAAGATAAAGTAGCTACTCTATTAAATATGTTTAATCCTATTAGTTACAAAAGAGTTGGAAAACAAGATATAGATGGTGTTTTATTTAAAACTTATGCACATGCCATGAATGCCTCACTAAGAAAACTCTTTGACCATGTGGCGGAACAAGATGGGGAGTATGGATTAGTGAAAGAATCAATCCACAATGAATTCACCATGAATAAGACGAACTCATACAATTGTGGTAACAAGAATTATGTGTTCAATTTTAATGACGACTATACAATGAACGTCACGATCACAGATAACATCAAGACAGACTATAATCTGATTGGATCGTTTGAGATGATGCCGCAGCTGTTAGATATCTGTGACTCAATAGACGAAGCATTGAACTATGTCGTTGTAAAAGTCTCAAACGATGAATACAGAGATGTATTTGGTGTTATGTTGGATATAATTGAAGCATTTACAGCGATAAATTTACAAATCAACGCATTTTCTGGATTTCTGAGCAAAAACGACCTGTTTCCAAACAGTGAAAAGTTAAAGAATGGCCTTCTTAAAGTGATTGAACATTTTAATAATGAAAACTGGCCTTTGTTCAATAGTCAGTTGACGGAACAAGTTGTACCTTCTTTTTTGATGTGGAAGAATGAGATGCACACTGTTTTTAGTCCGTATCTAACGCATTAAAATGTTTCATTTACAAATCGGGGCTTTAATTGCCCCGTTTGGTTCGGTATATCACCTTTCTTCAAGGAGGACAAGTAAGTGATATTACGTGGAAATAATACAGCCAAAGCCATATTTTTCGATGTGGATGATACCTTATATGATCACTTGCAGCCGCTTCGAAGAGCATTGCAGGAGGTGTTGGAATTACCGGAAGCGTTTGATTATGCGCTGGCATATCATCGTTTTCGGTATTACAGCGACTGGCTGTCTGCCCAGGAAGACCTGTCGGCGGTTCCCAAACAGGATGCGGTGGAGCGTATGAGATGCCGTAGATTCGAGCTGACGATGGCTGATTTTGGGATTGAACTGCAGCCTGGGCAAGCGCAAGAACTGCAACGAAGGTATTTGAGCAGACAGTTTGAGATTACTCCCTTCCAAGGAGCCTATGATCTGATTCGCAGACTTCTAGCGGAGGGACATACGGTGGGGCTGGTTACAAATGGAGAAGGGCAGCATCAGCGGCGTAAGTTAGAAGCGTTGGATGTATTTGGTCTGGTGGACGAGCAACGGGTGTTTATTTCTGGCGAAGTCGGTTATGCGAAACCGGACGGCAGGCTGTTTGAGCATGTGAACAAGCAGACAGGAACAACAGCAGATAATAGCTACTATGTTGGAGATTCATGGCGCAACGATGTTGCCGGAGCGGTAGACGCAGGCTGGAACATCATCTGGTTTAATCACCGTGAGGCATCGCCTGAATCGGATCATCAACCTCATTTTACGGCACGGAACTACGAGGAAATCAGTCAATTTCTTACGTTTGAATAGGTTTGTTCATAGGCGGGAACTCGGAGAATCGAAGCATTTCTAAGAATTGAACTATGATCATGTTGTAACAAGGCGTTCAGTCCTGTCATCTGTGGTTGCAGATGAAGGGCTGTTTTTTTATTCTCATTTGGGTGTGTGAGAATGTTCACTGAAGGTGGATAAGGTTGGCGGTATAACTACATGAGCAGCCTTGTTCATAGTGGAAGCAGCCTTAAGTTCATCATGAAGCCCAGCTTCATGGAATCTTCATTTGGAAGAGAGGCCAAAGCTCTTTTCAAAGTATATAGTCAGTGTTATAATTAAAACAAGATTTAGATTAAGTCTAAATTGAAGAAAAGAACAACAAAGAGATTCCAAACAAATCATATTATAAACAAAACTAAAGTGAGACATTCGAAAGGGGATAAATTCCATGAGCACAATCCAAACTAACCCAAACACATCTGTAACAAACACAGCTAAACTTCAAGAGGTATTGAACCGCCAGATCGCAGGATGGTCTGTTCTTTACACGAAGTTGCATAACTTCCATTGGTATGTCAAAGGACCAAACTTCTTCACACTTCACGCCAAGTTTGAAGAATTGTACAACCTGGCTACAGCGAATATGGACGAGGTTGCTGAGCGCCTTCTGACCATTGGTGGTCGTCCTGTAGCAACGATTACAGAACAACTGCGTCTATCCCCAATAACAGAGGTACAAGGACAATTGTCTGCTGAAGAGATGGTTGAACACGTTGTTGCCGATCTGAATGCAATGCTGAATGTGATTCGCCAAGGCATTCATGAAGCTGGAGAAGCAGAAGACAATGCAAGCGAAGATATGCTGATTGGATTTACCGCAGCGCTGGATAAAGAGATCTGGATGTTAAACGCATTTTTGGGCAAATAATTGAAGTGAACCTGTTTCCTGACAACGATATGTAGAGTCCGTGAACAAACGTCCCGTTCGCTTACAAATCCGGTGTGCTTCCCGTATAATAATGGCATCCAAGATGTACAGAATGGTGGAATGAGAAATGCGGACAGACCTGGATCGATTACAGGAAGAAGCTGAACGGTTTATATATACAAGTTACGAAGAGCTGGGCCATACGCGTGAAGACGCAGAGGCCCGGCTTATTGCCATTTTGCACGAGATTGAGAAGACGGGAACCTATACCCATACCGCCCAGGAATTGGAGCATGGTTGCAAAATGGCCTGGAGGAACAGCAACCGCTGTATCGGGAGGCTGTTTTGGGATAAACTGCGGATCGTAGACGCGCGCCATGCAGAAACTTCAGGAGAGGCTGCGGAGGCTGTGTTGGATCATATCCATACAGCTTCCAATGGCGGAAAGATCATCCCTACGATTACCATTTTGCCGCCAGAAGGCCCAGGTGGAGCCCCCATCCGTATCTGGAATCATCAGTTGATCCGTTATGCGGGGTATGAGACAGAGCAAGGCATTGTGGGTGATCCTGCTTCCGTTGAACTGACCAAAGCGGCCAATTCGCTCGGCTGGCAGGGAGCTCGGGGCGATTATGATGTGTTGCCGATCATTATTCAAGCTCAAGGACAGGCCCCAGAGTGGTATGTAATACCAGAGCAGGAGATCATCGAAGTGCAGATTGAGCACCCGGAGCGAGCGGAGATTGCTGAACTCGGCATGCGTTGGTACGGCGTGCCAATGATCGCTGATATGCGGGTCGAAATCGGGGGCATTAATTACCCGGCTGCGCCATTTAACGGGTGGTATATGGAAACGGAGATTGGTGCGCGAAACTTTGCCGATACATTCCGATATAACAAGTTGCCAGATGTAGCTGCTGCACTAGGGTTAAACACGTCGAGTGAAACGACACTGTGGAGAGATCGAGCTCTGGTGGAGCTTAATGTTGCTGTGTTGCATTCATTCAAAAAGGCAGGCGTGAGTATCGTGGACCACCATACGGCTGCATCACAGTTTGCTCTGTTTGAACAGCGGGAAGAAAAGGCTGGACGCGAGCTGACTGGAGACTGGGTGTGGCTGATTCCACCAGTGTCCCCAGCCACTACTCATATTTTTCACAGTTCCTATCGGAATGAGATTGTGAAGCCGAACTTTTTTCACCAGAACCCCGCATACAGGTTTCAAAATGGGATGGCTGTTGCCGCAGACGAGGGTACCCGTGAGCAATATCATAAGCACCATGAGAACCTGGATCATCCAAACGACCAAGAGCATCCGTCCGATAAAGCCGCCCAGCCACAGGCTGGGAATACACCAATGAAATGCCCGTTTGCACATTAATTTGTGTGATCGGGTTTTTATTTTTTAACGTTTATAAACGAAAATAAGAAAGAAAAGATACATTTTTTTCTATATATGAATTCTCCAGGGGATTCTATACTGAACATATACGTGATAGGAGGCGATGTCGTGGGATACATTGAAACGTTTCGGGGTCAGGTGGGTAATGCTCCGTTAATTCTGGTAAGGCCAAGCGTCATGATTGTTAACGATAAATGTGAAATTTTGTTAGTCAGACATATGGATAACACGTGGGGAGTGCCTGGCGGGATAATGGAACTCGGTGAGACGGTGGAAGAGTCTGCACGAAGAGAAGTCAGAGAAGAGATCGGGATAGAAATAAAAAAAATGCAGCTATACGGTGTGTTCTCGGGAGATCAGTTGTATGCCAAATTAAGGAATGGAGATGAATACTATAATGTAGTTATTGGATATATCTGTACAGAGTATGAAGGAGAATTAAATCCGGACGGGGTTGAAGTTCTTGAAGCGAGGTTTTATCACCCGACAGAACTGCCTGAAAGTACAGACCCTTACATAAAACGCAAAATCGAGGAAAATGCACATGATCTAATTTCGCTCCTCTAAAAATCTGAAAAGCTGTTTCTCTGGATCAGGAGGAACAGCTCTTCCCAATTAAAAGAACTGCTACGTCATCTCTCTTTCATCCGATATCTGCTTCCGCATGATGGCTTGAACGACGATGGCTGCCGCGATCAGAACAAGATTAAAGACAAATACAGCATACAGAGACAAGGTCTCCATCAGAAGTGCTGCGAGTAGGGGAGATGCAATAGAGCCGATCTCGGCTGACGAGACAATTTTACCAATGACTCCGCTTCGATTCGCTTCAGGAGTGTGATCCCCGACATGCGCAAAAAAGGAATCCATGTAACAAGCTCCGCCAATGCCACCGATGAACATGCCAATGTACACCCAGAGGTGGACAGATGTACTTAGAAAAACAACGACTTCAACGCCGATCAGGAACATGCCCAGCATGCACAGCAGGAGCCGATCACCCAAGCGGTCGGAGAGAAAACCGACAAAAGGGGCAGCCGCAAGGGTAGAGATTCCGGCTACGGTAAAGGCCAGACTGGCAGAGAAGGTATCCCATTGCATGATCTGTATTGCATAAAGTGCAAAATACGTCAGGAATACAGCGTAGGCACTCATCTCCAGGACATGCACCGTTATGTATCCTGTAAGCGGGACAGGAATAGGACCTGTGCCACGGCTTGGGCGAGACTGTGTATTATTGGAGGCATACTCCTGAGCAGTTTCTTCCTGACGGGAGGTTTGATCTGCTGGAGCCCAAGAGAGAAATTCACTACCCTTCATCTTTAGAATGGGTATGGAGCCGGATGATCCATGCGTTGCTTTGTTTTGCATCCCCATGACAACAAGCATAGCGATCAGACAACAGCATGCAACCAGCCAGAACGGAACGGACAGCGGTACGTGGAGCGCAAGCCAGCCACTGATGACCGGTCCCAGAATCATTCCCCCACCCTCGCTACTGCTGATATATCCGTTGTATAGTCCCCGGTTATCCATATTTCCCCCGTCACTGATGATGGAGCGCACGATGACGGTCAGCCCGGTTGAAGCCATTCCTTGCAATAACCGCAACACACCGAGGAACAGGGGCGTAGAGGCAATGGCAAAACCAGCTGTACATGTGGCAAGCATAAGTAGCATAAGGACCAGAGACATTTTGACCCCTGCCCGGCGATAGAGCGCAGAGGCAGGCAGCCCGCCGGCTACTTTACCTAAATAGAACATTCCGAAAATTAAACCCATCTCCCAGCCGGATCGGCCAAGTTGGTCGATATATATCGGAAAGAGGGGCAGAATCATAAATCCCCCCATCTGGCTAAGAAAACAGACACTCATTAAAAGGGGTAGATTACGGCGCATCTCCATGGTCTTCCTCACCTCAACTCCATGATATGGAGTCCCGGCGTTATTCATTCTTTACTGAATCACTTCGAAAAATCAAAGTAACTCAAAAAGGAACGTAGCAGATGTCACTGCTACGTTTTCTTGTGAGAATTATACTGCGTAATTTAGATCAATGCGGAGCAATAGCCATATGTGCAATCAGTGATGATGGTGAGGATGTTTATTTTCATGGTCAGGTACAACAACGTTAACAACCGTTTTTTGAATATGGGTTGAGTGGTTCGTGTTTTCTGCGTTATTTTTGGACTTGTTCTTCGCGCGGTTTTTAGAAACCAGTTTGCTTTTGTTCGCAGCTTTGCTTTTTGGAGAAAGTGGAGAGAAGAAGTTAGTCATAAGGAATGCCTCCTTGATTAATGCATGATCTGCATCATCTATTTTTTGAATCTATCAACTCGTATGGGCGAGCCAACATATTGAAATAGATAGATTAGCAGTAAGGATTGCAGTGATGGTGATGATGAGAGTGTGGATGATGATGGTGATGGTGTGTATCTTTCTCTTTAGATTCTGGCAGAATGACGTTAACGACGGTTTCTTGGATATGCTGTGCCTTGCTTGTGTTGCCTGCATTGTTTCTTGATTTGTTTTTCGCGCGGTTTTTGGACACCAGCTTGCTTTTGTTTGCAGCTTTACTCTTCGGAGAGAGTGGGGACAAGTTGTTAGCCATGAAGAATACCTCCTTGTAATGGATATACGTTATACTATTCCGAATCTATTAATTCGTTTGTATAGAAGACTAATTATTAAGAAAATAGATTTATTGCCATAATATTAAAATCTGTAACGTACGAGCGTGACCTTTCAAAACAAAAGAAAATGGGGTAAATTATTCATATTCGAGATATGACTTAATTAAAGTCGTGTATAATAGGTAAGGTTTCTTAGGATAAACCCAAGGATAAGGGGGCGACGTGAAGCATGTCAGAACAACAACCGATCATTCGGTTCGAGCGGGTGACACAGCAATACGACCAGGATGAGGCTGTATTGAAAGCTGTCAGCTTTGAGATTGAACGCGGGAAATTTTATACGCTTCTCGGTCCGTCCGGTTGCGGTAAAACAACGATATTGCGGCTGATCGCCGGCTTTGCGGAGCCGACGGAGGGCAGCATTTATTTTAACGGGGCATTGATTAATAAGGTGCCTGCGCATCAGCGTCAGGTGAATACGGTATTTCAGGATTATGCGTTATTTCCACATTTGAATGTATTTGAGAACGTAGCCTTTGGCCTGCGGATTAAAAAAATGAAAACATCCGAGATTCGCAGCAAAGTGCTCGAAGCTCTCAAGTTTGTCAATTTGTCCGGCTATGAGAACCGGGAGATTGGCGAGATGTCCGGCGGACAGCGCCAGCGTGTGGCGATCGCCCGCGCGATTGTGAACGAGCCGGAAATTTTGCTGCTGGACGAGCCTTTGTCAGCGCTCGACCTGAAACTTCGTACGGAGATGCAGTACGAGCTGCGAGAGCTGCAGCAGCGGCTGGGCATCACGTTTATTTTTGTCACGCATGACCAGGAAGAAGCACTCGCCATGTCTGATGAAATCTTTGTCCTGAACGGCGGTGTCATTCAGCAGAGCGGCACGCCTAATGATATTTATGATGAGCCGATTAACCGCTTTGTCGCGGACTTTATTGGAGAGTCGAATATCGTGGCAGGCAGGATGAAACAGGACTTTGTCGTTGAGTTTGCAGGTGCACAGTATGAATGTGTCGACCAGGGGTTGCAACCGGATGAGCCTGTTGAGATTGTTATCCGCCCAGAGGATTTCGAGATCACAACCGAGGAGCAAGGCAAACTCAAGGTGAAGGTGGACTCGCAGCTGTTCCGCGGCGTGCATTACGAAATCTCGACCTACGATGACGCAGGTAACGAATGGCTGATTCATTCCACGAAGAAAGCGGTCGTGGGATCGCGCATCGGGCTTTATTTTGATCCGGAAGCCATTCATGTCATGCGTTTCAACGAAACCGAGGAAGAGTTCGACAGACGACTCGAAGCTTATCAAGAGGCCGCTCATGCAGACTAAAGCCAGCACGCGCAATGCGTATCTGATTCCATATGTGTTATGGATGGTGTTGTTCGTTGTAGCGCCGGTGCTGCTGGTTATCTATTATTCGTTCTTTGATGTGGAGGGTAACTTCACACTGGGCAACTACGCACGGTTCTTTACGCCGGTGTATATGCAGATGACGCTCAGTTCGTTCTGGTACGCGTTTCTGATTACAGCGTTCTCGTTGCTTATCTCGTATCCAACGGCGTACATGCTGACCCGTACGAAGCATAAGCAACTGTGGTTACTGCTGATCATTTTACCGAGCTGGATCAATCTGTTGTTAAAAGCGTACGCCTTTATCGGCCTGTTCGGCACATACGGTCTGACCAACTCCCTGCTGGAAGTGGTGGGCATTGGCACACAGCAGATTTTGTTCACCGATTTCAGCTTTATCTTTGTTTCGGTGTACATCTTCATTCCGTTTATGATTCTGCCAATCTTTAACGCGCTGGAAGAGATGAATCCGTCCCTGATCTATGCTGCACGGGATCTGGGCGCTTCATCCTGGCTGACGTTCCGCCGCGTGATCTTTCCGCTGACGATCAGCGGGGTGAAATCAGGCTGTCAGGCCGTATTTATCCCGGCGCTGTCCCTGTTTATGATTACCCGCCTCATTGCGGGGAACCGTGTTATTACGCTGGGTACAGCGATTGAGCAACATTTTCTCGTTACCCAGGACTGGGGCATGGGTTCGACGATTGCCGTCTTTTTGATTATCGCTATGGCGGTCATTATGTTTCTAACCGGATCAGGCAAGAAGGAGGTGCGAAATGGGAAGAAACGGAAAGCTGTCTAACGTCTATCTGGCGGTTGTGTTCGCCATTTTGTACGCGCCGATTGCCTATTTGATCTTCTATTCATTCAATAGCGGTGGCCATATGCGTGGGTTCGAAGGCTTCACGCTGGAATGGTACAGGGAAGTTTTTGCGGATACTCGGCTGCTGATTATTGTATTAAATACGTTTATTATTGCGCTGTTGTCCTCTGCGATTTCAACCATTCTGGGTGTGGCAGGTGCACTGGCGATTTATCATGTACGTCGCAAACGAACCAAAAACACACTGTTATCCCTAAACAACGTGCTGATTGTTAGTCCGGATGTCATTATTGGTGCATCCTTCCTAATTCTGTTTACGATGATTGGCATCAAACTGGGCTTCACTTCGGTATTGCTGTCACATATCGCATTCAGTGTGCCGATTGTTGTGATTATGGTGCTCCCTAAGCTGCAGGAGATGAGCCCAACCTTGATGGATGCGGCTCGCGATCTGGGGGCAGGATCATGGCAAATTCTAACGCGCGTTGTGCTGCCTTACGTGAAACCCGGTATTTTCGCTGGATTTTTCATGGCTTTGACGTACTCACTCGACGACTTTGCCGTAACCTTCTTTGTGACAGGGAACGGATACTCTACACTTTCGGTGGAGATTTACTCCAGAGCAAGGCAGGGCGTATCGCTGTCGATTAATGCGTTGTCTACCCTGCTGTTCCTGCTTACGGTGTTGCTGGTGGTTGGATATTACTTCCTTAATCGCCGTGCAGCACGCATACCAGCGGGAGGAAAGGGGCTGCGTCCATGAAACAGCTGGTACGAACATTCGCGCTTGTGTTTGTGGCCGCATTCGCCCTGATGATTCTGGCTTCGTATCTGAACAAAAGCCAGGGATATTCCGGCGGAAACACGCTGACCATCTACAACTGGGGCGATTATATTGACCCTGATCTTTTGAAGGAATTTGAAGAAGAGTCCGGCATGAAGGTCATCTATCAGACGTTTGATTCCAATGAGGCGATGCTGACCAAGATTGAACAGGGCGGCACAACGTTCGACGTGGCGATTCCTTCCGAATATGCGATTAGCAAAATGAAAGAAGAAAATCTGCTCGTTCCGATCGATCACAACAAGCTGCCCAACCTGAAAAACATCGATGCCCGGTTCCTGAACTTGAACTACGATCCAAACAACCAATTCTCCATCCCTTATTTCTGGGGAACGGTTGGTATCGTGTATAATCCGGAGCTGGTGGGTGGTCTGACATTTGACAGCTGGAATGACCTGTGGGACCCGCGTTTGAAAAATCAGATCCTGCTGCTCGATGGTGCTCGTGAAGTCATCGGTATGGGGCTGAATAGTCTGGGGTATTCACTTAATGATACGAACGAAGACCATCTCCAGGCTGCGCTCAAAAAACTCTCTACTCTGACTCCTAACGTAAGAGCCATCGTTGGGGACGAGATCAAAATGCTGCTTGCGAACGAAGAAGCCGCGGTTGGACTCGTATGGTCTGGGGATGCATCGGAGATTATGGATCAGAATGACAAGCTGGATTACAAGGTACCGGAGGAAGGTTCAAATCTCTGGTTCGACAGTATGGTTATCCCGAAAACAGCTAAAAATGTGAACGGCGCGCACCAGTTTATCAACTTTATGCTGGACCCGGACCATGCTGCACGCAATGCCGAGTACGTGGGATACTCTACACCGAATGCGGAGGCACTTAAGCTGTTGCCAGAAGATATCTCGCAGGATGAACGCTTCTATCCGGACGAGACACTGACAAGCAAGCTGGAGGTCTATAACAATCTGGGCAAAAAAATGCTATCGCATTATAACGACCTGTTTCTGGAGTTTAAAATGCATAGTAAATAATTGTCCTCCAGTCTACGCAAACTGCAACGAATACAACTCAAATATCCCCTGAGCCTATTGGTGGCTTCAGGGGATATTTGACGTTGAGTGGATTCTAGGCTCTGAGGGAACGAAACGAAGAGCTTGGCATAGGGTATCGAACATAGCTTTGATCATAAGCCCGCTCTGGCAATTCTGGTTGCCGGGAACTTTATTTACACCCGTGCGTAATAAAGCCCATAACCCCGAATATGAAAGAGTATATCGGGATGGAGGGGACGGAACGGGATGAATTGCAAAAGAATCTCTAACTGTGCAGATGTGATGATTGAATTCATGTTGTCTTACTAAAATGAAAAGGAAAGGAGGGGCGTGATGTTAGGCATTACCGTGCTTATCCTATTATCTTGGCTCTTGCTTCGTTTCACGATCAAGCAACCGTTATCTGTGCTCGGATACCGTCCGGCAGGGTTGCGTTTGCGGCAATTTGCCATAGCTTTGCTGTTGGGTATCCTTGTTTCCTCAGCAGTTCATTGGACAGAATCTTTGGTTACCATGTCAAGCTGGAAGGGGAACGCTAACTATGTATGGGCTGATTTTTGGATAGCCAGTTGGTGGAACTTCAAATCCGTCTGGTTTGAGGAATTGCTTTTCCGTGGTGCATTGCTTGTGCTTATGATTCACTGGTTAGGAGTACGATGGGGAGTCGTACTTTCTTCCATAGCGTTTGGGATGTATCACTGGTTCTCGGGCGGTGTGTTCGGAAACATCCCGGTTATGCTCATTGTATTTACAACGACCTTTATCATGGGCTTGGTTTGGGCATATGCGTATGCCAAAACCGGTTCTATGGCTCTTGCAGCAGGCAGCCATCTGGGCTGGAACGAAGCATCATCCATCCTGTTCTCTGACGGTCCGAACGGTGAGCAGTTGTTCGTTCAAGTGACAGGCATAAGCTACATGCCACTTGCCGGAATACCTTCACTGATTTTCTTTATAGCGTCAAACGCGGCCCTGCCTTTGATCCTTTTTTTCTGGATTAAATACAACTTAGCTACGCAATCAAAACCAAGCCAATAGACAATGTCACATGAAACAAAGCCCCCATAAAAAACAAAAACCACCCCTGATCACCTATAGATCAGGGATGGCTACTTTCCTTGCTTCTAAGCAATAGCACCTTAGTGCGATATCAGATAATTAACAAGTCACACATTAACGGAGGGGACAGGACAAACGAAGGAAGCGAAGCGCTCGCCTTTACCACCAGATTTTCTCAAGTGATATAATACTCAAAAAAAATCTGGGGGTAACAGCGATCCGCAGTTGTTCTGTCCCTGGAATGGCTCAGTGTAATCTAGCCCAATTCATCAGATATCATGCCACTACATATGCTTTTTGCGCCCCATAATGATATACGCCCCGCCCACAATCAACAGAATGGCCACAAACGGTTGAATGTAGCTCACACTGCTCAGTACTGAACCGATCGACATGACAGTGAAGAACAACAGGGAAAGGACCGTCAAAATATTAATCGGAATCAGCAACCATTTATTTTTGCCGCCAAACCAGTAGAGTTCAAACAAACCAACCGCTGGTGCCAGAATGAAGCCAGGCCACATCGTGCCCCAGTTACCAAACAGCATCGCGATCTGGCATACAATACCCACGGTCAGCAGCACGCCGCCTGGAACGAGCAATCCAACACCACGGCCAATCATGGAGAAGTATAGCCAGTGGAAGAACAGTCCAAGCGGAATCACAAATAACGTAGGCCAGAAAGTACCAAAGATTGTGCCTGGGCCCATTGTGCCGCCTTGATTCAGAATCAGGTACACACCGAGTAAAATCAGGACGGGTGCAAGAATCGTACGTTTAGCCATAATTTCTCTCCTTTTTGATTGTGGAATCTTTCATCCGTACAATATGTATAATCACTTTCGTTATACACAGCATACCACGAACTGGAAAAGGGGAACCTCCGTCTTTGGCGTTAAACTTATCCTAGACTAAAGTCTAGGTATGGGGTTACGATCCTATCCCTGCCGAGTCGATCACAATTACAATTGGTGCACCTCGCATAATGACAATGGGTGGTTGCATCAGATGTTTATGACCTGGCTGGTATTTACGGCTGTGCTTTCGCCAGATTAGCCCGGTATTGCCCTGGGGTCTGTCCCGTCCACTTTTTGAACGCATTCTGAAAGGCACTTTGTTCTGAAAAATGCAGGGCATAGGCGATATCGCCGAAAGCATAGTTGCCTCTTTGTAAATAACGTTGCGCCATTTCCTTCCGTACCTGAACAGAGATTTCGTTAAACGTTGTACCTTCTTCACGCAATCTGCTCTGTAGTGTGCGAATGCTCACGCCGAGATGTGCTGCTGTGTGTTGTAATGTGGGGAAGAAGGAAGGCAGACTCTCTGTGATCCAACGGCTTACTTTGCTGGAGAAGGGCTGAGAGGCATACAAGTCTGCTTGGGTCTCCTCCGCCATCTTCTCGAAAACCTTCAACATCCTGGCATCCGAATATAAAACGGGCAGCGTCAGAACCTCTTTGGATAGACGCAAGAGGGTTTGGGCAGTACCAAACTCGGGAGTGACCCCAAAAAAGTTCACGTAAACAGACAGATCACCTGCCCCGTCAGGAGCTTCGTGACGAAATTGGACTGCTCGGACCACGGCCTGGCGATTCGCCAACTTGTTGATCAGATGTAATACCGAAACAGTCATATCCTCTACGCAATGGCGAGACATGGGGAGTTCCTCATTTTGCACAGACAACTGAATGATCACATCCGGCCCGCTAACTTCCCACTCTAGTTGAAATCCACTATACAAAATATCGTTATACCGCTGGTACGCGCTAAGTGCATCACCAATCGTTTTGGAGTGCATCATGACATATCCGGGCAAGCTTAAATCTGCAAAATCCAGCCGCACGCCCTGGTGTAATCCAAAATACAGATCATTCGCATAATCAGCAGCACGTTGCATAATCCGTTCCAATTCAGTGACGGGCAACCGGGCATCCGGGTTCTCCATGATGGAGGGATCCAGATCGATGTCTTTGAAAAAGGATTCCGAGTCAAAACCTTTGTGTACCAGCGTTTTCAAAATAGGATATACCATGGATATCGGGACACTTTGGTTAAGATCTTTCATAAGTCCTCCTGTTTGCACGAATCCGCAATGATTTGGCGTCGTTGATCATTTTTTTATCTCTTCCTTCACTTTATGCTTGTGATATGTTCGTTTCATCGGTCTTCATGAACCATATTATACAGGAGGAATATACGTATGAATGCAAATAAAATTCTCATCATTAACGGTCATCCCGATCCACAGAGTTATTGTAAGGCACTGTCAGAGTCCTACGCAGAGGGCGTACGAAAATCAGGTGGGACTGTAGAGATGATCGATCTAAGTGAGATCGAGTTCAATCCTAATCTCCGATACGGCTATCGTCAGCGGACAGAGCTCGAGCCTGATTTGCTGAAGGCACAGGAACTCATTCGCTGGGCTGATCATTTGGTATTTGTTTATCCAATGTGGTGGGGAACGATGCCCGCTGTGCTGAAAGGGTTTATTGATCGGATTTTCCTGCCGGGGTTCGCCATGAGATATCGGGACAACTCACCGCTCTGGGATAAATTGCTCAAGGGGAAGTCTGCGCACCTCATCGTAACATCGGATACACCACGCCTGTACAATACACTGGTATATAGACAGGCAGGGCACCGAATCATGAAATCCAACATCCTTAAATTCAGCGGTGTATCCCCTATACGCGTGACCGATATTAGTCCAGTCCGCAAGTCCACAGATGCGTTCCGTCAGAAATGGCTGGATAAGGTGAATGAAATGGGAATGAAGCAGGCACGGTGATCTGAGAGGGATAGTCATATTAGATGAGCAGCGCACATGAAGAATAAGGAACAAAGGAACAGAGTATAGAAAAAGATCGAAGAATACAAAAGAAACGAGGCAGAGCACTTCCTGCTTCGTTTCTTTGTTGTTCAGATAAAAGCAGTGATAAGCCAGTTATGATCCTGCGAGTTCACTGCTATTTTATAACGTCCGAATGTTTCTTGCCCCAGCTGTTCACGCCGTCATCTTCAATGATGGAGATCGCCGCGTCAGCAATATCCGGGTTTGTCATTAGTTTCTCCTGAATCCGGAACTTGATATCGTCTGCATCGGCAAGACTTAATCCCTTGGTTAATTCAATCAGACCCTCGACATGGTAATACCGACCTTCCTGAATAATACGCATCATTTGGATATCAGCCACATGGCTGTCTGCCAAAATCGTCTGGGACACCTTGTCCTCGATATCCTGTGGAGCGGCGACACCGATCAGACCAATCATGTTGTCATAGCCGACACGGAAAGCAACGGCGATCATCAGACATCCGATGATGGTGGTGACAATACCATCAAGCAAAGCGAAGTTTGTCAGTGCAATGACAACAACAGAAACGAGCGCAAGCGTCGCTCCAAGCACGGCTACAACGTCCTCGTAAAATACAAGGCGGGTTGGCGGTGCCGCGCGTCCTACATTTTTAATCGCTGCAGGCACAAGGGCAAATCCTGTCGCTTTTGGCGCACGAGCTTCTTTCAAGATTTCCTTCATGGCTTTGATGAGGATGGCTCCATCAATCACAATATTAAGCACAAGCACACCAATGTTGATCCACAGTCCGCCCGAGTGACCAGCAGGATGCTGGAGCAGATGAATGCCTTCATGAATCGTTTCATAGGCCATGATCGTCACTACAATAACGGCAATCATGCAGAAAATGTTGATGACCCGTCCGAATCCGGTCGGGAAGCGGCGTGTAGGTTTTTTCTCGGATAATACACTTCCGACAAATACAAACCCTTGGTTAATGGCATCGGCCAGTGAATGCATCGCTGATGCGAACATGGCGCCGCTGCCACTGAATATAAAGGCTCCTCCTTTACATAGTGCAAGTATGGCGTTTCCCGCCATGGCTACGGCAGAGGATGTGTTTCCTTTTTTGACGAGAGACATAAAGCTCTCTGACTTCGGTTGTTCAGCCACTTCGGTAGTTCCTCCCAGATATGTAGTTGATGTAGAAAGACAGTCCTTCTTCCGGTAGCTTGTGCATTTCCACTAAATGTTATTATAACTGCCTTTACTACTCCCAGCATTATGAAAAAATGATCATATCACCATCCGTGCGACAATGATTGTCGATAAAATAGATGTAATTTAATTGATTTAATATTCGATCACGTCGATCTCACGCAAGTTGCGATTGGATTGCTCCAGCAATTCGGTAAAGGTTTCGGCCACGTAATAGACAAAGTCAGGATCATGTTTGAACATAATCATCTGTCCGTATGTTCCTTGCTCTGTCGGGTCAAAGTCCATCATCAAATACAGCGATCCGCCTCCCAGCTTACCAAAGGTAATCCACGACTTCTGATGAAGATAAGGCTTGATCCGTGGGTCGAGCTCACGCATTTCTTCTTCAGAGAAGTAGTCTTCCATCCGAATCTCTACGGAGCCGTCATGTTCTCTCTGCATTTGTTCCAGCGATAACATGTAGAAGACCATATCTTCGTTTTGTGCTGCATCACCTGGAAAAAGGATGTGAAAGGCATATCCGCTGCCATTTTTACGTTTGTAAAATGTCCTGAAGTCTTCCGGTAGTCGTATTCCGTAGTGTTGCTCGAACGCGTCAAGCTCCTTATCGCTTGCCCCTTCCCGGTCGCGGTAGGCCTCTAGCAACTCCTGGTTTTCCTCATCCTGTACCTTTTCTTCCAGCAGTTCCAACAATTCTTCCATGAGTTCATCGATCCGTTGTTCTGATTTTGGCTCTGACATCATGTTTCGCCTCCTTAATGAGAGTTCGCATGTAATACTTGTCTGGTAAATCTGATGATGAGATGGTTTCCCACTAGTATAGATTTACTCCGTAAGCTCGTACAAGAAACGATAGACCTAGGCGGAAGTTCCGCATACTGAATTAATATGGATGTGTAAAAGTACACTTGTGGTCTATGCAGTTGCATCCAGCCGCCTAACAATATCTCAAAAAAGCGTGAGCAGCAGGGTTATCCTGTGACTCACGCTTTTGTCTTTATATGATTTAAGTAAAGTTCATGTTATTCAAATTTCCAGCAGGACAAACTCAGGTTGCCCAGCTGATACGCCCGGAATAAAAGAGAGGTTTGTTTCTTCTTATCTCCTGCACCCATGGCGATCAAGAGAGGTACGAAATGCTCGGGTGTAGGAACCGCTGCCTGAGCAGACGGAGCAAGTTTGTCATACGCGAAGAGGGCATCCGTATCCCAGCGCTCCAGCTTATCTTGAAGCCAGTTGTCGAATTCCGTTGCCCAGGAATCCACACCTTGACTTTCCCAGTTCAGACGGCGCAGGTTATGCACGGTTCCGCCACTGCCAATGACAAGAACGTCTTGCTCACGCAAAGAAGCGAGTGCTTGACCGATCTGATACTGTTGCTCACCCGTCAGATAACGGTTAACGGACAGAGCAATTACAGGAATGTCTGCCTCGGGATAGAGCAGGCGCAGTACAACCCATGCTCCATGGTCCAGGCCGCGTACCTCATCCGTCTGCACTGAAATGCCCGCTTCGGTGAACAACTTGACGATCTCAGCGGTTGTTTCTGCATGCCCTTGGGCTGGATATTTGATCTGGTACAGTTCGGGTTGAAAACCGCCGAAATCATAGATCGTGTCATATGAGCCGGTGACAGAAGAAACGAGCTGTGTAGCTGATTCCCAGTGAGCGGAGAATAGAACGATCGCTTTAGGTTTGGGCAGATCCTGCCCAAGTTTTTGCAAAAATTCAGTGTACGCATTCTCCTCCAGTGCAAGTGAAGGGGCGCCATGGGCGATAAACAAAGATGGCATCATGATTCAATCATTCCTTTCGTGTCTTCTGTAGTTACCCCAGCATCCGTCCGAAGGAAGTGTTGGAGTTTGGCATATAACTCAGGGGTTACATGGTGACCCCCGCTGTATGGCACATACGTAACTTGATTCGTATGAATGCGGAAAAAGGAAGCATTATCTTCACCCAGCTGTAACGGGAAAAGGTGATCCTGATCGCCGTGTGAGATAAATGCAGATAGATTGGATGAAGGCTGCAAAGCATATTCTTCCTTCACAAACTGCGGAATGTATCCGCTCATAGCAACGATACCTTTGATGGCATCGCCCATCACCAAGGCAAGCGTCATCGCCATGATGCCGCCCTGGCTGAATCCGGCGATATAACGCCGTGCAGGATCGATCGCATATTGAGCCGACAGCTCGATGATGAGTTGTTGCAGTCCTTGAACCGAGGCATCGTATAATTCGCGAACGGGATTGCCTATACTTTTGATCTGAAAATAAGCATAACCTCCGCCCTGTACAATAGGTCCACGAATGGCAACAATAATGAAATCGGAAGACAGCGGCTCCATTAATCGAAGCATGTCCTGCTCATCTGATCCCATGCCGTGCAGGGCAAAAATAACGGGATATTGCTGGGCTTTATCGTAATGTGGAGGCAGTTTCACCTCATGAATATAAGTAGAATTCAAACCAATACACCTCCAGGTGGAATATGAGTTGCGATGAATCAATGTATAAAATGAATGTATAGATCAAAAAAATGCATAGATCAAACCAATGAAGCAAAAGAGTGGAAAGAAGTAATGACAGGGATTAAACTAAAAACATAAAGTTCACCAATGTGAAAATAATATTCTTATTGATGAACAAAATTTATCATGCTTTCATTGTAGGGTCAACACTTTTTTTGTATGATGAAAATATGTTTTGTATAGGGGAACTTGGATTGAGCATCCATACTGTACTTTATTTCTGTAGAGGAGGACGTGAAGAAGATGATGAAACATATCGTACCTATTCTTAGAATTTTTGATGAAGCGAAGGCTAAGGAATTTTACACGGATTACTTGGGGTTCAACGTGGACTGGGAACATCGATTTGAGGCCGATATGCCGCTGTACATGCAGGTGTCGCAGGATGAGATTATCATTCATCTGTCCGAACATCACGGAGACTGTACCCCTGGTGCGGCATTACGCATTGAGACAGAGCATCTGGAGGAGCTGCATGAGCGGATTTCTTTGCAAAAATATAAATATGCGAGACCTGGTATTGAAAAAAACCCTTGGAATTCACGGGAGATGACCATTACCGATCCATTCGGTAATCGGCTTATTTTTGTAGAGTCAACGGTTGAATCTTGATTTCAAGGGAACGGCAGTAAGAGAGAAGAGAGGGCGGTCACATGGATATTGGCTTGGCCATTCGAACGATACGCAAACAGAAACAGATTACGATTATGCAGCTCTGTGAGGGGACAGGGTTATCCAAAGGATTCATCAGTAATGTGGAAAATAACAAAACGTCACCGTCCATCGCTACATTGGAAAGCATAGCGGACTACCTGGGCGTCCCGCTTCCTTACCTGTTGTTGACATCAGAGCAGCGTATGAATGTGGTTCGCAAGCATGAACGCAAGGAGACTACAGCAGGTAGCGGGCAGATTAAAGTGCAGCAGTTAACCGCCAAAGGCGCGATGCGTATGTCCATTGTAGAACTGCCAGCAGGAGCTTCGACGGGGATCAGCAAACATGCGGGAGAAGAAAGTCATCTGGTACTGCAAGGTGTCATCCAAGCAAAGCAGGGGGAAGATGTCGAGACGCTGGAAGCGGGAGATTCGTTTACATGGAACGCGATTGTACCGCATGAAGTGACCAATATCGGCAAGGAACCCGCCGTTGTACTGATTGCGGTGTCCAAGGAATTGGAGCTGGATCATCTGTTGAACAAGTAAGCAGGAGAGATGACAGATGTAAAGTATGATGAGTGCCGTCTGCTTTCGTTAGTACAGATCTAAATCGAACGTATTTACAAAAGCATAAACAGGTGAGGGACATGTGTCCCTCACCTGTTTATGTCATGGTCATCTTTGCGAGCCTTAGCTGTGCAAATCCACAATTCAGTTGCCGTCGTCCCCTTGCTTAAATCAAGCCGGACTTTTGCAATAGTCCCTGAATAATTTTGGCAACCTCAGCTCTAGTAATGTAATCCTTTGGTGCAAGCTCATTGCCGCTTCTTCCTGATACAATGCCAGCCTCTACAGTATCAGCGACACTGCTCAGCGCCCATGCAGACACAGCTGCCGTATCTCCATAAGGACGAAGTATTACGTCTGTCGTTTGAACAGAAAGATTACCTTTGAGACTAGTGACGGCCATGGCTTTGGAGAGGATAACCATTGCCTGTTCCCGTGTAATCCTGTCCATCGGACGGAAAGTACCATCTTCAAAACCACCGATCAAGTGGTAGGCATAAGCAGTATTGACAACGCTGCTGTACCAATCTGTTGATTGTACGTCTGAGAATGGTGTTGCTCCATTTTCCGTCTTGAGTCCCAATGCGCGAACAATGATGGCTGCAAACTCAGCACGGGTAATATCTCGGTCGGGACTGAACATACCATTGCCCGTACCATCGATGACCATCCGTGATCCCATGTCGCCCACTGCTTGTTTTGCCCAATGATTGGCCATATCTTCGAATTCGAGCGGATGGTAGACAAGAGAATACGTGCTATTCGTCAAGCTATTGATTTGCGCGTAATATTTACCGTCAATCACGACAATCTTGGTCGGAACATGACGAATAGTTCCGTCCGTTTCAACAACAATTCCTGTGGTAATCTTACCGGAATCAACACCATCCGGAATCGCAATGGTTCGTTTGACATAGGCATTAAACTTCGATACTTCGACAGTCTTATCTCCGTAGATGCCCTTCACCGTAAAGTTTAACGGCGGTACGACAAGCGTGAACGTTCCCTTGGCTGCCGCATTCTCAACAACTTTCACCATATCTGTTGTAGGTTCGGAGATTTCGATTTGTACCTGGATGTCTTGCAAGGCTACCGACTTGCCGACTTGCTCGGATATGGTATTAATATTGATTTGTTGCGCTGGAATCGTATAGGTCGCACGATCGGTTTTGATCTCAAGAACAGCTTGTTTGTCCTCCATGTTTTTCACCATCTGACCGTTCAGTGAGCCGACGGCCACATGGGATTCGCTGTTTACAAGTATCGCCACCACAGCATTTTGGCCTTCCGCCGTGAGCTTGTCCTCCAGCTTTTTCTGATCAATAAGCACGGTTGTAACGGTTTGACCGTTTCGTTGTGTTCTCGTTATAGTCCCCGCATTCTCCGCTTTACCGTTGACAAATATATCCATTTCCGTAGTCGTTTTCTCCGGGATCGTTGGAGTACTAGACACGGATGGCGTATCGATAGGAACCGTGCTGCCGCCGGATGGCGTTTGCGGAATGACCGCATTCGAATCAGCGGAGGCTGCACTTTTTCCTACACCATTGATCGCTTTCACCCTAAACGTATAGCTCGTTCCATTCGTTAAACCTGTAATCACAATCGGGTTTGCCGCTCCTGTAGTGACTACATTCCCTGGTGAAACGGTTACTTCATACCCCGTAATCGGACTTCCACCGTTCTCGGTTGGAGCTGTAAAGGTAACGGTGGCTTCTCCGTTTCCAGCTACTGCCAAAATATTCGTTGGTGCTGCTGGTACAGTTGCAGGAGTGGCATTTGCCTGATTCGATTCCCCACTCAAGCCTCCCGAGTTACCTGCTTTCACTGTAAAGAAATAGGTCGTGCCGTTTAGCAAGTTTTGTACATTGTAGGTAAAGGAAGTGACGGTAACAACTGAAGCGTTACTAAGCTGACTTGGATCAGTCGCCATATAAAGGTTGTAATACGTTGCTCCCGTTACCGTACTCCAATTTAGCGTAACCTCACCGTTTCCTCCGATAGCCACAAGGTTTTGCGGATTTGCCGGTGCGTTCGGCATGTTCACAACTTGTATCACCGTAAACGTCACATCCGTCATTCGGGTTGCTGATAACGTTATTGTTGCGGTATATGTCCCCGCTGGCAAGCCATCTTTCGCTTTAACCGTAAAGGCTGACGTGGTCGCTCCGTTCATTAATGTTGTACTCGGCTGCGTAATCACAAAATTGCTGGCATGGTTTCCGCTAACCGTAGCCTGCAGATTCGATAAATTGCTTGTACCAGTATTAGTTACATCGATAGTTTTTGTCTCTTGGGTACCCGGAGCGTAACCTTGAGTAAGTGAAGCTAACGTTTGATCCGCAATAGGAGCAATCGTATGGGTAGGTGCGATGTTCACGTTGACCGCAGCGATGTTGCTCGTTGCCGTTGCCGTCTTGGTGCCGCTCACGCTGTTGTTTGTGTTCGTCACGACAGCATAGTAGTAGGTCGTGCCTGTCGGTGTCGTTGGCGCGGCAAAGGTTGTGCCGGTTGCACCTGCGATTGCAGTGCCGCCGTTCGTGCTGTTCGCCGTATTGCTGTACCACTGGTAGGACAGCGTTCCGCCGTCACTTACGTTGGCTGCTACGCTCAAGTTCGGGCTGTTGTCTCCTTCGTTAACCGTGGCGCCCGTCGGCTGGTTATCAATGCCCGGCGTTGCCGCGTTGGTTAGTGCGTTCACGTTGACCGCAGCGATGTTGCTCGTTGCCGTTGCCGTCTTGGTGCCGCTCACGCTGTTGTTTGTGTTCGTCACGACAGCATAGTAGTAGGTCGTGCCTGTCGGTGTCGTCGGCGCGGCAAAGGTTGTGCCGGTTGCACCTGCGATTGCAGTGCCGCCGTTCGTGCTGTTCGCCGTATTGCTGTACCACTGGTAGGACAGTACTCCACCGTCACTTACACTGGCCGCTACGCTCAAGTTCGGGCTGTTGTCTCCTTCGTTAACCGTGGCGCCCGTCGGCTGGTTATCAATGCCCGGAGTAGCCGCGTTGGTCAGTGCGTTCACGTTGACCGCAGCGATGTTGCTCGTTGCCGTTGCCGTCTTGGTGCCGCTCACGCTGTTGTTTGTGTTCGTCACGACAGCATAGTAGTAGGTCGTGCCTGTCGGTGTCGTCGGCGCGGCAAAGGTTGTGCCGGTTGCACCTGCGATTGCAGTGCCGCCGTTCGTGCTGTTCGCCGTATTGCTGTACCACTGGTAGGACAGTACTCCACCGTCACTTACACTGGCCGCTACGCTCAAGTTCGGGCTGTTGTCGCCTTCATTTACCGTGGCGTCCGTCGGCTGGTTATCAATGCCTGGCGTAGCCGCGTTGGTCAGTGCGTTCACGTTGACCGCAGCGATGTTGCTCGTTGCCGTTGCCGTCTTGGTGCCGCTCACGCTGTTGTTTGTGTTCGTCACGACAGCATAGTAGTAGGTCGTGCCTGTCGGTGTCGTCGGCGCGGCAAAGGTTGTGCCGGTTGCACCTGCGATTGCAGTGCCGCCGTTCGTGCTGTTCGCCGTATTGCTGTACCACTGGTAGGACAGCGTTCCGCCGTCACTTACGTTGGCTACTACGCTCAAGTTCGGGCTGCTGTCGCCTTCATTTACCGTGGCGCCCGTCGGCTGGTTATCAATGCCCGGCGTTGCCGCATTGGTCACTGTGGCTACTGCTGGTGATTGCAAAATTATTCCGTTTGTCCCAACCATCACATACTTGCTGTTGACGTAGATGGCACCATATAGAGTACTCAAGGTGCCTGACGTGTGGGCCGTCCAGCTCGCTCCGTCAGTGGAGGTCAAGATCGTTCCGCTTACCCCTACCGCCATATACGTACCGTTGGCGTAGCTTACACCACGAAGTTCATTGGTGGTGCCAGACGTTTGATTCGTCCAGCTCACTCCGTCACTGGAGGTCAAGATCGTTCCACTTTGCCCCACCACCATGTACGTGCCGTTGTCGTAGCTGATACCGTAAAGATTTTTCGTGGTGCCTGTCGTCTGGCTCGTCCAGCTCGCTCCGTCACTGGAGGTCAGTATCGTTCCATTTACTCCTATCGCCACATACGTACCATTGCTGTAAGTCATGTTCCATAGATCATTGGTAATACCTGACGAACTGCTTGTCCAATTCAATCCGTCACTAGAGATTAATATGGTTCCACTTGCCCCCGACGCAACATACTTGCCGTTGCCGTAGGTGACGCCATAAAGATGATTCGAAGTACCCGATGTTTGGCTCGTCCAACTCGTTCCGTCATTAGAGGTTAATATCCTTCCACCATAACCCACCGCCACGTAGGTGCCGTTGCCATAGCTGAAGCCGTATAGAGGAAACGAGGTGCCCGACGAGCGGGCCGTCCAGCTCGCTCCGTCACTTGAGGTCACAATCGTCCCCCCATTGCCCACCCCTATATACGTGCCGTTGTCGTAGCTGATACCGAAAAGATGATTCGAGACAACACTTGACAGGGAGCTCGTCCAGCTGGCTCCGTCACTGGAGGTCACAATCGTTCCACCATTACCCACCGCCATATACGTGCCGTTGTCGTAGCTGATGCCAACAAGACTATTCGTGGTTCCCGACATGCGGGTCATCCAGCTCACTCCGTCACTTGAGGTCACGATCGTTCCACCTATCCCAACCGCCACATACGTGCCGTTGCCGTAGATTAAGCCAACAAGATTATTTGTGGTGCCCGATGTGCGGCTTGTCCAGTTCGTTCCGTCGCTGGAAGTCAAGATTTTTCCACTTAACCCCACCACTACGTACGTGCCGTTGGCGTAGCTTACACCGTATAGGCCAGTAGTGGTGCCCGACGAGCGGCTCGTCCAACTCGCTCCGTCACTGGAGGTTAAGATCGTTCCAACGGCCCCCACCGCCATATACGTGCCATTGAAGTAGTTGACGGCAAAAAGAAATTGGGTGGTGCCTGAGGCCTGGCTCGTCCAGCTCACTCCGTCACCAGAGGTCAAGATTGTTCCATTTGCACCTACCGCCATATACGCGCCGTTGATGTAATTGACTGTACGAAGATCATTCGTGGTGCCAGAATCGCGGATTATCCAGCTCATTCCGTCACTGGAGGTCAATATCCTTCCACCTTGTCCCACCGCCACATATGTGCCGTTGCTATAGGCAACACCATTTAATTGAGTTGCGGTGCCCGCTGTGCGGGTCATCCAGTTCACTCCGTCACTGGAGGTCAACACCGTTCCACTTGTTCCAACCGCTACATACATGCCGTTGCCGTATGTCACACCAATCATATTTTGTCCGATGGATCGGATGTACCAATTATCAAGGGAACTCGTTATAGGTGCTGCATTTGCTACTTGTCCCCAATTGATCGGCATAAATGTGCTAAACAGCAACAAAAACGACAATTTTAGCCGAACGATTTTTAAAGCTACTTGTTTCCAATCAGAGAAATTCGTACTGAATTTTTTTGCCTGTGCTCCTTGATTCGACAATTTCCATCTTCCTTCCCCAAGTCTCTATACTTTAGCTCGCTTGACCATATCACATTATTCTGAACAAATTCTGAGCAACAAAAAAAGCCCCAGCCTATAGGCTGGGACCTTTCTGTTGTTATTGGAGGTGAGGGGAGCCTGACCTCCGTCCGAAGATATTGATACGTAAGCTTTAAGGGATGTAGTCACAGTTATAATGTCACTCGAGTATCAGTATTGAGCCAAAATAGGATTAGCCCAAGCAGGGATGAGATCTACACGATAGATTAATTGCTCTTTCATGATTTCCGCTACAATAATAGGCTCGTATGTATTATCAATGATGACAACTCGATCTGCAGTGGTTAGAGCTGGTGTAAGGTTCTTCAATGATTCACCATATCGATAACGGATATCCTCTTCAGCAATCTAATGACCATTCTGCACCGTTAGTTCCAGCAAACACAGTCATAACTGGTTTGGTCTTACTCATGATATTCAAACTCCTGACGTTTCCCAGCAGAGTCATATCTAATTTTGAATTTTTTACCTTCAGCATCTTCACGAATGCGTTTGTTATCCTTTCTATAATAAACACAAAAACCACCAACCAAAATGCTGGTTGATGGTGTCTTCATTGCATGCCTCAATTCATTGGTGGAAACCTTCACTCACATCTTACTGTGGATTGGTTGTCCAGATCCCTGCGGCTTTGACGAATACGCGGTCAGACAGCTTGAGTGTGGCCAGCGCCAGTTCGGCTACATCTTCGGCTTGCATCATGCGATCCTCGTCTCCGATTTTGAGTCCGGCATTCACAGCCAGTTCCGTATTCACGGTGCTTGGTGTCAACGCGGTTACACGAATGTTGGATTTGCGAACTTCCTGCATTAAGGATTCCGTCATGCCAAGCAATGCGAATTTGGACGCACAGTAGGCTGAACCTGTAGCGAATCCGCGCTCACCTGCCGTTGAAGCAATGTTAATGATGCTGCCGCTGCTTTCCTTGATCATGCTTGGAAGAATGGCGCGAGTTACATAGTATGTACCCATGACATTCACATGCAGGATGCGTTCCCACTCTTCAGGATCCATCTCTAACAGTGTACCGAAACTTCCAATTCCGGCATTGTTAATGAGGATATCTACCGCTCCAAGCTCCATCTCAATAGCTGCTACCGCTGCTTCAGCTTGAGAGCGATCCGAGATGTCTGCTGCAGCACTCGTTACTTTCACGCCATATTGCTGGCTTAAAGACTCTTGAAGAGCTTGCAGATCGGAAGCTGTGCGGGCGATCAGTCCAAGATGTACGCCTTCTTTGGCAAGGGCTTCCGCGATGGCACGTCCAATACCTTTACCGGCGCCAGTAATGATGGCTGTTTTATTTTTAAGTTCCATAGGAATATTCCTCCTCAGCATTTGGGTTAGCACTTGATTATACTATACTTTACCCAATGATCGGAAATATGCTTCATCACACGTTAGCGCGGTTGGGTGATTCGAATGCTACCAGAGGTCGTGCGTGCCTGGATCACATCCTGACTTATGCCTGGTGACTCCGGTATATTAACATCGCCCGAAGTAGCCTTGGCCTCATAAATCCCATCAAAATCAGGCGCAGCTTGAATAGATATATCCCCCGATGTCCCTGATACCTGAATAGGCGCTGCGTGAGATTGCTGGATATCAATACTGCCGGATGTGAATTCAACATTAGCCTCACCATTCAATTGTGCAATTTCCACATCTCCTGATTGAATCACGCTGTTTACTTTTCCATCGATTCGTGTTGCCGTGAAGCTTCCTGATGTCTGTTCTACGGCTAAATCGCCTTGGATAGCAGAAGCAGCAATGTCCCCTGAGGTCAGTGACAATTCAATGCGAGGAACCTGAATATCACGCAATACGATGGAGCCTGAGGTGCTTTTCATCTCCAAGTGTTCAGCATTTAGCCCAGTTATATCCCAATCCGCTGAGCTAGAGTGTAATGTGACATCATTCAAGGGATATCCTTTTGGCAAAGCCACGATTATTCTTGAATCTTGTTCCCCCCAGTTCCAATTAAAAGAGAACAACTTCAGACGGTTGTGTTTTTGCAGCGCCAGCTGGAATGTTCCATCAGTAAAACTTGCCTCCTCGAAACTTTGAATAACCTCAGGATCCCACTTTCCATCCACTTCGATATACGCATTGTTATCTGGACTAACGATGAATTCAATATCCGCATTAAAGTTACCATCCAGCTGAATATTTTGCAGATCATCTTGCAGTCCCCCGGTGTTGAGTTCCCACCGCTTGCTGTAGGCTTCCCTTTCATCCTTGAACTGAAAACCATAGACCGATGTTCCAAGTAAACCTATTCCAATGCAGACGAGAGCAAGTGCTATCCATTTTTTGGTGCTCATGCAGAAACATCCCCTTTCATCACGTTTACATTCCACCGAATATAGCGAAGTGTCACATTCTTAAATGCAATAAAGACAAATTTGGAGGCAAGGGCAAACAGAATGCCGATACCGAGCAGCCCAATGGCAACGAAAACTTCTGTTGTTTCAAGGTGATTCAGATACAGATAGTCGAAGGCAGCAGCGACAGGAGCCAGAGCAAGTAAGGATAGACTTGCAATCGTAAGCCACACGGACCAGAGGCTAAGACCGATCGGAATCATGAGTACAAGGTTAAGGAAGATCAGACCGATGCATACAAAAAAGTTCCGCGTAGCCCGATTGTGATTAACAGGTGGTTTCATCTCTCTGAACGATGGTGCATCGAAGGGAACTCTACCTCTATCGGATGTGTCAGAGTATGCGTTAGCGTTATACCGTTCACCGAGTACTTTACGTGCAATCTCCTCCGGGTGGCCGAGCTCCCGTGCAATGTCTTCCTCCGATTTGCCTTCACGTAACCCTAGCGTAAACTTGTGGGCATAACCTGCAAGTAGTTCAGCACGTTCCAGCCGGTCCATCGGACGTAAAACCAATTCCATAGCTTGCATAAATTGTTGTCTATTCATCTTGTGTTCCTTTCGAAGCCTTATTTTAAACTGGATGTTTACATTCACATCGTTCCCTGCTCTTGGTTCTGTTCTAAAATCATTCGTATGTATGGTTTTAGTGCAGTACTAGTGGACTCATCCACGCATTCAGTATTGATGTAATGTGAGATCGTGTTATAACCTACTTCTATATCAGCATACAGAAAAACCGGCTCGGCTGCTTCCGTCTGGAGACGGATACCGATCCGGTCTATGAGATGAGATGTATGTCAGGGAACTCTACGTACGTTCACACATGGAGTTCAGAAATACATCTTCTGTGCATCTGGTAGGGCTTATATGCTACATGGTTTACTTCTACTGTATTTACTGCTCCTGCACATCCAGGATGGGCAAGTCTTCGACCGCAGGCCCTTCAATGACATGTCCTTCATAATTAAACCGGGAGCCGTGACACGGGCAGTCCCAGGAACGTTCCCCATTATTCCACTCCACTTCGCATCCCAAGTGGGTGCATGTCGTGTCCACCAGGAACAGCTTACCGCTGGTGTCCTTATAGGCACCAGCCCTTTTACCGTTATGACGCACGACTGCGCCCTCGTCGTTGCCAAGCTCGTTTACATTTTTGTGCACGATGCCGACTTTGCCTGCAATTAACTCCTTCGCAACATTGACGTTCTCTACGATAAAGTGTTTGAAACTCGGGTCTGCCTTGAATCTTGCCGGATCAAATACTTCTGCGTGCGGATTATCTCTGCCGGTAATTCGGTCTGCCAGCAGATGTCCAGCCATCGTGCCTGTGGTCATGCCCCATTTGGCAAAGCCTGTAGCGACATATATCCGTTCATGCCTTCCGGTGATCGGCCCGATGTAGGGCACTTTATCTATCGAGATCAGATCCTGGGCAGACCAGCGAAACGGGATATTGCGAATCCCAAACGTCTCGGACGCATACTTTTCCAGACGCTCGTAGTGGCCAAAGGTACAGATGCCTTGTCCGGTTTTATGATTTTCTCCGCCGAACAGAATATGCTCTTTACCATTATGGATAACAGCACGAAGAGAACGGGCTGGATCATCATCGGAGATGTACATGCCGCCTGCATAGGGCTTCTCGGGTTCAACCATCACCGCATAGGAGCGTTCAGCATGAAGTCGCGTAAAGTAAAAACCGGGATCGTATACGGGAAAATGGGAAGCGACAACGATATGCTCTGCCGTCACGAATGAACCGCCATAGGTTCGGATTTTCAGAGAGGTTTCTTCTTCCACGTCCGTTACCGTCGTATGTTCATAGACACGAACCCCTTGCTTCACAGCTGAAGCAAGCAGGTAATGCAGGTAAGCTAAAGGGTCGAAACGTGCTTGTCCAGGCATACGAATGCCTGCTCTGGAGGGGACAGGAATCGGAAGGGGGTCTACCCATTCACCAGGGATGTTGAGTTTACCATAAGCGGTCAGCTCGACCTCCAGCTTTTTGATATTGTCTTCGGATTGAATATAGACATAGGCATCTTCATCAGCCCACTGACAATCGATCTGCTTTTCCTTGACTAGACTGCGCATCCAGCTCGCTGCATTTGCATTCCCTTCATAGTACATCCGTGCCTGCTCATGTCCGAAGTGATGCATGATTTCATCATAGATGACGCCGTGCTGTGCAGATACTTTGGCTGTTGTATGTCCGGTTGTGCCGTCCAGCACTTTTCCGGCTTCAAGCAAAACCACACTCAGACCAGACTGGGCCAGCAAGTACGCTGTTGTAATGCCAGCGATCCCGGCTCCGATAATTGCTACATCAGCTGTAGTATCTTCTGTTAACTTCGGATAAGATTCGAATGTATTCGCGGCACGCCACAGAGATTCGGGTACCTGCGGCAAGTTGGTCTTCAACTGCTCATTGTTATTCATGGAATGGTTTCCTCCTAGATCATGATCACAGCATAATAGGGGACGTTCAGAAGCTGAGTCCCTGTACTTCTATTCAGGATTGCCAGAGTATGCCAGAAAAAAACGAGCAGCCGCTTATTTTAAGAAAGGAAGAGGAACATTTTCTTGAAATGCCCCTCTGTTTTTTTATATCAGAATGTTTTATAGTAGGATTATCGAAACCGTTTTATATTTATGGTTTATATTTTTTGAAATATATATATATCGTGATTTATAAAGGTTTCTTACTTATTTTGGAGAGAAAATTCAGAAGTTATGGACCACTTCCACGAATTAAAATGTATTCGCTATCATAATTCTACACTATACATTAAAGGGAGATTAGATATGACAACTCATCAAACGAAATATCCGTTTCAAGATACAACAATGGCACTTAACGATCGAGTGAAGGACCTTGTGTGCCGCTTGACGGACGATGAAAAAATTGAATCCATGCTGCAATACCAGCCAGCCGTAGAACGCCTGGGTGTTGCTGCTTACAAACATGGAACGGAAGCTGCTCACGGCTTGGCATGGCTTGGTGAAGCTACCTCATTCCCACAGCCTGTAGGGCTGGCATGTACGTGGGATACAGACCTGATGAAAGAGATCGGCTCCGTTATCGGAGACGAGGCGCGTGTATTTTATAAACGCAATCCTGCCGTCAACGGTCTTACACTCTGGGCACCCACGGTGGATATGGAACGTGACCCGCGCTGGGGACGAAATGAAGAGGCGTATGGTGAGGACCCGGAACTGACTGCAGAGTTGACAACCGCACTGGTCAAAGGCATTCAGGGCGACCATTCCAAGTATTACAAGGCCGTAGCGACGCTCAAACACTTCCTAGGCAACAACAACGAAGTGGATCGTGGCAACGGTTCATCCAGCATTGATCCACGCAATATGCGCGAATATTATTTGAAAGCATTTGAAAAGCCATTCAAGCAAGGCGGAGCACAGTCGATGATGACAGCGTACAACTCGATTAATGGCACGCCGGCTCTACTGCATCCTTTTGTGAACGAGATCGTCAAAGGTGAATGGGGGATGGACGGATTTATCGTCAGTGATGCGGGCGACGTGATGGGCATCAAGAATGATCATAAGTATTATGATTCACACACACCGGGTACGGTAGAGTCGGTCAAAGCAGGTATTGACAGCATCACCGATGATGCCGAACTGTCCAAACAAGCGCTTCGTGAAGGGCTGGAGCAGGGGCTCCTGACCATGGAAGATATCGACAAAGCTTTGTTCAATACATTCCGTGTGAGATTCCGTCTAGGTGAATTTGATCCGGAAGAAGGCAATCCGTACGCTGCAATTGGCGAGGAATCCATGATGACGGAGAAGGCCAAAGCACTTTCTCTCCGGGCGGCAAGAGAGCAAGTGGTACTGCTCAAAAACGATAAAGGCACCCTTCCATTAGACAAAACAAAAGCAGGAAAAGTAGCTGTGATTGGTCAGCTCGGCGGAACGGTCTATCGGGATTGGTATGCGGGTACGCTACCCTACAGCATCACGCCTCTGGAAGCCATTCGCGGCAAAGTGGGCAGTGATAATGTTACCTTCAAAGATGGTGACGATCGCATCACGCTGACATCTGCAGCAAGTGGCCAAAAGCTGGGCCTAACCAGAGCGGAAGGCTCATCTGAGATGGCAGTGAAAGCTTCAGAAGAAGCCGAGATATTCCGGGTGACGGATTGGGGGTTTGGCAGTTACACGTTGCAGGCGGAGAGTAACGGCAAATACCTGACCACAGATGAAGAGTCTGTCACAGCTTCGGCTAATGAAGTATACGGCTGGTTTGTCAAAGAAGTATTTCATCTGTTGCCACAGGCGGATGGTCGTGTGGGGCTTACCACATGGAATGGTAAAACCGTGACGGCATCGAACGATGGTCATGATGCACTCAAGGTGACCGAAGAGTTGAAAACGTTCGGTGTTGCAGAGCTATTCGAGCAAAATGTCGTATCCAGTGGGATTGACGAAGCTGTTGCTGTAGCCAAAGAAGCCGAGACAGCGATTGTATTTGTCGGTAACAACCCGCTTGTTAACGGCAAAGAAGAAGTGGATCGCCCAAGTCTGGAGCTGGCTGAATCACAGCTTCAACTGGTAAAGGCTGTATATGAGGCTAACCCGAGCACCATAGTGGTGATTGTAGGAAGTTATCCATTTACCTGCAACTGGGTTCAGGAGAATATTCCAGCCGTCCTGTATACGTCACACGCCGGACAGGAGCTGGGGAACGCAGTAGCTGACGTATTGTACGGAGATTATGCACCTGCGGGCCGTCTGAACATGACCTGGGTGCAATCGGAAGATCAACTGCCTGATATCCGGGATTATGACATTATCCAAGCGGGTCGCACGTATCAATATTTTGAAGGAAATGTGTTATATCCGTTCGGACATGGTCTGACCTATGCTTCATTTAAATACAGCAATCTGGAGGTTAGTCCTGCACAAGCAGGAAAAGACGACCGCGTTGCCATTCGTGTGGATGTGACGAATACTAGTTCAATCGCCAGTGACGAGGTCGTGCAGTTGTATGTGCGCGCAGGCAAGTCACGAGTGAAACGTCCACTCAAAACGCTAAAAGCATTCCGACGTCTTCATATTGAAGCTGGAGCAACAGCAACCGTTCATTTTGACCTGCCTGTTCAGGAGCTGGCCATCTGGGATGTTACTCGTGATCGCTATGTAGTGGAGGAGGGCATCTATTCGATTATGGCAGCCAAATCTTCCTCGGATGTGCAGTTGGTCGCGGATCTAAAAATAGATGGAGAGACCATACCTGCTCGTGACCTGAGTGTGACTACACGCGCCGAGAACTATGATGCTTATCAGAGTGTGGAACTGGATGAGTGCAAAGAGGGCGGCACAGCTGTCCGTGTCATAGGGGAGCAGGGGTGGATCGTCTTTAAAAATGCCGACCTCGGCAACGGGGCCACTGCTTTTGTGGCACGTCTATCCTCAGAACAGCAGGGAGGTGTGCTGGAGGTGAGATTGGGTGCGCCAGATGGTATAATCGCAGGACGTGTAGAACTGGCACAAGGCGGTGCCCAGCGGTGGTCTACGGTACAGGTTGAACTGACAGGCGCATCAGGAGTGCAGGATGTCTTCCTGGTGTTACCTGCGGGCGCCCGTGTTCGTCATTTTGAAGTTCGTTAACCTTCAGGATGGAATAAGAAGGGGTTAGGAATAGGTTAAGAATAGAGTGAGAAGTCACTAATCTTCTTCTATTCCTACTCTTTATACGTATGAGGTCAACCCGTTTTTGCGGGTGGGCCTTTTTTGATTTTTACATAATCCCCATTCATAAATAACAATTATATAACGATATATACTATATAGTTTCATATCATATGCTATAGGCATAGGTGGAGAAAGGAATCGAACCCGAACGCATTCTTTATCAGGACGGATATGTAAGCTAGAAAAGTAAAGGAAAAGGGGAATCTCCAATGTTACGCTACTTCCGCAATCGAAGTTTAGTTTTCACCAGTTCTGTCCTGATTGCCATCATTTTGTTTGTAATGATCATCCTGATGAGTGTGTTGAATTTCAAACAAAGTCAGCAGGCTTACTACGAAGAAATCAATCAGGTAGGTAAGGCGCTGTCCAATCAGCTTCAGCTCAACCATAAATGGGTAGAACAAGCGAATCAGCAACTGGAGGCTTCACCTAACCCAACATCTCCCGAACTGACGTCATTGAAAGAACAACTCGATGCGATGACAGGCGTTGCCTCCATTGCAAACGCCTATATATTCAAATCGGATATTATTGAACGTGATGGGAAACAGATCTTAACTGGGTTGCAAGTCAATCAGGCTCTCTATGAAATGGATATGGTCCCCGGTGTCGAATATGAAATTCCAGATATAGTTCAAGATACATATGATCATGTATTCCAGAACGGAACCGCTCTTACAGAATCTTACACGGATACTGCTGGGACGTGGGTGACCTATCTAAGCACGATTAAAGATGATACGGGTAAGACGATTGCTATTTTTGGTCTGGATTTGGACGCAGCCCAAGTCAAGCAGGATCAGATGTGGATGTTTTTGTACAGTCTGGGGAGTGGATTTGCCATTGCAATCATCATGATTCTGGTTATGGTCATTCTGGCTCGAATTGTACTTCGACCATTACAGAAACTGGCAGACGTATCGAAGCAGGCAGCCGAGGGTAATCTGACCGTCAGCCTGGATGTACGCAATAACAATGAGATCGGCCAAACTGCCAACGCATTTAATCATATGCTTGGGGGTCTACAGCAACTGATTACAGGCATTCAGTCCACTTCTGCGAGTGTGACCCGCTCAGCTGCGGATCTTCAGATGAGTTCAGAACGTACCACTGAAGCTTCACAAGAGATTACCGAATCGATGCTGCAGGTGTCCTCCGGGGCAGAACAGCAACGACAATCCACGAATGAATGCCAGGAATCCATTGGCGAAATGGTCATTGGCATCAAACGAATTGCTGATTCATCTCAGGTGGTTGCTGAACTGGCTTCGGATACAACCGATCTCGCTAGCCGAGGCGAGGCAGATATTACAACGATGGTCGATCAGATGCAGAAGATTGAACTTAACATGTCAGGCACGGTTGTCGTTCTCCATGATCTTCAACAACTGAACGGCAGCATCGGTGGAATCATGTCCATGATTCGGGATATTGCGGATCAGACGAGCCTGCTTGCGCTGAATGCTTCCATTGAGGCAGCTAGAGCAGGGGAGACAGGAAGAGGCTTTGCCGTGGTTGCACAAGAGATTCAGAAGCTTTCGGCTCGCTCCAAAGAGTCTTCCGATCAGATCGACCAGATCTTGCAAGGTATTCTGAATCATACGGAGAAGGCAGTGACCTCCATTGAAGAGTCGGTGGATGTCGCTAAACAAGGAGCAGAGACATCCGTCGTAACGGCAGAAACTTTCCGCCAGATCGTCGAATCTATTCAAAAGGTATCGGGACAAGTCTACGAAGTATCTGCCGCCTCCGAGCAAATGTCAGCCAGCAGTGATCAGATTGCAGCTTCCCTGGAACAGCTGGGTACCGTGGCCACGGATTCATCCGACAATGCGAACAAGGCCCGTGCTTCTTCGGAAGAACAACTGGCGCTGATGGAAGAAGTATCAAGCCTCTCTCACGAGCTGAGAAGTTTGGCTTACGAACTGAATCAGGTCATCCAAAGGTTTCAGGTATAACGAGGGTTAGTGAAGCAGGCTCTGAACATGCGAACAGCAGCAGAGGCTGCTTTACTTTTTGGTGTTCACTTTATTGCTCGTTTTTTCTGTATACAATAAAAACATCGTTACACTGCACCGAGATGCAATGTAACGATGTTTCCAGATGCCTGAGTGGCCCGTACATCGATCAAACGCTGATTACGGCTTCCACGGAAGGGCAGAGATACATCGCGCTCTGCCGCAACGTATCGTCCGTCAATAATTACGTCACACAGCTGCGCAAGCGCGGCTCTCTCCGGGTCGGTAATGAGTTCTTCGTAATCAAACCCCGTGTACGCCCATACTGTCAGATCCGGACGGGCATCCCGAAACTGGCGTACCCACCGAGTACATGCTGCTGCTGTGAAAAAGGGGTCACCCCCGCATAACGTCACGCCATCCAGCAGCGGATGGTTCGTGACCTCCTGCAAAATCTGCTGCTGCCACTCTTCTGTAAAGGGTTCACCTGCGCGGAAACTCCAAGAATCCGGGCTGAAGCAGCCCGGACATGCGTGGCGGCATCCGCTGATAAACAGCACAGCACGCAGGCCGGTTCCTTCATTGACCGACTCGGGAATGTAACCAAACAGATTCACCGGTGTTTCACCCGATCCCGCACTTCGGCCTGCTTCGCAGCATTGAAGCGTACCTTGTAATCTCCTGTCAGATAACCGGTTACACGGCGCAAGCGCTGGAAGTGAACCTCATTTTCGTGAACTTCACATTCTGGGCAGGTATCACCGATGGCCCCCTCATACCCGCATTCAGGGCAGCGATCAATCGGATGGTTAATCGAGAAGTAACCGATATCCTGTGCCAGCGCGTACTGTACGATACGCATAAAGGCTGCTGTATTCGCCCGTACATTGCCGTCAAGTTCAACATAAGAGATGGCTCCCGCATTACACAGAGCGTGAAATGGAGCTTCCAGTTCGATCTTACGGTAGGCTGGAAGGTTATAATAGACCGGAATATGGAATGAGTTCGTATAATATTCCCGCTCATTTACACCGGAGATGGGCCCGTACCGTGCCCGGTCTAATTTGGTGAATTTGCCGGATAGACCTTCAGCAGGTGTAGCAAAGAGCGTAACGTTCAGGTTATGCAACTCACTCATCCGATCACAGAACGCTCTCATCGTGCGAATCACATGCAGCGCCTCGCGATGCACATGCATATCTTGTCCATGATGGCGCCCATACATAGCAGTCATACATTCGGCGAGTCCGATAAATCCAAGAGACAACGTGCCGTGTTTCAACAGATCGGCAACCGGCTCATCCGGTTCCAGCTTCTCTCCGCCTTCCCATACCCCCTCACGCATCATGAAGTCCGATGATTTGGCAGGCTGTTTTTTCTGAATGGCATACCGATGAAGTAAACCATCCACAGCATTGTGCATGATTTTATCCAGAGCCACATAGAATCCTTCCCGATCCGCGACAGCCCGCTGATTTTGGCAAATGCCAAACCGAATCCCGAGCTTCACCAGATTGACGGTATTGAAGGACAGATTTCCTTTACCACTCTGCCGATTTCGTCCAAACCGATCCGCAAGGGTACGTGTGCGGCAGCCCATCGTCGCAATGATCGTGTCCGGGTCTTCCGGATGATAAAAAGGTAAATTAAACGTTGCATCCACATTGACAAAGTTAGGGTACATGCGCCGCGAAGAACAGGTTACCGCCAGGCGGAATAAGTCATAGTTCGGGTCGCCCTGGGCCTGATTAACCCCTTGCTTGCACTGAAAAATATGCTGTGGAAATACAGGCGTTTCCCCATGTCCAAGGCCACGAATCGTTGCTTCCAGCAGGGAGCGGGACACAAGACGACCCTCAGCTGATGTACACATGCCATAGTTCAGCGATGTAAAGGGAATCTGTCCGCCCGCCCGACTGCTCATCGTATTCAGGTTATGTATAAGAGATTCGGCAGCTTGTCCTGTTTCCAGCTCCGTCTCTTCATATGCAAAAGCAAATGCATGTGGGCAATGCTGCTTCGCTTCGGTGCTGTCCAGATGCAGCTGCTCGTCCGTGAGCAAAGCCTGTTCATTAAAAAGCCGCTGCCCTTTGCGGAAATGTTTTATGAATGAACGCTGCACATAAGGTGCGAGATCCCAGTCGATTTTGTTGGCAGATACGCCGCCGTACTGGCTGTTTTGCTGCGACTGAAAGATGATTGCGACCAGAGCCATCGCAGACATAATCGTCTGTGGTGTGCGAACCGATCCATTCCCCGTATTGAAGCCGGAAGCCAGCAATCGATCGAATGGAATAAAAATGCAGTTGGTTGTTCCGAGGGCATACTGATCCAGATCGTGCACATACAGATCGCCATTCTCCACCGCATCTGCAAGCGCTTCTGGCAATACATGACGCATGGCATGCCATTTGGCTGTCTCCGATCCGAGCCTGCTCATCTTGCCGCTGAAGGAATCTCCATTCAGATTTGCATTCTCCCTCAGCGTATCAGCGTCTTCTGCGCCAATAATACGTCTTCCCAGGTCAGATAACAGATCGGTTGCCGGTGGTGCGGCATGCTCTAGCATAGTCATGTAAACGTGCCTCCTAAATGATTTTTGAATAGATTATAATTGGATTAATATATGAGATATATACTACATGTAGATTGATATTATCCATTTATAAACTATATGTGGTTTTTTGGGTGTGATTATGATCACACCCCCTGTGAGGAAGAAGAGCGTCTTCCGGGATTTGGCGCGGGTTTAAGGTTCCCAAATTTCAAACAGAGGCGTATAATTTCTACTTACCCTGCAAGTATAAACTTACAAGACAGATATCGTGGATCGAAGCGTTTTTTCAGATCTGTTCGGTGAGAAAAGAGGTTACAGGCACCAGGATGATTCTCTTGTACTTCTGTGGTGTTAAACATATAAGTATAGTTTGTGACAATCGTTCGGATTCCCCGGCAGACCCCTGCATGTGAATTAACATTCTGATCGGTGAATTTAATATAGCAGCCAAGACAAACAAAGAGGGGTTGGATCATGGGGACGGTAGAAGGCGTTAACCAAGGCTTCTATGAAAATATTGAAGAAGCAGCGTCCCACATTGTGGACGTATTAAGTGGCATATTAAGAGTGAATACCATCTTCGTAGCTACGAATGATGGAGTGACCAATTTCATTCTGGAAGCCTTCAACCGCAAGGAAGAATTGATTGTCAAAGGGACTGCACTTCCGTTTATGGAATCTTACTGCAGCCTGGTCTTGAGAGACAATAACAGTGTCGTCACCATTTCGGAGACCACCGGGCATTCTGTGACACGATTAATGGATGTCACGGGTGGACTGGGAAATCGATTTTTCGTGGGAGTACCTATTGTACGTAGAACAGGTGAAGCCTTCGGAACGATATGCATAATGGACGATCCAGGATATAAGATCAGTGAAACCGATATGAAGACGCTGAAAGCCATGGCTGTATTTCTGGGATACGTTGTCGACTTGGAGAGTGCGTTGCACGTTCAGGAGCAGAGACTTAGCGATTCAGAACAGCTACAAGAGAAATTACAGGCGGAGAAGGAACGTGCTGAATCCGAGGCCATGACCAAGACACAAATGCTCAAACTGATGAGTCATGAGATTCGTAATCCGCTGAACGGCATTTTGGGATTAACGGATCTGATGCGGACACCCGATATGTCGGAGGAACAAGCTGAGTATGTGAATATGATTGAAACGAGCGGTAATATTCTGCTTTCACTGCTCAACAACATGATGAACTTTAACATCAATGAGGCAGGGAAAACAGTTATTCATGATGATCCCTTTGATTTGGTCAGCACCATTGAGAACACCGTCTATCTCTATGCCGGAACAGCCGCAAGCAAAAAGATAGAACTGGGATTAAACCTGAATCTGAATGTATCGCAAGTTTTCATTGGTGATGAGATCAAGATTGGCCAGATGTTGGGCCATGTAATGCAATACGCAATAGATTCGACTCGGGAAGGTGCTGTGCTGGTGACAGCAGAGATGAGGGGCGAGGAAACAGAGGATACAAGTCGTCTCTTGCTACGGGTTAGATACACGGGGCAGCTGTTATCCGAAAACCGTTTGCGGACCTCTACTGCCAAACTGGACACGATCAGTACGGAGAAACTGATTGGCAGCAATCTCGGGCTAGCAGTCAGCCAGAATCTGGCCATTCTGATGCATGGTCGTATTCAGGTGAACAGTCCGCAAGGTGACGAAACAGAGTTCCAGATCTCATTGCCATTACGTAGATATTGGGATTTGCCGCAAATCACAAGTGTGCAACAACGTTTGAAAGCCAAAAAAGTGCTGCTCGCCAAAGATCCTGATATTTTGCAGGGGGTATCCTCCTTGATGCGAAGATGGGAGATGGATGTGTGCATGACTTCGGGTTCAGCTACCGCATATGAGTGGATCGAGGAAGGTTACAAGCCGGATGTGGCTGTTGTAGATCTGGGCTTGCGTGAGGGCATTACAGTCGATTTCGTGATTGCGCTGAAACAGCAGATTGAAGCCTTGCCTGTCATTGTGCTCGTTCCATATGGGATGCATATGGATATTCAGCAGACGGAGGTCTTTGATGCCGTGCTGACAAAGCCAGTTCGGCAGACTGAGCTTTTAAATGCACTGAGTATTATTTTGCCATAAAAATTTGTCCATGATCTGTATATGTCACCTAAGCTAATCCCCTTATTGAATTTTAGAAGAACATGCTTTCTGTTGAAGTTAAAAAGAGGCATGTTTCTATTCGAGTTAAGAAGATGAATATCTCTACCAAGGTTACCAAAGGCACATCACATCGCGGTGTGCCTTTTTTGCGTATTTTCCCGAGATTCTATTTATATGTCTTTCCATTTGTTCAGGTTGGGTTACAATAACATATGGAACTTAACTTCATCATTTCTACATTCTGAGGAGGACATGCATTCATGGATTATCGCAGGTTGGGTGGAAGCGGACTGAAAGTAAGTGAGATTAGCTTAGGTAGCTGGTTGACGTACGGAGGATATGTGGAACGTGAAAATGCAGTGAAATCAATTGAAACGGCATTTGATGAAGGCATTAACTTTTTTGATACAGCCAATGCTTATGAGAGGGGCGCTGCCGAAGTATTGCTTGGCCAAACATTGAAAGCGTACTCACGGAGCTCTTACGTGCTTGCAACGAAAGTGTTTAACAAAATGGGTGATGGTCCTAACGATCACGGATTGTCCCGCAAACATATTATGGAGCAGTGTGAGGCCAGCTTGAATCGCCTTGGCACTGATTATGTCGATATCTACTATTGCCATCGTTATCATCAGGAGACACCGATTGAGGAGACTCTTCGTGCACTGGACGATCTGGTGCGCCATGGTAAAGTGTTGTATGTAGGTGTAAGCCAGTGGACAGCGGCTCAGATGGAAGCTGCGCTAGGCACAGCAGATCGTCTGTTGCTGGATCGCATTGTCGTGAATCAACCGGTATATAATATGTTTGATCGGTATATTGAGAGCGAGATCATTCCTTTGGGTGAACGCAAAGGCATCGGACAGGTTGTTTATTCTCCGCTTGCACAAGGTCTGCTAACAGGGAAGTATACATCTGTCTCTGATATTCCCGAGAATAGCCGTGCAGCCAAGCTTGGCTGGGATGAAGGGAAAATCAACGCAGATCGTATCGGCAAAGTACGCCAATTGGTCGAAGTTGCAGACAAGCTGAACCTGAAGGTGGGACAACTGGCGCTGGCCTGGATCTTGCGGCAAAATAATGTTTCCAGTGCTCTTGTTGGAGCGAGCCGTCCGGAACAGGTTAAAGAAAATGCTGCAGCTTCTGGAATTAAGCTGGATGCTGGTGTTATTGCAGAGATTGAACAAATTTTGGCCTGACTCGTTGTCTAGAGGGAACTGTAAGAACTTCATTTGATTAATGTATAGGAAAGGGATGTCCACTTGCCTTGGTTGAGGCAGGTGAGACATCCCTTTTGCACGTTAAGACTTTTCATCATTTCAAAATGGATCGGTATCTACAACCGTGATATTGCGGGGCGATAGAGAGCATACCTTGTTGCGTCCCGTATTTTTAGCTTCATACAGCGCCCGATCAGCTTGGTCAAACAGGTCGTTGTCATCATGGTCATCACAGTGATCAGGGTAAACGGCTACACCAATGGAGATGGTGAGCTTTACGTTCTGCCCGTCTGGCAAGATGAAAAGAGATCGGGCCACGGCTTTCCGCACAGATTCTGCAATAGCCATGGATTGATGATATCCGCAATCGAGCAATAAAATTGCAAATTCTTCTCCACCGTTACGGGAAACAAGATCCGTGGAACGCGCATGTTCGACAAGCAATTGCCCAAGCTGCTTCAATACCGCATCTCCAGCAGAGTGACCAAACGTATCATTTACCTTTTTGAATCGATCAATATCAATAACCAGCAAGGAAAGCTTCTGATGATACTGCTTTGCATGCTGAAGCTCAGACTGGAGAGACTGTTCGAATTGCCGCCGATTGCTCAGGTCCGTCAGATGGTCTGTGGAGGCTCGGCGTTCCAGCATAAATAACATCTCGTTGGATCTATTGATAAATTCCGCGATGAAATATATGAAAAGGCCGCCGGCAAAGGCGATAGTCATCTGTATGGGATATACTTTCATCAATGTATTCATGCTGGGCGTGTTCATCAATAGCACAATAAATATCAGGGCCATGCCTACGAGATTCATGGTGATAATTTTGGTTAATCTGGACCACGATGCGTAGGCAAAGTACACACCAGCCAGCCCGAGTAGTACCATGATGAATGCTGCATCAATGGCAGCTGAGGTAATACCAAACATAACGATACGAAGGATGGCAATGATGACTCCGGTAATCACCGAAGCGAGTCCGCCAAGATATACGGCTGCAGTTACCACAGCCAAATGCCGCAGATCTACAATGGTACTGTCATTGATATGGAAAGAATAATTCATAAGCACTGTACCGTATAGACCGAATAAAAAGCCACCGACTAGCTGAACGCGAAGCGAGGGAAAAGGCAAACGAATGCTGTAGTATTTGGCGATTATTCCTGACAGGTACAGAAAGGAAATGATCACACAGAGATTGACAAAAAACGTGCTTAACAACCAGCATCCCCCCTTTTACGCACATCCCTCTATTTTATCTGAAAAACGTTGTGGGAGCGAACCATATAATCCCAAATGTTTGAAGGGTTTGGTTTTAATGCGCTATAAAAATTCCAAAACATAGCCGGATGGGACAATGTTGACTTCCCTATGCATTAAGATTTATACTTAATCTAAATCAAAATGGATTTTGATATGAAAAAGCTAAAGCGAACGTAATGTTCGAGATGTATATACAATTGAAATCAGTAAAAAAGGGGACTTGGTTGTGAAAACGTTAAATCTGACGATACAACGGCAAGCGGTGTATGATGTCGTACGTAAATCAGAAGACCATCCAACAGCTGCCGATGTAATGAATCGGCTCGTGGAACAGGGGTATAATCTGGCTTATGGCACCGTATATAATTCTCTTCGCTATTTAACAGACAAAGAGCTGATCAGGGAGCTTAAACTTGGCGAAACAGCAAGCCGATATGACGCCCGGATGGATGATCACCAGCATATTATGTGTGAGGTATGCGGTAAAGTGGACGAGGTGATGACAGAAGTTCCTCCACAATGGATGAAGCAGGTAGCGGCAGAAACCGGTTATTCAATAGATCATGCACATGTGGTATTTGGAGGTGTCTGCGGGGAATGCAAAACCAAACGGGTCAAGTAAAAGTGAAATGGTCAGGCCGCCGTTTGCCGCTTCGGGTCAAACCTGCGCTGGCAGATTCAGGAACGGCACCTCTCGTGGACAACTGCCCGATAACCAGACGTGTCATTCTGATCAGCCCGATGCCGGGTCAGGTGCATGAACTGGTGAAGGCTCTGACAGATAGCTGTTTTGACGTACTTGTGTTCCATCGCTGGGAACCGGATCTCCATGAACGCCTTGTTTTTGATCTACTGATCTATGACCTCTCGGTTGCCGGAACGATTGATGCATTCACAGGAATCCACAGCCGGTTGAACCGCGAGGCAGAGCATACGACACCTTGTCTCTACTTGGTGGGGGAGAAGATGATTGGCAGTGCAAGCGGACCGATGCTTCAGGAGGAGTTGCTTGTATGGCCTGCACGCCCGCAGGAGGCGCTATATCGGGTACAACGCATGATTGGCAGCAGTCCTGTGATGCCCAAGCGAGCTTTTTTACCAGAAGAGGGACAGCGAATCGGATTCAAAGACTTGGTGCTGGATCGGGAACGCATGAGTGTGCAGCGTGATCAGGATCGCATTCATCTGACCAAGACGGAGTATGATCTGCTGCTCAAGCTGATTGATGCCAAAGGTGCAGTCATCTCGCGTGAAGAGATGCTTAGTGATATCTGGGAGACTGATTTTACAGGCGGAAGCAATGTGGTAGATGTTCATATCAAAAGCTTGCGCAAAAAATTGGGCGATAATGCGTCGTCCCCGCAGTATATCGTAACGGTAAGAGGCGTAGGCTACCGATTGGCGGATTAAGTATATGCGAAAAATAGTAGTCAGAGCTGATGATCTAAGCACATGACTGCGTACAGCAAAAAAAATAATGGAGGAGCAGTCACTACTGTGCCACTGATTATGCTCATCCAGGGTGAAATATGACGTAGACCGTTATCGGTCTGCGTTTTTTTGTGATTTCCAGTATCATATGAAGCCCCCTTCGTATTCTTCATGTGTAATTCATTTTTCGTCCAGACAACCTCATCCTAAACTCATGGGAACCTCATGCAACGAAGGAATAGGACATGTTAGAATCAATTTAACAGTTAGATCAAGTCTAAATGTATATTTGAGCGAACAACGAATATGATTGGAATTAGTAGATAGATACAGCAGACATGAGACCCATTATAAGGAGGACGACAGGATGACAGATCGTTTGACAACTAACCAGGGAGCACCGGTAGGAGATAATCAAAATTCGCGCACAGCAGGTAGAAGAGGGCCAACCTTGTTGGAGGATTACCACCTGATCGAGAAAATCGCCCATTTTGACCGTGAGCGCATTCCTGAACGCGTTGTCCATGCAAGGGGTGCAGGGGCACATGGGGTGTTCAAGCTGGAGCAGAGCATGAAGGCATACACGACAGCTGATTTCCTGCAAGAGCCGGGCACAGAAACCGATGTGCTTGTACGGTTTTCAACCGTTATTCATGGTACGGGTTCTCCGGAGACCGCACGTGATCCTCGCGGGTTTGCTGTTAAATTTTATACACGTGAAGGCAACTACGACATTGTGGGAAACCATCTGCCTGTTTTCTTCATTCGTGATGCAATTAAATTTCCGGATATGGTGCACTCTCTCAAACCGGCTCCAGATACCAACATTCAAGATCCGGCACGATATTGGGATTTCATGACCCTCTCCCCGGAATCAACTCATATGATGACCTGGTTGTTCTCTGATCTGGGAACGCCTGCGAGTTACCGGGAAATGGATGGTTTCGGGGTACACGCATTTAAATGGATCAATGCCCAAGGCGAAGTTCACTATGTAAAATACAAATGGGAATCGGTTCAAGGGGTTCGCGCTTTCTCACGTCAGGAAGCTGCTGAAGTTCAGGGGCAGGATTTCAACCATGCAACACGTGATCTGCATGAACATATCAAGAATGGTGATTTTCCGCAGTGGAAGCTGCAAGTACAGTTGCTGAAGCCGGAGCAGATGGATGATTTCTCTTTTGATCCGCTCGACCCAACCAAAACATGGCCTGAGGATGTACTGCCGTTCCAGACGGTAGGGACCATGACATTGAATCGTAATCCTCAGAATTTCTTCGCGGAAGTGGAGCAGGCCGCATTTTCACCAAGCGCCGTTGTGCCAGGCATTGAGCCGTCTGAAGATAAATTGTTGCAGGGTCGTCTGTTCTCTTACCCGGATACACAGCGGCACCGTCTTGGAACTAACTATCTTCAAATTCCAGTGAACTGCCCGTATGCACCTGTGCGCAATCATCAGCGTGACGGACTCATGAACGTGAACCAAGACCCATCTCCCGTAAATTATGAGCCTAACAGCTCAGGTAACAGTCCACAGGAAGATCCGGCTTATCGGGAAACTCGTGTTCCATTACAGGGGCACGTCACACGAGAAAAGATTGAGAAAACAGATGATTACACGCAGGCAGGGGAACTGTTCCGTTCCTTCACACCAGAAGAACAGCAACATCTGCTGGACAATCTGACGAATGATCTCAAAGCCGTACCGGTAGATATCCAGATGCGAGCATTATGCCACTTCTTCCGCGCTGACGGGCAGCTGGGTGGTCGACTGGCTCATGGCTTGGGTGTAGATATCTCTACGCATATGCCAAAATAAAGCGAGAGCACGTGTCGATGCGAGAACTTCCCGCATCTCACGCAATCAGATAGCTGGTTTTTATGCCAGCTTGGCAAAGGTCATTTACGAACCGGGTATGACTGCGATTTTGCAGAATATCCCGGTTTTCTTATGTTATTTTATACACAAATGAAAAACATTTTTACAAATCATTTACATAAAATACCTGACATAGAGGTTGACTTCTCATTTCTGGACACTACAATGGGTAGTGTGAGGGGTGTCAGAATATGAGAATACTCAATTTCAAAGTAGGCGAGCGTGGACTGAATCGTTTTTTTGGACCGCTCGAGGCCAAGATTATGGAAGTATTGTGGGCTCGTCCCGGCAGCAGCATCCGTGAAGTACAGACGGCACTGGAACAAGACAAAGACGTAAATTTCAATACGGTTATGACTGTGATGAATCGGTTGGTGGATAAGGGATTACTCGGCAAAACACAGAAGGGCCGCACATCGCTGTACCGGCCGGTACAAAGCAGGGAGGACTTTATGAACGATCAATCCAAGGAACTGTCCCAGGAATTGGTGGATGAATTCGGAACACTGGCAGTGAATCACATGCTGGATGCGTTAGATGAAGCCGATGAAGGCTTGATTGAACGTCTCGAAATGAAGATTAAGCAGTGGAAAAAGGATAACGATTAATATGTGGAAGACCCGTTCCAAGATTTTGTTCACCGTCGGGTTGGGTATTCCGGTACTCGTGCTCATGCAGATGCTCATGTATGCGATGTACAAAATATTTGGATGGGACATCCGGTTGAATCTGCTATGGCTGTGCAACCACTGGATGAGTCGTATGGGGTGGATGTCTGTAGGTCAGTTCCTGTTGCTTCTGGTTTTGCTGACTTTCGCTGGTACAGGCTGGATGTTGATTACACGAATTATCCAGACGCGTGCCGCGGTAACCAAGCTCCGCTCCATGGAGATTCGCGCTTGGTCAGAAGAATTGAATGCAAGGTACAGGCATCTGAAGAAACCCCGATTTCTCGTTGTGGACAAGCCTTCTCCGGTTGCCTTTACCATCGGGTTATGGCGCCCTTGCATCGTACTTTCCACAGGACTACTCCGTATGCTGGATACGGATGAAGAGAAGGCTGTCGTGTATCATGAGGTTCATCATCTGTGGCATCGAGATCCACTGAAAACAACATTGCTCTCGGTATTTGCTACGATGATGCCGTATATCCCTGTGCTGAAGCATACGTCACAGCAATATCGCATCGTCAGAGAGATTTTAGCAGATAACGAAGCTATTGAACGTACGGGTAATGCCGCCGGTATTGGCAGTGCACTCTTGAAACTGCTCCGCGCCTGCACGCCATCTGGGGAAGGAAGAACGATGACGATTCAGTCCTCATTTGCCGATACGTCGGTGAATGTGCGCATTTCCCGTCTGCTCGACCCTGAACGTGATGTTACACTGCGCTTACCGCGATATGCCATTCTAATCTCTGTAACGGTGTTTCTGTTATTGTCTGTTCTGTTTGTATGGTCGATTGGATAGAAAACGACCAAGAATCAAGCAATCCATAAGGACTAAAATTATGAATGAAATGGGGAGATACATGATGAATAACAAAACCGTTGAAATTGGACTTTTTTTCTCAAGGATTATGATCGGACTCATTTTTCTATTACATGGCTGGAGTAAGTTCGAGGGTGGAATTAGCGGTACGGTTGGTTTCTTCGAAAGTATAGGCATTCCCGGTTTTATGGCATCTGTTGTTGCAGTCATTGAACTGGCAGGTGGCGCGGCCATGATCTTGGGCCTGGGTACACGTGTGTTTGCCTTGTTGTTCATCGCGGTTATGGTTGGTGCAGTGTTCACAGCCAAGGCGGGTCAGCCGTTTTTAATGGGAACAGAGTTCGACTACATGCTGATGGCAGGATCATTGACTCTTCTCCTGACAGGCAGTCGTTTTCTGGCGCTGGATTATCTGTTTAACCGGCAAGGAGCTACACGTCAGAACAGTCAACAAAATGTGAGTGCTTGATCTGTATTTAGGGAATGTGTCATACCATGTTGAGTATAATCAAAAGCATGCTCTAAAGAACCAAAGAAAAGTGTAACGGAAAGTATAGAAGTGCAGCATAATTTCTGCGACCAAGCTCTTTGCTTGCCGTCCGATGAGGTAACGTGATTGCCGGATCGGACGGACGGGTAAAGAGTTTTTTTGGTTTGGACGTAATAGCTTTACTTTTGATATAATGAAAATAAGTATGCTACTAAGAAAAAATAAGAAGATTTCACATGAACGATAACCAATTAGAGGAGGATGCGCGATATGATTAAAGTCATTCCATCCGAAGCACGTTCCAGTTTTGATCGGGGCTGGTTGCGCGGTAGTCACAGCTTTTCTTTTGGGGAGTATCAGAACCCGGACAATACAGCTTTTGGACCCATGCGGGTAGCTAACGATGATGTCATCGCACCAGGTCGCGGTTTTGGGGCACATCCACACAGTGATATGGAGATTGTATCCATCGTGCTGCATGGCAAGCTGAGACATGAAGATAGTCTGGGTAACGTTGCCGTAACAGGCTTTGGCGGCATTCAGCGCATGTCGGCAGGAAGCGGCGTCATTCATACGGAACATAATGCCTCAGATACCGAGGAGGTTAGACTCCTCCAGTTGTGGTTTATGCCACATACGAAAGGGCTGCAGCCATCTTACGAAACGACTTCTTTTGATACAGCTGCTCTGGAAGGAGCTCTTGTTCCTGTAGCATCATCCGAGGGTGGGCCACGGATCGCCATGGTTCATCAAGACATGACGATATACCTTGGGCGGTTGTCGAAGGGGAAGACGCTTGATTTTGAACAGAACGAAGGTCGCCGTATGTACATTTTCTCCATTGAGGGCAAGCTTGGCTTGCAGAATGAACATGTGCTGCATACAGGAGATACCGCACGTGTGGAGCAGACCTCTTCCATGAAGCTGGAAGGGCATGAGGATACGTTTTATATGTTGATTGATCTGCCTTGATTAAGAAATAAACTCCCACTCCAAGATCAAAGGAGGAACGATACGTATGGCACAGCAGGAATGGTTTATGGTAAAACATGGGGTAACCGGGCGTGGACTGGCGAACAGCAAGACGGATGCAGAGTTATCTTATCGCTTTCAGCGGGAAGGAACAGGATACCTGTTCACTGTAACGGGACTTGATGAACAGACCGCCTTGAAGATTATCGAGCTGAGACAGGAATTAAACGTATTTCGTTTCATACAGCGCAAAGATCACCCTCTCACAAAGCACTGGTATTATGTTGATGGCGACCGCGTAAACTATGACAATGAGCGACATACACTCACCATCTATGCCAAGTCAGAAATTCAATATATACCTGATGACTATTTTGCAGACTAACCGATCAGGACGAGCGTAAGATCTAGGCTTGTTATTCTGTTCATGGTGTAAGTATTGATTTAAATGTATGGTTCAGTTTTCAAGTTGATCGTTTCGATCGTTAAGTCTTCCCTTGAGGAAGGCTTTTTTTTGTAAAAAAAGACCACATAATTCCCTGCCTTCTGGCACAAGCTACCTTGTATAAAAACCAAGAATGGAGGGGCGGCATATGGAAGGTAAATCATCAAAGGGTAACGATAAGTCCAAAACTTCAGCATCAACCAATGACAGTAGTAAATATGTACCCTTGGGACTGCCGTCCCCACCTATTCTGAAGCAACCAATCAGTGCCAACCACACAAATCAAATTCAGGCATTAAAAGAAATCTTCTCGAATTCCTCAGACGTGGTGTTCCGCAATGTCATGATCACACCGGAGGTGCAGGGACTCCTCGTATACGTTGAGGGGATCGTGAATTCAGCCGATATTCAGGAGCATATGCTGCGCCCTCTTATTCGGGGGCTGATCCAGCAACGTACAGACGAGCCGGATGTACCTATTGATGATACACGGATTGAGTTAACTCAAGTAAAGCGGGTTCAGACCTGGGCTGCTGCGACCGAGGGCATCCTTGCCTCATCAGCACTACTGGTTATGGACGGAGAAGCTGAAGCCTGGCTGTTTAATGTCAAAGGTGGTGTAAGAAGGGGCGTAGAGGAGCCGCAGACAGAGTCGGTCATCCGGGGGCCACGGGAGGGATTTACGGAGACACTGCGGGTTAATACAGCGTTGTTACGTTTCAAAATGAAGACGCCAGCACTCAAAATGGTGAGTATGACGCTTGGCTCCGATACCAAGACGGATGTCGTTTTGGCCTACCTGGAAGGGGTCGCTGATCCCCAATTGATTCAGGATGTTAAAAAGCGTCTGGAGAAAATTGAAATAGACGGTGTTCTGGAGAGCGGTTATATCGAGGAGCTTATTGAGGATAACCCGAATTCTCCGTTTCCACAGATGCACTATTCGGAGCGCCCGGATACGGTTGCCGCGAATCTGCTGGAAGGTCGGTTCTCCATCATGGTGGACGGCACACCGTTTGCATTGATTGCACCTGTAACGATGTGGCAGATGTTACAGGCGAGTGAAGATTATTATGAACGGTTCTTCATTACAAATTTAATCCGTTGGATACGCTTTTTATTTGTGTTTATTGCATTGTTTCTGCCAGCTCTGTATATCGCGATTACGACCTTCCATCAGGACATGCTTCCAACCACTCTGATTCTCAGCATTGCCGGTGCTCGGGAAGCCATCCCTTTCCCGGCACTCATCGAAGCGCTCATTATGGAATTATCTTTTGAAGCGCTGCGGGAGGCCGGGGTCAGGTTACCCAAAACGGTGGGGCAAGCTGTCAGTATCCTTGGTGCCCTTGTTATTGGTCAAGCTGCGGTGCAGGCAGGCATTGTGTCTGCCCCGATGGTTATTATCGTATCGATGACGGGCATTGCATCCTTCACCATTCCGCGCTTTAATTTTGCCATTACCGTAAGGCTGTTGCGTTTTCCAATCATGCTTCTGGCAGGCATGTTAGGGTTATACGGGATTGTCATTGGTCTGGTGATGATCTCCGTGCATCTCACACAAATGACGTCATTTGGTGTGCCGTATCTGTCAGGGGTGAGCCCATACCATAAGAAGGATACGAAAGATATTCTAGTTCGGGTACCTTGGTGGAAAATGATCAATCGCCCTTCAACCGTGCACCGGGATCGCAAACGTATGGCTAGAGATATTAATGGTTCGCCAGAAGCAGAGGAAGGATGGTGAGTCCATGCGGTGTTTGATTAGATATAAGGCTATCGTAGCGTTGATCCTGTGTACTTGCCTGCTTTCGGGCTGCTGGGATCGTGAAGAGATCAATGATATTGCCTTTGTAATCGGGATTGCTGCTGATAAAGAAGGTGATGAATACCGATCCAGTCTGCAGATTGCCCTTCCTGGACAGTCAGGGGCATCGGGTAGTGAAGGAGGCGGTGGAGGAACGAGCGGTGACAAACCATGGTTTATCCTCTCCAACACGGCTCGTACCCTACGCGGGACGACGCTTGAGGGTCAGAAGTCAATCTCTCGTCGCATTTATTATGCACATCGCCGTACCATCCTTATTGGTGAAGAACTGGCACGTGACGGTGTTGCCCCGATGCTTGATCTGTTCACCCGATATCCCCTTAATCGGTTATCAGCACTTCCTGTTGTTACAAGAGGTGAAGCACATAAGGTCATGGACACAGATGCACCGATTGAGAAGTTCCCTTCCGAGATGGTGCGAGAACTATGTTTTCTTAATATGAGGAATCCAAGATCCCTTAAAACGTTTATAGACTCCATTCTAGATGAAGGGGTTGATCCTTTTCTGCCGATCGCATCTGTTTCGGACAGTGTACCTCAGGGTTGGAAAGGCGCTGTGACCAATATTAAACTGGACGGATTAGCTATTTTCAAAAAAGACAAGCTGGTGGGCATGATGGACAAGGCTCCGGCTGATGCATTGATTCTTGCGATGGGCGAAGCGAATGAACCCGAGGTCATGATTAAGGCCCCGCGCGGAGAAGGAGATTTGTTCATTAAATTAAACGAGAACAATTCGTCCCTCCACCCCAAGATTGTGAATGGCAAAGTGAGTGTAACCATTCAGATGTATGCCAAGGGTGTGCTTGTGGACAATGAATCGGATTATGGTGACAGGCGCGAGAAGGAGATTTTGAATCTGAATGAGGCCGTGCACCGGAAGATCAAAGAGGATATTGAGGAAGGTGTAAGGTTGGTTCAAAAGAAATTTAAAGCGGATATTATCGGCATCGGACGTTCCATCCATAGGCAGTTACCCAAGGAATGGGACAAGATTAAAGATCGCTGGGAGGTTATCTATCCGCAGGTTCAAGTAAGTGTGGAACCGCATGTCATTATTGAGAATGTGGGTATTGTCAATAAACCGATCGGAGTCGTAGAGGAGGACATCGTGCATGATTAAACCGCTGCTGTACACCTATCTGGCAATGGTGATTGGGGTGCTAATTATGGATTTCAGGCATCTGAAACAAGCGGCACCCATTAATCGCTGGTTGTCTTATGGAATCATTGTGCTTGGAATAGGCATCTGGTTCTATGTTACAACGTTGAACAAAACCGTATTTGTATCGGTATGGATGAGTCATGTTATTCAACGTCTACTGCCCATGCCTTGATGATGTGGCATATGGCATCGTGATATACAAGAAATAGGTACGGAAGGAGGTACAGGATGAATCAGAAGGTAACGCACAGGCAGATGGTCTTGATGCTCATGTTGCTTAGTATTACGGGGACACTGCTGCAACCTCATGCACAAGCCATCTTTTATGCAGAGCAGCATGCTTATCTTTGCTACATACCCGTTGTTCTGATTATGCTTACATCGATGTGGATGCTCAGTCGTGTTCAGCGGCGTTTTCCAGATAAGGATCTGTTTGAATCGTTAGTGACGCGATTTCCCTTTCTCGGAAGAGTAGCCGGATTGATGTACATCGCGTTTTTCTTCTTTGTATTTGCGAGAGATATTCGGCTAACAGGGGACTATGTAAGTATCACATTGCTGGAGACAACACCGATATCGATTATCGTACTCTCTCTGCTTGTCATGGCTATATTTATCGTCCGGGGAGGGCTAGGTTCCCTGATTGGCATGGTGGAGTTGTATGTAGTGCTCTTTTTGCTAAACTCCATCATCGTGCCGTTTATGCTGATTCAGCAGATCGATCTGGATAACCTAAAGCCCTATTTCGATGTTGACTTTGCAGGTGTGGGGACGGGAAGTTGGTATCTCTTCTCGTTTTATGGAGAGATGATTGTTTTACCCTTTGTGATCAAGGGAAGTGACTTCCGAGTAAAATCCATTCTCACAGGTAATATTGTCACAGGATTGCTCATGATGCTTATTGTCATTGAAACGATCACTTCCATCGGTGTACCGATTGCTTCAAGACTTGTGTATCCATCGTATGAGCTGGCAAGACAGCTACAGATTAGTGACTTTCTAGACCGATTCGACTTGGCGCTTGCGGCAGCAACCTTGCCATGTATCATTACCAAGATTGCGTTTGATCTGTATTTTGTGTGTTGGGGTTTGAAACGCATGATTCCCAAAGTATCTGGGAAAGTATTGACCGGACCGATTGCGTTGCTGGGTTTTGTGTGTGCCTTCTGGTTTTTCCGCAATGCGATCCAGCTAAATCGATTTACTCGTGAATGGACATGGATTGCCATTGTATTTGAGGTGATATTTCCAATCGTTTTTTTTCTGTTCCTCCGTCCGCGCAAAAAGAAAGCTCAATATGCCCCGAACCCCGAATCGGGAGAGAGGGCATCCAGAGGCAAACAGCAGGAAGGAGAACAGAAGCAGGAGCAGGCATCTGGTGAATCAGATCATTCTGAAGGGAAGTCAGAAGAGAAGTCTGGTGAAAAGTCAGCGGAAAAGTCTATAGAGAAGAAAGGTAAAACATCACATGGCGGCGGAAATTTGCAACCTTCCTGATGAAAATCATAAAAAATCGTTATAGCTAATGAGGCCGGAAAGCAAGCAGACGTGGTTTCCCTCCGTACAAGTAGCCTGTATACTGTAGTCAGATTGATGAACTTTCGGCTTAATAAACGGGGGGAACATGAATGGCTCAACATTTGGCAGGGGTACGCGTCGCTTTAACCGGTCCGCGGAAGTCCAAAGAGATGTCTTTATTGGTGGAGAAAATGGGTGGAATCCCGCTTGTGCGTCCTGCACAAGGCACGGTATTTCTGGATGATCGTAACATTCGAGATGGACTGGTTTCCTGGATTTCTGATCCGCCGGATTGGGCAATTTTTACAACGGGTATGGGACTAGATGCTTTGTTCGACATGGCTGAGGACATGGATGTAGCCGGACAACTTCGAAATGTATTGGCTGAATCATGTATTGCAGCCCGAGGATACAAAACAGTGAATGCACTCAAGAAACTGAAGTTGACTCCTCTGGTACGAGATGATGATGGTAGTACAGACGGATTGATTCGGGAATTTGGCTCACATGATCTGGCAGGTAAAAAGGTGATGTTACAGCTTCATGGGGAAACGGCTCCTAAACTGGTCCGCTGGTTAGAAGAACAGGGGGCTGTGGTACGACAGGTGTTGCCGTATCGTCACGTACCGCCGGAAGAGGCAGAGCTGGAGCAACTGCTGAATGAGATCATTCAGCATAAGCTGGAGGCTGTAGCTTTTACAAGTGGGCCGCAAGTTCGATTCTTAACGGAATATGCAACTTCCCAAGGCAAGCTGCAGCAGATGCTGACGGCCTTTAAAGAAGGAGTAGTCCCAGCCTCAGTTGGTAAAGTTACGGCGAATGCCATGCGTGAGGAAGGCATTGAAGCGCTGGTTGTGCCGCAAGAGGAGAAGATGGGAGCGCTCATCGTTGAACTGGGACGTTACTTTGCTGCGAATCCGGTGGGTGTCCGGGAAGAATAATAAAGAGAGCATTCATAGGGCAAGAGATGCCCGAAGTGGCTCTATTCTGTAATGATATGTAAAGGTTCTGATCCGTTTACGGATCGGGATCTTTTTTTCATTTTTATCCAAAATTAATGTAGAGGACAATCTTGAGAAGCGTGGACATTATTTCCTGACCGATGGTATGATGAAGACAATATGAAAGCAGCAAGGTGCTCTTGCATAAAGCAAGAGGTAACAGGGAATCGGGTGCAAGTCCCGAGCGGTCCCGCCACTGTAATGGTGAAGCGTTTTCCATGAAAGTCACTCGGTACAACGGGGAAGACAGGAAAGGACGCTAATGATCCAGAGCCAGGAGACCTACCTTGCATGTGTCACCAAACCCTTCGCGGAAAGGAGTGGTGTACGATAAGTTCGGGAAAGGGACAAACTGTGGTTTGTCCTGTGAGGCTCCATATGGGCTGTTATGGTTGCCTGTGATTCCTTATTTTGGGGTATTACAGGCCAAGTTTCCCGAGTGTAAGTACATGCGTATCTCATCCGTGATTAGGATGGGATTTTTTTGTTTTTCGGACAGGAACGAAGTTGCCGAGTTGAGCAGAAGAAATGATGAGTTACAGGGCAATGAGGTGAAAGAAACAAATCTGTATTGCAAAAACTTTGGATCGGCGTTAAGGAGAAACTTTCTTGAAGTGGACCTTTTAGATAAACAAGGTTGAGCGTTAATCGTATGACAAGTGGAGTGAGGGGGAAAACGGTATGCAAAAGCAAGGCAAGCTGCTGATCATCGGTTTCGGTCCAGGTGCGATGGAGCACATAACTAAACGGGCACTAGATGCGTTGCAGGAGAGCGAGGTCATCATTGGATATAACACCTATGTGGATCTGATCAGGCCTTTGTTGAATGGACAAGCCATTGTACGTACAGGCATGACGGAGGAAGTCAGCCGGGCACAGGAAGCGGTTAGACAAGCGGAAGCGGGCCATATTGTTGCCGTAATCTCCAGTGGGGATGCCGGGGTGTATGGCATGGCAGGGCTTGTGTACGAAGTGCTCATTGAGCAAGGCTGGAAGCCGGATACTGGCGTAGCTGTTGAGGTTATTCCTGGCGTGTCGGCGATTCAATCGTGTGCGTCCTTGCTTGGTGCGCCTGTTATGCATGATGCGTGTACGATCAGCCTTAGCGATCATCTGACACCATGGGAAACCATTATTCGGCGGGTTGAGGCAGCGGCTTCGGCCGATTTTGTTATTGCTCTGTATAATCCCCGCAGTGGACGGCGTACACGCCAGATTGTAGAGACGCAAGAGATGTTGCTTCGTTACCGTGATCCGAAGACACCTGTTGGCTTGGTCAAAAGTGCATATCGGGAGCGTCAGGACGTGGTCATGACAACGCTGGAGGAGATGCTGAATCACGATATCGGTATGTTAACCACCGTGATTATCGGTAATTCCTCGACCATGATGTACGAAGGACTCATGGTCACCCCGCGCGGATATCAGCGGAAGTATACGCTGAACTCCGCGGAACAGCCGCTCAGGCCCCATGAGCGGCTACGCACCGAAGCCGAGCCATGGTCGCTCGGCGCACAAGAAGCCCGCGCTGCCGCCTCCGGCGAGGCAGCGGGCGATGGCGCGGCCCGCGCTGCCGCCTCCGGCGAGGCAACGGGCGGTGGCGCGGCCCGCGCTGCCGCCTCCGGCGAGGCAACGGGCGATGGCGCGGCCCGCGATGCCCAGGCCGCGCCACCGGCGGAGCCAGCCCTGCGCGGCGCCAGCGCCGGAGCGGGCACGGCTCCGCAAGGGCAGCCGCCCGCAGGCGCATGGGCGGCAACCCCGCCTGCGGCAAGCCCGGCACGCGGTGCTGGCACCGCCGTGCTTGCCGCAGAGCGGCCCGCGTCCGCGGCGGCAGAGGCCGCACCGCGCGCTGCCGCTGTGGCGCCACGCGCCGGCGCAGCCGAGCTTGCCGCCGAGGCGCTGACGCGGCTCGCGGCAGGCGGTGCGCTCGCGGGCGAAGCGGCAAGCCGCTGGCTGGACGCGGCAGCGTCAGGCCCGGCGGCAGCGGGCGCGCAGGGCGCGAGCGGCGCAGCGGTGCTTGGCGTAGCCGCTGCTGTGCCCGTGCCTGGGCGCAAGGCGCCGCTCTTTGAGATCGGCGTGTCGCCTGGCGTGGGCAACAAAAAGTTCACCGCCGCTCAGATGGCCCTGCTGGCGCAGTGCGCAAGCGAGGACGGCGAGCTTGAGTATACGCCGGAGCACCAGATTATTCTCAGAGTGCCGACGTTTGAACCGGAAGCGCTGGTAGACGAGTTACGCGCAGCAAACTTTATCGTGGTGCCGATTGGGGATGTGATCAAGGTCAAAGCCTGTGACTTCTGCAACCTGGAGAAGGACGACGCGGTGCCGATGGCTAACCATTTGCAGGACGTGATCGGTGGATTGTCTGCTCCGAAGGAAACGAGCGTAGCGTTAAACGGCTGTGGTATGGCTTGTTACGGGGCAGTACTGGAGGATATCGGCATCGTGTACCGCAAAGGAGGCTACGATCTGTTCCTTGGCGGCAAAAAGTTTGGCCGCAACGCGCACCCGGCTCAGCCAGTAGCAGAGGGGATTCCAGGTGATCAGATCGGTGGCATTGTGGAACGCATTGTCGCGGAGTACAAGGAAAAAGGTCATCCGAACGAACGTTTCCACAAGTTTTTCAAACGTGTTGGAGTTATTCAAGGCTTCCGTCATGTGGATGCGCCAGTTACCGTCGAAGTGAATCCGGTATGCGGTGACTAAAACACCAAACGATAATCTAAACACAACCCGGCCGAAACCCAGCTGATATAGATAGATACAAAGCTGAACTCATTACAGAACTAGAACTAGAAATAGAAATAGAAATAGATTAAACCTTTCTTCCTTGGAGTCGAGTGGAGAGCCTTACGAATATGAGAAATCTGATCTGCGGATCGGACAGAGGAGGAAATATAGAAGATGGATGCTATTTTGTTGGTGGGACACGGGAGCCGTGATCCCGAGGGGAACCGCGAGTTAAAGGAGTTTGCACGTGAGGTCGCTGAGCAAGCACCGGAGAACACACTGGTGGAAACCTGTTTTTTGGAATTAACCAGACCAAGTATTGCGGATGGAGTTACTGCTTGTGTAGATCGAGGTGCGACCCGAGTCGTACTCGTACCGATTATTTTATTTGCAGCCGGTCATGCCAAGATTGATATTCCGAATGCGATTGATCGTGCCAAAGCACGTTATCCGCAAGTGCAGTTTATTTATGGGCGTCCGATTGGTGTGCATGAAAAAGTCGTGCAAATTATGCAAACTCGTCTGCAAGAGGCGCAACCTGTGCGGGTTGCAGCTCAAGGTGAAGGTGGAACAGATACAGCAGTTGCAGTGGCCGCTCCGCCTGCTGCCGTGACTGATGAAGAAACAGCTGTACTTGTGCTTGGACGGGGAAGCAGTGACCCGGATGCCAACAGTGACTTTTTCAAAATGACCCGTATGCTGTGGGAGAAGCTGCCGTACAGATGGGCGGAAAGCAGCTTTATCGGCGTGACCCAGCCTTCTTTCCCGGATGGATTGGAACGTTGCCTCTTGCTCGGTGCGAAAAAAATTGTTGTCATGCCGTATTTCCTCTTTACCGGTGTGCTGATTAAACGCATTGATGAGATGACGGCCGAATTTGCAGCCGCGCATCCAGATATTCAAGTCGAAATCGGTGGTTATTTCGGTTTCCATCCGAAACTGGTCGAGCTGGTGTTGGAACGTGCGAACGAGGGACTTTACGGTCGTGTTACAGCAAACTGTGACAACTGCCAGTTCCGTCTCGAAGCGGCCAAACACCATCATCACCATCACGACCACGACCATGGGCATGACCACGATCACGACCATGACCATCACGAACATGACCATGACCATGGGCACGATCAACACCATCATGAGCACGATCATCACGACCACCACCATAATGATCATAGCCACAGTCATGGACATGATCATCAGCACGAAGGTCATCATGTCCATAGCCATAATGAGCATGCACATCATGACCACAATCATGAACATAGTCACGACCACGAGCATTCCGAGCACTCTGCGGAGGTTACAGCTACTCGTGAGGCGGCGCTTGATTTTCATCATGACCATGATGAAGAGTTGCATCACTCGCATCATGAGCACGATGGACATCAGAGCAACCGGCAACACGATTCAGCAGGAAATATACAGCAGCATTCATCCTCTTCTCAGGCACAAGTGGCAGCAACTTCCGAGCAGGTGAAGCGTTCATGATCCTCATGTTATGCGGTACCAGCGATGCACGCGAACTTGCGATCCGAATCCAGCAACAAGGACATAATGTCCTGACCTCGGTTGTGACCGAGAGCGCAGCCCAAAGTCTGACTGAAGCCGGTTTACCTGTGCGGACAGGCCGATTGACCGTAGAGGCGATGGTGCAGTTGATTCGTGAAAAAAACACCCCTGTACTTGTGGATGCGAGCCATCCTTTTGCCGAAGAAGCCCATGCGAATGCCATGGAAGCCGCGAAACAAGCGGGCATCCCTTACATTCGTTACGAACGAACCGGGCTTGCTTATGATGACCATGAACTATTGCATGTCGTGTCATCTTATGATGAGGCAGCACTCAAGGCCAAAGAGCTGAAAGGCTCCGTCATGCTGACGACGGGCAGCAAAACGCTGCAAATCTTCACCAAGCACCTGCTCGGTGATCCGGATATACGGCTTGTTGCACGCATGCTCCCCCGTCTCGACAATATGGAGAAATGCGGTGAGCTGGGCGTAGAGCAACGCAATATTATTGCGATGCAGGGTCCTTTTTCCCGAGAAATGAACGAGGCACTTTATAAGCACTATGCAACAATGGTGATGGTCACCAAGGAGAGCGGTAAAACAGGAGCCGTGGACGAGAAAATCCAGTCTGCACTGGAGCTGGGTATTCATGTTGTGCTGATCTCACGTCCAGAGGCGGAGTTTGGCACGGTGTTTGATCATTTTGATGGTGTGCTGGACGAGCTGAAAAGTATTTTGGGGCGGTAATCTACCCGATAGGCTTAATTTGAATAATGAAATATTGAACGGCTTGATTGTAAATATCGCAAGAAGCATTGGAGTACGTTCAGATGAACGATGCAATGATGTATGGGACAGTTGTTCGTACGATGAGGATGTTTGTTCAAATAAAAGGAGTGGAGTGATTCGGATGGATTTCAAAACAGAGTTTAAACCGCTGACCGTGCAGCCGCAGGAGATTGAAGGTAAAAGTTTCGAAATGATTACGGAGGAACTGGGGGAGCACCCGTTTACCGATGAGCAATATCCGGTCGTACAGCGAGTCATTCACGCTTCGGCTGATTTTGAACTGGGCCGCAGTATGGTATTTCACCCGGATGCGATTCAGGCGGGGATCGCAGCGCTACGTGCAGGTCAGTCAGTCATTGCCGATGTGCAAATGATTCAGGCGGGTGTGAGCAAGGATCGTATCCGCGGTTTTGGCGGCGATGTACACGTACATATTTCCGATCCGGATGTGATGGAAGAGGCCAAGCGCCTCAATACCACTCGTGCCATCATCTCGACACGCAAAGCAACCCAAATGTATGACGGGGGCATCTACGCCATCGGTAACGCGCCAACGGCGCTGCTGGAATTGATTCGTCTTGTTAAAGAGGGCGAGGCCAAGCCGGGTCTGATCATCGGCATGCCGGTAGGTTTTGTATCCGCTGCCGAGTCGAAGGACGAACTGCGCAAGCTGGACATTCCTTTTATCACCAACATCGGTCGCAAAGGCGGCAGTACCATCGTTGTGGCAGCACTTAACGCAATCTCGTTGATGGCTGTGAAGGCATAGAGCGGCGGGAGTACAAAGGCAACATAAGCGCACCAACAAGCGAGCATATAGAAGGACGGGAGGTTCAAAGCCATGGAAAAGAAACGCATGAAGAGCGGAGAAGCGCAAGAATCGGATAAACCGATGCGCTCCGGCTTTACGACCGGGGCGTGTGCGACAGCCGTTGCCAAAGGAGCAACGCAGCTTCTGCTCACGGGACATATCCCTGCGCAAGCCGTGGTTTCCTTACCCGCCGGCTTTGACCACTCGTTCGAGCTGATCGAGCAGGAGCTGATGAGGGACGGCACGGCGACCTGTGCCACGATCAAAGACGCCGGGGATGACCCGGACGCCACACATTTGGCGAAAATCATCGCGCATGTCTCCTGGCGGGACGAGCCAGGAGTGGGGCTGGATGGCGGCATCGGTGTGGGCCGTGTTACCAAGCCCGGTCTGCCCGTTCCCGTAGGCGAAGCAGCGATTAATCCCGTGCCGCGCCGTATGATTACCGAAGCGGTGACTCAGGTGCTTGCCGAGCATGGTGCAGCTAGAGGAGTGCGAGTGGTGATCAGCGTGCCGGACGGCGAAGAGATCGCGAAGAAAACGCTCAATGCGCGGCTTGGCATTCTTGGTGGCATCTCCATTTTGGGAACACGCGGCGTGGTCGTTCCGTTCTCTACATCAGCATATAAAGCCAGTGTAGTACAGGCCATTTCCGTTGCGCAGGCTTCCGGGTGTGAGCATATTGTACTGACGACAGGCGGCAGTAGTGAGAAATATGCCATGAAAATGATGCCTGAACTGCCGGAGGAAGCCTTTATTCAGATGGGTGATTTTGTCGGCTTTGCGATTAAACACGGGAAACGGCTGGGCATGAAACGCATCAGTCTGGTCGGGATGCCAGGCAAATTCGCCAAAGTAGCTCAAGGGGTCATGATGGTGCACTCCAAAAGTGCGCCGGTGGATTTTGGATTTCTTGCGTCCGTGGCTCGCGAGACCGGGGCTGGCGATGAACTGGCGCAAGCGATCGAGGAAGCCAACACGGCGACTCAGGTGGCGGATATGATGACCGAAGCGGGATATTTGCCTTATTTTGAAAAGTTATGCCTGTACGCCTGCCAGCACTGTCTGGAACATGCGGGCGGCGGCGTAACGGTGGAAGTGGTGCTGGTCACCATGAAAGGAATGGAACTGGGGAGGGCGGAAATCAGTGAACTCGAACACAACAACTGGAGCAAAGAATCGTAACATCCGCATTATTGGCGTGGGCGAAGAAGGCGCGGCGGGGCTGACGGCAGACAGTCTACATCTCATTCAGGAGGCCGATGTGCTTGTAGGCGGCGAGCGCCTGCTGCAATTTTTCCCGGCGTTTGCGGGAGAGAAGATTGTGATCAAGAGCAGTTTGAACGACCTCGTTGTGAAAATAAAAGCGTTGCAGGACACGCACAACATCGTTGTGCTCGCCTCGGGGGACCCGCTGTTTTACGGCATCGCCGGGTATTTCGCGCGTAAGCTTGGCCCGGATCAGCTGGATATCCGGCCTAATCTCAGCTCGCTACAGCTGGCCTTTGCCAAGCTTGGCGAGAGCTGGCACGACGCCGTGCTCGAAAGCGTGCACGGTCGCCCGCTCAAAGGCCTCGCCCAGCGCATCGATGGCAAAGCCAAAGTGGCGCTGCTCACGGACGAGCATAACAGCCCCGCTGTGATCGGGGCGTATCTGCAACAGTTCGGCATGACCGAGTATGATGCCTACGTTGCAGAGAACCTAGGCGCGGCAGACGAGCGTGCCCGCCATTACACCCTGGACGAGCTGGCAGCAGCTGAGTGCAGCCCGCTGAACGTCGTCATTTTGCTGCGCCGCAAAGATGCACCGGCACCGCGCAAAGGCTTTGGGTTTGCAGATGAAGAATTCCATCAGCGCAAACCCGAAAAAGGCCTCATCACCAAGCGTGAAGTCCGCGCATTCAGCTTATCCGAGCTGAAACTGGGCGAGGACAGCATCGTGTGGGATATCGGCGCAGGTTCGGGCTCGGTGGCGGTGGAATGCACGCGGCTCGCGCCGCGAGGCCAGGTCTTCGCCATCGAAAAGAACGAAGGTGACCTCGTGAACATCGAGGCCAACCGGATCAAATTCCGGACCGATTTTACCGTCCTTCATGCCAAAGCACCAGCGGGGCTGGACGAACTACCGGATCCGGACGCGGTGTTCATTGGCGGCAGCGGCGGTGAACTCGCGCAGCTGATCGCCTTATGTGCGTCCCGGCTGCGCCCCGAGGGACGCATCGTGGTCAATGCAGCGACCATCGAAACGCTGCATGACAGCATGAAGGCGATGCGCGATGCAGGCATGCACGCCTCCGTGACCTTGCTGCAGACGGCGCGGAGCAAGCCGATATTGAACATGACCCGTTTTGACGGACTGAACCCGATCTATGTGATTACAGGGCAATTTATCGCAGTAGACGAAGCGAAAGCTGCGAACGGAGCAGAATAGTTTTTTTGCAAGGAACCAAAGGGGGAGAGCAGCATTAGCACAACAACAGGAAACATCACAAGTGATATGTCAGGTAGTTTAGCAGCACAAGGCAGTACAGCAACAGACGAAACGGCGAGCGCGGCAGGAACAGGAGCTGGAGTCAGCACTACTGACATCGCGACTGCAAACACGCCCTCCTCAGATGCGTCTGCGTTGTCAGAACTACGCGCGACTGAACCATCAGAGGGCAAAACGGTTGGCACACTGTATGGTGTAGGTGTTGGGCCGGGAGACCCGGAGCTGATTACGGTAAAAGCATACCGGATGATCCGCGAGTGCCCGGTGGTTGCCTACCCGAAGAAACGCAAAGGCGGTAAATCCTACGCCCATGAGATTGTGGAATTATATGTGAATCCGGACGAGAAAGAGATGCTGGGGCTGATCTTTCCGATGACCAAAGACCCGATTGTGCTTGAACGGGAGTGGGGCAAAACCGTGGAAGCGTGCTGGGAAGCTTTAAAGGATGGCAAAGATGTAGCGTTTGTGACGGAAGGTGATCCGAACTTATACAGTACATTTATCCACCTTGCACGTCTCATGCGTGAACTGCATCCTGAAGTGCCGATCAGCTCGATTCCAGGCATATCCTCTGTCCTTGGTGCGGCGGCAGCGCTGGATATCCATCTGGCAGATGGCGATGAGCAGGTTGGTATTATTCCGGCTACAGCGGACAAAGAAGCGATGCGGCAGGCGATTGAGCATCACGATACGATTGTGTTTATCAAAGTAGCAAAGGTGCTTGACCCGATGCTGGAGCTGCTGGACGAGATGGGACTTGGCGGCAAAGCCTCGGTGGTTACCAAAGTCACTTCCCCTTATGAATTGGTCTGGCGTGACGCCCGTGAATTGAAAGGGCAGGAGCTGGAATATTTGAGCCTGATGGTGGTGAGTAAATAATGAAAACATTGGAAGCGAAAGTTTACATCGTTGGTGCTGGCCCGGGAGACCCCGAGCTGATTACGGTAAAGGGCTCTAATATTTTGAAAAATGCCGACCTCGTTCTGTACACGGATTCCCTCGTGAATGATGAACTGATTGCAACAGCCAAATCCGAAGCCGAAGTGCTGCAAAGCTCCGGCATGGATTTGGAACGGCAGGTCGAGCTGATGTGCACCGCAGTCCGGGCAGGACGCAGTGTAGCACGTGTACATACGGGTGATCCAGCGATGTATGGTGCCATTTTGGAACAAATGGTGCTGCTCAAGCAGCAGGGTGTGGAGTACGAGATTATTCCAGGCGTTAGCTCGGTATTTGCTTCAGCAGCGGCGCTGGGAGCGGAACTGACTGTACCGGAACTGACACAGACCGTTATCCTGACGCGTGCGGAAGGACGTACACCTGTGCCTGAGCGGGAGAAGCTGCGTGATTTGGCCTCCCATCACTGTACGGTAGCGCTCTTTCTGAGTGCAACACTGGCGAAAAAGGTCGTGGTGGAATTCCTTGCCGCAGGCTGGAGTGAAGATACACCGGTCGCGGTAGTGCAGCGCGCAACATGGCCGGATCAGAAAATCGTGCGCACCACGCTGGCCAATCTGGCTGCTGATTTGCGTGCCGCAGGCATTACGATGCATGCGATGATTTTGGCAGGCTGGGCACTTGATCCAGATCTGGTGAACCGGGATGCACACCGCTCGAAGCTGTACGACAAGTCCTTTACCCACGGCTATCGCAAAGGAGTGAAGTCCGGTGAGTAATCCGTTTGCTGCTGTAGCGATTACGAAGCATGGTGTAGAGATGGTGCGTAACCTGGAAGGACAGTTTCAGGGCACGGACGTTTATTATATGAGCAAATTTGCCCGTGGCGATGAGGAACAACTTGGATATACGCTATTTGAAGGTTCGGTGAAGCTGATTCTGCCAGACCTGTTCAAACGTTATAACGGCATCATTCTGTTTATCTCTCTGGGTGCCGTTGTACGCATGATTGCTCCGCTGCTGGTGGACAAAAAAGTCGATCCTGCCGTGCTGGTCATCGATGACCGCGGCGAGAACGTCATTAGCGTGCTGTCCGGTCACCTTGGCGGTGCCAATGAACTCACGCGTCAAGTGGCGGAAGTGCTTGGTGCGCGTGCAGTCATCACGACAGCTTCGGACGTGCAGGGCACAATCCCGGTGGATATGTTTGGACGTGAACTGGGCTGGATCGTGGACAGCTTTGACAAAGCGACTCCCGTAAGTGCGGCGGTGGTCAACGAGGAGCCGGTGGCACTGATTCAAGAGACAGGCGAACGCAACTGGTGGCGGTATAACAAACCTGTGCCTGATCATATTCGGGTCTTCCGTAGTATGCAGGAGACTGAATCGTTTGCGTTTAACGCGGCACTGGTGGTCAGTGACCGTTTGCTTTCGGCGGCGGAAGAGGAACGTTTTTTAACTAATGGGGTGCTGTACCGCCCGAAAAGCCTCGTGCTCGGCATGGGCTGCAATCGCGGAACTGCGATGGAAGAGTTGGAGCAGGAAGTGCTTGCCACGTTGGAAGAGCTGTCCTTGTCTGTGAAGAGCGTGCGTAACGTGGCTACGATTGATCTGAAAAAAGATGAAGAGGGCCTGCTGTCTCTATGCGCTAAGTACGGGTGGGAACTCGTCACTTACACTCCGGAGGAACTGAATACGGTGCAACTTGCCAATCCGTCCGAGACGGTATTTAAATACACCGGAGCCTACGGCGTAAGTGAACCTGCTGCACTGCTCTCTTCTGGAGCTGATCATTGGCTGCTGGAAAAGAAAAAGAGCGGCAACCTGACGATCTCTGTCGCACGGGTTGCATTTGAGTAAGCTAGGGTTCGTGTGATTGAGAAGCATTTTATGTGGTCAACCAGCGTTTCGTGTGACCAACCAGCATTGCGTGTGAATAACAGGCATGAATTTGTTTTAGATCGTTTGCGTCACCAATAAGGACGAATGTATCTTAGGGAGCTAGGTTCTCCCGAACCGCCGCATGTTTTTATGTCAATAATTTTAGTATCACCATAATTAGAAGTAAGCAGTAAGCAGTAAGCAGTAAGCAGTAAGCAGTAAGCAGTAAGCAGTAAGCAGCGGGCAACGAGCAATGAGCATTTCTCCAAAATAATCAGCGTGGCATCTCTAACGATCACAGATGACGCTATTTGCCCCAAAATGGACAACTCTAAATTCTAACGATCACCACAGACGTTATTTGGGCATTTTGCAGAGAAAATGGCTATAATTCGAGCTTTTTACCCCAAATAACGCTCCACAGGATCGTTAAAATTTGAAAGTGTGCTTTTTTCTCGAAATAAGGTCTCTGGTGATCGTTAGAGGTGGAGCATCAAAGGAGGAGTCGGTACTTGGATACTTTGAGTTGCTCTGGGTTTCATCAGTTGTAGAATCAGAATCACGTCTGCCAAGATCACGCAATCCATCCAAGTGGACTAAAGCTACATTTTCGCCTTGATGCGTTCACACACAAAAAGTAGCTGTTATCACCTCATAGACCGTCCCAGGCCGTTGGAATCGATATGGGATGGTCTATTTGTTATATGTAAAGCAAAGGCGGGATGAACGATGAACTCAAAAAATGTAAAGACCACCGTATCCAATAATGAAGCCTTACCAACGAATGAAGTTTTACCAACTGAGTCTAATAACGGAGCCGCACCAATGACGTCCAATAACAAAATCGAACCGACTACGTTCAATAACGAACCCATAACAGTGACGCCCAATAACCAAAGTGCACCTCGGCTGATCATCGCAGGTACGGGGAGTGGGGCTGGCAAAACGACTGTAACGCTCGGTCTAATGAAGGCACTTGCTCAGCGTGGAATGAGTGTGCAGGGGTTCAAGTGCGGCCCGGATTATATTGATCCAACGTATCATACGGCAGTGACAGGTCGAGCTTCACGCAATCTGGACGCATGGATGACTTCGCCTGCATATGTGAAGCAGACATTTCAGCGTGCTTCCGCGGGACATGATATCTCCATTATTGAAGGTGTGATGGGCCTCTACGATGGCAAAGATCCGCTCAGCAACATCGGCTCTACCGCAGAGATCGCGATGATTACGCAGACACCTGTGATTTTGGTTGTGGATGTACGCAGTATGGCACGGAGTGCAGCGGCGATTGTACTGGGTTTTCAGCAACTTGAACCTGATTTAAATATTGCTGGTGTTATTGTTAATCGGTGCGGAAGTGCGGGGCATTATACGATTGTAAAAAAAGCCATTGAGCAAATGTGCGGTATCCCGGTCGTTGGTTGGCTAAAGCGGGATGAAGACATGTCCATCCCGGAAAGGCATCTCGGACTCGTTCCCGCAATCGAGCGCGGAGAACTGGAGCCTTTATTCCAGCGGGCGGCCGATGTGCTGCTGGAAGGCACGGATCTGAATCTTCTGTTGGAACTGGCCGCAAGTGCTCCCCCTCTCCAATACTTGGAAGGGAGCGATGATGTTGCAGCAAGCTCCATAGCAATCCAAACGGTGAATCCTCACAACATCATCCAAGATGCTATTTCTGATCAAACTAGGGACACCAACAAAGACAGCCTTGCAGCTAACGCTGCCGATATCAGTCACATTACCCATACAACCAGCGTGAACGACGCAGAGCGTGTGTCCCAGCTTAAAACTCTCCACATCCACAGCAAGCCGGATACGTACCAGCCTGTTATTGCCGTCGCACGTGATGCAGCATTTAACTTCTATTATCCCGATAACCTGGAACTGCTGGAAGCAGCGGGGGCAAGGCTAAAGTATTTCAGTCCACTCGCTGGTGAAGGCATTCCGGCAGAGGCGGACAGCATTTATCTGGGCGGTGGTTTTCCTGAGGAGTTCGCAGCGGTGATTGCCGGAAACGAGCGTTTTCTGGAAGGGCTCCGTGAAGCAGCCCGTTCTCAGATGCCGCTGTTTGCGGAGTGCGGCGGCTATATGGTACTGGCCGAAACGCTGACGGATCGTGAAGGGCGGACGTATACCATGGCAGGCATTATTCCTGCGCAGGTACAGATGCAGAAGAAACGAGCTGCACTGGGATACCGGGAGGCGAGTGCGGTTCAGGATTCCTTTTTGCTAAAACAGGGTGAAGTGCTGCGGGGGCATGAATTCCATTATTCAACGATGACGTACCGCGACGAGCAACTTATCCCATATGCTTATGAGACGAAGGGGTTAAGGGGTTCGAAGCAGGAGGGATATGCTTTGGGCAATATCGTGGCTGGATACACACATGTGCACCTTGGTTCTGACCCGCAAGCCGCACAGAGATGGGTGGAACATTGTCGACTGTATCGCGAGCACCAAGCTTAGTTCGAGCGCGGCATCCGTGTGCAATGATCGTCCTCAGATCAAACGTGCATAACGCATCCATATGCGGCACGGAAGTAATGTTAAATATGGATGCACAGAGCCCAAAATGGATGGACAGAGGTTAGAAAACGAAGTACGATGAGGCTGATTTTTCGTTTGGTGGAACCAGCCTGCTCTCCCTATTTCGGCAATAAGCGGAAGGGCTTGAATTCGTTTTGAACCTCCTGAGACTTTGGTCGTGAAGTTGGGTCTTGGACTGTACAATTAAAGGTTTTTAGTGAATCATGTGGAATGTGTTAGGGATGGAGTGTGTTGTGACAAGGGAGACGGTGAGCCCAAGCTGGATAGGCATGATATGGATATGCCAAACCGTTATACGGCTATACTAGGAAGTATTGTGAGAGGTAAACGTCTTATTCGAAACCTAAATCGAAGAGATACACTTGCCGATAAACAAACCACGGAATAACGGAGGCATTTGAAGTAGATTCATGTAATGCTTTCAGGAGAAGAGATGAAGACGCATCACGGTAGTCGATTTGATAAAGCGTGGTTAATTTATAGGATATGGAGTGTGCAGACGAATCTAAACGAACAAGATTAGAAGATAGGAGATGATTATAATGGATCATCGCAAAAAGGCACTTTTAATTGGAGATTATACACATCCGGACTGGCATCCGCTACAAGGGGTAGATGCGGAGATTAGCCGGATTTTTCAAGATACGATTACGGTTCAGTGCAGTGAAAATCGCAACATGCTGCTTCATGAAAATATTTCGGGATTTGATGTGTGTATCTCATACATGGACGATTGGAGAGGCAAAGTCTCCCCGCAGCAGACAGCAGGTCTGTTGTCTTATGTAAGTAACGGGGGCGGACTGGTCATCTTACATAATGGCATCTCGCTTCAGAGTCGAAATGAGATCAAACAGATGATTGGCGCCAAATTTCTTCATCACCCGCCGTATGCGCCGCTGGAGTTCACGGTGACGGAAGAGAGCCATCCCGTGACGGAGGGCATTTCCGGTTTTACGATGGAAGAAGAACCTTATGAATTCGAGTTCGGTTCATTTACCGAGACTAAAATTTTGCTGCAATATCAGTCTAAAGAGGGGCCGAAACCGGCAGCTTGGGCACATAAGTATGGACTCGGGCGAATGGTTTACCTGATGCCTGGGCATTCTGTTCCATCCTTTGCGAATGAAACATATCGTCGATTAGTTTTGCAAGCAGGCAAATGGGCAGCACGGTACGTGTAAGGAAGCTCTCCTTTTTGCATGTCGAGGTTTAACAGGTGTAATATATAGACAACCGAAGAGGAGGATGAATAAGATGAGCGATTTGTTCAAGAAGGCGTTCTCGTTAGGGCTTGGTCTCACGGTAGTCAGCAAAGAAAAGATTGAGAAAACGGTGGATGATCTTGTGGAGCGCGGGAAGCTTGCGCCTGGAGAATCCAAAGCGTTTGTAGAACGATTGTTGGAACGTGGTGAAGAAGAGCAGGGCCAGCTGAAACGTGTCATTCAGGAGCAGGTCAAACGTGTGCTTCAGGAAGCTGGTGTGGCTTCTGAAAGTGATGTGACAAGTCTGGAACAGCGTGTTGCGGTTTTGGAAAAAAAGCTGGCCGAGATGCATCAGACACCTCAGCTTCAACTTGATGAATCCCCGGCTCCAAGTGAAGACTCACCTCCTCTCAAAGGAAACGAGATCGAATAGATGGCTGTGCGGATCAAACATGTCGGCAGATACCGGGAAATTGCCATGGCGCTGGTGCGTCATGGCTTCGGTTATATGGTCGAGGAGCTGGGGTTATTCCAGCTCCTCGCTCTGCCCAGACGGTGGATGTCGCGTGAAGCGCAACCCACCAAGACGTTAAGCGAACGGATCAGGCTGGTGTTGCAGGAGCTGGGGCCAGCTTTTGTTAAGCTGGGGCAACTTGCAAGCACAAGGGCAGATCTGTTACCTGAATCGGTTATTCGGGAACTCGTCAAATTGCAGGATCAGGTTCCGCCGTTCTCGTCAGAGACGGCAAGGGGTATTTTGGAACAGGAATTGGATACACCGCTGGAAGAGATCTTTTCCCGGTTCGAGGATATCCCGGTGGCCGCAGCCAGTATTGGTCAGGTGCATCTGGGCAAACTTCAGAGCGGAGAAGCCGTAGCGGTCAAAATCCAGCGCCCAGGCATATCACGGATTGTGCAGCGTGATCTGGACATTCTGCGTGAACTGACTGCGATGGCAGAGAAACGTTGGGATTGGGTGAAACAATACCAGATTCCGCAGATGGTGGAAGAGTATGCTCAGGCTCTGATGGCAGAACTGGACTATACGGTGGAAGGCCGTAATACAGAAAAGATTGCACAGCAATATCAGCAGGACAGCAAAGTGAAGATTCCGGTAATCTACTGGGATCAAACCTCATCACGTGTGTTGACCATGGAGTATATCGAAGGTATTAAGCTAAACAATCGGGATGAACTGGTGAAGCGTGGTCATGATCTGAACAATATTGCCGAGCGGCTAGTGGATGCGCTGCTCAATCAGATTTTTATGCATGGTTTCTTCCATGCCGATCCGCATCCGGGCAATCTGATGGTGCTGAAGGACGGGCGACTGGCTTTCATTGACTTCGGCATGGTGGGCAGTCTGAGTGATGAGATGAAGCAGCAACTTGCCTCGCTTATTATCGGGCTGATGCGTAAGGATACGGATAGTATGATCCGTGCTATTGAGAAGCTCGGCATGATGCCGGATGACATGGATGCACGTGCGCTTCATGTGGATTTGGACAAACTTCGAACGAAATATTACGATATTCCTTTTTCCAAAATCAGTGTAGGACAGGCGCTCAACGATCTGTTTGGCATTGCCCAGAAACACAGGGTTGTCATGCCCGCAGATATACTGCTGATGGGCAAATCCTTGCTGACGATGGAGGGGGTCATTGAACATCTAGATCCTACTTTAAGCATTGTGGATATGGCGGAGCCGTTCGGGCGGAAGCTGCTCAAGGAACGTTTTAGCGCGGGTCGGATCAAAAATCGGCTGTTTCGCAGTGCGGCAGACATGGCCGAAAGTGTCATTGGTTTGCCAGGGCAGCTGCGGCAGTTGTCCTCCATCATCAGCAAAGGCAAGCTGCGACTGGAGATCAGCGTACCCGAATTAGAGTCACTCATGCGCAGGCTGGATCAGATCAGCAATCGTTTATCGTTCAGCATTGTGCTGCTCGCCTTCTGTATCATCATGGTTGGACTTATTATCGGTTCTTCGATTAGTCACCAATCCACGATGCTGTGGGATATTCCGGTGATTGAGATTGGTTTTCTCGTGGCGATCCTCATGGTGGCGTTCTTACTGTACTCGATTTTTAAATCAGGCAGGTTTTAGAAAAAACATAAAAATCCGACAATCATTCTTAAAAATGAAATGTCGGATTTTTTATAATTTCCACTTTGTTCAGATTCATTAAGTGGACTTATTTTTATGAGTATAGTCTGTTTATCGTAATGTGCTTTATAATCGATTATTTGTTTTGATCTTCTGAAGATGCTTCTTTTAAATAGGTTTGTATCTCTTCCGAAGGAGTTGCTTGAAGTTTGAAAAAATCTTGATGGACTTTCTCATCAATTACATAGGATATTTTCACAAACATATCTTTATACAGATTAAGAGTTTCTTTATCCAATTTTGATTTATCAAGTAAAAAAGCTCTAAATAGACTAGCTCCAGTAGTTTCACTATCAGTAGAGATTGTGAGGGGGGCATCATTCAAAACATTACTTTCAAAAATATTACTCGTATTAATCCTTTGTAACATATCTGGATTCAAGTTAAAACTCATTTTAAGATCTTCAAATTTAATCTTAGGGTCTTTAACGAAAATTTCATATACCATTCTTTCAACCCCATCTTGAACACTTAAATTAACAGTTGCAGAAATTTTGTAATTTTCATTTGAAGTTTCACGGAATACTTCAGGATTCTCAAGCATGTTTTTTTCTATGGCTTTGAGTTCCTTCGTATACTCTTGAGAATAAATGATATGATCGGATTTAGGTTTGTCTTCTGTCCCTTCCGTATTTGCAGTGCAGCCGACCAATAAGAATACAATACAGAAGCCAATTATCGAGTTAATTAAGCGTGAATTCAAAGTCATACCTCCGTTTTTAGTATTCTTAATAAGAATAACAGATCTGCTAATTTATGCAGATCTGTTATGGTAAAATCAGAAATTATTATCTTGTCCAATCTTCATCGGTATACTTCTTGCCCTGCAAGTAGTTTTGATAAGCTTTATTCTGAATAAATGAATTATTATTATAGTTAGGTGCTGGCTCAACTTTTATAGCCGAATAACCATTTGCAGGAACATAGTCAACTGTTCCTTGTCTTGAGTTTTTATTTGAATCAATAAACTTTTTCTGAAAAAATATACTAAAACTCCGCTTCCTTATACTTTTATTTATCCTAAATATTACCTTATTCTCCTTAGGAGTTCAATAAATAATTAGGGTATTAGTTTTAGAAAGAAGTTTGTTTTTGGAATTTTTGGTTATGTTATTTTTGATTGTCTAGGAGAATGAGTGAGTGTAAAATGTCTTAATGAGCAAAGATAATATGTCAATTTTTCGATAGTTATTGGTTGATTACATCTGCGTGAATGGCATCCGTCAATCTTCATTTAATTGTTAATTTGAGGGACAAATCTAGGAGGCAAAGCAACAACATATGAATACGTTAAAACAACAGTGGTTTGGCAATATCCGCGGAGATGTGCTCGCAGGAATTACCGTAGCACTGGCGCTGATTCCGGAAGCGATCGCGTTCTCCATCATTGCAGGTGTAGATCCGATGGTGGGGTTATACGCGTCGATTACGATTGCGATCGTCATTTCGATTGCGGGCGGCAGACCGGGCATGATCTCGGCAGCAACAGGAGCTATGGCCGTATTGATGGTGGGGCTCGTCAAGGACTATGGCGTGGAGTATCTTTTTGCGGCGACCATTCTGACGGGCATCATTCAGTTTATTTTAGGCCTATTTAAAGTAGGACGATTCATTACGTTTGTGCCTCATTCGGTGTTGACCGGATTTGTGAATGCACTAGCGATCCTGATCTTTATGGCGCAGCTCACCCACTTTACGGGAGCGAACTGGATCATGTATGCGATGGTGGCGGGGACGCTGGCTATTATCTATATTTTACCGCGTTTTTTCAAAGGTGCTCCGGCTCCGCTGGTTGCAATCATTATCATGACTATTATTACGGTGGTCTTTCACCTCGATGTCAAAACGGTAGGTCAGATGGGCAATCTGACAAGCACATTGCCGATGTTCCATCTGCCGAATATTGCGTGGACATGGGATACACTAATGATCCTGTTGCCGTATTCGTTTACGATGGCACTTGTCGGTTTGCTGGAGTCCCTTTTGACCGCGACCATTGTGGATGAAATGACTGAAACCAAAAGCAGCAAAAACCGCGAGGTGCGTGGTCAGGGGATTGCAAACTTTGTGAACGGGTTGTTTGGCGGGATGGGTGGCTGTGCGATGATCGGACAGTCCGTCATTAATGTGAAATCGGGTGGACGCGGCAGGCTGTCGACATTTACGGCAGGTGCGTTCCTGGCGATTTTATTATTGCTTCTGAGCGGTGTGGTGAAGCAGGTACCGATGGGAGCGCTGGTTGGCGTGATGTTTATGGTGTGTATTGGTACGTTTGACTGGAGTTCTGTGAAAAATATAGCCCGCGTCCCACGCGCTGAAGCGATCGTTATGGTGGTGACGGTAGCCATCGTTGTTTACACACATGACCTGTCGCTTGGTGTAATGGTTGGCGTCGTGCTCAGTGTGTTGCACTTCGGCTGGAAACAGACCAAAATTCGCGTACAGTCTAGCGAAGAGCAAGGACAGAAAGTGTATCGTGTACACGGGCCATTCTTCTTCGGTTCCTCGTCCCATTTCGTGGATGAATTCGATGCGGAAACCGATCCGCAGGACATCACCATTGACTTTGGCGGCTCGCATATCTGGGACAACACGGCTGTTGTGGCGATTGGCAAAGTAAAATTCAAATACGCGAAGCTTGGCAAAACCGTGCATCTGCGTGGATTAAACGAGGAAAGCACCCGATTGCTGGAGCATAGCGGATTTAAGGTTTCAGGTGCGAGTACCGGTACGGGCGGACACGGAGCATAAAGCTGAAGTGAAGTGAAGTGTAAAGCTCATGTAAGGCTCGGGTGAGGCGTAAAGTTAAAGCGAAGTGTAAAGTTCAAGTAAAGCGTAACGTTTAAGTAACTTGTTCCAAAATGGTATTGGTATCTGAACGTTACAACATCAACAGGTGGCAAGTAAGCTAGAAATAGCGGACTGCGATGCGAACGAGCTGGAGATGACAATAGAGCGAGATGGAAGCTCTAACAGCAACGATATCGGTCGTTAGCTTGTCGCACCGCTTACATCTTCTTGCGCGCGGTGTAACGCGCGGTGTAATGAGTTTGGCGCATCAAGATGCTCAGCCATGCGGCCAAGCCTACCAGGAATATCGCTGGGTGATCGTTGCGCAGAAACAGTTACAGGTAACAGGTAACAGGTAACAGGTAACAGGTGGAGCTTGGAACAGTAGTTATGTAGCGGTAAGCCTTGAAAAGGCTAAAGGTAATAGGCTATAAACTATAGATAACGCTAGACAGTATTGATATGCAGCGGTCTCCTTGCGGTTTTGCCGGGGGAGCCGCTTTTTTTGTAGCTGTGAGCACTAACGATCAGGAGAGAGCTTATTTAAGCAGATTTAGGTCATTCTCATTTCTAACGATCACCAGAGACGCTATTTCACTGATTTTGCTTCTTTTGAGGTCAATTTCAGCGATATTTGATGAAATAAGGTTCCTGGTGACCGTTAGAATCTGGACAAGGCCTATTTGGAGCAAATAAGGTCTGTGGTGATCGTTAGAATCTTTCGTGGGTTGATGTGGCTTGACGTGGGAAAAACATACCCTCAAGTTCCTGTTCTTCCTATGTCCCGCCTATATGCACCTCGTAGACTATATGAACAAAAACGTTCGCATTTTAAGATACATTTATGCTACAAGTTGGCATGGTGGTATGGTTTCGCTTTTGTTTTGCTGGATGAACGTGTAAACTACAGGGTATGGAGAAGAAGAGCAACGGAATGATTGCTTTTTAAAAATTCATTTCATAATCAGAGTTGAATTCAGGAAAACTAGTGTGGACTTACAGGATGTGTGCTGCAGCTACAGATGTGATTGGAGTAAATAAGCAGGTTCAGATGCAGAACTCGGGCACACGGACGCCAATAGCAGGCTTGTATGCCGACTCAGACAATGACATAGACTCAATCAAGTTCAGACGGGGATGCCTATGCATTTCCAGGTAGCTGAGGTCTTCTATGAAATGAATTTATCTAAATGAATATACAGAGGTGTAACGATTGGCAAACTTTGAACAACTGGGCATTCGCCCGGAATGGTGCGAGGTGCTGAAACATCAGGGCATCGCCGTGCCGACTCCAGTACAGGAGCGTTCCATTCCCGTACTGCTGGGTGGACGTGATATCATCGCCGAGGCGCAGACGGGCACAGGGAAAACGCTGGCTTTTTTGCTACCGATTATTCAGAAAATTAACGTATCCGACCGCTCTCCGCAGGCACTGATTATCGCGCCTACGCGTGAGCTGGCATTGCAGATTACGGAAGAAGCCAAGAAACTTACGGCAAATGATGACAAGCTGCATGTGCTTGCTGTATATGGTGGACAGGATGTAGAAAAGCAGCTGCGCAAGCTGCAAAACGGAACGCAGATCGTTGTAGGAACACCAGGTCGCCTTCTGGATCACCTGCGCCGTGGCACCTTGAAGCTCGATAATGTAAAAAAACTGGTGCTGGATGAAGCGGATCAGATGTTACACATGGGCTTCTTGGACGATGTAGAAACGATTTTGAAAGAATTGCCGCATAGACGTCAAACGATGCTGTTCTCGGCTACGATGCCTAAGGGCATCCGTGTTCTGGCGAAGAACTACATGAAAGACCCAGAGGACGTTAAGGTTTCCTCCAAGTCCGTGATCCCGATTCATCAGATTCGCCAGCAGGTGCTGGAATGTACAGATCGCGGCAAGTTTGATGCACTTCGGGGTATGATTGATACGTATCGCCCGTATTTGGCGATTATTTTCTGCCGCACGAAGCGCCGTGCTTCGAAGCTGAACGAAGATCTGCGCGAAGCGGGATACGAAAGCGACGAGCTTCACGGGGATTTGTCCCAATCCAAGCGAGAGAATGTCATGAAGGCATTCCGTGATGCGAAGCTGCAAATCCTTGTGGCTACCGATGTCGCCGCACGCGGTTTGGACGTTGAAGGGGTTACCCACGTATTCAACTACGATATGCCTCATGATGCGGAAAGCTATATTCACCGTATCGGTCGTACAGGCCGGGCAGGTGGAACGGGTCTTGCCGTGACGTTTGCGACCCAGCACGACAGACCGGAACTTGCTCGGATCGAGGAAGGTACGAATCAGAAGCTGAATCGCATTCAATGGACAAGCGAAGGCCCGGTTGCTTCTACGGGAGCTTCTCGCCGCGTTATTAATAGCGAGGGCAATGATGAGCGCGGCGGTCGTACTGCCGGGACAGGCAGTGCCCGTCGCGGTGCAGGTCGTAACGACCGCCGAGATGGCGGACGTGGCGGTCGTGGATCACGCGGAGGCGAAGGTGGCCGTAGCGGTGGACGCAGTGGCGGCCGTAGCGGCGATGAACGCAGCGCGAGTCGCGGTTCGGCGCGTAGCAGCGACAGCAGTCGCGGTGCAGCAAGCCAAGGCCGCAGCAGTAGTAGCCGCGGCACAAGCCAAGGCGGCCGCGGTGGAATAGGCCGCGGCGAAGAGCGCAGCAGCAGCGGCTGGGCTGGCCGCAGCGCCGACAAGCGCACCGCTGGGCGCGGCGGCACTGGTTCGGGCCGCTCGGACTCCGCAGGACGCGGTCCGAGCAGGGGCGACCGCCGCGATTCTCGTCGCGGGCGGTAACGCACTGGCGCAAGCGGCGATGCAGCCGCATATTGCGTTAGAAGCATCATGGCCATGCCACCGCAGCAGCGGGTGCCGCATGGCTCATATCAAGAGCGTTCGGGTACGTCATCGTACCGAACGCTCGAACCAAGGGTCGCGACGGAAGCACGTCGCGGCCCTTTTTTACAATCAGAATGCACATGCACTTATTCACACGATGTGAACCGCATTCCAGCCTTCACTCGTTATACAGTCAACACGCTATGATGGCTCCACTACTGCTAGTTTTGTTGTGATATGGCTGCAAGTTAGTCCATTTATTACCTCAATGTTACCATATGATTATCTTCAACTGCCGCGACACTCGCCTTCTATCACATTACAGATTAGTCAGCTTTTAACCTCACCAAACTACCGTTTTATTCCATTCCCCGAGCGCTAACGATCACGAGAAACCATATTTGGGCTTTTTTGAAGAGTAAAAAATTCTAACGCTCAGGAGAGATGCTATTTGACGAAAAAGTCACAAATGGAGGTGGAATGAAGGCAATTTCAGCGAAATAAGCCCCCTGGAGATCGTTAGAATTCATAGCGTGCTGATATGGGGTAAATAAGTTCACCTGTGATCGTTAGATCTGCATAATATGAACCATAACGACAAAACACCTCATCCTAGACCTAAGGACGGGGTGTTTTTAGTTTAAAACTTATATGATTAAAAGATGGCACGATATCTTGCTGCTAAGTCATCAAGAATGCAGGGAAGCTCGGTGTACCGTTCGTCTATAGTTAGGGAGCTGATTTGCATTATTTCACTTACGGGTAACAGGTTATTACATGCGGTGCGCCCACTTTCACATAGACAAGCAACGCAACTGGTTCCAGCCGTGCGCTGGTGTCCATGCAAACGCGCGGGTTGTTCGCTCACCGCTTACGATATAGACTGGCTTGTTGCACAGACAGTCACCCACGAACATCAGCGTACTGATCCCGGTACTTCTCGTTGTACACTCGTCCGACGGACTCCGCGAGTCCACCGCGTGCCTTGGTTGGATAACGTTCGATCGTATGATAGAGACGCATGAACCGATCTTTGGACATGAAGCGCGCATAGCGGGTGATCAGGCTGGGAAACAGCTCAATATATTTGCTCTTACGCACGGCAGCGGCCGCCACGGCGGTCAGAATCTGGATGCCATTATGCAATTGTAAAATATGAACCTCGTATGTGGCGATATACCGAATCGCGTCTTCACGGATCAATTCCGGCTTCAGCCTCGCAATTTCGCCAATATACTCGGCGAGCAGTCGCTCGAAGTTCTGGAGCAATAGCGGTTTAAGTTGCAGGTCCATATCGCTCCGTAACACGAAGGATTGCAGTAACGCGATCTGTTGCAGCCGAATTCGGTCGTTATAGATCAGAGAGCCGATCTCGCGCAACATCTCATAGGCGAGTGCCTCGTCTTCTTTTCGCGCTTCGGCAACAAGCGCCCAGTTTCGATTGATCCCTTGGCGAATGATCTCTTCATCCAGTCGCAGCAACTGTCTCATCTCGCGTCGCTGTTCAATCTGGAATGAGCGCTGCTGCATGAAAATCAGGCCTCCGAGCAGTAACAGCGTCACTGTAGCAGCGATCATAGACTGGTCCAGCGTTTCACCGAAATAAGTAGCTGCGGCGCCGATCAAGAGAACAAAGAAAGCATCACGGACCATCCTGCGCTTTACTCGGGAACTTGCTTTCTCCTCGACAGTGACAAGTGTGCTGCGTCCGCAGGAAGTGCACTGATCTTCCCAGAGGCAGGTATATTGCCCGCAGCGCTTGCAGATATGCAACTTTTGATAGGCATATGTCGTTCGATAGAAAGGCCGGATGGATACTACTTTTTTCGTACTACTCATGCTCCATCACGCCCACCATTCAGAATGTTGTATAACGTGCGATCGGTGTCTTCGCGGGAGACGGGTTTGCGCCTTCGAACCTGAAACGTGATCACCTTGACAATAACAAAAAGAAACAATATGGCGAGGCATACGTATGTAACCATAATTCCGTCCCTTTCTAAGGCTTGAAGATCAAGCGCTGTTATATTGCGGTTTGTTGGCAATAGCTATATCATATTTCCATAGTTGGAATTTCACTTCCAACAAAAGCCCTAAAATCGTCGATTTTTGTCAGACATTACAAAATTGTAACTCAGAATAGGGGTGCTTTTCAGATTTTATTAGAAGACTGTTAAGATTTCCTTAAGGCTTGACGCCTATAATAAACTATTCGCATTTTAATCTCAAACGTGAAGGAGTACATCCCATGCTGCGGACACGCAAAATACGCTGGCTCAGCGGAACTCTGGTTCTGCTCGCATTACTAACCTTGTTATTGCCTTCGGCAATGCTTCCTCAAGCGGAAGCGGCTCAGGCACAGACGAGTGGAATTGACGCGGTGCTTGTAGCCGATGTCAGCAACTCAATGAATACAAGTGATCGCGACAAGATCAGTAACGAAGCGATGAAAATGTTTATAGATATGCTGCCTACCGTCGGCGATAAAGTAGGTATCGTGGCTTACACCGATCAGGTGGAGCGAGAAAAGGCAATGCTTGAAATTCAGTCTGCCGCAGATAAAAGCAATCTGAAAGACTTTATCGACCAGCTTGGCAGAGGCCCGTACACCGATATATCCGTAGGTGTCGGGGAAGCCATGAACATATTGAACCATGGCGCAGACCCGTCGCACTCGCCCATGATTGTACTGCTGGCGGATGGCAATAACGATTTTAACAAAAGCAAAGGACGCACCCAGGCCGAGTCGGACGCGGATCTGGCGAAAGCCGTCAAGGACGCGCAAGCGAAAGGCATTCCAGTCTACACGATCGGACTGAATGCCGATGGCAAGCTGAACAAAAATGCACTTGCAGACCTTGCCAAACAAACAAAAGGCAAGTCGTTTATTACCGATACACCGGATGATCTGCCGCAGATTTTAAGTGAAATTTTTGCCGATCATGCCAAGCTTAATGTTGTGAAGCTGCCTTCTGTAACCGGAAACGGCAGTTATCAGGAAGTTACCGTGAATGTGCCGAATGACAGCGTGCTGGAAGCCAATATTTCCATCATGTCCTCGAAGCCGGTACAGGTACAGTTAACCGATCCTTCTGGCAAGAACGTAAACCTGAACTCGAATGAGGCCAAGCTATCTACCTCCAAAAGTTATTCGCTTGTGAAGCTGCTGAAACCTCAGGAGGGCGACTGGAAGCTTCGGGTAAAAGGCGCTCCAAAAGACAGCATTGATATCAACTTGCTGTTTAACTACGATCTTCAACTCGTTGCGGACCCAATTAAGACCAAGTCCTATACGAAAGGCGACAAGATCGACCTGTCAGCGAGACTGGAAAATGGCGGCCAGCCGTTACAGGATAATGACCTGTATGCGGACATGAAGGCCACATTGATCGTGAATGACAAGGACACAGGCAAGAGCGAAGAGCAACCGCTCAAGAACACGGGCTCCGGTTTTGCCGGAACCTTTGAATTGCCGGACAATCACAACTATGAGCTGGTCATCCGTGCAGAGGAAGACAGCTTCTACCGTGAAAGTGCACCAATCGTCATCAACGCAGGGGGCACAGGCGGAAATCAGGCACAACCGACAACGCCAGCTGCTGCGAATGACAAGCCGTTCCCTTGGTTGCCTGTCATACTGGGTGCGATTGCCCTCATTGTGGTGGCGGCGTGCGGCTGGTTCCTGATGGGCTGGCTAAAACGCAAAAACCGCGGCTTTGTCGGTCAGATTATCGTAGAGATCCGCGATGAGAACACCGGTGACAAGTCCTATCCGCAATACAAAAAGCTGGCATCCTTCCGAGGCAAGTTCCACCTGCATCAATTGCTGCAGCTTGACCCTGAACTGAAGGAAACGGAAAAATATACATTTACCCCTGGCAATGGGGACCGATTGATCATCCGCAATACCGCAGGAGGTACGATGGAGAAATCCGGCCGTGCGGTGGATGCAAGCTCAGGCGTTGAACTGAAGAACGGTGATCGACTGAGCATCCCGCTGCAACAGGCGGATAAAACGATTTTGATTGAGTATTTGGTGTAACGTGATTGTTCGGTGTATAGGTTTAAATTGTTTAAATTGATTATTTGTTTTAAATGCATGATTTGATTTAAAGGAATACCAATATAAGTTGGGCTAATTGTTTACACGTTAACGGAGAGGACAGAGAAAACCTGAAGAAGCGGAGCGTTCGCCTTTATCCTCAGATTTTTCCCTTTAGAAAGGGAATCAAGAAAATCTGAGGATAACAGCGATCGAAGGTTACTCTGTCATCGGAGTGGCAAGTGTAATGAGTTGTGGCCCAACTGGTTTACTAAGGGAGGATATTGAATGAAACCGATTGTTAGAGAACATATTCAGCAACTGGATGTATCACTGGGCGGGGGTATCGTCAGTGAGAAAATCAGGGTCGATACGATTGATAACCCGATTCTGATTATCGGTTTGGGCGGAACGGGGATTGACGCGCTGCTGCGTCTGAAATACCAGATTAATCGCCGCTTCAAGCTGCCGCAAGACCCGGTGTCCAAGAAAAAGATGGAGAAGCCGGACAACGTTGAATTTCTGGCGTTTGAGACGAACGAACAGGATCGCGCGAAGAAGTACAGAGGCATCGGCCTTGATCCGATCAACGAATTTGTACTGCTTTCGAATGCCGAGATTGGCGGCCTTTTGCAGAACCGCAGCGTGCTGGAGCCGTATATTACAGACTGGCTGTCTCCGGAACTGAGCATCACGGACGGTATGAACGGAGCCGCAGGGGTGCGTCAGGCCGGACGTTTGCTTCTGTTTACGAAGATCAATCAAGTGGTACAGGCCATCGATAAAAAAATCAAAACGTTATCCGTAGGCACGAACAAAAAACTGATGGTATTTCTGCTCACCGGATTGTCCGGTGGTACAGGCAGCGGCTGCTTCCTCGATATTTCCTATATCGTGCGTGGCATCATTGAGCGGGATCACGGCTCTGCCGGGATTGACCGTGTCAACACGCTCGGTTACCTGTTCACGCCTGACGTGAACCTGTCTAATAAAAGCCTGAGCGAGCATACGCGCGAATATATTCGCAAGAACGGGTATGCCGCGCTCAAAGAGCTGGATTACTGGATGAACGTGGACAGCCGCGGTGAGCGGTTTACACAGAAGTACGGCAACATTTTGGCCGTGAACTCACCGCTGCCGCCATTCAACCTGTGTCATCTGATTTCGGCGACGAATACGGAAGGCAAATTGCTTGAGAATGCCTACGACTACTGCATGAACGTTACGGCAGAGAATATCACCAACTTTATCTCCAGTGAAGAGAAGCAGTCTGGTGAGGAATTTGCGATCCATGACTACATCAGTAACATTCGCACCAACATCGCACAGATGAACAAAGTGTACCCGGCCAACTATGACTACAACATCATCGGTGCTTCTTCGGCTGTACTGCCGATTGAAGAGATGACAACATATCTGGCATACCGGATGTTCGACAAAATGAGCACCATGTTCTCCAAAGCACCGAATCAGGAGGATACCGAGAAGTTTGCACGCAAGCTGGGTATTGATCTCGAAAGTGTAGTTAAATCCTTCGAATCCCGCGTACCTGAACCACTGCCGGGTTACCAGAACAGCGAACGCCTGTCCTATAGCAACGTGGTGAAATCTCAGGTGGTCAACATGGATACGGAGCTGGAACAGAACTTCCTGGCACGTGCCCGTGAGGAATATATCAAGGCGAAGAAACAGCTTCCGGGTGAGATTGCGGGTCAGTTTACCGAGCAGATCCGGCGTATGTTTTTGCATCCTGAACAGGGGCCGTTCTATGTCTCTCGTTTGATTTATACCGAAAAAGGATTCTGTGTACTGAAAATGATTCAGTCGTACATCGAAACGCTGCGCGAAAATGCATTCCGCATTCCACGTGATATTGAAGCGGCTCAGGAGCAATCCGAAGAGAAGCTTGGCGATGCAAAGAGCGCTTTTGTCTCCAAAGAGAAGAAAAAGAATGCATATATAGAAGCGAAGATTCATGAATACTGGTTGCACGCTGATGTGGAACGCAACGACCAGATGATTGAGTTCTATGAAGATTTGTATGAACTGCTGAATCAAGAGAACAGCCGCATTTATAACGTATTTTCCGAGACGCTGAATGCACTCGGCTCTATCTTTGCCAAGAACGGCGATCTGCTGACACGCGGCGAAGAGCAAACCGATCACAAAGGCAACAAAACGTATTATTGGAACGTGGTAAGTGTACCGGATATCGTGAGCGTGGTGGACGGGTTGCTGGACAAACGCGACACGGACGATCTCATCCGCGACTTCTCGCGTGAGCTGCTGGAGAATTCCAGCCAGTGGGTGAAGGAAAATGAGATTGATATTGTCAGCTCCATCTCTGATTTCCTAAGTGAAAAATTCGGTGATCTCATTACCCGCTCCATGGAGGATTTCCTGGTGATCAAATATGGGAAAGACGAGTCCGTTGAGAAATTCGTGGAACGTTTTATCGCAGGCAAGCTGGATGACGAGGCCGTTCCGGTATTTAATCTGAGCAACAGCACAGGCAGTCTACACTTTCCTTCCTGGGGATTTGTATCCGTGCCAGCACAGGCTCCGGGTATACTGAAAGGGATTCGCAACTACCAGAACAATGCTGTGGGCAAATCGCACTTTACCGTTAAAGAGAGTGAAGTACGAAACCGGATCTTCTGGCTGAATACGCGCAATGGGGTACCGCTCTTTGTATACACACCGCTCAAGGTTTATGAAGAGAGCTACGAACGCACGATTTTGGACAAAGAGGGTATTGGACGCCACCTAGTGCAGACGGAGAAAAACAACTGGACGTATCTGCCATCTCCAATCCCGGAAAAATCCTGGGGAGATGTGTACGAGAACGCCCGCGTGAAGCAGTACAACGCAAGGGTTCGCAATGAATTTGAACAGGCGCTCGGTTATAACATTGTTACTGCCAAATCCGTGGATGAAAATACAAGCAACCGCTATGCGATTGTTACAACGGAACCGTTCGATCTGTCCGCCAAACTGAGTGCATATGACATGCGTCTGACGTCGAACGCACCGAATCTCGGGGAAGTGAAACGTGCGGTCATTGAACTGAAACGTCTGCAATCTGAAGGTTTGCCGCGTGTGGATACGAAGGATATTTTCGGAAGTATTAATGAGGATATGGCGAAAGAGAACCTTGTACGCTCTCCGCAGCTCATCGCGCGAGTACGTGAAGAACTGGCGAAGATGAATGCGATCACTGCGAAAGTGGCTGAACTGGAAGGCATTCTCGCACAGTATCAAGACGAAGAGCAGTGGTATGACCGCTTCATCGAAGCACTCTATACCGATACGATTGTTAAAAAGGGTGCGCTCTATGTCTACGACCGTGATCCGGAAGAGGACGCTTGGGAGCCGTTTGCCAACCTGATGAAGAGCCGTAATTTTGCTGAGTATGAAGTGTTTGGCAACTTCCGCGGCCTGTCCGAGAAGGATCGCAGTACATTATTGCGCAAATCCTCGCGTCGTGACAACGACCTGACCGCTTCCGAGGATATTACACCGCTCCTGAGCAAGCTGGATGATCTGGCGGCACTGTTTATGGAGTCACGTGATCGTTTGGAGTATGAACGGGTAGAACTCGCGAACGGAGAAGACATCTACCAGTTCTACAGAACGATGTCGTCGAAGCTGAACGATATTCGCAGAAGGCTGAAATAAGGTGGCTGATGGTATGAATGTACCAATGAATATGCAGCAAAAAGAAAACGGGATGCAACACACACTAAAGCGTGAGCTTCACAAGTATGCTGCCCGTTACGCCGTAGAACAGGAACGCCAAGGAAGCCAAGGGGATGGACGCAGCAGCATCCATTACCCGGCGCTGTTCCTTTTTGTTGGTGATCTGGTGAAACCTGCGGTGTCTGCTGTGCATGATATTAACGAGTTGAAGTGGGATAACGAAGACGGTGTAGTGTACGTGCACATTGGGACAGATGATGCATCGAATGAAGCCGATGCGGGAAATGCATCGAGTGCTTCGAGTCCTCCAAATGCTTCAAACGCATTGAATCCAGTAGATGCAGTGAATGCAACGAATTCGTCTCACAATCAGGAAAAAGCAAAATCAGGTTACGGGGCCGAGTCATCCTATGAAAACGCTCAGGTCACATACCACCGTTTACCATTCTCCACCTTGCAGTCACAGCGGCGTTCTTCCAAAACGCTGCGCAAGGATGTGCATCGTAGCTTTCACGAGTCGGCAGCGGCGCTTTTTGGATTAAATCGAATGATGCGGCGGGTAAGCAATCGTATTGCTGATTATGGACGTCTGTATTCGTCCTTTGATCGAATTTACGTAACGGTCATTACCCGGGCAGATGATCCGCTGAATGTACTGTTGCCGGAGATTACGAAGCTGGCCGAGACCATCTTGGCACAGTCTTTCAAGTCGGTACAAACGGATCTGCATGTGCTCTTTAGCGAGATGGAGCGGGTCGATTCCTTTGGATATGCCAGCGCTGCAGGACTTGCTTTTCTGCGAGAGCTGGATTACATGCAATCGTTGGATTACAAGTTCAGCGGCAAGTTGCTGGTGACGGAGGACGGAATTTCTATTCCCGTCAACCATCCCGCAGCGCCTTTGTTTGATCTGGTCTACGTACTTTCGGATAAAAACGAACGTGGCACCGGTGTACCTGGTGGCTGGATCGAAAATGCCGAGATCATCTGTCGCATCTGTCTGCTGAAGAACCGCAAGCAGGAGGAAAACGATGAAGAGCGGGCTGCGATCGCCAGAACGGGCGCGAATACCTACAATAATACGTCGTTCAAAAATAATATCCGTACCACCTCGGATCAGCATGGGTATGCCAGTGCAGGTTTTGCCGAGATCAGGCGGCCGAACAAACCGATTGCGCTGACCGTGTTGTACCATCTGTACCGTTATCTGCTAAGCCGGATACAGCAAGAACCCGACTGGAGTATAAAGGACAAAATGGCTTTTTTTGGACTGGATGCCTCTTCCGTGGAACGTAAAGTGGAGGGTCTGTTGCCAAGCGAAGACCTCGTTAGTGGCATGAGCGGCATTATGACGCATAATCGCAGCTTTGCTGAACTCAAGCCGCTCTCTTTAAGAGAAGCAGAACGAGCGCTGTATGGAGAAGGAGCGGAGGCCTACTTTCGTGAAAATGTTGTTCGTCCAGTACAGGAGCGTGTGCGCGATCGCAGTTCTGCGGGGGCGCTTCGCCGTCAGGCCGAGCAGTCTCATACGGAGTATCCTGAAGTAGGTTACTTTCAGTGGGCTGCCTGGAGCGACGGGGAGCCGGGGAGTGTTCGTGAAGCCCTGCTCGCGCTGATCCGCGACAAAGCGATGCAGCTCGAATCCGCACGGGCACTGCTGGAACAGCGTCAGCAAGAGCGGGTAGAGGATCAACCGATCAAACGTGCGCTCTTCCGTGACAAGCAGAACGTGCGCAATCTAATCGATTGTTTACTGGAACGCGTATACGAACCCAAGGTAGACCTGCTACGGTTGGAAAATGAACTGCATTTGCTTCGAATATATGATACGGAAATGGAAGAACTTCATCGCTACAGCCGTCAGGTTACAACCTCACTTGAAGCGCTGGAGCGTACATTGCGTGAAGTAGCGGAAGAGAGCATCGCTAATGCCGATGAATATATTGGTCAGAACGTTATGGAGTATTACGGCAGAGTAACGGAAGAACTGGTCACCGATCTGGAGGCAAGGCGGGGGCGGGAAGTATGGTTTGAAGATCGCTACATGGGAGACATGAATGAGCTTGCCACGGAAGGCAGTGACCGTTTGCTTTCACGCTTAATGGAAGTTTGCCGTGACTTGTTGCTCTCCGCGGAACCGCTGCGCTTGTCGTTTGAAGAGGAACTACTGCAACGAGCTAATGTGACGATTACGTACAGGGATCGGGATGTGTTGACCCGGGATGATCTATTCCGCAGGCTGTATCGCACATTGGAAGAGCAGGCAGTTGTACGAATAAGGGTGTTCGACTATACGCAAGAGCACCGGTATGAAGAGAAGTACTTTTTTGGCGACCATCACAGTGCCTTTATGGACTACGCGGCACATGCCGAGGAAACTTCACGCATCTACAAGCTGGGTGTAGTTTATGAGGAACGCAGCAGCGGAGTGGAGAAGCTCAACTTGATGGGTGGATTTCATCTGGAGGATCTTATGGTGTACCGTAATGGCAAGGTGTATTACGATTCCTATACCGAAAACGGCTATGAACTTCATCCAGCAGATCTGGAAGAGAAACTGTCTCCGCTTCGGTAGCGGACTGAAAGATCATAAAGAACAACGCACGTTTAGAAGGGGCATTCTGTTAAGGGAGTATGGAGGTAAACCATCTCGAAGTTCAACTTGCTTCGATTAAGCCGAAGTGCCTTTCTATATTTCGTGCGAATGGTTTGCAGTGATCAAGATACAGAAGTACAAAGGCACAGGGTACTAAGTCAGCCCGTTTTGGCGGGTGCTGAGAAAGGATGCATGTAGACATGCAGCGAAAAATCAATCTTCTCCTGGTGCTGTTCAGCCTGATTGGCGGAGCAGTCGGTTTTGCGGCAGGAGAAATCATGCTGCATCAGTGGCTTGGCGAGATGCCGCGCCTGCTGTTGATGGGGGTATACTTTGGTGTGTTAGCGTTTAGTGTTGGACTGTTCTGCCTGCTGGCAGAGATGATCTCACCAAGACTGAACGGTGCTTCGTGGAAGCTCAGGTATCTCAGCTTGTCCTGGAAGTTGCTTGTGCCTGCAACGCTAGCACTGCTACTGGTTGTAGGGATGGGATTGCAATTGCTGTACCAGATCAATCCGGGCGGAGCGAAACAGGTTAAAGACATCATATTGATGATCGATAATTCGGGCAGCATGAACGAGACTGACCCCAATAACGGGCGGTTTGAAGCAGCCAAGACACTGATCGGTCAGATGGAGAGCGACAAACAGGTGGCTGTCATTACGTTTGACGATCAGCCGCAATTGTTGCAACCGTTTATTGCCGTAGACAGTGAGGCAGCGAAAAGTGAAGTGAATAGCAAAATCGACAGCATTGTCACGACGTCCGGGGGTACGAATTTTGATGCAGTGCTCCAGGAAGGCATGAAACTGATCGAAGGCAAACAAGATCCGAAACGGGGCACAGTCGTTATTCTGTTATCTGACGGATTCAGTGATGCTGATATTTCTGGCATCTTGCCACAGTATGTACAGGAACAGGTGGCCATCCATACCGTTGGTTTGAGCCTGGTAGACCCTTCCGGTACCGATTTGCTCAAGAGCATTGCTCAGCAAACCGGTGGGATGTACTATGATGTACCTGATGCAGGTGGGCTAAATGTCGCGTTCCAGCAGATTTACGATACGATTGATGAACGTACTCTCGTAACGGAGCGTACAGGAGCGATGGAACACAGCATGTATCTGGCCATTTTCCGTGTCGTGGCTTTGCTGTTGATTGGTGTGGCGCTTGGTGTATCGCTGGGACTTGTGTTTGATAACCGTCATCTTGCGCTCAGTTTTGGTGTAGGCGGTGCAGTATCAGGCTTACTAGCCGGACTGTTACTGGAGTGGGGGCTAGATGGTTCAAATGTGGGTGATGCTTTCGTTCGATTGGGAGCCATGCTGATCCTGTCAGGTATACTTACCCTTTTCTCCTGGATTGTTCCGATCAAAGAGAACACACCACGCAAGAGCAAAGGGCGCCGGGATGCTGGCCGTGGAACTTCTTCTGCGGAAGGATTCGGTAGGCGGCCAAGAGATACACGCAGCAAAGGATTTTAACATCGGGGAGGTCAACGGAATATGCGGTTTATGAATGCAGATGCAGATCCTTCGGCTCCCCGGATTCGAAAGTTGACGCTCGCAGTAGACGAAGGTCGTTGCACACTTCGCTGGCTCTGGCCGGAGCAACTTGAGGCGGTATTCGTGGAACGATTGGAACTTAATCTTATGAATACGGATCGTGTGGGTGAAGAACACAGGAGTGTTACTGATTATGGAGACCATGTGGGCGGATCGACACAGGGCAAGCTGAAGCTGTATACGCGAGAGGAGTACAAGGCGAATAACGGGTATGTGGATCGAATGACCGGCTTTGGTGCGATTCAGTACACGGTGTACGCATGCCAGATGCATGAGGATGGGCCTGTACTGGTTCGTCAGCAGGATGAAGATAATCAGGGCATTGCAAGTGCAGGCAAGGCGGATATCCGCTTTGCCATTCGCTATAAGAACGGTTTTTTTCAGAAACGCAAGACAGTGTTGATCACCGTAACTGCTGAGGTACCTGTGCCTAAAGAAGCGCTTTGTTATGTTCGCAAACAAGGTGGCGTTCCGCTGAACAAGGACGATGGAACGGTGTATCCGTTTGTGAGTGATTTTGCGCCGGGGAAAAATGAAATGCCGCCCGTGGAAGTCGCCAAAGACGACTATATCAGGTTATTCTTCACGGACGGCCCCAAGTACGGAGCCGCTTATCGGCTGATATCAGATTAAACAGATTTGACGACTGAAGTTGAATTTTTATTTACACTTAAGCGGGGAGGGGAGTGTCTATGAGTTTTTTTAGCCGGTTTTTGAAGAGACAGCAGCCGGAGGAACGGCCGTTGTTCTACGATATCGTATGTCCATACTGCTTTAGCAAATTCTCACCGGAAGAGGTTGTGTTCCGTGCGGCTCACCATCGTGACGATGACGAGGATTATGCACTCGGAGAAGATGCCAAGCTGAACCGATATCGGGAGCGCTTTGGGCTGGATACGGTGTTTGATATGGAAGCTGTGCTGTCACCTTATGATGTACCAGAAGAGCACCGAATTTATTCGGATAACATTGTCATGGGTCTGAATGATCGTTACGGTGTGATGACACGCCGACGTCTGTGCCCACATTGTCATAATGAGTTGCCTGTAACAGCGGGTAAGGCGCCAAGCAATATCATTTCGATTATTGGTGCATCCCAGGTCGGGAAATCTGTGTATATGACTTCCTTAATTCATACGTTACAGCATTATACTGCGGATCATTTTGATGCCGCTTGTATGCCGCTGAACGCCGAGATCAGCCGCCGTTTCCGTGCCGATTATGAAGAACCACTGTTCGAACGAGGCGACTTGCTGGATTCCACGCAGAAGGAAAAGTTGCAGGAGCCATTTATTTTTCAGTTTGTGTTCAAGGACGAGGATAAAGCGCCGCTGACCCTGGTGTTTTTTGACGTGGCAGGTGAAGGTATGGTGGAGCAGGATTATCTGGGCTTGCACGGACAGCATATCAAAAACTCGGCAGGCATTCTGTTTATGGTTGACCCGCTCCAGATTCGTTCGATCCGGGACAAAATCCGCATTAACCTGGGCAACGAACCGGGTGAATGGACGCCGAAATACGATGAGCCGCGCGACGTGGTGCTGACCCTTTTCGGTGACTTTATCGCCTATCAGGACAAGGCCAAAACCAATATTCCAACCGCTGTCGTGCTTACCAAAAGTGACATGCTGCATTCTCTCAAGGACGAGGAGGGCGATTACATCAAATCCAACAGCAATGTGTTCCGCAACATGGTGCACCGCGATTGGTTCGACCTGACCGAGTTCGAGAATATCGACGGGGAGATTCGCCGTTTTATCGAGAAAGTGGATCGTCCGTTCAAAGGTACGATGGATGTGTATTTCAAAGACACTGCTTATTTTGCCGTATCTGCGCTGGGTAGCAATCCGGTAGATATGAAAATTCAGGGCGTGGTTAGTCCCATTCGTGTGGACGAGCCTTTCCTGTGGCTGCTATACAAACTCAAGTACATTGAGGGGAGAGTGGGATGATGCGTTCTACCAACACTCCGCCCATTGAACAGCAGATGTACACGAGAGAGCGGCGCGGGGTATTCCGGACAACGGAGGGATTCGATACGGTGGCTGCATCACCGGGACTGGACCCTTCTTTTATCAAAAAAGTACTTCATCCTTACTGTGTCTATGATGCTCCTGCGGAGCTGACAGGCCGAAGTGAAAAGGACGAGAGCAAGTTTCCGGCTTCCATGCACCTCCTGCATCTGGAGAGCGGCGAGACCATTCTCGGGCAAAATGTGTATCAGGCTGCGGATTTTACGGGCCTGCGCAGCGCGTTTTTCGCTCACAATTATGTTCTATCTCCGGCAAGCTCGGAAGAGTATATGAAACGTGGCGACTGGCTAGATACCGTGTTCGCCACCTCGTATGATATCGAGCAGGGCACGGAGCTGCCTGCGCTGACAGCGTTGCCAGTAGCGACAGAAGGTGGCGCAAGACTTGGAACTGAACTGCACGGCGGCAGCTTTGGTCTAAACGCGTCACCGAGCCAGATTCTAAGCGCTCTGAAAATGGATGAGACGTTGTTCAAGCGAATGCTGTATGCCGTGATGCAGTCTGTGGCGGCACGCCGCAAGGTGTACATAGCGCTTGATGTGCCAGCAGAGGAGGTAACAGCAGGAGCAAAGGCTTTGCTGCGTTTACTGTATAAGGCATTACCCTATGCATTCCGACGGCAGCTTGGTTTTATGACGTTTGCCAAGGAACCGCAGGCCAAGAAAGGTATTCATGTGCAATTTGTGGAGCGTGGTACGCTGCGTCCCAAGGATCGGAATACAGAGAAAGATTTTACCTTTGATCTTGTCTCTGGACGTGTCACACACGCGGACGCTTCGGTAGCGAAGTTACCTTATGCGGAATTCGCATGGTTCTTGATGCAGGATCCGGCAAGATCCGCCGAGTTTTATGGATTTGCCGATGAGATGCTTGCAGGTATGGAACCTGGACGTGAACTTTCCATTGAAGCCTATGGCGAGCTATCTGTATTTTACAGCCTCGAACAAGGTGTAGAGGATTTATATCTGAATAACAAACATGAGGTCTTGAGCGGATTGCTGACCTATTTGAAGCCGGAAGGCGGATTGCATGAACGTTCACGTCTGAACGAATTGTTCCTGACCTTGCTCAGCCGGGAACTGGATAGTGTACGGCGGGAAAATGTACCCGAAGAAGCGGTGGCTTCTCGCATCGGCGAGTATTTTCGGGTAGCCGCACCTGTGGTGAAGGCTCGGATCGTGGATTATTTTATCTACGCTGTCAACAATGCACGAGCGCAGAAACGGATGCGTGCTGTGCAAGAGCTGTATACCATTCTGGATCGGGATGCTCAGTTGAATCAGGCATTCTTTGATAAGGTGCTGGGCAATGCTTCGTTAACCAAACTGCTGTTTGAGCCATATCTGGACAATCAGCTGAAGCGTACCGAAACGGCAGCGGGCGTGATTGAGCTTATCCAGCGATGGGTTACGGCTCATCCTTCTGCCATCCAATCTGCTTTTTTGGTGGAACGATCTTGTACTGAACTCAGGGAAAGGCTGTGCTCTGCACCCGATCCGGTGCAATCGGCGAACGAAGCTCTTCAGCGGGTTAGCGTTTTGGATCGAATCACAGGAAACGGTGTGCTGGAACCGGAAATTACCGGACATATCGGGCAAACAGAGCTTCTTGCCGATTCAGGACAGCAGGCTACGGCTGCGCATCCTACCGGCAAACCAACCGCCCCATCCCTTCGTGGACAACAGGCTGCATATCAGGAGGCTTTAACCAAGCTGGCTGACAAGCTTGCTTATGTCATCAACTTGTTTATGATCCAGGATCTTGATCTGGAACGGGTGAATCGGGAACAGCTGTTACAGATCGATATTTTGCAACATGAGGATGAGGTTCGGGATTGGGCAGCACGTCAGGGCTCCGATGTTGCTTCACGAACCAATATGATGCTGGCTGCCAGAGCATGGCTTAGCGGTGATGGTAATGCGGAAGAAAGCATGGAGTCCCTCTCTCTTGCTGAGCGGGATGAGCTTCAGCGCTGGACTCGCCGCTGGCTCGCGGCAGAGCTACGGAATCAGCCGGGAACACCAGCGTACGAGGCATTGTCGCTTGCGTTTTATCGTGGGGGTAGCGGGAGTAATCGGCTTGATTATTCGGGTCTGATCGAGTTTGCACGCAGTCATACGGGCCACCCTGAAGAGATCTATACTTTTTTTGAATGGTCTGGTGCGCAGCGGATGTTTGTTCGCGGTTCTAACGCGCATAAAGGATATGCAGATGCCATCATCCTGTATTTCAAAACGCATGATCGGGAAGCGTTCCGATCCAAGTCTGCTTTTAAGCCGTACCATGCCAAAGCAGGAAAAGCGTTGAAGCCGGTCTATGATCGTGCCAAATCTGAGCTGGCCTCTCCGTTCATGCGCATGTTGACCGGTCCGAAGAAAAAGCGCTGGTTGAGCTTACTGCTGCTAATCCTGATTATCGGTATTGCAGGAGGTGCTTATGCTTTGATGAACAATTCATCTGAACCTGAGGCACAGCTACCCGTAGATCGAGAACCTGTAGCTGCCACGAATCCTGAAGAGAAGCCAGCAGACTACATTGCTTATATTGTTGCAGAGAACAAGCAGGAAGGGTCTAAATCACCAGCCCAATTAGTCATCCGCTTTCGGAGCGAGACGGGCGGAATTCCTTTTGAAAAGGGGAACCTCCAGTTGCGTATGGATGACGGAAGCATGAAGGAACTCAAAGTTACAGACCAGTGGACGAGCCTCGATCATAGTGAAGACAAAGCTGCAACGGATGACGTATCATCCGGTTCAGAAGGTTCAACAGGAACGGGAAATGAGTCCGAAGCAGATGCAAGTCAAAAATCAGATGATTCCACGGCTGATATAACAGACGGAGCCAAGCGGCAAGGGGATACTTCTACGCAACAAACCGTTTCAGGCTCATCAAGTCCATCGGATGATAAAACGAATGAGACATCGTCACAAAATCAAGGAAACACAACCGATGCTTCATCTGAAGTAACCTCATCAGTGGGCCCGACGGAAACGGAGAGTCTCAGTCCAAAACCCTTATCATCTACGGAGGCAGACCGCTTGTATCCCTATGGAATGCAGCTCACGCTCCCGGAAAATATCAATCCTGAGCATGTTGTGAGCATTGAGCAGGGTGCAGCGGGGTCGGAGATCAAGATCAATCTGATGCAGGAGCCACGTTAAAGTTAGAGCGAGGCATCTATGAATGATTTGAATGAATAGCTAAATAAATCGTATCCATAAGTCCATAAGATGTGATAACAGAGATGATCTTGAAACGAAAGTTTCAGGGTCATCTTTTTATGTGAGGAGCAAGTCTTAAATTCAGATGAGTATGTACGGTAGAGTTCTGACAGAATTTTGTTAGTTCACAAAATAGACATAATTTGATTGATTCAAATTAGGGTAATTAGGCGAGCAGTGAAAAATAGTACGTAATCATTGAGAAATGCTCTCATATAATAAGTGTCATAGTAGCCATTGAGATGTATACTTCCAGCGAAAAATGCCTTATATCATCAAAAAAATTGGGATTTTCGGTTGACAAGTGATAATGATTATCAGTATCTTTAGTGTAGCAGATTAAACAGTTTCTTTAAAAAGGTTAAAGCGTCGGAAAATTCAGAAGCATTGAATCAGAATATAATTTCAATTTTGTTGTTATGATAGCCGGAATACATACCGGGATTAATGAGAGAGGGATGATCGCATGTTTCGTCTAGAGACGTCCAAGCTGGATATCGCTTATGAAGAAAGACTAATTGTTGAGGATCTGAACATTCAGATCCCCCAAGGGAAAATTACCGCACTTGTGGGAGCCAACGGTTCGGGGAAATCAACAATTCTGAAGACGATGGCACGTATCATGTCTCCGAAAGCAGGCAGTGTGTTACTCGACGGCAAGTCCATCCATAAGCAGTCTACGCGTGAAGTTGCCAAGCAGCTTGCGATTCTGCCTCAAAATCCTACAGCACCGGAAGGGCTGACCGTTACAGAACTGGTTTCCTATGGTCGTTTCCCTTATCAAAAAGGATTCGGTTCCATGCGTGCAGAAGACAAACGCATGATTGAGTGGGCGATCGAAGTGACTGGCATGACTGAATTCCATGACCGTCCGATCGATCAGTTGTCTGGCGGACAACGTCAGCGTGCCTGGATCGCTATGGCACTTGCACAGGAAACAGACATTCTGTTCCTGGACGAGCCGACAACCTTCCTCGATATGGCTCACCAGCTTGAAGTATTACAGTTGCTTGAGCATCTGAATGCAACCGCTAATCGTACCATTGTGATGGTCGTCCATGACCTGAATCATGCATCCCGGTATGCACAGCATATGATCGGTATCAAGCAGGGTAAAGCCATTGCAGAAGGTTCGCCAGTAGAAGTGATGACCTCGGACGTACTGCGTGAAGTATTCAACATTGAAGCCGACATCGTTATGGACCCGCGCTCTAATGTACCTCTCTGCTTGCCATATGCACTCGCTGGGGAACGTCCAAAACCAGTTGCTCCTGAGACCAAGGTTGTTAACAGTGCGATGGTTCATGCAGCAGGTCGTGCGGAACATCGTGTGCAAGCAACAGGTAGTTAAAATAAACGAGTTGGATCGGATGTACGATCCTGAATTATAGAAATGAAGCCGCTGTGCGCTGTTAGCACGCGGCTCATTCGCATTCACAGGAGGTTTTCATTCATGGGCGCTATTAATTATACCTGGCTTGAACAATATGGACGTATATCGACTAAACCTGCGTTGAATCCCATTTACAATATACATTTGGCTTCGTTATGCGATGCAGAGCAGGCAAGAGACATACTGACAGCTTACAACGAACATTTACGTGCAGATAGCTTGCAGACCACAGCGGTATATTTCATGCATTCTGTTCGTGGACTGTTGTTAGGCATTCACTATGTAAACGCGATGTGTGACTCGTTGCTGGATCTCTCACTGGATAATATCCAATTACAGCTTATCGTAAAAGAGGGGTACCCGGCATTTCATTTTCAACTGCTAAATGATACTGAACAGGTTCATCCCGCACCACCCATTAACGACGATCCTGACTCAGTCGCAGCTTCTACATCTACGCGCCAGGCGATGCTCACGGCTTATTATGGAGAACAGCTTCGGCCTTTAATTGAAGGAGTGGCACTGGCTGGCGGGGCAAATACCGGTCAGATGTGGGCACAGCTTGCGTCGATCCTGAGATGGTTCAAAACACTGGCTGTCCAGATGGAGATTACAGATCAGGAGCGAGAAGCGGTTATTCAGGGATATGAGCATGTGATTACGATGCCACCGGAAGTTATGGGATTACGTAAAAATCTGTTGAAATTCAAGCCGGTAGAGATCGACAGCCCGTATCAACCGGGGGAAAAGGTTTTAATGAAGTCAACATGCTGCCTGTATTATAAGGTGGATGGGGGTCAAGATTATTGTTACACCTGTCCCAAACTGAGCAAAGCCGAGCGGCAAACTCGATATGAGGCGATTGTGGCTTCGCGGTAAATTTGAAGTTCACACTTGAACACGTTTATAATTGGTATATTACGATCTCATAGGAGGAATTAGCAATGTCCGTATATTCGTACAAGGCGGTAACCACCGCAAATCAGGAAGTGCCGCTGGATATGTATCAAGGCAAGGTGCTCGTTATTGCAAACACAGCGAGTAAATGTGGATTGACCCCGCAATACGGTGAATTGCAGAAGCTCTATGACCGTTATCGTGATCAAGGCCTCGTCGTACTTGGTTTCCCTTGTAACCAATTTGGTGGGCAGGAGCCGGGGACAAGCGAAGAAGCTGAATCCTTTTGCCAGATTAACTACGGCGTTAATTTCCCGGTCTTTGCAAAAGTAGATGTGAACGGAGAAGAGGCTCATCCCCTCTTTCAATATTTGAAAGAACAACAGCCCGGCTCAGGTGAAACCAGCGACATTCAATGGAACTTTACCAAGTTCCTTGTGAACCGCGAAGGGGAAGTTGTTGGCCGCGTTGAACCAAAAGAATCACCAGAGTCCATGAGTGCTACGATTGAGCAATTGCTCGGTTAATGTGCTACATCGTTAAGATAAACGTATGATGACGAGAAGCCTGTCCTGCTATTTCGCAGGAACAGGCTTCTTTTATTTGTCTAAAGGGTTGCATCTGCACAGGGTAATCTACTCACTAAAGTACTTTAGTCACGAGTCAGATCTAAGTGGGAATACTATCAAATTGCTTCAATTTTAAATTATGTCCATTGTGTTCAATAGAAGGGATTAACATTGCATAAGGGATTAACATTGCGCTAAAACGGAATTTGAATGATTTGGAGAGCATAAGCAAAATGGTACTCGGGGAAAATGTAATCAGTGAAAATAAGATTGGGTCACTGTTTTATGAGGAAATCGACTTTTTTTGCAAAATCTATTGCAATGTGAAAAAGATCACATTATAATGAATATATAAAGTGAAATAAATCACAAGTAACTCATCAAACTAATAGTGAATTATTTCACAATCATAACCGTGTTTATTAACTCATTATTTTATATACTCCAAGGAGGAACTTCTCATGAAAATCGCAGTCATCGGATGTACACACGCAGGAACAGCAGCCATCGTAAATACCGCTAAATTATACCCGGATGCCACCATTACCGTATATGAACGCAATGATAATATCTCTTTCCTGTCATGTGGTATTGCGCTTTACGTAGGAGGAGTAGTAAAAGACCCTGACGGCTTGTTCTACTCTTCGCCGAATCAATTGGCAGATCTCGGAGTGGTGACCAAGATGCTTCACGAAGTTACAGCAGTAGATGCAAAAGGCCACACCTTGCGGGCTAAAAATCTGCAAACCGGGGAAGAATTTGAAGATACATTTGATAAACTGATCGTGACTACAGGTTCATGGCCTGTTGTACCGAAGCTGGAAGGCATCAACATGGATAACATCCTGCTTTGCAAAAACTACAATCACTCCAATACTATTATCGAAAAAGCGAAAGATGCGAAACGCGTTACTGTAGTCGGCGCAGGTTACATCGGTGTGGAACTGGTCGAGGCATTCCAGATGAACGGTAAAGAAGTGACGCTGATCGACAGTGTGGATCGTATTTTGAACAAATACCTTGATCCTGAATTTACAGATGGTATTGAAGATACGCTCACGAATAAAGGCATTAAATTAGCGCTTGGTCAAACCGTACAGAAATTTACGGGCGAGAACGGCAAGGTAACCAAAGTCATCACATCCAAGGGGGAATTTGAAACGGACTTGGTCATTCTCTGCATCGGATTCCGCCCGAATACAGAGCTACTTAAAGGTCAAGTAGATATGTTGCCAAACGGCGCAATCATCGTCGATAAATACATGCAAACCAGTCAGGAAGATGTCTTTGCTGCAGGCGACAGCTGTGCGATCCACTACAATCCTACCGGCAAAGCGGCTTACATTCCACTGGCAACAAACGCCGTGCGGATGGGTACACTCGTAGCGCGAAACCTGGTTCGTCCAACGACACCTTATATGGGAACACAGGGCACATCGGGTATCAAAATTTATGAGCAAAATATTGCAGGAACAGGGATGACCGAAATGTCCGCGAAAGAAGAGGGGCTTGTTGTTGAATCGGTTGTTCTGGAAGACAGCTACCGCCCTGAATTCATGCCAACGGCTGAGAAACTGCTGCTTAAAGTGGTCTACGAACAAGCGACTCGCCGGATTGTTGGTGCACAAGTGATGTCACAAGTGGATTTGACGCAGTCGATCAATACGATCTCGGTTTGTATTCAGAACAACATGACCGTGGATGAGCTGGCGTTTATTGACTTCTTCTTCCAACCCCACTACAACAAACCTTGGAATTTCCTGAACACAGCAGGCCTGCAAGCCCTGCCTCCAGTAGAGGTTAAAGCGCCTGAACTGGTGTAAATGGGTGAGGTAAGTCATCTACAACTTAGGCGGTTAGCAACGATATAGCATTCGGTACATCATAAAATAAAGACAGAAAGAAGGCTGACGATCTTATCGTCAGTCTTCTTTTTGATGGTCTAAGTGGAAAATGAGATCATCTTCTTGCGTTGATTTGTGATTATTTGCACAAAGTTTTCAACAAGACCGAGATACAATAAAACCATAGATGAATTCAATGATCTGCGAACCGACCGAAGACAAAGGAGAGATGACATATGGCGGCCAAAACGCCTTTAGAGGTTGCACAATATACGGCACAGGCTGGTGTTAAGAAAGCACAGAACCCGGTTTCTTCTGTGCTCATTCTTGGTTTCCTTGCGGGAGCCTTTATTGCGCTTGGGTTTCTGCTGGATATTCGCGTAATTGCATCTGCACCAGCGGAGTGGGGAAGCATTGCAACATTTATCGGAGCGGCAGTGTTCCCGGTAGGTCTGATTCTGGTCTTGATTGGCGGCGGAGAATTGCTGACGGGTAATATGATGGCTGTACCGCTCGCTGCAATCACACGTAAAATCTCTCCAGCCACTATGTTGAAGAACCTGCTACTTGTGACGGTGGGCAACCTGCTCGGTGCCCTGTTTGTGGCATTTTTCTTTGGTCATGTCCTTGGGCTTACCGCAGATGGTGTATACCTGACCAAAGTGGTCGATATGGCAGGACATAAATTGCATGATAGCTTCCTGCAGGCTTTTATCTCAGGCATAGGATGTAACTGGCTGGTGGCGCTAGCTGTCTGGCTGTCTTATGCAGCCGATACGATGAGCGGTAAAATTCTGGGCATTTGGTTTCCAACGATGGCGTTTGTGGCTATCGGCTTTCAGCACGTTGTGGCCAACATGTTTCTAATTCCAGCGGCGATCTTTGAGGGGCACTATTCCTGGGGGCAATATGTTATGAATTTCATCCCGGTTTGGCTGGGTAATTTGACGGGTGGAGCGTTGTTCGTAGCGGCTGCATATTGGATGGTATATCTGCGTAAAACAGAGCAAGCGGTCAAGCCGGAGACGGTTGTTCCTGCTATGGTTTCTCCTGTGGAAGCAGAAAGCAGAGCGATGTGGAGTAAACAGGCGTAACTCATGGCAGGGTCGACACTTAGGAGCATCCTAGCATTGTATTCGCAGAATAAATAGTCAGAATGTGAGAAAATAAACTGGCTCGTGAAATCAAGTTGGGATACGGGGAGTTATCAGATAAGAATATAGAAATAATGAAGTGAGATGATGCATTCATATCGCTTCGCGACAGGTTTGGTCGTGGGGAGGTGAGATGGGGTCATCTTTTTTTTGCCCAAAATTAAATTCGCCATGACAAGGTTCGGGGGAACGAAACCTGAGCATGGCGAATTTCGGGAGTGGTCCATGATATGGCATGAGGAGGAAGTGGGGAAACACCAGCCTAATGCCTTGTTCTTAATTTACCCCCGGGTTCAGAGAATGAATCATAGGCAACAAACTTTTTTCGAAATTAGAATTTTTGAATGGAATGATCGGTTTGCACACAATGTGCTACGCAGCAATGATGAAGATCTTGCCGATTTATTCTGTTCTCTTTACGTTATAACCCTGAGCGGGATATGATATAGGGATAGCTATTGAAAGAGGGGGAGCCCAATGATGATTGAACAGGAGAATGGTGTATTTCCAGCGGTATGCCCGCTCGATTGTCCAGACACATGTGGTCTGCTATTACATAAAGAAAACGGTAAAATTACGAAGGTCACGGGTAATCCGGATCACCCGATTACGAAGGGCGCGATCTGTAATAAAGTTCGAAATATGACGGAGCGGGTGTATCATCCGGGGCGTCTTCAATATCCGATGCGGCGTGTCGGCGCCAAAGGTGAAGGCAAGTTCGAGCGTATCAGCTGGGACGAAGCCATTCAGGAAATTACGGGGAAGTTTAAAGACTTGTCTGCAACATATGGACCGGAGAGCATTCTCCCTTATAGTTTTTACGGAAATATGGGTGTGCTCGGCGTAGACGGCATGGATCGGCGTTTCTTCAATGCGCTTGGCGCAAGTATGCTGGAGCAAACGATATGTAATGCTGCCGGTAATACGGGCTGGAAATATACGATGGGAGCTAACCACGGCACGTTGCCTGAGGATACAGAGCATGCAGATCTGATTGTGGTGTGGGGTGGGAACATTGTCAGCACCAATATGCATCAGGTTGTGCTCGCGGAGAAGGCCCGCAAGAATGGTGCCAAAATCGTTGTCATTGACGTTCATCGCAATCGTACGGCGCAATGGGCAGACTGGTTTATTCCGCTCTATCCGGGTACGGACAGTGCACTGGCATTGGGCATGATGCATGTGCTGTTTGAGCAAGGACTAACGAACGAAGCGTTTATGCAAAAATATACCGTGGGACACGAAGCGCTACGCGAGCATGTGCGTAGTTACACCCCGGATCGCGTAGCACGTATTACAGGCGTGCCTGAAGAAACGATTGTGGAGCTGGCACAGCTCTACGGGGGAGCGCAGGCTGCTCATATTCACATTGGCAATGGCTTGCAGCATCATGACAATGGGGGCATGAACGTGCGCAGCATCGCCTGCTTGCCTGCAATTACAGGGCAGTGGCTGAAGCACGGCGGCGGTGCCGTTCGTACGAACAGCTACGCGAGCACTAACGGTGACGCGCTGGAGCGGCCTGATCTAAGGCAACATGCCGAGCCGCGGGTCGTAAACATGAACCGGATTGGCGAAGCACTGCTGGAAGCAGAGCAACCGATCCGAGCCATGTTGGTCTATTGCAGCAATCCGCTGGTGGTAGCACCGGATACGGAACGAGTGGAGCGAGGTTTTGCACGGGAAGATCTGTTTACGGTGGTTCATGACCTGTTCATGACCGATACGGCGAAATATGCAGATATTGTGTTGCCGGCCACCTCTTCTTTTGAAGCAACAGACCTCTACTTGTCCTACTGGCATCAGTATGTCCAGCTACAAGAGCCGGTGATCGCGCCAATCGGCGAGAGCAAAAGCAATGTAGAACTGTTCTCGCTACTTGGACAAGCGATGGGGTATGATGCGGACATCTTTGGTGAGAAGCCGGAGCAGATGATTGAGAATGCACTTCAGGGCACGGAGAACCCTTATATGAACGGGGTTACACTGGATCGTCTGAAGAAAGAGCGGTTTGTGAAGCTGGACATGTCGGCCCACGAATCTTTCCTAGAACATCTGCCTACGCCATCAGGCAAGATTGAATTATACTCCGAGCAGATGGAACAGAAGGGACTGCCGCCATTACCGACATACTCCGCGCTAGTTGAAGGTTTTGATGGAGAGAATCCAGCTGGTCCAGAGGATGCATATCCGCTCATGTTTGTATCTCCGCCGAACCATAATTTCCTGAACTCCAGCTTTGGTAATTCGGCTAAACATCAACGGCTGGAGAAGATGCCGCTATTGCAAATTCATCCAGAGGATGCGGCCCGCCGCGAAGTACAGGATGGCGATGCGGTTGTGGTATGGAATGAACGGGGACGTATTGAACTGACCGCCAAAGTTACGGATGCCATGCTTCCGGGAACGGTCATCAGCCAAGGACTATGGTGGGACGGCGAGGGCAAAAAGCAACGCTCCAATTCCCTGACATCGGGCCGCTTATCGGATATGGGGAACGGTGCAACCTTTTTCTCGGCCACTGTTGAAGTGAAGCGGCAATGAGTGTGCTTGCGGCTTGATTATTTTGATGTAATATAGATTCATATTATATAATCTTTCAATCTACAGGCTTCCGCCGTGGCGAGTCATGCCACGTGTGCGGGAGCCTTTTGTGCGGACATTGGTTGGGGATGTCAGGCTAGAGGATGTAAGGAGTTTTGGACGAAAATGTTGAGATGGCTGGATAACTATCCAAAAGAAGTGAAAGTGTTTTTGCTGGCAAGTATGGTGAGTGCGACGGGCAGTGCTCTCATGTGGCCGCTGACGACCATGTATGTATTCGACGAGCTTGGACGCACGATGGCAAACGCGGGTTTTGTCATTTTGATTCAATCGCTGGGCGGTATTTTTGGACAGCTGCTTGGTGGCTCATTATACCATCGCGTAGGTGTGAAAAAACTAATCATTGGTTCGCTGGCACTAAACGCGGCAGGATTGTTTGCTTTGCCTTGGATTAGCGCGTACTGGGTTGTTTTTATCTGTGCAATGGGCTGGATTGGGTTATTCAGTTCATTATCCCTGCCTGCAATTCAAGCGTTTATCGGCTTCCGGTTTGCCGAGCGGCGCGGAGAACTGTTTAACATTATTTATGTGGCGAACAACATCGGTGTGGCGATTGGAACGGCGCTTAGCGGATTTCTCGCTGACTTTTCGTATCTTCTGAGCTTTGTGTTAAACGGGGTGACCTCAGCAGGATTTGCGGTGTTCTTCTGGTTTTATCTGTCCCGGGTGGAGCCGGAGCAGGGAGAAGTACAGCTGACGAAACGCAAAACCGTACCAGACGGTCCAGGCATCTGGACACTGCTGGGAAATACTCGGCTGTATCTGTTTATGAGTCTTGGTGTGTTGTTCCTTTTGTTTGGTAACTCCATCTGGAATACAGGCGTTTCGCCTTATATTATTTCGGAAGGGTTGGAGAAAAGAATGTACGGTCTGCTCTGGACACTTAACGGTGTGCTGATCTTTGTGGGGCAGCCATTCACCAGTTGGGTAAAACGTACGATGGCTCGTACCTCCAGCGCCCAGATGACGGCAAGTGCCGTATTTTACGGCCTCGCCTACATCGTTATGATCACCACGTACAATTATACGGGCATGGTACTTGCGATGGTGCTGGCTACTTTCGGAGAGATGTTAATCTCACCCGCAACACCGGCGTTTATATCGGAGCATGCGGGGAGGGCAGCCCCTTTTTACATTGGTGTCTCGGGAGGAATCGGAGCGGTTGGACGTGTGATTGGGCCATATGCTATGGGCGTCATGTACGATAAACAAGGATTGATTCCTGTAGCTTGGCTGGCGACGGCAACAGCTGTAATGGCTCTGATTGGATTTGTACTGCATGCAGCGCTGAACCGTAACCGGGAGATGCGGGAGTACGGAATGGATGCATAGGGATGTAACCTAAGCGGATGGACGAAATGGACTTGACTAGTAATCATAATGAATGGAGCCTATTGAAAAAATATAGATTCTGATGATCTCATCTCAAAATGAGATTGACAAAAAAAAGTATATATGCTATAATTTACATATATAAAATTTCCGTATATACTAAGGTTCTCCTGGCCAGGGGGACCTTATTTTTGTTGATACGGGAGGAACATGTGATGAGCCAGAAAAAGCAGTCCAGTATGACGTCTCTGATTTCAGCGTTTGCCCGAGCCTACCATATGGAGCATGATGAACCAATCGTCTTTCATGATTTTGTAGCTCGAAAGTTAATTACTTCAGAGGAGTTCACAGCTATTGGGGAAAACATGACAAGAGGCATTCATTTCTTTAACCCGAATGCGGATCATCAGTTCAGTGGCGACCCAAATCAGATGTTAAAATGGATAACCCAAGTCCAGCTGTCACCGATCACCCTGGCGCGCTCTGCCTATAGTGAACAGGTGATGCTGCAGGAAGCTGCACTGGGTGTGAAGCAGATGATTGTTCTTGGTGCAGGTATGGACACATTTGCGTTTAGACACCCGGAAATGGAGGATGAGTTGGACATATTCGAGGTAGATCTCCCGTCTGAACAGAAGTTAAAGAAAGAGCGTTTGAGGCAGGCAGAGCTGGTTATTCCGCACAATCTTCATTTTGTACCCATGGACTTTACCCGTGAAATGATTCATAGAGCTTCTTGGAGCAGTCTATTCAGAAATGTGAAAACCATGTTTACACTGCTTGGCGTTTCATATTATTTGTCCAAAGAAGACCTCTGCCGTTTAATTCATCACGCTTTTGCACCTCTTCCGGCTGGAAGTTCCATCGTGTTTGATTATGCAGATGAACATCTCTTTCAGGAGAAGGGCAGGTATAACCGTGTCGCGAATATGGTCAAAATGGCTGCGATGGGGGGCGAACCGATGCTGTCCTGCTTCACGTATAAGGAGATGGAACATCTGTTGGAAAAAGCAGGGCTTCTCATCTATGAGCATCTATCCCCTGTAGAAGTACAGGAACGGTATTTCAGTCAACGAACAGATGATTTGTCTGCCTTCGAGACGATTCATTTTATTCATGCGGTAAAAAAGTGAAATACAACTATACATTAAAGGTGCAAAAACTTATATGAGCAAACAGATGTAATATATGTTGCGTTCCCCTTCATACTAAAAACAAACGCCTGGAGAGGCTAGCTGGTCTCTCCAGGCGCTTGGCATTCATGATTGCGTTATTTGCGATTCTGGGCAGCACGCTCTATGATCATATCTGCCAATTCTTCAGCCTGACCCTGGATTGCAATCGGGTCAAAGTACCAATACCTATCCTCCTGCAATTCATACACCTGATTATTTTTTACTGCGGGAAGGGACTTCCAGACGGAATCACCCTGATAATTTTTATTTTTCTCACCAACGGTCAGGAAAATATGATCGCCTGCATAATCCCCAACAACCTCCCGTGAAATCTCTTTCCATTGAGTATCGCCCATCAGTTCTTTTCTGGTACGTTCAAGCGGGGCAAGTTCTAAAGCACGGTAAACCGCTTGTCCTCCTCGACCAAAGTTGTCTCCATATCCATAATAACTCTTGTCCGATACTTCAAGGATCGAGAAGGTTTCCTCTGGACGGATGACAGCCTTCACCTTGGCACTAGCGGCCTTTACCCGTTCGGTGTACGTTTTCAGCCAAGCTTCGGCTTCTTCGGATTTGTTCATAAGTTCTCCGAAGCCACGGATTTCATCTTGTACATTTGTGAAGGTACCGTAAGGAATAACTACGGTAGGTGCGATTTTCTGATAATTCTCAATTTCCTGAGCCTGGTCAGAGTAGGTGATAATCAGATCCGGATTCAAGGCGGCAACCTTTTCCAGTGATACAGCATTCCGATCACCAATACTTTCGATGCCCTTCACCTGATCCAAATAGTACGGATTCTCCAGATAATATTGAATAGAGCCAACCGGTTTCACACCCAGTGCAAGCAGATCACTTACGTACATGTCTGTAACAATTCTTTTGGGCTCAGCCGGAATTTCAACATCCCCGCTTAAGGACTTGTAGATTCGTTTAGCATCCGAAGGAACCGAACCGGACGACGGATCTGTGCTGGCTTCGGAAGTTCCAGGTGTGGCGTCTGTTCCCGCTCCGCTACCGCAAGCGGCCAGGATCATAAGCATGGTAAGCATAAGCAGCAAGGCGGCTAATCTGTTTTTAACAGCATACATGTAATGATTCCTCCCTATGTATAATTTATAAATAATAATGATTATTATTCTCATTAATAACATAGAGGAAGATGTTTGATTTGTACATGGACAACGATGATCACTAAGGCATGGACAGGTGTGATATGAAATGATGCATCATGTGTTTTAATTGCTTCATCATGGACAGAGGGTCAAAACCGTAGAACATATCTGCATCAATTTCGTATACACAACCGTTACGAATGGCCGCAAGGCTGCTCCATGATGCTGAATTCATCTGTGAGTGGACGGCTTGTTGTTCTGCAACTTCCTCAGGATAGGCTACAAATATGTGATCTGCGGCATACAAATGAATATCGGACAAAGGCACATGGATGTATCCGGATGGCAATTGTCCATCTTTGAGCATACGTGCCGGTGGTTGAAATCCAAGAGACTCATAAAGAATATGAGAAGCTCTGCCCCACCCATGACCAAAGATATATGCACCTTGTTCACCATTCAGGAATAAGCATACCGCCGAACCTCGGGTTTCACCCATCAGATTGTCCAAGGTCTGATTGGCTTCATGCTCCAACTGGTGATAACGGTGAATAATAGCTTGAGCTTTGGGCTCCAGACCTGTAATTCGACCGATCTCTATAAACTGCTGTTTCCAGTCCAGTTCTTCAAAAGGCATCAGAATGGTTGGCGCAATCATTCGCAATTCATTCAGTGCTGGATGAGGTGCATAGCCGATAATTATGTCGGGGTTGACCTTAGCGATCAACTGCGGATGAGCTAACAGTTCATGCTCCGCATACTGCCTTATTTGGTGTTGTACATGCTCATCAAGGTCGTGTTCCATCCAGCTCGCCACGGCGCATAAGTGAGGAATACAGCCCAGTGCCAGCAATGAGGCCGTATAGTTGTAGGTCAAAGAGACAATTTTCTTCGGAAAGTGCCGGTAATGACTAGGTGCTGCACCAACGATCTGTTTGAACTTGCGGCTCAGATAGAACGAATCTTTGTATCCGGTTAGCCGGGCCACTTCCTGTAATGTGGGACTTCCCAACAGCAAACATTCTTGAGCGATCCTGATCCGTAAACGGGATACATATTCGATGAAGGTAAATCCGGTATACCGCTTAAATTCCCGCGAAAAATGTTCGGGGCTCACATTCGATGCCTTGGCCAGTTGCTCACGAGTGAGAGGGTGCGCATACATCTCATGAATATAGCGGAGTGCACCATCCAGCCAAGAGTGATCTGGTTGCGGAAAAACAGTAGCTTGATCCTGCAGCATATCCAGAAGTTCATAAAAAAGAATATGTGGTCTGAACGGACTTAAATTTTGTCCTGACATGCATACTTGGGCCAGTTCTGCTGCTTTTTCAACAAGCAAGCGGCTGGATATTGGAGATGGGGAGCCAAACGGCCAGAAACGCTGTTCTTGATCGGTAAAATCGAAAGCGATGGCGATACCCTGTACTGGTGAGAGCGTACCACGATAGTGGTCATGTTGCAGCAGGCGGCCTGCGCGGCGAACAAATGCGGAGCCGGTAGTTAATGTCAGTTTGCCATCTGCTCCAATGAGTCTGGCCTGACCAGAGGTTATGACATACAATACATGGAGCGTGCTCCAGGATTCCTCAATATGGGCCAATGCTTCACGGTCGTGAAGCTGAACAAGATGTATAAGCTTGAATAGAGCGTCAGGAATAGGTTGTATGTAGGGTAAGGAAGCGAGCCAGGAATGCTCGTTGACTGGATCGGCTGGCTGGTTGTTTTTCATGACGTAACTTTCTCCTTATTATGATTTGGAAGAGCTGTAACATGGTATCATACTTCTTGTGCAATTGATGAATTTGAACTATTATGCAGTATATATGATAAACAAGACTTCGTGGACAAGTGATCGAAAATTGTACTTATTTCTGCGAAATTAGATAAAATGGTTGAAATCGCTATCAACAGAGAATATAATGATAATGTCGAAACGTTTCAATCTAGCGTTTACGGCAGATTTACTGGATTTTGTGCAGCGAGTGATGCAAAGTTCCCATCAAAAGAAGGAGCGAATTATTGCCATCGTTTCGTTTTTACACAAGCAGGGAGAAAGGGAAAACAACTCGGGATTATTTTTTTGGAAACGCCTCGAAACGTTTCGATTGTGCGTAATAAGGTAAAATGCAGAAGTGCACTTTAGGAAGCATGGGTAGAAGTGCCATGAGCGATACGCCATATGCATTATTATGAATGATAACCACGACTGGAGCAGTGAACGGGACTGCATGGTGTTGGTTTTTTATTCCATACCTGCTGTCTGATGAGATAAAATAGTAATGGAAGAGTTAAGCAAGAAGGGGCGAAAGAGGAATGGCAACGATCAAGGATGTGGCAAAGCTGGCGGGTGTAGCGCTCTCAACTGCTTCCTATGCACTGAACGGGGACAGCAAGGTTAGTGCGAAGACCAAAGCGAAGGTGCTTGAGGCAGCAAGAGAACTGAATTACCGAAAAAACGGCTTTGCCATGGATTTGAAACGGAGTCGGACCAATACCATTGCGCTGATTTTGACAGACCTGTCGGGACCGTATTACTCCGAGCTGATTCGCAGTGTGCAGGATGTAGCACTCGCGAACGGGTATGATCTTATTGCCTGCAGCTCCATGGGTGGTCGGGATTCAACAGCGGTTCGTTTTTTGCGTGAGAAGAGGGTGGACGGGGCCATTATACTGGCTCACAACATCCATGATGACATTTTGGTTGAATCTGCTGGATCACGCTTCCCGATTATTGTCATGGATCGTCAGCTGTCCGGTGATCATCTGGTCAATGTGCTGGTGGATGGTGAGCAGGGGGGATACCTTGCAACCCGTCGCTTGATAAGAGGTGGTCATAGGAACATTGCATATATCAGCGGTCCATCCAACTCCTATGATAATGCATTGCGTTACCAAGGATTCCTGCGAGCGATGCGGGAGGCTGGACTTGAAGAGAAGTCGAAGTGGCGTTTGAACGGTAATTTCGTTCGTGAGGGCGGCTTTAGTGCAACCAAGATGATGATTGTGCAGGGAGAGCTTCCATCTGCCGTATTTTACGGAAACGATGAGATGGCCATTGGCGGGTTGAAGGCATTTGAAGAGAGTGGCATCTCGGTGCCGGGAGACATTTCGATCATCGGCTTTGATGACATCCAGTTGTCCGAATATGTTCATCCGCCACTGACAACGATTCGTCAGCCGAAGCATGAGGCAGGATCACTGGCTGGACATCTTCTGTTCCAGATGTTGAATGGAGAGAGCGTTAATCCATCCTATACGTTAACCATTGATCTGGTGGAGCGCGGTTCCGTGGGTTCTTCTTAAGATCAGGACTACATAATGACGAGAAGAATGATCTGCATGCGAATGTGATGAGTTACAACAGGAGGGGTATCGTTGGAACGGGTCGGGAACGACCGGTTCAAAGGGAGCCCTATTCTTTTTCAAAAATATCGAAACGTTTCGACTGAAGGCAGTAAACTAATTTAAGGAGTGATTGAGAGATGGAAACAACCATGAATGAAACGATTCGTCTGGCAGCTGGCGAAGTCACATTTACTTTTTTGAACAGTGGAGACTTGCTTCAGGCCACTTCCGGCACAACGATGCTGAACCAGCTGCTTGGCAACCCGATCGATGGATCTTTGAATAATCTGTATCTGCGTGTACATGGGGAGAATGGGAAGATTCAATCGTTCCCGCTGCTAGGTGTGCATTCGGGCAGTCAGGTATCCACGAGCAAGTCACATGCAGACCGTCAGCTGATCTGGACAGGCAGTGTTCAACCGGACCATGCAGCACAGGCGATCCAGTATAAAGTTGTATTTACGCTTGCACCGCAAGGAATCTGGTTCTGGGATGTGAAGATTACAGGACAACAGCAGCGTGTCGATGTGGTCTATGGACAAGATGTGGGACTTGCTGATCCGGGCGCAGTGCGCAGTAACGAAGCTTATCTGTCACAATACATTGACCATACGGTATTTGAAGATGAGACAAAAGGGTATGTGGTATGCTCTCGTCAAAATCAGCCGCAGGGCGGTGTTTTCCCTTACATGCAGCAAGGCTCCCTGACGAAAACAGTGGGTTACTCTACTGATGGATTCCAGTTCTTCGGACTGTCTTACAAAGAAACCAATCAACCTGAAAGTCTGAGTCGCCCATCACTGGCAAACGAGACTTACCAGTATGAGTTCGCATATACTGCATTGCAATCCGAACTGTTGGAACTGAACGGTGAGGCACAGGTTGTTTTCTATGGACTAGCGAAGCCTAACCATGCATCGGGCATTGCTGCGCTGGAATATGGAGATGAAGTGGAAGCAGCATGGAACGAAGTTGAGGCTATGACTGCCGAGCAGGGTGATGTGCTTGAACAGGTAAAACTCTCTTCATCTTTAGGAGAACCACTGGCTGCACTCGATCTGACGCAGGAAGAGATTAACCAGCTGTATCCTGACCGTCATCAGGAAGAACACAGCGGGGATCAACTGTTATCCTTCTTTACCGAATCTTACGAGCATATCGTATTGAAAGCCAAAGAACTGCTGGTGGAGCGTCCACACGGACATATTCTGATGAGCGGTGGTAATGTAGAACTTGGAGCACAGGTTATTACATCCACCTCGTATATGTACGGAATGTTTAACTCGCAGCTTGTGATCGGCAACACCAATTTTAACAAAATGATCAGTAATGCCCGCAATGCTCTGAACGTACCGAAAACGGCTGGACAACGCGTCTATGTAGAGATCGATGGACAATATCGTCTGCTGACGATGCCGTCCCTGTTCGAGATTGGGTTTAACTATGCTCGCTGGATTTATAAAATGGAGTCCGATACACTCATCGTGACGAATTACACAACGACGCATTCTACAGAAGTACGCATGAATGTGCGCTCTACAAGTGGAAAAGCTTATCGTTACCTGGTGACGAACCAGATTACGATGAATGTGAATGAGTACGAATATCCACTGCACATGACGCAGGATGGCAGCACATTGATTTTCAAAGCTGATTCGAAGTCTCTGAGTGCAGGAACGTATCCTGAGCTGGAGTACCGCATGACGGTTGAAGGTGCCTCTGTACAAGCCGGGGACGAAACACTGCTCGCCAGCGGTGTTCGCAGTGGTGCTGCTTCACTCGTAACGTTAAGTTTAGAAGAGACTGCGGAATGGACACTGAAGGTTCAGGGCGTGCTGGAAGGCCAGGCTTCTTCGGGAGCTGACACAGCAACTTCTACTCTTTCTTTTGAAGAAGAAGTACAGGCATACCGTGCGTTCTTTGCAGGTGTCATGAATGGTTTCCGTTTGTCCCGCGGCGAGAGCCAGGATGCGGAGGATTTGTTCAAAGTCAACGCGCTTGCTTGGTGGTACACCCACAATATGCTGGTTCACTACTCTGTACCTCACGGTCTGGAGCAGTATGGCGGCGCAGCATGGGGTACGCGTGATGTGTGCCAAGGTCCGGTAGAGTACTTCATGGCCACTCAAAAATATGAGCAGGTTCGCGATATCATTAAAATGGTGTACACTCACCAATACGAAGATGATGGCAACTGGCCGCAATGGTTTATGTTTGACAAATACTTCGCGATCCAACAGGAAGAAAGCCATGGCGATATCATCGTATGGCCGCTGAAAGTGCTGGCAGATTACCTGACTGCTACGCGTGATTATGCGATCTTGGACGAAAAAGTACCTTATACCGTTAAACATAGCTTCGGATTCACAGAAGAGACAGCAACGGTACTGGAGCACGCCAAAAAAGAGATCGAATATATCCGTGCACACTTCCTGCACGATACGTTCCTGTCCTCCTACGGAGATGGAGACTGGGATGATACCCTCCAGCCAGCCAATGCACAGCTCAAGCAATACATGGTGAGCAGCTGGACGGTAGCTCTGACATATCAGTCCGTGAATGTGCTGTCACAGGCATTGAAGTCGAAAGACGAAGCTTTTGCGCAGGAGCTTGCCGAACTGGCACAGGGTATCCGCGAGGACTTCAACCGTTACATGCTGGGCACGGATGTGATTCCAGGCTTTGTGTACATGGAAGAGGCGGATCAGGCGAAGCTGATGCTGCATCCGACAGACACGGAGACGGGCATTCAATACCGCCTGCTGCCAATGACGCGCAGCATGATCGGTGAACTGCTGAACGCAGAACAGGCTGAGGCACACTATGCACTCATTCGTGAGCAGTTCCTCTGCCCGGATGGCGTACGTCTGATGAACCGTCCGGCGCAATATGCTGGCGGCGTGAGCACACACTTCAAACGTGCAGAGCAAGCGTCCAACTTCGGACGTGAGATCGGTTTGCAATACGTGCATGCCCACATCCGTTATGTGGAAGCGATGGCGAAGCTGGGTAAAACGGATCAAGTGTGGAACGGACTGGCGATGATCAACCCGGTGGGAATCCGCGAGGTTGTGCCTAACGCGGAGATTCGCCAAGCGAACGCGTACTTCAGTAGTTCGGACGGTAAGTTCAATACCCGTTACGAGGCACAGGAACATTTTGACCAGCTTCGCAAAGGGACGGTAGAGGTAAAAGGCGGATGGAGAATCTACTCCAGCGGCCCTGGAATCTACATGAACCAGCTGATCTCGAATGCACTCGGTATTCGTCAGGAAGGCGGTAATCTGGTCATTGACCCGGTACTGCCAGCTGAACTGAACGGCATGCAATTCGAATTTGAATATGCAGGCGAGCCGGTGACGTTTATCTATCACCTGAATGAGGGATCTGTCAGCCGTGTAACGGTGAATGACAAGGACATTCAAGGTGAGCGTACAGCAAACCGTTATCGTCAAGGCGGGGTATGTATCTCACTGGATGCGTTCAAAGAAGCAAGCGGCGCGGCTGAGCGTACTGTGGTTGATATTTATATGTAAAATAGCCATCTGCTGTACTCCAGCAAGACCAGCAATAAGAGCCAACCTCCTCTCGGAGAGTTGGCTCTTTCCTATATACTGCGTGTTGCGCCGGAGGTAGTTGTTAGATACCTGCTATTACAGCGGAACCGCAAGTACTGTATGTAGTAATTCATTATGACGGACTTGCTTGGTCTCGTAGCCCAGGTGGGTCAGCCGGTAGCATAATTCGTCCAGCATTGGGAAATGGCGCTCGCGCAGTGCTCGTTGCTGTTCTGTATCTCCAGACGCGGCGGCGAGTCTCTTATAAGCGTCACGATGGGTGGAATCCGTAAACATCAGGTCGGTGAGACAGATTCTGCTCGTGCCGCTGGCTTTGAGCACACGCTGGATTTCTTCCAAAGCGAGCTGCTGCTGATCCGGGCCTAGATGATGAAAGGCAAAGCTGGATACAACGAAGTCAAAGGACTGATCCGCAAAAGGCAAGGCTAGAAAATTACCAAGCTTCACCTGTATCTGAGGATACTTGAGGCGGCATGTTCGCAGCATTTCCCGTGATTGATCAATCCCGGTCATGACAGCACCCTGATGCAGCATTCTGCCAGCCAGATTGCCTGTCCCAGTGCCAATATCCAGTCCGTGTTCTCCAGGTACAGGAGAGATCCACTGCACGGTGTGTGCTAAGGCTTCATCATAATTGTGGTACAGGTTGAAAGGTTTGTCTGGTTGTGGCGACTCTATCTGAACCCGCTGATCATGGATAGCAGCTTGTTTATCATAATTCCAGCGGTCGTGCCAATTTTGTCTTGCTTCACGCAGACGGCGTGCGCTATCCGCGAGATCGTGAAGATGGCTGACGTCAAGTGTTCCGTCCTGGCGGTTCAGATCGATCATTCGCTGGGTCGTATCCATCATACGTTTTAATTCCACCCACTGGGCATACATCACCGCTTGCTGTAACTCCAGATATTCCTCCAGTCCCTGCTGATTGCCTTGATCGATCTCGGCGAGTGCATGGGTGATATCCTGCAGAGACATGCCAATCTCGCGCAGCGCTGCAATCGTCTGCAAACGCCATATATCATTCTCCGTATAGGTGCGGTATCCGTTGCTGACCTGCTTGGCAGGTTGAATTAACCCTTTTTCCTCATAAAAACGAATGGCTCTTGCGGAAATTCCCAGCCGGGAAGCGGCTTCTTTGATATTCAATCCGGTGCACCTCCTTACGATGTGGAACCTTTATTTACACAGATACAATGGAACAAGTATAAACCATGACGTTACGGCAAGGTGAAGTGATTTTTCGAAGTACACGGTCATCAAACCGAAGCGGAATTTTAGTCCACCCGGTGGCTATGCTACAATAGATAACAGAATAAAGGCGCACGAAAAGATGGCGTAATGAGGCCAGGGAAAAGGATATTTAAATGAAGGTGAAAGAAAAAGATTTGTGAATGAAGATATACGAAAGGTTGAATCGGCATGCTTACCAGTCATACGTATCACATTCGTGCTTCTGAGATGAAAGACGCTAACCAGCTGATGGAGCTGGATATGCTGGTCTGGAATGCGTCCACCTCGCCTGCGCCGATGCAATGGCGGTCCAGACAGCAGTATTTGCAATATTGTCCACCAGGCAGTCAGTTGATTGCAGTGCAAGAGGATCAGGTATGCGGATACGTCGGATTTCATCCCCCTACAGGGATGCCAGTGAATCGGCATGTCTATGAAATCCATATTGCTGTTCACCCGGACTTTCGCCGCTCTGGTGTAGCAACAGCTCTAATGAAAGCGATGAAGCAGCATGCACTGGAGCAAGGCATTCGTAAGCTCAGATTGCGTGTATTATCGAGCAATCCGGGAGCAGTTGCTTTCTACGAACAATGTGGGTTTGTAACCGAGGGCAGGCTTGTTTCCGAGTTCAGAATCGGTGGCAGGGATGTGGACGACATTTTAATGGCTTATTTTATTAATGCATAAACGGTTAGACGGATGTGTAGGGGAACAAACTCGGCATAGGGAGGAATAAACAATGGATATGGGACTTCGCGGTAAAAAAGCACTCGTGCTGGCCTCCAGTCGAGGCCTAGGCAAAGCAGTTGCGGCACAGTTGGCACTGGAAGGTGCAGATGTGATGCTGGCCAGTCGGAGCGAGGACAAGCTCGCTGCCGTCCAAAAAGAATTGCTTGCCCTTGGCGGCGGTGGGCGTGTCGAATATGTCGCAACGGATGTAACACGCAAGGAGGACATTGCAGCACTGATTCAGAAGACAGCTGAGCAATTTGGGCAGATCGACATTCTGGTTAACAATTCTGGCGGTCCACCTTCCGGTACGTTTGAGTCGCTGACAGACGAGGACTGGGAGCGAGCTTTTGAACTGAACATGCTTAGTTATGTGAGGCTGATTCGGGGCGTGCTTCCGTATATGAAGGCAAACGGAGGACATATCGTCAACATTGCCTCCACATCGGTGAAACAGCCTATTCCGGGTCTGATTCTATCCAATACGTTCCGTACGGGTGTGTTTGGTCTTGCCAAAACGCTCTCTCAGGAGCTTGCACCTTACGGTATTCTGATTAATACTGTATCCCCTGGACGTATCGCAACAGATCGGATTCGTGAGCTGGATACGGCGCGGGCAGAACAGAACGGGGTCAGTGAGGACGAGATCGCTGAGCAATTCCGCAAGGAGATACCACTGGGACGTTATGGTAAGCCGGAGGAATTCGCCAAAGCTGTTGTATTTCTGTTATCCGGTGCAAACACCTACATTACCGGAACGTCATTAATTGTGGATGGTGGTATGGTGCGCGCGCTCTAAAAGACGATGTACCTGATAATCATTAAAGCCCCTCCTTCACCGCTACAGACAGCGTGGGAAGGAGAGGCTTGGCGTGGAAAGAATTCTGTAGGATGCGGAGATAAGGGGTATCCGTCTTATGCTCTGCTTGTGAACTGTTTATCGTTCTTGGTTTTGCCTGAAAATCAGGCTAGTGGCACAAGATGTATTTATAACGTTTCATTAAGCAATATCTGGTCGAATAGTTGGGTTACACAGGGTTTTTACTAAGATCAGAGGGTTGGTTACGCAGGATCTTTAATAAGATCAGAAGTGCTCGTTCCTGACTTATCTGTCATACCCGCTTTGTCTGGTTTGTCGTTCTTCTTCAAAGGTTTAATTGGAGCGCCGGACTCGTCTTTCACACGAGCTCCATGGTGATGCTCGGGTCGATCGGTTGGTCGTGTGCCATTAACAAGGTCTGTGATGCGTCCGGTCAGGTCGGCGACCCGCTCATCATACTGAGTCTGTGTAATTTTACCATCCTTCAACTCTTGCTGCAGATCGGCTGTTCTATCGGTTGCGAGCTGCTGAATAAGGGTTTGCACGTTTACCTTCTGAGTAGAGGCAATCTCTGCGAGGGTATCCCCTTTTTTGAGTGATGAAGTTAAATCATTGGTGGTTACTCCAAGTAAAGACGCAAGCTTGTCTAGGTTGTGATCAACTTCAGGGCCAAACCCCCGTCCAGGCAAACCCATTCCAGGCGCAGGGTGTTCTGGTTTTTTCGCGCGTAATGCGGATGGTTTTACATTTACCAGTTCACTCACACGTTCCGTTAGGGCGGCTAAACGCTCATCATACTGAGTTTGAGTAATCTTGGAGTCGGTAAGTTGCTGCTGCAGTTCCTTTTTCTCCGTGGCAACAAGTGTATCAATAAGCGTCTGTGTCTCAACATTTTTCGCAACAGCAATTTCCGCAAGGGACTGGTCTGCTTGAAGGGCTTCTTTTAACTCATCTTTAGTTATACCCAGCACAGAGAGTACTTTCTCAGCATGGGGGCCGAACCAAGGCCCAAGTCCTCTTTCGGCTTCACCAGGCGGTTTTAATATATGGGAACCTATTGGAGCAGTGTTTTTGTTTTGGAGTGCATCGGATGCTTTCGCCGCAGGGTCTGCATGAACCGCAGTCGTTGCCACCAAGCCCCCGCCAAGTGCAAGTGTTAAAGCTAAAGCGCTGGTTACTTTAACTGCTTTTGATGATGTGGTTATCTTCATCCGTGATCATCCTTCTTCCTGTATAGAGTTTGTGGTGTTAATCCACAACGCTATCTTAGGCACCAAGCATGAAACAGAGATGAGTTCAACCTTAAGGGGAAGTAAAAAATGGTGCTTTATCCACAATAACCCCTCATCTGTGGTAAGTGTGCGTGTCACAGACGTGGGGCAAGCGGATGAAGGCGATATATAATGTGTTTCAGTGTGATTGAGTGTACTTTGATATACTTCGGTTGATTAGGATGTACTTTATTTATGAAAATGTTATACAAGTTCGATGATGTCCATTATGTAAGGCTATTTTATCGCAAAAGTTCCCATTCATGCTGTAACATGCCGTATACCGCATGATTGACGTATCCTTTCGGCAGTTTTTCTGCCTGACGGATAACACCTTCAAGAACGAAGCCCAGGCGTTCGGGAATGGCACGGCTACGCTTGTTGTTGGTAGCACAGCGAATCTCGACCCGGTTCAGGTCCAGTGTCACGAGGGCGTAATCGACCAAGACACGGCAGGCGCTGGTCATCAGGCCTTGTCCTTCGAACCCTTTGCCAAGCCAGTATCCGATGCTTACGGAACGGCTCGTCCAGTTAATCTCTTGGAAACCGATAATACCTGCCAGTTCTCCTTTTAACCAGATGCCGGCTGTGAAACCGCCGTTCTCCGCAGCTTGTTTTAACGCGCCTGTGATAAAGCTCGATGTATGTTCAATCTCGGTCACCTGATCTACCCAAGGCAGCCAATGTCTAAGTTGATCACGGGAACGATCGGTCAGTTCAAACAGCGGTTTGGTGTGCTCCATCAGAAGCGGGCGAAGCTCTGTATATTCATCCAATGAATAGGTAAACATGATTGCAACCTTCTTTCTTTATATAATAGGTAGATTAGCGGGGAGGACGGGGCAATTTGCGCTCCAGGGCAAACAGATCCTCTTCCATGGAGGCCATGCGCTGGTTTACCGTTGTGCGTGCGTCACTGAGTGCCTGATTATATATGTAGGGAGCAAGCTGTGTCATAAACAGATCGAGGACGCCCCATGCCGCCAGATCACCCAACTCTTCGCCGCGTTCCTCTTCAAAATACGACTGGATCGTGCGGATGGCTTCATCCTGCTGTTCTTTGGTCAGTTTTAGCGCGTTCACTTGGGAAACCCTCCCTTAAAATTAGTTTTACTCATATGCTACATGATTCGTGCGAACTCGTCAAAATGGTATTGGACCTAACTTGAATCGGGTGACGTATGCGTTTGATCCCGATTTTGATGCTGTTATTTATTGAACTCCTTCCCCGTTAAAGGTATATTTAAATGAAACGCGTACGAAACTTTCCATGAAAGAAGATGTTTTCAGGAAATGGTTTCGTCATTAAGGAATTTTACCCGGAATTGCTGTACTATTTGCAAGCTCCAATCCATTCATGAAAGGTTTGATAACTGTGGACAACCGATTCACAACCCCACCTAACTTTATTAAAAATATCATTACGGAAGACCTCCGGTCGGGCAAAGTCCAGGAAGTTATTACCCGTTTTCCACCGGAACCGAACGGTTATCTGCATATTGGTCATGCGAAGGCGATCTGGATCAACTTTACGCTGGGCGGCGAGTTCGGCGGCAAGACGAATCTGCGCTTTGATGACACGAATCCTGTGAAGGAAGACGTGGAGTACGTGAACTCCATCCAGGAAGACGTGAAATGGCTCGGATACGAGTGGAACGAGAAACGTTTTGCCTCGGATTATTTCGATGAGATGTACAACCGTGCGGTCTTGCTTATTCAAAAAGGTAAAGCCTACGTCGACGATCAAAGCGCCGACGAAATCCGTCAAATGCGCGGAACGCTGACCGAACCGGGCAAAAACAGCCCGTACCGCGAGCGTTCGGTGGAAGAGAATCTCGATCTGTTCACACGGATGCGTGCAGGCGAATTCAAGAACGGAGAGAGAGTGCTGCGTGCCAAGATCGATATGGCTTCGCCTAACATCAACCTGCGTGATCCGGTGATCTACCGTATCTCTCATGCACACCACCATAACACGGGCGACAAATGGTGTATCTACCCGATGTATGCATTTGCGCATCCGCTCGAAGATGCCATTGAAGGCGTAACTCACTCCCTGTGTTCCCTGGAGTTTGAGGATCAACGTCCATTCTATGATTGGGTCATCGCGGAATGTGAGATGGAGAGTCAGCCGCGTCAGTATGAATTCGGCCGTCTGAACCTGTCGCAGATGGTAACGAGCAAACGAAAGCTGAAGCTGCTTGTGGACGAAGGCCATGTCGATGGCTGGGATGATCCGCGCATGCCGACGATTTCGGGGCTGCGCCGCCGGGGATATACACCGGAAGCGATTCGTGATTTTGTATACGAAACAGGCATTTCCAAAAACTATGGTGTCATTGATCTGCAAACGCTGGAGCACTTTGTTCGTGAGGATCTGAAACTGAAAGCTCCGCGCACCATGGCTGTGCTGCACCCGCTCAAAGTGGTTATTACCAACTATCCTGAGGGACAAGTGGAATGGTTGGAAGCGGAGAATAACGTGGAAAATCCGGAGATGGGCAACCGCCAAATTCCGTTCTCCCGCGAGATTTATATCGAGCAAGACGACTTTATGGAAAATCCACCGAACAAATACTTCCGTTTGTTCCCTGGCAACGAAGTTCGTTTGAAGCATGCCTACTTCATTAAATGTAATGACGTCATCAAGGATGCAGACGGTAATGTCGTTGAGATTCATTGCACCTATGATGTAGAAACGAAGAGCGGAAGCGGCTTTAAAGGACGTAAAGTGAAAGGCACGATTCACTGGGTAGAAGCAACGCAAGCGGTACCCGCGGAATTCCGTTTGTACGAGCCGTTGATTTCGGCAGATGCACCGGAAGCGGAAGCGGAGGCAGAAGTGGAAGCTGCTGTAGCAGGGGCTGAGATGGAGGCGGATGTGACTGGTGCTGGAGCAGAAGCAGTGGAGCAACCGGAAAAAACGTTCCTGGATCAGTTGAATCCCAATTCGCTTGAGATCGTTCACGGTTACGTGGAGCAAGAGATGAAAGAAGCACAACCGCAGGACAAGTTCCAATTTTTCCGTCACGGTTACTTCAGTGTTGATCCGAAACACTCCGAACCAGGCCGTCCGGTATTCAACCGGGTTGTATCGCTGAAAAGCTCGTTCCAATTGCCTAAGGCATAAGGCAGATACACGAGGATACGAGATGAGGTAGACATACAAGAGCGTGAGATAGACACACAAGAGCATGAGATAGACACACAAGAGCATTAGATAGACGTAGAATAGTAGCATGAGACAGAGCTGGTGGGTAAACCTACGTTAGCCACGACTTTCATCTGTCGAATGCTTGAAGGGTTCGGATTAGAGCACGAAGTTTTGAGACTAACAAGCTGCATAAGCATTAAAAAGGGGCGTTCCTTCATCCTTAAGATGACGGGACGCCCGTCTTGTGATTTTTCCGATATAAAGGAACCGTCTTTCATTATGGAATGCAAATTACTCTAACGATCACAGGAAACGCTATTTGCCCGATTTTCGGCACTTTTGAATTCTAATGATCACCAGAAGCCTTATTTCTGTCTAAAACGAGGAAAACAGGGTGAAAAGACTGCATTTTCAAGAAATAAGCTCCGTACGGATCGTTAGAATATGAAACGTCTAGAAATGGCTCAAATAAGCTTCCTGGTGATCGTTAGCCGCAAAACGACCGCGGAGCGTAAAGCGATAGAACAGTGTATAGAACCGTGGTCTGGTCATCATTGTGTTCGTTCAGGTCAATAGCCTACTTGTCTTCATCCATATTGCCCATCTCGGTCAGCACCGTTGGCTGGTACCCATTACGACGGTTCCACAGCCACATGATAGCAAAACCAGTCGCGCCAACGAGGGAAAAGAAGACACCGATGCTGTACATCACCTCTGCACCGAAGCTTTGGAATAGCCAACCGCCAAACAGGCCGGCAATGACGCCGGAGAGACCACCCCAAGCCATCGTATATACCGCTTGCCCGGAGGAGCGATAAGGCCGTGGAATAAACAACATCGTCAGTTGTGTGCCCACATAGAAATAACCCCCAAAGGTGACCGAGTGCATGAGCTGAATAAAGACAACCTCCATCGGGTTGTTAGCCAGCGCCATGAGCTGCCAGCGCAGGGCAAACAGCAGACTAATTAAAATCAGAGAGCCCAGTAGTATACTCATTTTGCGTTTCAACAGCCGATCCAGCAACAGGAACACACCCACTTCGAGAATAGAGGATGTGAAGATGGCCCAGCCGACCATCTGTTTGTCGCCGCCCATCTCTACAATATAAAGCGACATAAATGTACTGTTCATGGCATTGGGTACCGAAACAAGCACACCAAGACCGATAAAAATCATAAAATACGGATTAAACATCACTTTGCCGAACCTACGGAACGTCACAATCGGGGTATCGGAAGCAATGGGCTGCCTTGGCAAGAGTACAGAAAATATAAACGCTACAGCAATCATACATGCAAAAATAATGGATACACTGCTCACGCCAAAACGGTCAATAACCGGCCCGGCAGCAACTGCAGTCAGCGCCCAACCGAGAGAGCCCCAGAGCCGAAATGACCCGAACTTCTGACCTGTACCGTCAATATAACCAAGAATCAAACTATTGGTCTGAGCGAATAAGGGGCTTTGGAAAAAATAAAAGAAAATCATGGCGACATAGATCCATGCATATGAGGGCGCGTAAAATACACCCTGTGCTAGCACAAAGGTGCCTCCCATCATCATCATTAGCACAATACGAATATTGCGTGATTTATCGCTCCAAAATCCCCAGAATGGATTGGCAAACAGAGATACAAAAGGACCAATGGCCATGAGGCTGCCGATCTCCAGTTTGGTCATGCCAATCTCTTGAAGATAGAGCTGCAGGAATCCGGCAAAGATCGAAATGGCTCCGTAGATGAAAAAGTTATATAGTTTCAGAGAGGTCAGCGAGGAGGTGCCTCTCACAGGTGCAGATCTGTCCAATTGAGCCATTCCTTTCCGAATCGAATCATATTGTTCAATGTATCATTTGTTGAAAGGGGATTCAACGTATAGAATATATGAATTAAAGGTATGTCCTGAGGTATGTCTTACTCCCAAAACGGATGTAACGAAATGTAGGATATGGATGCGTGCTTTATAAGTTCGGTGTAGATTTAGGGTATGGAGTTGATTTGCAATGTATCGGTCGACTTCTGATATATGATTCGGAGTTTCATAAATATTTTACACGGATATATAACTCAGGTTCTTACGGGAAGAGGAGAGAACTATGGATGCTAATAAATGGACCGGCATTATATTGGCAGGTGGACTATCCAGCCGAATGGGAACGAACAAAGCACTGCTCGAACTGAACGGCTCAGCTGTGTTAACTCATATAAGCAATGCGATCAGGCCCGCCGTATCCCGAATTGTAGTTGCAACAGGTTCGAACGAAGCAATCTACAACGCACAGGGGGATAAGGATTTCGAATGCGTAAAGGATGTTTACCCCGGGAAGGGACCACTTGCCGGGCTTCACGCAGCACTCAGTGCTTCTCGTACAGATTGGAACTTGGTCAGTGCTTGCGACATGCCGCTGCTGCAAACTTCTTTTTTCAATGGAATGAAGATAATCGCAGAACAGTATCCAACAAGCAGTGCCATCGTTCCCCGTGTAGAAGAACGTACTCATCCACTTGCCGGAGTTTACCACAAACGTGTACTTCCCGAGCTAGAGCAGTGCCTTATGCATGACCGGCTGCGTGTTATTCGCTGGCTGGACGAGATCGGTGGCCATGTTGTCGAAATAAACGAACTGGAGCACGCGGGCATCGAGCACGCCGCACTGCAACTGAGCAATATGAACACCCCGGAAGAATTCGAAAATATACGTATTCGTCTTCAGCGTTCCAAGTTTCCTTCTGAAAGTTGAGAAACGGAATCCCGGCTGTTCTCTGCATGCTGATTCCGATAGAGCAGAGGGCTTTGCCCTGTCCAGCGTTTGAATTGTCTGCTGAAATGTGATAAGTGGGTGTAACCGAGTTTTATCGCAATCTCCCCAAGCGAAAGATCAGGTTGCTCTATCAGCATTTTGGCCTCCTGTAATTTCAGTTTAGACAGATAGGCCCGCGGAGAATGACCAAATACTTTGCGAAAGACCTGCAAACCATATCCCGGACTGATGCCAAACGACGCAATGATTTGCTCGACTTTGACCGAAGATACATTGCCATCCCTTGATCGCAGCTGGGCATGGAAAGCCTGCTTGATCGCTTCGGCGATCGCTCCCGCGTAATGCATGGCTGTCGGAGCAGGAGCGTGAGCAGCATCGACCGAAAGGGCGGATGCGGGTGCATTCTCTGCTGCTTGAGATAACAGCGCGAACAGTTCAAACATCCGTGCTTGCATGAGTAATTTGTCTGTGGATGAATAAGCCTCGGCCGTATTAATCATGCTCATCCAGCTTTCAAGCACAGCTCTTATTTTCATATTATCTCCCATACCTGCAGCATAGATTCTGCTGCGCTGGGACATCAGTTTTAAGGTGAATACCGGATCATCCACGTTAAAATGTGCGCTAAAATAGGTCATGCCTTCCGCAGAGATGCATGTATTAGTATGTTTGAATCCTGGCGGAATGAGCAGAATAGAGCCTTCGTCCACCGTATACGTGTAGCCATGAATGATACTCTCCTGCGTGCCCTGAATGATCAAAATGATCTCAAAGCCGGGATGTGTCTCCTCAGGCATAGCCCACCCATATGGAACTTGCTGGCTATGAGCGCCATAAAATTTGATGTTACAATCAATTATCGGAAGCCAGTGTGCCAGCGTATGGTATGGCATCTCTCGCAGCTGCGAACGGTTATCCATGACATTCACCTCGGAAAAGGGTAAAAAATACTCGCCTTGTGCCATCGGCACGCTGCATGTACTTCATTATAATCAGTTTAACGCGGACATCCTAATATATAGGGATATGCAAGCGTATCAACAGATACTGAACAACGAATAAAACGATACTAGCAATAATGTAAACGCTACCATTAGAAGTGGGAACATGTCAACTTATCTTATACACTCAAAGGAGACTAATTCATGGACAAATTATTATACGGCGTAGCCTATTATGATGAATATATGCCATATGAGAGACTGGACAAGGATATTCAGATGATGAAAGAGGCTGGCATCAATGTCGTACGCATCGCTGAATCGACGTGGAGTACCCATGAACCGCAGAATGGCGTGTTTGATTTCACTTCCGTAGACCGGGTGCTGGATGCGATGCATGCGGCCGGAATTCATGTCATCGTAGGCACACCAACGTATGCTGTTCCGACGTGGATGGTGAAGGAGCACCCGGACGTTCTGGCAACAACCGCACAGGGACCTGGAAAATATGGAGCGAGACAGATTATGGATATCACTCATCCGACGTATCTGTTTTATGCAGAGCGTATCATCCGCAAGCTGATCTCACGTGTGAGTAAACATCCGGCTGTCATCGGATATCAGACAGACAACGAAACGAAGCACTACAACACAGCTGGAGACAACGTGCAGTTACAGTTTGTTAAATATATGCGCAACAAGTTCAGCTCGCTGGACGAGTTGAACAAGGAATTTGGACTGGACTACTGGAGTAATCGCATCAACAGTTGGGAAGACTTCCCTTCCGTTGTGGGTACCATTAACGGTAGCTTGGGAGCTGAGTTTGCCAAGTTCCAGCGGCAATTGGTCACGGATTTCCTGGCGTGGCAAGTAGGGATTGTTAATGAGTACAAACAGGATGGCCAGTTTGTTACCCAGAACTTTGACTTTGAATGGCGCGGGTATTCCTACGGCATTCAAGGGGATGTCGATCATTTTGCGGCATCCCGACCTTTTGACATCACCAGTGTAGATATCTATCATCCTTCCCAGGACGAGTTAACTGGAATTGAAATTTCGTTTGGAGGAGATGTGGCACGTTCCACGAAACAATCCAATTATCTGGTCCTGGAGACCGAAGCACAGGCCTTCTGGCACTGGGTTCCTTATCCGGGCCAGCTGCGATTACAGGCATTCAGCCATTTGGCTTCAGGTGCAAACATGGTTGCCTACTGGCATTGGCACTCGCTGCACAATTCGTTTGAGACCTATTGGAAAGGTCTGCTGAGCCATGATTTTGAACCGAATCCGGTGTATAACGAAGCAAAGACGATTGGCAGCGATTTTGCCCGCCTGAGTCCTAAGCTGGTGAATCTGAAGAAGACGAATCGGGTGGCTGTACTGTTTAGCAACGAGGCGTTGACCTCTATCAAGTGGTTTGGCTTTAACTTTACAAGTGACAAGAACTACAACGACGTTGTGCGCTGGATGTACGATGAACTGTATAAAATGAACATTGGCTGCGATCTAATCGATCCTTCCGTGGAGAGTTATGCAGACTATGATGTGCTTGTTGTGCCTGCCCTGTACGCAGCTTCGGATGCGTTGCTGGAAAAATTAAATCAATTTGTACAGGACGGCGGACACATCGTGTACTCGTTTAAAAGCGGTTTTGCCAATGAGCACATCAAAGTTCGCTCTACGCGTCAGCCCGGACTGATCAGTGAAGCGTGTGGTATTAGCTATAACCTGTTTGTTGAGCCGAAGCATGTCGCGCTGCGGGATGATCCGTTTGGCGTAGGTGAGGAGCATAATCAGGTGCACACCTGGATGGAGCTGATTACACCGACGACGGCGGAGGTGCTCGCTTGGTACGATCATCCACACTGGGGAGAGTATGCAGCGATCACGCAAAATAACTATGGTACAGGCAAAGCGACATATGTTGGATGTTATACGAGTGCTGCCGTCATTCGCAAGGTGCTGGAACGTGTGATGAAAGAAGCTGGCGTATGGGGAGCGGATCAGGAACTTGCATTTCCACTCATTGTGAAGACAGGTGTGAACGATCAGGGTCATACCATTCGCTATTATTTCAACTATTCGGATGCGCCGGTTTCCTTCAAGAATCCGCATGGCGAAGGGACAGAGCTATTATCAGGAGATTCGATTGTTGCTGGGCAAGAGATCAAGCTGGAACGATGGGGCGTACGCATTATCGAGCAACACTAGGGAATGATATTGAAAATGTACCTAAGGAAAATAGAAGATTTTGAATTGTTCTTTTACACTTTAACGGAGAGGACAGAAAAAACCTGAAAAAGCGAAGCGGTCGCCTGAAAGCTTTCTGCAAGAAAGCTACATCGGAAGCATAAACTTATCACCGGATTTTCCCTTTTGGAAAAAGGAATCAAAAAAATCTGGGGATAACCGCTACTCTCCAGGTTATTCTGTCATCGGAATGGCCTGTGTAAAATCTTTAGTTCAACATTTACTTCATATTTTCCGAAAAAAATAACAAGACCATGGCGCCCTCGCTTTGATGCTGGGGCGTTTGTCTTATTTTAGCTCAGGAGTGGATGCGCTGTGTTTAACGAATTCTACCGTCGGCTGATAGACCCTTTCAAGCGCAGCATTCGTAATAAACTGATTTTGGCGATGACCCTGGTTGCTGTACTGCCGGTCATTGTGATGACCGCGGTAGCTGCGGAGAATACACGTTCCTCCATGGAAGCAGAGATTATGGATACGAACCGGGTCAATATGAATTGGGCGTCTATCTATTTGGCAGAACAGTTTACTCGCATGAATAATATCATTTATTCCATTCAGATCAGTGATGAGTTGCATCAGTATTTGGCGTTGACTCGGGAAGCACCAGCCTCCAGCCGTTTCGATGAACAGAAAGCCGTCTTTAATATGCTGAACAGTGTGTACTATTCTGCTGGCAATTATGTATTCGGTGTCGAACTGTACTTGAAGGAGCAGGACACTTTGTTCACGTTTAACTCGATGGAATCTCGCATTAAGACGGTTCAGGATGTTCCGGAAGCATACGATAAGCTTTTTACAGAGCATAAAGATTTTACAATTATCAATGATCCGATAGATCCGGCGAAGTTCCATATGACCCGCAGCATGAACCGCTTTGAGGATCAGGCTCAGATCGGGGCAATCAGTCTGGAGATCAAATGGGCTGAGTTTAACCAGACTCTGGACCTGCTCGACAGCAGGGGAGATTATACCGCATATATTGGGGATGGCTCAGGTCATCCGGTATATCAGCCGAATTCCTTGATCAAGCCCTCGGATGAAGCGTTGAAGCAGCTGAGTGAAACGAAGAATAACGCAGGTTTTATTCGCACAGCACAGGAATATATTTTCTATCACGATATTGAGTCGACAGGGCTGCGGGTGATCAAAATCGTACCGGATCATGTCATTAACGAGAGCGCACTGGAAACGATGAAGTATGGACTTGTCGTGGGCGGAGTGGCAACGGTAGTATCTGTTGCTCTGGCAGCACTGGTCGCTTGGCGAACCTCTAAACCTATTGTCAAACTGGCGAATTCCATGAAGGGCATCCAGCTGATCAAGGATCGTAAAGTAGAGCGCAGCGGACGAGTGGATGAGATCGGCCTGCTGGAGAAAAATCTGCACGGTATGGCTAGCCGAATCCGGGAACATATCCGGGACAACTATTTAATGAATCTGGAGAAGCAGACAGCCGAGCTCAAAGCGCTACAATCTCAGATTCACCCTCATTTTCTACAAAATACACTGCAGATGATCGGCGGCATGGTCTATTCGCAAAAACCGGCAGACAGCTACAAGGTGATTCGGGCTTTAAGTGAAATGTTCCGGTATATTGTGCGGGCACCGGACGGCCTTGTCCCCCTGCAATCCGAACTGGATCAATTGGAACATTATATGCTGATTCAGAAGCAGCGTTTTGCCACCCGGCTTGAATATAAGCAGGAAATTACGGGAGAACTCCGAGCGTGTTATATTCCGAAGTTATCATTGCAGCCCATTGTAGAAAATGCATTTTTGCATGGGTTGGAGAAAAAGCCTGGGGAGTGGAGACTGGGCATCGAAGTGCTCTGTGATCCACAGCAGGGTATGGTGACCATTCAAATTTGTGATAATGGCGTGGGTATGGAGCCGGATAGGCTCGCAGAGATGCAATCGAAACTGGAACGCATTACGCGGCATACCGATCGGGTATGGAGTTCAGGCACGAGTATTGGACTGCTCAATGCTGCATCACGAATGGTGATGCATTTTGGACCTGAATACGGTATACGTATGGAAAGTGAACTAGGGCAGGGAACAAAAGTGATCGTAACAATCCCCTGCACAACAGGAGGCGAGCCCTTGTGAGTAAGGAGATCTATAGAGTGTTGCTGGTGGATGATGAGCCGTGGAATCGGGATATTATCCGCAATCTTGGTGAATGGAATGAGCTCGGCTTGGTTGTCTGCGGTGAAGCAGAGGATGGAGAACAGGCGATACAGATGGTCAAGGCTTTGCAGCCTCATCTTATTATTACCGACATGCGTATGCCGGGATCGGACGGTGTGGAGCTGATGCAGACGCTGAACAGTCAATACCCGGAGATTAAGGTCGTTGTGGTTAGCGGTTATGATGATTTTCATTATGCCAAACACGCTCTGCGGTATCGTGCAGCTGATTATCTGCTGAAGCCGGTGAATCCAGACGAATTAAATGCTACGCTGGCAAAATGTAGCCGTGAACTGGACAAAGCAACTACGGCTCCAGAGTTGTGGGAAGCTTATCCGGTCTTATTCGCAGGTGAGTTCTCACTGTTCCAGCAGCAAGCACGTCTGCGATTCAACGATCTGAATCTGCCCAGTTTGCGGGAATGGTTTCAGCAATTGGAGCAGAAGCTAGAACGGAGTGAAATCCTCAGACCTCGCCAGCTTGGGCGTGTTGTTTACGAGTTGCAGAACTTGCTGGATGAGTTGTGTGTGTCTAACGGACTGTCAGGTCGCTCGGAAGAAGGGGCATTGCCGCCTGCAGCAGCTTTAACTTCCATCTCCGCCGCTGTGGAGTGGATCGCTGATTCGTATTATCAGGTATTAGAGCAGCTTATTGCACAGCGAAAATATAAGAATAAGCTGAACCTCCAAGATGTGAAGCAATATATGGAGCAGCACTGCATGGAGATGATTACACTGGAGCAGCTTGCCCAGATCTTTTTTGTCAGCAAGGAATATCTGAGCAAAGCATTCAAGAAAGAGTACGACGTGAATGTAACGGATTACATCGTGCAGCTTCGAATGACTAAAGCAAAAGAGTGGGTATTGGACGATCAAATTCCATTCAAACATATTGCCGAGATGACCGGATATGAAGATGTGTCCTATTTCTATCGGGTGTTCAAAAAGCACTTTGGTGTGTCACCCGGAGAGATGCGCAAGGGCCAGTCTAAGTTGTCTAACCCATTCCCCGAATAACTCATTCGGGGGTTTTATTTGAATTAAGGTTTAAAATAATCCAATGGAAGAGTCTAATTTTGTCCAATGAAGCGCTTACATTTTGCGATATATAATAAGCCTATGAAAGACAAACCAGTCACACACCGGGAGGTCATAAGAGATGAAAGTATGGAAAAGCGTTGTAAGTGCGGCACTGGTTAGCGTTCTGCTCGCGGGTTGCGGCTCGAATGCAGGCACAGATACTGAGCAGAACGAAGTCAAAGCTGGCAGCACCGTGAACCTCAAAGTATTCATTGCTCAACCCAGGCTGAAAGAACATTACGATAAATATATAGAACAGTTCAAAGCCAAGGAAAAAGCAGACAAAAACATCGAGGTGAATGTGCAGCTGGAGATGCCGCCAGCAGATAACGCACCTCAGATTTTGAAAACAAGACTAGCATCCAATGATGCACCAGACGTATTCGCTCTGCACGCGGTGAACGAGATTCCACCTTTCAGCAAAGCCGGATATCTCGAAGACTTGTCCAACCAACCTTTTGTAGATAAATTGCTGGATTCGGTCAAACCTTCGGTAACGGATGCAAGTGGTAAAGTCGTCGCGGTTCCGCTTGAAACCTTGTCATGGGGTTATCTGTACAACAAAGATATCTTCAAGGAGCAAGGGCTTGAGGTGCCAACGACCTTGACAGAAATGAAAGCGGTTGTAGAGAAGCTGAAAGCAGCTGGCATCACCCCGTTTGAGCTTTCTTACAAAGAAGCTTGGGTTCCGCAACTGTTCCTGCCGCTCACTGTAGGGGCACTGACACAGACAGAGCACAAAGACTTTGTAGAAAAAATGAACAAGGACGAAGCTTCCTTCTCCGATATGAAAGCACTGTTTGACGTATTCGATCTCGTCAATGCCAATGGAACGGATAAAGCGCTTGAAGTCGGAGCGGATGATGGTGCAGCGGCGTATGCTACAGGCAAAGCAGCAATGTGGATTCAAGGACCTTGGTACGCAGAAACGATTCTGAAATCCAATCCTGACATCAATTTTGGTGTAGCTCCAATGCCGCTGAACGACAATCCGGATGATACGAAAATCAACCTGAGTACCTCCACTTCCCTGGCCGTATCTTCGACAAGTAAAAATAAAGAAGTGGCACTCGACTTTGTAAACTACATTCTGGATGACAAAGACTCCAGTGCATTCTACGAAGCACTCAAGTTTAATCCGGTTGCCAAAGTGCATACCTTCAAGAGCTTCCCATGGGTAGACGATGCCCTGAAATATGTAAACGAAGGCAAAGCATATCAGGATCCAACGATCCCTCAAGCCGTTAAAGATGAGTCTGGTAAAGCGCTGCAAGGATACTACTCTGGTCAATTGAATCAACAGCAGGTGATTGATGCGCTCGACAAGGCGTGGAAGTCCTACAATAAAGTCAACAAGTAAGAGCTGAATGCTTAACTAGTAAGCGCCTGAACGGTCAACAAGGTTGAGATGTACGGAAGCAGCACCCGCGTTTGTTGACAAGATCTCGTTTATATCCGTTTCTCGGGGGTTTTGTCAACAAATTAGCGGTGCTTTATTTCGTCACTGTCTCGAAGCAGATGAAACGGCTGGTTGAACGATCTTCGTTCCCCCGTTAACCTTCATCCGCTGTGCAAAAAGGGGGAGAAGTTATGGCTACGAATGTGTTCAAAAAGTATCTTTCACTGCTCGCGTTCACAGCGCCAGCTTTTATAATCTATGCGATATTCCTGCTGTACCCGACGTTTAGCGGGATGTTCTACAGCTTGACGGATTGGAACGGATTAAACCGTGACTACAGCTTTATCGGACTGGGAAACTTTGTGGAATTGTTCAAGGAAGATCCCGATTTCTTGAACTCGCTGTGGTTTACGCTGAAATATGTGATCTTTATGCTCATTCTGCAAAATGTCATTGCATTGCTGCTGGCCGTATTCATTGAGTCGCGTACACGCAGCAAAGGGTTGTTCCGGACGTTATTTTTCATGCCCAATATGATCAGTACCATTATCAGTGCATTCATGTGGACGTTCATCTTTTCCCAGGTGTTGCCGCAGCTGGCTGAGAAATTGGCTATTTCTTTTCTCGACCAACAATGGCTCGGTGATCCGAAGTTCTCCTTCTACTCGATTCTAATCGTATCGCTTTGGAACGGTGTGGGCTATATGATGATCATCTACCTGGCTGCATTGCAGGGTGTACCGAAAAGTCTTAAGGAAGCCGCGGTCATTGACGGCGCAAATGCGTTTCAGGTGCTGCGTAACGTCGTACTGCCGATGATTACACACGCCATTACAATCTGTTTCTTCCTGACATTGAACGGTGCATTCAAAGTGTTCGAGGTTGTCTATGGTTTGACAGGTGGCGGCCCAGGTCGGGCTACACAGGTCATCACCATGAATATATATGAAGAAGCTTTTTCGAACAACTTCAGATACGGTTACGCAAGTGCCAAATCAGTTGTATTGTTCATCATAGTACTGATCTTCACACTTATCCAGATCACCGTCATGAAGAGAAAAGAGGTGGAAGCATGAGAATGCAGCGACTGAATAACTACCTGATTCGGTTGTTATTGATTCTCGGCTCCCTGCTAGCCATGCTTCCAATCTACATGGCTGTGGTGAACTCGTTCAAAACACAGGGTGAAATGTTCCAATCATTTATCGCTCTGCCGACCACATTACATTGGGAAAACTATACGGATGCGTTTAACAAAATCAATCTGCTCGGCAGCTCGCTGAACTCTGCGATTGTGTCCATTCTGGGCATTGGAGGAATCGTCTTCTGTGCTTCGCTTGCAGGTTACAAGCTGTCACGGACTTCCGGTCGATTAAGTAACCTGATCTTCTTCATGTTTGTTGCATCCATGCTGGTGCCTTTCCACTCCATCATGATCCCGCTGACACGTGTAGCGAAGACGATGGGGGTGCAAGGAAGCACTTACGGACTGGCCTTGATCTATATCGGACTTGGTGTAAACATGGCAATCTTCCTCTATCACGGGTTTGTGAAGTCCATTCCGCGTGAACTGGAAGAATCCGCTCAGATCGATGGATGTAACGAATTCCAGACGTTCTTTCAGATTATTTTCCCGCTGCTGCTTCCAATCACAGTGACGATAGCCATTCTGGACTTCCTGTGGATCTGGAATGACTTCCTGTTGCCACTACTGATGTTGACGGATGTAAACCGGTATACACTGATCCTGTCCACAAACATGCTGTTTGGTGAGTACAATAAGGAATGGCCGTTGATTCTCTCTTCTCTGGTTTTGACAGCAATTCCGGTCATCCTGATCTATGCCTTCTTCCAAAAGTTTATTATGGAGGGTATTGCAGAGGGTGCGGTCAAAGGATAACCATTGGGGTATGATCTCTTGGTACTGACTTCTTCAATGATTGTGAGTGCTCGCTTATATTTATAGCCTTGAACTACTGCGGATATATTCCGCCCAGGTTCAAGGCTATTTTCATTTTGTCGAACGGCCAACGTAAGCGTAAGGTGAGCAGCATCTAGATGAAGGAGCCATACGGCAGGGGAAGTATCTTGGTTGGCATACATAAAATGTTGCTCACAAGCTGGACACCATCAGCCTTCGGGCAGCTTCGACAAGAACCATGAGTCCGCGTTCCGTCTCATCTTGCGAGGCGTAGGCATAAGAGAGGCGGATATGACTCGCATCCATGCGATCATACAGATAACCTGGATGAATGAGTACATCTGCTTCCAGACAGGCATAGAACAACTTGCGGATAGACAAGGATTCCGCTGTGAAGCGTAGCCAGATATAGAAGCCGCCTTCTGGGATCTTCCATTCCGCAATGTCACGAAGGTCACGTTGAAGCAGCTCCAGCATGAAGTCTCTGCGTCTTTGGAGCTCTGGACGCAGCCGCTCCATATGGGCTGCGTGATGGCCATCTGCAAACCATAATGCGGCTGCTTCTTGTGCGATTGAACTGGTACCGTAATCCGTTTGCATTTTGATATCAGCCAGCCTTCGAATGACGGGCACAGGACCGACAAGCCAGCCAAGACGAAGACCTGGACTGACTGCTTTGGAGAGTGTGCCCATATGCAGCACCCGACCTTCCTGGTCACTTGCCTTAAGTGGAGGAGGGGGAGGGTGATCCAGCCAAAGTTCCTGATAAGCGGCATCCTCCAAGATGGAAATACCGGAACTGCGGGCGAGGGACAACAATTCATCCCGGCGGCGGCGACTCATTACGCTGCCTGTAGGATTATGAAAACTCGGAATGGTGTACAGTAGCGGGAAGGATTCGCCGTTATTCTCGTCTTTTCCTGTGTGTAACGTGTGCATCGCACGTTCTAAATGCCCCAGATGTAAGCCCTCTTCCTCCATGGTAATTCCGTTTAGCTTGAGCCCTGCCGATTGGAAGGCGTGGATGGAATAGAGATAGGATGGCTTCTCTAATAATACAGCTGATCCACGAGGTAGCAGTCCCACGGAGATCAGATGCAGTGCCTGTAGAGATCCCGACACGATCAGGATCGAATCTGGTGAGGCTTGAATACCACCAGACTGCAAATGCACAGACAATGCCTCACGGAGCGCCAAACTGCCTTGAGGTTCGATGTAATTCAGCATAAGTGCTCGGCTGGACAGGGTCTGGAGAATTTCATTAAACGCATCGTTAGGCATCAGTTCCGGCGCTAGCTCACCTGTACCCAGTCGAATAATGCCAGGCCTGAACTCCGCCTGATTAATCTGCTGAATCTCGGGCAAATTTGGATAGTACCAGCCTTCCTGTGCAGCTTCGTTCCAGTTAGGTAACGCGGCATGGGCCATACTGTGCCAACCGGAACCGGAGACATAGGTCCCGCCTCCGTGCCGGCCTTCAATCATGCCTGCCGCAGTCAGGTTATCCAGAGCGGTGACCAGCGTACTGCGGTTTACACCCATGGATGCTGCCAACATTCGCTGAGAAGGAAGACGAGTCCCAGCCGACCACTCACCTGTTGTGATTTTCTGCCGGATATAGGCTTCGATCTGGCGATACAAAGGTACATCAAGCGCAGGGTTTGGCTTCCAGCTATGGCCAGAAGAAATATTGGAATATTGACGTCCCATCAGGTGGTTTCACCTCCTGTAGTCATGAAGATAAAGTTGTCGCTGATCATGTGTCTATGACAGTTGTTAGGATGTACAGAGACGGAGGGTTCTAAAGTGTCCGTTATCGTATTCGTACCGTCCACTATACCATTTGGTTGGGTTCATTGCCATCCAAGTGGCTGGTTACGTCTTTCCTGATTTCATTTACGCTGAACAAAGAGATAAGGGGGAAGGGCGATGGACGTTTTTATTCATGCGGTGGTGCTGGCATTCGGCCTGATCTTGCCGCTGGGTGTTCAGAATGTATTTATTTTCAATCAAGGGTTAACGCAAAAGAAATACCTGCATGCACTGCCAGCTATAATTACAGCAGGGATTAGTGACACACTGTTGATTGGAGCCGCTGTGGGGGGCATGTCTCTCATTTTGGTTCAATGGCCTCTACTTACCCATGTTTTATATGGGGCTGGAAGCCTGTTTTTGCTCTACATGGCCTGGGGGTTATGGAAATCATCCGCTTCCCCCGAAGAAGTTCCAGTGGCTATGTCTGCAGGACGGCAGATTGCTTTTGCTGCATCTGTGTCCCTGCTCAACCCGCATGCCTTGCTGGATACCGTAGCTGTAATTGGTACCAGCTCACTTCAGTATGAAGGGGTGGAACGGTTATATTTTGCAACGACAACGATGGCTGTATCCTGGGTGTGGTTTTTGGGGCTTGCCGCTGCAGGCAGCGTAGTTGGCAATCATGACCGCACAGGGCATCTACGAATTGTGCTGAGCCGCGTATCCGCTCTGATTATGGTGGGAATCGCACTGATGATGAGCTGGAAGCTTTTTCACTCCTAAGTTAAGTACTCAAAGCTCATGAGCAGGGTGAATCAATGAAAAATAGGGGAATCATAAAGGCGGGATAGATGTAAGAAGGGGACAGCCTCGCACCTGCTAGCCAGCACTCAGTATCAAAAAAAGCTCCCCGTCATAGAATCACGAGAAGCTTGATGTATTCGTTTATTCTGCTTTTAGCAGCATCGATTCAATGAACACTTTAAGATCTTGGCTTGTTGCGTTCAGATGGTCAATGATTTCAATGAACTCCGTTACAAGTTCAGACTGTGCATTGCTGGACTGTGCAATAGAGGTAATTTCCTGTTCCATCTGCTGAATGGAGGACTGCACATCCTTGAGGGAGCGTTCAATATTCACCGTTGCCTCTTTGGTTCCAGTGGACAGTTTGCGCACTTCGGATGCAACTACGCCGAACCCCGCACCTGCCGCGCCCGCACGTGCGGCTTCAATGGCTGCATTCAGACCAAGCAGATTCGTTTGTTCCGATACTTCACGAATAAATACGGCAACTTTATTGACCTCACCGGAGTTCTTCACAGCCAGGCGAGTATTGTCCATAATTTGCGTAGACGAAGCAGTCAGTTGCTCGGACTGTGCAGCAACCGTCTGCACCATCTCTGAGAGCCTGCTGCTGATGCCTGTGATCAGGTCGGTAAAGTACTCCAGCTTTTCTTCGTTTTGAAGTGAAAAACCTATAGCAAGCGTGCCCGCAATCTTTCCTTCATCATCATAAAGCGGGGTGGCGGACGAAATAATGGGTGTGCCGTAAAATTTGGCGTCAATGCGATTGGCTGAAGTCTCCCCATGCACAAGTGCCCGGCGCAGTGTAGGGTCTTCAAGAGAGATAGGATCTCCGGCTCTGATGCCAAGATCAAGCTCGTTGCCAGGGACATAATACCAGAACTTCTCGGTATCGGTAACGGCAATCATGATATCGTGTTCTTTCAGCATAATTTTAAAATAAGGACTTGCTGCTGTGAGTGCTTCAACGATGTTCAATAAGGTCAGCTCCTATAGTGTGTGTGTATATCATCTGGGTGTATATTATACATCGTCAGATCGATTGGCGTATTTTAGGCCTGAAAAGGGCATAACGTCTATTACATTTTTTTGAAGCGTTTGAATCAGAGGAAGGTGTATTTTCATTAGATATGTACATAAGCGCGAAAAAACAGACGGGAACATCATGTTCTCGTCTGTTTTGATCATACATAAAACAGTATTTATTATGACTTTTTCCAATGACGCAATGTGCGGCAAACGATGGGTCTTCCGTTAGGCGCTTGAAACATTTCTTTCGTGCCGTAAAGCTGTACGGCTTCCTTCTATCCACCGATCTGCGACATACGTCGTACCGTCGGGGTGTGGGATTGCATTTTTTTCTCCAGTGCCAGTGCCATTTCATGATTTTTCGGTTTGGTACCGAGTGCTTTCAGGAAAAGTGCAGCCATCGCATCGGGATCATCTACATAGCGGCGAACATTGTATTCATCTGACCAGTACAGACAAGCCTTGATATGTCCGTCCGCTGTAAGGCGCAGCCGATTACAGTTATCACAGAAGTGGTCACTGACCGGATGAATAAGACCAAATGTGCCTTGGGAGCCTGCAATTTTCATGTTGCGGGATGGACCGTTCCCGGCTGGGCCCTCAGTATTCTCAACCGTCCAGCCAGCCTCGGCGCACACATCCGTTACGGCCTCCAGTGGCAAATACGATTTGCGCCAGGAGTCGGAAGCATGCCCGATGGGCATGTATTCAATGAACCGCACATGCAGCGGCTGATCCATCGTCATAGCAATGAAGTCTTTGATCTCATCATCATTAATGCCTTTCATGAGCACTACATTCAGCTTGATCGGTGCCAGGCCCACTGCAGTAGCTGCCTCGATACCCTTCAGCACCTTATTGACATCTCCACCGCGTGTGATCATAGAGAAGCGGTCAGCATGCAGGGAGTCCAGGCTAATATTAATACGGTTCAGCCCAGCATCCTTCAAAGCCTTCGCCTGTTTGTCCAGCAGCAAGGCATTTGTGGTCAGTGCAATGTCTTCGATGCCATCAATGGCAGAGATCATGCCCACAAGTTTATGCAAATCCTTCCGTACCAGCGGTTCTCCCCCCGTGAGCCGAACCTTGCGCATGCCCATCGGGGCGAGCACTTTCAGCACTTCCGTAATTTCTTCATAACTCATAATTTCATCATGCGGAGCAAACTCCATGCCTTCCGCGGGCATGCAGTAGACACAACGCAGATTGCAGCGGTCCGTAACGGAAATACGGATGTAGTCATGTATGCGGCCAAATGAATCCTGAAGCAATTCCATGCAGACCACCCTTTCAACGGTTCAGATTGGAAATCTTCTATAGAAAATGATACGACAATTGTAAAAGCAACAGTTGCATCAAATTTTAGCTATTTCTCCAATCCGCGTCAATGATGACGTCCCGTGACAGCAATTTAGGCAGACTGATTCAATTGAAATTGGCTGACGACTTGCTGCAGGAAAAGGGTAATGGCCTCCACATCATGGGAGGATTGCTGAACCTTCAACATATCCCGGATCAACGCCATCATCTCGGCTTCCACCTCGGTAGAGGTCACCCGATTTTGGTGGCTGATGGCAGCGATATTTTCCATTAAAAATACGACCTGATCGACGACTTGGGTACGCTCCGCTTCTTCCGCAGTGGCTTTTTGGAGAAGCTCTGATGCTGCTTGAACCAGTGTTGTTCCTTCTGCAAGCACCTGATCTCCTTCGGTGATTTGCTTGGATGCTGCGCTTGCAGCCGTCGAGATCCGATCTAAAATCTGATGAATGTCCTCCGTGGAGGAGCGGGACACATCAGCCAGCTTGCGAATCTCTTCAGCGACAACCGAGAATCCGCGTCCATGCTCTCCCACACGAGCGGCTTCGATTGTCGCATTTAATGCAAGCAGGTTGGTCTGTGCCGATATTTCTTCAATGACCGCTAAAGCGCGGTAGATGTCTTTCATTGTGCCAAGGAAGGAGAGAATCGTCTGGTTTGTATCCGACACGGCACTGGAGATTTGAATCATTTTATCACCGATGCGACCTACTTCCTGTCTGGCTACACCAATCTGTTCATTGGCGGATGCCTCCAACTGCTTTAGGGTTAATCGCATATGATCGGCGGCCAGCTTTGCTTGATCCAGGTCTTGTAATTGTGTACGGGTAGCTTGAATCATTGAACCAAGCTTGAGGTTGACGCGGTCAGTAGTCACTTGAGTAGTCTCTGTAGATGCACGCATCAGATGCTGATTATCCATCACGTCCACCGTAGCACGCTGCACTTTGAGCATAATGCTCTCCAGAGAATCGATCATGTTATTAATCCATTTGGCCAGTTCACCTGATTCATCTTGAGCAAAAGCGTTCGTATCCAGACGCTGGGTAAGATCACCTTTCCCCTCTGCATTCACTCGAATGAATTGACTGAGACTGCGCAAGTCCGTATGGACGCGATTGTATTGTTTGCGATGAAGCTGGAATGCACCAAAGAATCCAAAGATGATATGAAAGCCAGCGATTGCAGCTGCGTTCCATCCACTGCCTGTCAGCGCAAAAATCAAGGCGGCAGCCAGAACAGCCGAGAGCGTAATATAGAAGCTATGCTGTTTGAATTGTCGCCATCCGATACTGCGTATTCGGTATACTTCTTCCAGATCACCTTCACACATCATGCCCCAGCGATCCGGGCAGTGAGGAAGTTGAAAGGTGATACCTTTACCGATGACGGGAATATGGCGGTAATCCGAATAACCGGGATAGGCCACAAACAGATTGGAGCCATTTTGAATCGTTTTCGATACCCCCGGATGCAATTGGCCGGTGGAGGGATCGGTGAACATCAGCTCAAGCTCTGTATGCTTCTGGACAGACACGATGCCCCAATCGGTGGTCACACCGTCTTTCAGGTTTTCCCCATGCGTAAATGTTCGGTCCTCGAAGCGGCTGCGAGATAGAGCGGTACCTGGTTGCAGCTCAGGCCGCAATACAGACTCAGCCATAAACAGATAGTTATCCCCTGAATCCGGGTAGATATGTCCCGATTCACGCTGAATGAGATCACCAAGCACGTCGCCAGGAATACGGCTGCATAAAGCACCCGCATACTTACCTTGTTGCACGATAGGGGCAATGAACATCAAGGTAATGGCGTCATGAAATGTGGACGAGCGTGGCCCGATCTCCAGTGTAAGCGGATCAGAATACGGACCATAAAGACACTTCTGACCATGTATGCCTGCTTGTGCATGGCTCAATCCGTGACCGAAGGATATATTCTCGTGAGGGTTATAACGTTGACCTATATGTTTCTGATATGTAGAAAATGAAACTTCATGCTGCTCGTTAAGAATGAACAATTCCGTGCTATCCTGAGTTCGTGCGTAGCTCGCCTTAAACCAGGTATCCAGCTTCTCTGCCTGTGGTGATCCGGGCTTCGCATCTTGGAGGTCAACCGATTCGATCTGCTGAAGCAATCGATCCAGATGACTCCACTGATCACTCGCCCAATCCATCAATAACTGTCTTCTTGTCTCCGCGATCCCTTCAAAAATGTGCTCCACATCTTCCTTACGGTGTGCGTTCAACCGATAAGACCACCACAGCGGCAACCCTTTTTTCCATCCCAGCCAATCAAACATGATGACCACCCCAAATTTTGGATTTAAAAAGATTTGAACAGCCCTCAAACATGTTGTCTTCAATGATTTTGTGATAATTCAAGCTATAGTTGGTACAACTGTATCCCACCATGGCTTTATTCCAATCTCTGTCTATATCCATCGTTATACATGAAATCTCATAGGATTACGAGGGGATATGTCATATTTTCCGAATATTTCATCAATTAATACAAATGAATATACGCTGTTTGCAGAAGAAGGAGTAAAGAGGAGAGTTTAATTTATGGCAGATATACGTTACTTCATGTCACAACAAATGTGTAGCTTATGTGCTGAGAACCAATCTCATTTTACAGTTTGTCACATGTTCAAGCCCATACTCCAAACAGTTTGTATAATGTAATTTTCAGTCAAAGCGATATAGTAGTATCTAACAAGTCAACCCGTTACGTTTGTGTAGGTTAACCTACCACCGTTCAACCTTGATGTCTCCAACCATCCCATCCTTCCAAAGGAGAATGCCTATGACCTCTCCCTCTGTTGTATCACTTCATCAATCCACGAAAAGTACCTCTGAACAGCTTCTTATTGATGTGGACCATGTTTCTGTCGTCTTTGGTAGCGGACCTCAGCAAGTAAAAGCCTTATCCGATGTGACGTTTCATATTGCATCCAATGAATTTGTCTCCCTGTTAGGTCCTTCCGGCTGTGGCAAATCAACGCTGCTCCGCATTGTTGCTGATCTTCTTCAGCCAACAACAGGCCGTGTTCGGATCGCAGGACAAGAACCGAAGCAGGCAAGGCTGCAAAGGGAGTTCGGCATCGTTTTTCAGACTCCGGCTCTGTTCGATTGGCGTACGGTGCGCCACAATGTAGAACTGCCGCTGGAACTACGGGGTACCCGGCGAAAAGAGTGTCGACGCATTAGCAGTGAACTGCTGGATAGGGTTGGACTGACTAGATTTGCAGATCATTATCCATGGCAGCTGAGCGGAGGGATGCAGCAACGCGTGTCTATTGCACGTGCACTGGCACTTGATCCACCCCTTCTACTAATGGATGAGCCGTTCTCTGCGCTGGATGAATTCACCAAAGAAAAACTGCAGATGGAACTGCTTGAGATTAAACGTTCTACCGGAAAAACCTTCCTCTTTGTTACCCATAGCATCCCCGAAGCAGTCTTTTTATCGGACCGCATCATCGTACTCTCTGCCCATCCGGGCCAAGTGCATTCGATCCATTCCGTGAACCTTCCAGCCGAGCGAGAGAGCCAGTTGAGGGAAAACGAATCCTTCTATCAGATGATAACGACGATTCGTAACTGTTTTCATGAGGAGCGTGATAAAGCCCATGTTCCTTCGTTTGTTTAAACCGGGTTACCGTGCCTGGGTGATGATATGGATCATATCGATTTTCGTCCTTTGGGAAGGGCTGGCGTGGATGCTGCATCTGTTTATGTCTCCGCAGCAGGCCACTTCTCGTCTGCCATATCTTCACATTGTCATGGAGTCGTTCTTCCGTCACTGGAGCACGCTGGCGGAGCAAGGCTCGGTTACCTTTGGCAATGCTGCCATCGGTTTTGCCGGCGGAACATTGCTAGGGGCATCACTGGCACTGCTCATGAGTGCCGCGGTCTGGATTGAACGCACGTTGTCTCCTTACGTGGTGTCTTCACAGATGGTTCCGGTCATCGGGCTTGCTCCGATCGTATATGGCATTATTCATAACGCCGAGTGGGCGCGAATTGTCATGGCGGCGTATGTCACCTTTTTCCCGGTCATCATCCATACCTTAAAAGGTTTGAAAAGTGCTTCTCCTCAGTATCTGGAACTCATGCGTGCCTACGGCACTTCGTGGAGAGCACGTTATGTAAAGTGTTTACTGCCTTCGGCAATTCCTGGTCTATTCTCCGGCATGAAAATTGCGGCTCCACTCGCAGTGACCTCCTCGATTGTCGTGGAATTGATGGGAGCACCTGATGGACTTGGCGTACTGATGGTCAGCTCGCTGTATTATGGTTCAGCACAAGCAGGTATGTTCTGGGCAACCATCATGCTCAGCATGGGCATCGGACTCATCTCCTATCTGTTCATCAGCTTGGCTGAACGTTGGCTTACCCCATGGCAGCCCGAATTCAGACCCAAAGGAGGGGAGCAGCCGTGAGCAAAAGCAGTGTATTCCAGCGAAAACGTGATGAAGGAACCACAAGCGGAGCTACGGGGCAACCTCTTCCTGGCAACAGGGGTTGGGAACAACAAGCGGAACCTTCGTCCTCATCTACTGGCCGCTCCCGCACAGGTATTCAGCGTATTGGCATGAAGCTTGGCAGGATGCTTCGCAGCCTATTGCCATGGCTCGCAGGCGGAATCTTTCTAACATTGTGGCAACTGCGCTTCTTTCATGTGCTGCTGTCACTGGAAGATTATCAGTTGCCCGTACCCTCTGCCATTGCTGCATCTATCCGGGACAATGCCGAGATGCTCTTCCGCTATGCCATCTACAGTGGTACCGAGATGCTGGGCGGGTTTCTGATTGGCTCGCTGCTAGGGGCTCTGGCTGCGATGGGAGCTTCACTTTTCGCGAATAGTGGCAGGGCAGCCGTCACAGTCCTGTCTGCGCTGAATGCTGTTCCGATTGTGGCTCTGGCTCCCATCATGAACAACTGGTTCGGAGACGGGATCTGGTCACGTATTGCCGTCGTGTCGGTCATAACGATGGCCGCGATGGCTGTCAGCCTGTTCAAAGGGCTGACCTCTATTCAGCCGCAGTATGAAGAACTGCTGAGCAGCTTGGCGGCGAGCAGAAAACAGTTCTTTTGGAAGCTGAGGATGCCCCATGCGTTGCCATCTCTCTTTGCGGGTCTGAAAATCAACATGTCGACCAGTATTATCGGCGCTATTGTAGGGGAGTTTTTTATCGCTTCCCAAGGGCTGGGTTACTTGCTCTCTGATCAGATTCGGCTCGCCAACATGCCGCTGGCCTGGTCCTGTATCGTCATCGCAGCGATCCTCGGCATTGTGCTCTATGAGACGGTTGTTCTGGCTGAAAAACGCCTGCTTCACTGGAGTCGTGTGCATACTATCCCTCAATAACATTCTGAAATCTGAAATTATGAAATCTGAAATGCTCTGTTTTCTAGCGGAAAATCCGTTCTCCATCTCGCCGTACCGTTTAACAAAATCCATATATAAACAGGGGGTTGTTCTGGACATGTACAAAACGATGAAGCCGGGTTTAGGGATGTTGATCTTGTGTGTGGTGCTGGTGCTGGCAGCATGTTCTACAAAAACGGAGCCGGCAGCACAGCCAGCCGCTGCAAGCTCGGGTGGTTCAGGAACCGCGGAGCAGCCATTAACCAAAGTGAAGATTCAGCTTAAATGGGTACCACAGGCACAGTTTGCCGGAATATATGCCGCGAAGGAACAAGGTTTTTTTGCAGAAGAAGGTATTGATGCGGAGATTATTCCAGGAGGCCCGGATATCGTTATCGAGCAACAGGTCGTTAATGGTGCAGCCGATGTGGGGATTACGGGAGTGGACAGCTTGCTGGTCAGCCGGGATAACGGTCTCCCCCTCGTTTCACTTGCCCAGATTTCACAGAAGAGTAGCTATCGACTGATTGCGAAGAAGTCCGCAGGCATTACCGATCCGGCACAGATGAAAGGCAAGAAGGTGAGTACCTGGTTTGGAAGTCAGCAATTTCAGGTGCTTGCTTTTATGGAGAGGAATGGACTTGATCCGAAAAAAGATATCGAGCTGGTGAAGCAGGGCTTTACGATGGATCAGTTTTTCAATGATCAGGTGGATGTGGCTACAGCCACGATTTATAACGAATATCACGTTGTACTGGAAAGCGGCACAAAGGAATCCGATCTGGACGTGTTCAACATTGAGGACGCCGGAGTCGGCATGCTGGAGGATACGCTGATTGCCAAGAAGGACTGGGTGGATAATAACCGTGAATTGGCGGTAAAAGTAACCCGGGCCATCCTGAAAGGCTGGAACTATGCCATTGATCATCAGGATGAGACGGTGGACATCGTGATGAGTAATGTGACCGAGGGCAGTACAACTCGTGAACATCAAGTGACGATGCTCGAAGAGATTGCCAAGCTGATTCGTCCGGAAGGATTTACCGAGAAGCAAGTGGGAAGCTTTGTTGACGAATCGTTTACCCGTACGGCAGATATTGCACTGAAATATGGGCTAATCAAGAAAGCAGCCAATCTGGATGAAGCGCTAGAGAAGAGTATATATGAAGAGGCCGTGAAATAAGCCTGCCTTACATGAATCTACGGACGAGACTGACATTGGAACATTGTAATACGGATCATATCAGAGAAGGGAGCACGGTGGATGAGTTCTGTGGATCAGCAATCACAACGTCTGGGCGGTACGAAGGAAGAATGGCTGGAGAAGGATCGCAAATATGTCTGGCACCACATCTCACCGCATAACGATCACCCGTTGATTGCCGTTAGCGGTGAGGGGAGCTGGATTACGGATCAGGAGGGTAAACGTTACCTCGATGCCATGTCGGGTTTGTGGTGCGTCAATGTAGGGCATGGACGTGAGGAGATTGCCAAACGTGCCTACGATCAGATGAAAACTCTCGCGTATATCCCGATGACACAGAGCCATGAACCGGCGATTTTACTGGCCGAGAAGCTGAATGAATGGCTTGAGGGAGAGTATCGAATCTTTTTCTCTAATTCAGGTTCGGATGCCAATGAGGTGGCTTTCAAAATAGCCCGTCAGTTCCACCATCAGAACGGTGAGCCCGCGCGTCATAAATTCATCTCTCGTCACCGTGCCTATCACGGTAACTCTATGGGGGCACTGGGCGCCACAGGGCAGGCTGCACGCAAGATCAAATACGAGCCGCTCGGTGTAGGCTTCTCCCATCTTCCTCCGCCGTACTGTTACCGCTGTCCGTTTGGAAAAAGTAAAGATAGCTGCGGGCTTGAATGTGCCGCCATCTATGAGGAAGTCATTCAATGGGAAGGCCCGGAGACGGTGGCTGCTGTAATTATGGAGCCGGTGATTACCGGTGGCGGTATGATTGTTCCTCCGCCAGATTATATGCGCAGGGTACAGGACATCTGCCAGCGCTATGGTGTGCTGTTCATTGTTGACGAGGTAATTTGCGGCTTTGGCCGCTCCGGACAGAAGTTCGGTCATCAGAATTATGGTGTGCAGCCGGATATCATCACAATGGCCAAAGGCATGACGAGTGCCTACGCTCCGTTATCCGCCACGGCGATAAGAGCCGACTTGTATCCATCTTTTCGTGAGCCTGGAACGGATAACCACTTTCGCCATGTGAACACGTTTGGCGGAAATCCGGTGTCCTGTCAGGTTGCGCTGGCAAATCTGGAGATTTTGGAAAGGGAACAACTGGTCAGCCGGGCTGCGGAACTGGGTCAGCTTCTTGGTGAGAAGTTAGAGCCGCTGCTTGAACTTCCTTCCGTAGGTGATATCCGTCTATTCGGATTCACCTGCGGCATCGAGATGATCGAGCCGGACGGTTCTCCGGCGACAACAGAGAACGTCATGCAGGTGCTGGCTCATTGTAAACGGGAAGGCATCCTGATCGGCAAGAACGGAGACACGGTGCCGGGCTTTGCGAACATTTTGACCCTATCCCCGCCCTTTGTCACGACAGAAGAAGAACTGGACCTTATCGTAAACCATTTGTTTACTGCACTTCGCAGTCTGGATGAGGGTAGGCATGAGTTGACTTAATCCGTGACAAGGAGGAGAGGAAGGATGCAGACCATAACCGAGTTATCCATTAATCAGCTGAGGCTGGATGAACATATTGAACAGTTAGCTCAGATCGGCAAGATCGGAGATACAGGGGTATGCAGGCTTGCGCTTACTCCAGAGGACATAGAGGGCATCAATCAGGTCAGGTTTTGGATGGAGAAGGCGGGTCTTGTGACTCGAATGGATGCTTTCGGTAATCTGATTGGCCGCCTGGAAGGAACAGATTCAGCTAAACCGATCCTGATGGTCGGTTCACATATCGACTCCCAGCCTTATGGAGGACGTTATGACGGTGCGATCGGTGTACTGGGTGCGCTGGAGGCCGTGCAGTGTTTGGTTGAACAAGGCATACAGCCTCGCATGGCAATTGAAGTGATTGCTTTTTGCGATGAAGAGGGATCAAGGTTTAACAAAGGTTTATTTGGTTCCCGCGGCATTACAAACCAGTTGGAGGAGGGGGAGCTGGAACGCCAGGATAAAAACGGGGTGAAGCGCCGGGAGGCACTGGCATCCTTCGGATGTTCACCATCTGAATTCGCGGCAGCGGTATATCCTCCCGGTTCCATTGGCAGTTATCTGGAGCTGCATATTGAGCAGGGGCCTGTGCTTGAAGCTATGGACGCTCAGGTCGGTCTAGTGACAGGCATCTCGGGTCCGCTCTGGCTCACGGTGACGATGAAGGGGATGGCGGGGCACGCAGGCTCGGTTCCTATGGTTATGCGTCATGATGCACTTGTGGGCAGTGCCAAAGTGATTGCGGCCTTTGACGATATGGTCCGTGAAGATCCGGGAGCACCCACTGTCGGTACGGTAGGAAGTCTGAGGGTATTTCCGGACTCGAGGAATATCATTCCTGAAGAAGTAAGCTTTACCGTGGATTTACGTGATATGGAGATGGAACGCCGAAACGGGCTGGAAGCCCGTTTGATGACATTGCTGGATGAAGTCAGCTCCCAATATGGTCTGACCTATACCGTCACCGAGGATACCAACAGTGAACCGCGATATTGTGCCGAGTCAATGATGTCCATCATTCGCTCTTCCGCGGAAGAGATGGGGATCGTGATGCCTGAATTGATGAGTGGCCCGTTCCATGATGCGCTTGCATTATCTTATGTGTGCGATTATGGCATGATTTTTGTCCGCAGTAAGGACGGTATCAGTCATCATCCCAGTGAATATTCCTCTTCTGAGGATATTGCGTTAGGTACGGAGGTGCTCTATCGCACCATTCGCAAGATGTGCACCGGTAATCCACCAAAGGAGGCGGGATAACGTTATGGCAAAGATCAGCATCGGTTTGATTCAGGCTTCCCATGAGATTGAAGGCTCGGCCCCGGTTGAAGTGCATAAGGAGGCATCCATTCAGAAGCATATTACACTTGTACGCGAAGCGGCAGCACGAGGGGCAAAGATCATCGGACTGCAGGAAGTGTTTTACGGGCCATACTTTTGCACAGAACAAACCCCAAAATGGTATGCATCCGCAGAGCAGGTTCCCGAAGGGCCGACGACCCGGCGTTTTCAGGAACTGGCGAAGGAGCTTGCTGTTGTCCTTATTTTGCCTGTGTACGAAGTAGAGGGCATTGCTTCTTATTACAATACGGCGGCGGTGATTGATGCAGATGGAACGTATCTGGGCAAATACCGCAAACATCATATTCCGCATGTCGAGGCGGGAGAGGGGACGAACGGCTTTTGGGAAAAGTATTATTTTAAACCCGGTAATCTGGGTTATCCGGTATTTGATACGGCTTACGCCAAAGTGGGCGTGTATATCTGTTACGATCGTCATTTTCCTGAAGGGGCACGATTGCTGGGGCTGGCAGGGGCAGAAATTGTTTTTAATCCATCGGCTACAGTGGCAGGCACCTCGGAGTATTTATGGAAGCTGGAACAGCCAGCCCATGCGGTAGCCAACGGATACTATGTAGCGGCAATCAACCGTGTGGGCATGGAGGCGCCGTGGAACATGGGTGAGTTTTATGGACAGTCGTATCTGGTGGACCCGCGAGGGCGCATGGTTGCGATGGGCAGCAGGGATCGGGATGAAGTGGTCATTGGCGAGATGGATACGGAGTTGATCCGTGAGGTACGTAACGTGTGGCAGTTTTACCGAGATCGCAGACCGGAGACGTATGAACATCTGGTGAGCTTGTAGATCGGATTTAGGGCGTTGTTGCGGGAGGCATAGGCTTGGCATTTGTCTGGCATATCAATGGATTGTACGGCAATAATCTTTCGCGGGAGGTGCGTGACATTATGAACCGTTCTGGAACAGCATGGTCGGATTACGGCTGGGAAAATCGTTTTAGCGAGATGAAACCAGCCATGACCAATAAGGAAGCAATGGAAGAGTCTAACCGCTGTCTGTATTGTTACGATGCCCCTTGTATTAAGGCGTGCCCGACAGATATCAATATTCCTTCTTTTATCAAAAAAATAGCCACAGGACATCTCAAAGGATCGGCCCGTACGATCATGGATGCCAATCCGGTTGGCGCGAGTTGCGCACGTGTCTGTCCTACAGAAGAGTTATGTGAGGGGGCCTGTGTGCTGAACGAGTCTTCCAAACCGATTCGCATTGGTGATCTGCAGCGCTATGCGACAGACTGGGCAAGGGAGAGGCATGAACCGCTGTTTCATGCAGCACCTGATAACGGGAGAAGTGTTGCTATTGTTGGAGCTGGGCCGGCGGGGCTATCAGCCGCACGCGAATTGGGTCGGGCTGGATATGACGTGACTATCTATGAAGCCAAAGCAAAGGGCGGCGGACTGAATACCTATGGCATCGTATCCTTCCGTCTGCCGGAGTCGATCCCATTGTGGGAAGTCGAGCAGGTGGAAGCACTGGGAGTGAAGATTCGATACGGTGTACGGGTTGGTGTAGATGTAGCGGCACCCGAGTTGCTGGAGCAACATGAGGCTGTCATTCTCGCATGTGGTATGGGAGCGGTCCCGATGTTGGGCATTGAAGGGGAGGCGCTGGAAGGCGTTTATGATGCGATTGAACTTGTGGAATCGACCAAACAGGGTGTACCGCCAGCGCTGCATGGTCTGAATGTAGCCGTAATTGGTGCAGGTAATACGGCAGTGGATGCAGCGACTTGTTCCGTGCGTCTCGGTGCAGAGCGAGTACAGATGTTATATCGTCGTGGGAAACAGCAGATGACAGCCTATGCATTTGAGTACACATTTGCCAAGCAAGAGGGCGTGGAGTTTCGTTGGTTTACGATGCCAGAGCGTATTCTTGGAGACGAGAATGGCAGGGTTCGAGCGGTAGAATGTGTGAAAATGGAACTCGTAACCCCGCCCGGCGGCGGACGTGCGATGCCTGTGGCGGTAGAAAATTCATCCTTTATTATCGAATGTGACACGGTGATTCGGGCTATAGGACAGAATCGTTTGCTACCACTTTTTGAGGCGTTTGAACTGAAGCATCATGGAGGAGTGGTAGAAGTAGATGCGCATACGTATCGTACCTCACATCCTCAGGTGTATGCGGCAGGAGACGTCATTTTTGGTCAAGGTCAAGGAGAGGCCATGGTCGTTTCAGCGGCACAACAGGGTAAATTGGTCGCTGCCACGATCATGAAGATGGTGCCGGGCCGCTCGGAAGAGAGCGCGTAAGGAAGTGTGAAAGTCACATCTTTCTCAGAAACGCATCTCCACGAGAGATCATACCGGCTCCAAATCGGCTAACGATCACCAGACACCTTATTTCGGCAAAAACAAGGCATGTGAAATTCTAACGATCACCACGAAGCTTATTTCACCCAAAACCTGTGGATTCAGGCCGGAAATGGACAAAAAGAGCAATATAACGCTCCTACGGATCGTTAGAATTCCCAAAGGCTGAATTTCAGCTAAATAAGAGCTGTGGAGATTGTTAGAGAGCTATCTTTGTTTACGTTCATCATAGCAAGCGTAGTTGTACCTCAAACTCACATCAAGGAGGGTTCGATATGGCTGACTTATCCATCAATCTGGCAGGCATCCGGTCACCTAATCCATTCTGGCTTGCCTCGGCACCACCGACAAATACCGGGTACCAGGTACAGCGTGCGTTTGAGGCGGGCTGGGGAGGTGCGGTGTGGAAGACACTCGGCGAGCCGATCATTAACACTTCCTCCCGCTTTGCGGCAGTACATTTTGGCGGTCAGCGTGTGGCGGGATTTAACAATATTGAGCTGATCTCCGACCGTCCACTGGAGGTCAATCTGCGCGAGATTGCCGAGACGAAGAAACGCTTCCCTGACCGCGCCGTCGTGGCATCTCTAATGGTGGAACCCAAGCGGGAAAAGTGGCATGAAATTGTAAAAAAGGTTGAGGCTGTCGGCGTAGATGGTCTGGAACTGAACTTTGGATGTCCGCACGGTATGGCAGAACGAGGCATGGGCGCTGCTTCAGGCCAACAGCCTGATCTTGTCGAGTTGCAGACGATGTGGGTAAAAGAGGTGGCTTCCACACCAGTCATCGTAAAGTTGACACCTAACATTACAGATATTACGGCAACGGCCCGGGCGGCTGTACGTGGTGGTGCAGATGCGATCTCACTCATCAATACAATCAATTCTCTCGCTGGCGTTGATCTGGACTCCTGGAACACCGTGCCGCATGTAGGCGGCAAGGGAGCACACGGTGGATACTGTGGCCCGGCTGTAAAACCCATCGCGCTTAACATGGTAGCGGAATGCGCCCGTCATCCCGAAGTTGGTGTGCCGATTTCGGGTATCGGCGGTATATCCGACTGGCGCGATACGGCTGAATTTCTGCTGATGGGCGCAACGGGAGTACAGGTATGTACAGCGGCGATGCACCATGGATTCCGCATTGTGGAGGACATGATTGAAGGGCTGAACGATTACTTGGATGAAAAAGGACTTCAGAGTGTAGCCGAACTGGTCGGTCAGACCGTACCAAGATACTCGGATTGGGGCAATCTGGACCTCAACTACAAAGTGGTTGCCCGCATCAATCGGGATGTATGCATCAATTGCAACAAGTGCCACATTGCCTGTGAAGACACATCCCATCAATGTATTGATATGTTAACCGACCCGGCAGGTGCTTATCTTGAAGTGGTAGAGGAGGATTGTGTCGGCTGTAATCTGTGTTCCATCGTCTGCCCGGTGGACGGTGCGATCGAGATGATTGAGCTTGCACCAGAACAGGAGCCTGTTACCTGGAATGAACGTCAGTCGGCGATTTCCCTGCTGCAATCCATTCATAATCCATCAGCCAAGGAGGCGATTTCATGAGTACGCGCACATTGATTCGCGGTGGTATTTTGGTGACGGCATCAGATACCTTTGAGGCTGATCTATTGATCACAGCAGGGAAAATAGCACAGATCGGTATCGGGTTAATCCCCGATGATCAGACAGAAGTACTTGATGCAGGAGGCTGTTATATCATACCTGGTGGTATCGATCCCCATACTCATCTCGATATGCCGTTTGGCGGCACGGTCACAGCGGATGATTTTGCTACGGGCACAAAGGCTGCGGCCTTTGGCGGCACCACAACCATTATTGACTTTTGTCTGACTCAGAAAGGCCGTCCATTATCCGAATCTCTGCAGGAATGGCATCGCAAAGCCGAGGGAAAGGCAGTCATTGACTATGGATTTCACCTAATGATTGGCGAGATGAATGAGCAGGTGCTGGAAGAACTGCCGCAGATGATTGAAGAGGAGGGCGTATCCTCCTTCAAGGTGTTTATGGCATACAAAAACCAGTTTCAGGCCGATGATGGCATCCTCTTTCAGACGTTGCAAAAAGCCAAAGACTACGGTGCACTTGTCATGGTGCACGCCGAGAACGGGGATGTCATTGACCTGCTTGTGAAGCAGGCGCTCGCTGAAGGTCACACAGCACCGATTCATCATGCATTGACCCGCCCCTCCATGCTGGAGGGAGAAGCGACGGGACGTGCCGCCCGTTTGGCCGCACTGGCGGATTCGCAGCTGTATGTGGTGCATGTTACTTGTGGCGAAGCCGCCGAGCAGATCGCGCGTATGCGTGAGATGGGATACCGAATCTGGGGAGAGACATGTCCGCAATATCTGACGCTGGATCAGTCCATAATGGATCAGCCGGACTTTGAGGGTGCCAAATATGTTTGGTCACCTCCGCTGAGGGAGAAGGGGCATCAGGAAGCGCTGTGGAATGCGCTGCAAAGTGGGCAGTTGCAGACGATTGGTTCGGATCATTGCTCGTTTAACTTCAAGGGGCAGAAGGATCTGGGCAAAGATGACTTCAGCAAAATTCCTAACGGGGGGCCTGTCATTGAGGACCGGCTAAGTATTCTATATTCGGAGGGCGTAGCGAAAGGCCGGATATCGCTCAATCAATGGGTTGATTTGTGCTCAACCAGGGCCGGCAAATTATTCGGATTATTTCCACAGAAGGGAACCCTCGCGGTAGGGACGGATGCAGATATTGTTATTTTTGACCCTTCCGTAACTAGGATAATTTCGGCGGAAACACATCATATGAACGTGGATTATAGCGCGTTCGAAGGCATGCAGGTGCAGGGGTGCCCGGTGACCGTGTTCTGTCGTGGCGAGTATGTGATACGGGATCGGCAGTATGTGGGCAATGCAGGGGCAGGACAATATGTAAAGCGCAACAAATACGATGCAGGAGCACCGATTCCATCGAGGCAACCGGTGACTGCCGTTCATGGGGGGCGGAACTAATGTCGGAACTACTGTCAGAACACGAGGCATTTGAATTGGAGAAGCTGGCAATTGAGCGTTTGGTTGCACAGGGGTATCGAATCTATTCTGTCCGGGAGCATCTGGAGGGAGCTCATGTGACATGGGTACATCCTGAGCTTCCGGGAGAAAATGTGGAGCAGTATGTGGGGACAGCCTCGGGCCGAAAGTGGTTCAGCCACATACTCATACGTCAGCTACAGGAACAGCGAAGCGCATAGTGTAGTATGTGATGGGGATGGCTTGGCTGCCATTTACCCATCTGAGTTCCTAACACATCCAGACATATACTCTTTATATAAGTGATCCATGCTCATATTCGTAAGCATAGAGCGCAAGTTCCGTGGCAACCCGTTTCTCGGGTAGAAGGTAGTCTTTTCCCAAAAGCGATTCAATTTTGTCTAACCGATGGTACAACGTCTGTCTGACGATAAACAGTGCACTTGCCGTCTCTTGTTTGGAGCAGCAAAGTGTCAGGTATTGTTTCAGTGTAAGGAGTAGCTGACCTCCCTTCTCCGAATCATACCGAATCAGTGGCCCCAAGTATTCGTTGATAAAATCAGTTAAGCTACCGCTCTGTTTCATACTGGCGATGATGCGGTAACAGTGCAGGTTACTGTAAAAGGGCTGCTCCATTACTCCGATATCTTTCTGAATACGCAGCGTTTCCTTGGCGGATTCAAGACTCTCTCGCAGGCGTGGGTATTCCGAATAGTGCTGACCGATACCATACAGACCGGAGAAGAGCTGGTGAGTTTGCTCCTGCTCGTGCTGCCGAAGCTGTTGAATACAGGACCAAAGATTAGATTTACGAAGAGATGCAACCTGTGGGTCGATGACAATGAGAATGATCTGGAGATTAAGCACAGTACTGTAGAGGGTGAAGCCTTCCCGGGCAAATACGGAGCGGGCAACGATATTACGCTGGATCAGTATCTTTTGCAGTCTGAGACTGTCGTGCTGCGCAGGACTGCTGTCGAATAACACAACTGCGGCCTGTCCTGTACAGAGAGCCGGATTTACCGCTGCAAGATATTCATGAATTTCTTTGGCGGAGTGATGTCCGTTTAACCAGTCAATGACCCACATATCCTCCTTATACCGCCGTTTTTCCTCCATGTACTGGGTACGCATCCAATCCTGGGCTATGGCGGCAGCACATCGCTCCAGCGCATGAAAAACGTACTCGTCGGATGGGTGCGTGAGATCGGGAATGGGAGGATCAGGGTCTGTGTGTTTGTGAGGGAAAAGGATAAGATCGGCAAAGGTGTACTCCAGTGCCTGGACAGGGATGCTGATTGGATTCATTGTGAGCTGCCCGGTAAAAGGGTCTGTTACCTTCACAGCCGCAGCGTTCCCTGTATAACGGTCATGGTTAGCGTGAGCCATCAATTCACGCTGTTCCAACCACTGTTGTCTCCGCTTCTCCAGTTGTTCAGGTGGGACATAAGGTATGGCTGTAGCTTCACCTTCCAGCGGATATAAGGCAACAGCATACCCGGTATTGCGTGACAGCAGACGCAGTAACGGCTGTACACCATCCCCATTCAGCAACAGCTGATGAAAGGAGGTGGTGAGCTGATCCAGTTCCGCGACCATACGCTGATGACTGCGAATCAGGGCAAAATGCAAATCCTGTGTAATATCAACATACCGGACTTGTTCATGAAACCAGATTAGCGGGAAATCTTCCGCCTCAGCCAGTTGTTTCATCGCCTCAAGCTGTGATCGCGTATGTTCCCCGAGTTCAATGCATAACCCTGCGGCACCGCAGGCAATCAATTGTTGCAGAAAAGACAGACCATGCGACTTGCCTTCAGGCCAGCCGATCCCTGTTGTCAGCACCAATTCTCCGCCGCTCAGCAAGCCCCCAATCTCAGGAACCTCCATAATATGTACCCAGCGTACGTAGCGCTCCAATGCGCGATGACTGGCAAGGTACTCGGCCTTGCGAAACACAGGACGTTTCAGCATGTCTCTAACTTGGATATGAAGCGTGGTCTCCCCCACACGATCACCGCCCTTTCCCATGACTCATCTGTAGATTTGATACAAAGGGTACTGGATTTAGGGTGTTTGCTTGCTGGATTTTTAAAGATAAGTATACGTTTATTCAGAATAGATGAGATTAAACCTGACGCTCATTTGGTCTAGATAACAAAAATAATTCATCTTTTTGTTATGCATCTAAAATGGGCAGCAGATATATGTTCGTCTTTTTTACGTCGAAACGAAAAAAAATGCCCTTGATCAGGCACGGGAATCATTACAGATTCCAGTACCCGTCAAGGGCAAAGCTTTGCTTGCGATCACATCTGAATCGTGGGGATAACGCTAGACTGAATTAATCGACGATTTTTTTCTTTTTGAATTTCATCAGGAACTCATACACGATCGGCACGATGACTAGCGTAAGCAGTGTAGAACTGATCAGACCACCGATAACGGTAATACCGAGTCCTTTCGAGATGATACCTGCACTTTCTTCGAGACCTGTTACCAGTGGCAGCAGGGCACCAATCGTTGCGAGAGCGGTCATCAGGATTGGACGCAGACGTGTAGCTCCTGCTTCCAGCAGCGCTTCACGCGTCGTGAGTCCTTCATTTTCCTTATGAATAACACGGTCAATCAATACAATGGCGTTGGTAACAACGATACCAATCAGCATTAGTGCACCCATCATAGCAGATACGTCGAGTGTACCGCCTGCGATGAACAAACCAACCATGATCCCGATTACGGTAAACGGCAGGGAGAACAGGATTGCGAATGGTGCAAGTCCGCCGCCAAACGTCACGACAAGCACGAAGTATACAATTGCAATAGCTGCTAGCATCGCCAGACCGAGCTGTGTAAAGGTGTCATTAATCTGTTCGGTTGTACCGCCAAACTTCACTTCAACACCATCTGGCAAGTCCAGTTTGTCGATGTTTGCTTTCAAGTTCTGTGAAGCCTTCGTCACATCGGAAGCCAGAATGTTCGCTGTCACCTGTACAACCACTTTGCCATCAATGCGCATAATGGAGTTTGGTGAAGTGCCTTCTTCCACTTTGGCTACATCCTTGATTGGAACCTGGATACCTAGCGGTGAAGTGACCTTTTCATTTTCAATATCCTTGATGCTGCTGAACGTTTTGTTGTCCGTTTCTACATAGACTTTGTACGTTTTGTTGTCGATATCCACTTCGGTAAGAACCGGACGTTCCCGTACAGGGCTCAGTGCCATTGCCAGTTGACCTGCCGTGAGTCCGAGTTTGCTCAACTTCTCCTGATCGGCAACGAGCGTGTACTGACCGTAGGTGTCGGAGATGGTGGTATCTGCTTTTTCAAAAGAGTCCTTATCCGCCTGAACCAGTTTCAGGACTTCTTCAGCCACAGGTTTCAACTGCTCTACATTGTCGCCGTAGATGGACAGGCTCAAGTTGCTGCCCCCGAATCCGCCAGACATGTCGAGTTCACTCCATGTACCTTTGGTCACCTCTTTTTGCAAACCTTCAACCAGTTGTGTTTTCACATCGGTAAAGTCTTTGGTGTCTTTATTGTATTGGATGTAGAAGAGCGCGGAGTTTCCGCCGCCTCCACCCATGCTAGCGAGCGGGCTGCCGCCGCCGATGGAATATTGCATCTTCTCCAAACCTGGCTGTTTCAGTAACCATTTCTCAGCAACGAGGGCTTCTTTTTCAACATCTTCACGAAGTGAGCCCGTTTCCGGACTATACGTGATCGTAACGAATTTGTCCTTTTGCTCCGGCAGGAAACTTGTGCCAATGAATGGGTACAGGAACAAGCTGCCGACCAATAGTAGAACCGCAATAAGAACGGTAATGATTTTATGAGAGAGCGTCCAGTTCAACAGACGTTTGTAGCTTTCAGCCAGTTTGCCCGGCTTCTCTTCATGGTTTTGTTTGTTCTTGATTCCTTTGTGGAACAGGCTGTGTGCCAGCATCGGAACAATGGTGATTGCAACCAGCAGGGAAGCCAGCAGGGCGAAAACCATCGTTAAGGCGAATGGCATGAACAGCTCTCCGACCATACCGCTAACGAGTGCCAGCGGCAAGAATACCGCAATCGTTACAATTGTCGAGGAGAGGATCGGGATAAACATTTCGCGAGTTGCTTCACGAACCAAATCCCGGCCTTTGAGCTTCTCGTTTTTGAGTGTCAGCCTACGATAGATGTTCTCGATAACAACGATGGAGTCGTCGACAACCCGGCCGATCGCAACCGTCATTGCTCCGAGTGTCATCATGTTCAAGGTGATGTCCATCAGGTTGAGCGCCGTCAATGCCATGAGCAAGGAGAGCGGAATCGAAATAATGGAGATAATCGTTGAACGGATGTTACGCAGGAAGATCAGAATAATCAGAATCGCGAACAAGGCACCAAATACGGCTTTGCCCAACATCGTGTTGACGGAATCCTGGATAGGCTGACCTTGGTCAAGCAGGATCGTCAGTTCTGCATTTTTAAATTGCTTTTGCAGTTCTTCGGCTTTACTTTTGACGGCCTTAACCACGTCCACCGTATTGGCATCGTTGGATTTCACTACGGAAATACCGATGGATTCCTTGCCGTTCGTGCGGGAGATGGACTCGGCTTGACCGATGACCTCAATTTTGGCAATGTCGCTCAGCTTCACGGTTGGGATGCCAGCTGCGCTTGCAGCACCTGCGGAACCGGATGGGTTCGCTGCTGCAGCATTGCCGCTGCCAGCCTGACCAGCTGCGGGATTGAAACCTTGCGCAGCACCAGCTGCATCTTGTCCAGCTTGAGCCGATGGATCAGTAGTTTGACCTGTAGCTTGACCGTTTTGCGCACCGCCACCTTGGGAAGCCCCTGGCGTAGACGCACCTTGTTCTGTAGCCGCTCCAGTACCTTGGCCTGCAGAAGCACCAGCGCCAGCTCCGCTTGGTACGACTGGAATCGCTAGGTTTTTCAGATCATCGAGTCCGATGATATTGCCGTCCACAACCACGGCTTTCTGGGATTTATCCAGTTCGAATAGGCCGAGCGGTACACGAATGGATGAACCCTTAACGATTCCGTTCACCGTATCTTCGCTTAGACCGAGTTCAGCCATTTTGGCTTGATCAAACGTTAATTGCACTTCTTTAACGTACTGACCGGACACTTGAACCTGAGCTACACCATCAATATCTTCTAGTGCAGGTTTGATATCCGATTCTACGAGCCGTGTCAGTTCTTCCAAATCCCCGCCGTCTTTGTCAGACAAACTGAGGGATACAACCGGGAACGAGTTAATGCTGAATTTGGAGATCGTTGGTTTCTGCACACTGTCGGGCAATTGCACCTCGTTCAGTGCTTCACGAACCGTAGCTGTCGCGTTCGTCAGGTCGGTTCCATAGTCGAATTCCAGCGTGATGGATGCCGCATTCTCCATGGAAGTGGAGGTGACGGTCTTCACGCCATCGAGGTTGCGCAGCTTCTGTTCCAGCGGCTTCGTGACATCTTCTACAATACCTTCTGGAGCGGCACCCGGATCGATCGCCGTGACATTCAGAAACGGTACATTGATGTTCGGGATGGTCTCCTGCTTCATCGTCATTCCGCTGTACAAGCCTGCGAATGAGATGATGATGGTCAGAATCCAGATTGCAAACTTGTTGTTCAGTGAAAAGTTAATAATCCCTTTCATACGTTGGTTTCTTCTCCTCTCTGTTTCTCCTGTTTATGTGTTTGACGAGTCAGCCTGGATAAACCGGTTATACATGGTATCCATAATGTGCTGGAGCTCGGAGTGCATCGGCTCAAGGATAGTTATCCCTTCCAGGTTGCGCATCATACCGAGAATGATGGCACGCCTTGGCATAAATTCCATGATCTCTTGCCTTAGTATGGCTATGGTCTCAAGCACATCATTTTTTGATTGACCGCTGGGCAGGTCGCTTGATGCGATATCTTGCATCTGTTTCAGAATATGGACGGGATGCCGCAACATGGCTGCATCCGGTTGGGGCTCAGCAATCCAGGCAGGCCACTGATCCAGAGAAATCAGAGGTTCTGGCCGATGCTGGAGGCAGCCCTGTGCTGCATAATCCATCATCTGTAACAGATGTGTAGCCATCTTATTGACCGTAAGGGAAGGCATTTCGGTAAACCAGATTTTGACGTACGACAGGAAAAGTCCATGTGTCAGCAGGATAAGATCAATCGTATAAGGCTCGATCTCGGAGCCGTACAGATCTTCCAGTTTACTTTTGAACCAATGCAACGTACGTATCTCAATATCTCTTTGCTGAGGGGTGCAGTGCTCCTTGCGCTGTTGTTCATCATCCATCATCATGCTGCGTAGCTGGACACGTAAAAATTCCTTCAATTCCGCGACATGCGTTAGCAGCACCTCAATCTGTTTATGTAGCCGTTCTCTGGAAGTCAGGCTGCTTTCATGTTCAATCTGGGACATCTCGTCCATAAGAATGTATACACAGTACTCCAGCGTACTGGCCTCCAGTTCCTCTTTGGATTTGAACATCAGATATAAGCTGCCTTTAGACATCCCGCATAATTCGGCAATCTCCTGCATGGAGGTTGCGGCGCTGCCCTTGGCCGAAAACAGCTTGAGTGCTGTGGTGATAACCAGTTTTCTTTTTTCATTCATCCCATGGATCGGGTTCATTAAGGGTATGTTCACCTCGCTGGGAACTCTTGAGTTCTTATATTGACTTTGTGGTCAAACTAAGTATAAACGATGTGTATGGAGGATTACAAATGTGCACGATATAGGGGGGGAGAATCGAAAAGTCGATTCAGAGAAGAACGGAGAATAGAACTCAGAAAGAATTGCTAAAGAATTGCTAAAAAACTGAGAAAAGAATTGAGATAAGACATCTAGAAAAGAACTGAGATAAGAATTGAGAAAATAAAGTACATTATACAAGATACAAGCCGTAAACTTATACGTTGCACTTTTGGGAGATGGGGATGGAAGAATGCATAAAGGGCGCATCGAAGACGCATAAAGGAAGCATCGAAAACGCATCAAGAAGGATTCAAGTATGCAGGCCTGGCCGCACGGCTGATCATCTTGATGCGCCAAACTCATTACATCACGTGCCAGGAGATGCGTACGGTGCAAACACAACGAAAACACATCAACACATCAATAACATCAAGAACGTTAAGAACACATCAAGAAAGCTTCAAGGGCGACTCAAGAACATATCGAAAATTTATTCTAACGATCACGGCAGAGCTTATTTGAGCAATATACATCCTTTTGAAATTCTAACGATCACCAGAAACCTTATTTTGCAGAAAACACAAGTTAAACGTGCACTTTCGCATCAAAATCCTTAAATAAGCTCTCCTGTGATCGTTAGAAATATAAAACTTGTAATTTGGCCCAAATAGCGTTACTGGTGATCGTTAGAATTAAAATGCATGCACCGCGCTACTTCGGAAAGGAAAGGAAAAGAGAGAACAAATGAAGGAATATCGAATGAAGGGAAGTAAGCCAAGCAAAACAGAAAAACAAGAAAGGGTAAGTAAAGTAAAGTAAAGTGAAGTATAGAAGTAAAGTGAAGTACAGAAGTATAGAAGTATAGAAGTATAGAAGTATAGAAGTATAGAAGTAAAGAAAAGAAGAACAGAAGAAAAGAAAAGAAGAAAAGGAAGTGGGGCGAAAGCGAAGGAGAGCGCAAACAGAAAGAAATGAAAGTAAACCAATGTAATTAAAATAGATTAGAGTAATTAAAGAAGATATAGAAAGAAGATATAGTACAGTCTCAATAAAAGAAATTAAAAAATAAAAAAGGAATAAATGAAAATCCAAGCAAAGCATTGCGAGTCTAAGCAAAAAGAGCAAGTAAACGGAAGAGAAGATGAAAGGAAAGACAGAGAAGCAGACTATGTTCCTCCCTGGAAATCGTATATAGCGAGCATGATAATCACTGCCAGGAAGAAGAGATAGAAGAGTGCCAGTGCGATCAGGAACGAATAACCGGTATATGCGCCGATACGTACCAACCATTTTTTCATAAAAATTACCCTCCTTCATTCCCATCAGCTTAATGGCAAGACTATTTTTTATATTACATTATACCCCAAATTACCTGTTGTACTTAAAACATTTCGCCCAAAATTTGTACCTGCATAAAAGAACCTAAACAAACCTATCTCCACAAACCTATCTCCATAAATGTATCTACACAATCGCACTTAAGCAATCGTACACAAAAAAGACGACTCCCTGAATGAAGTCGCCTTTCTTAGTGTTAAATTACATCCATTATGTTGAATGGTATTCATTACATTACGTAATGATTTTCAATCCTACTGCTGCTACCAAAATCATTGCAATGAACAGCAGCCGCTTCGCTTCTTTCCGTTCACCAAATAGAAGCATGCCCGTCACCGTACTTCCTACTGTACCAATTCCTGTCCATACCGCGTAGGCTGTGCCCATAGGGATAGATGTCATAGCGTAAGATAACAGCGAGAAGCTGAATACAAACGATACCAGCATCAGGACAATGTAAGGCCAACCCTTACGCGTAGAAGCTCCATTGATGCCGATGACTCCAAATATTTCACATATCCCAGCACCTACTATAGCAAGCCAAGCCATCAGACGGCACCTCCTTTAACTTGGGGTTTCTGGCTTTCCTGCTGATCGGTGACCAGCTTCAGTCCGATGACGCCACAGAGCAACAGTCCAATCAGCAGCATTTTAGCCAGACGGAACGGCTCGCCGAACAGCAGCATTTCGGTCAACACCGTACCAGCTGTGCCGATCCCGGTAAACACGGCATAGACCGTACCCACGGGCAGTCTTTTGGCAGCAGCAATAATCAGGCCAAAGCTGATAAATATGGCGAGTCCCGTCAATGCCCATTCCCAAGCATTCGAGGCATGTTTAAGTCCGCTAACCCAGACAATTTCAATGATGCCTCCTACAAAAACGTATAACCAGTTGCGGTTCATGATGTTCAATCTCCTTCTGTCACAATAGGGCGTGCCTGTTCATTCAAGCTGTGTATACCATTCCAAAAGACGGGCCAGGACGCATCCAGCCGTCTCTTGTACCGACGTGAGCTTCCATAGATAATTTCAACCGTAATGCCATCGAGAAAGGTCATAAAAGCAATGGCGGCCTGCTCGGCAGGAATAGGTGGAACATCCCCCCCGCGAATCGCTCGCTGCAACAGCCGAGACAATGTACGCTCCATGCCGTCCAGAAATGGATACACCAGATCCATCACCTGGCTGTACAGATCGGGAGGTGGATAATAACAATTGCGCAACATCAACCTGGCAGAGGCATGATCCTGATACTCCTGCTCGAACCACGTGAGCAACCCTCGCAACCGTTCTTCCAGTGGCAGGTGGGCGTGGTCGCGGAAATACTCCAAGGTATGTCGCCGCACTTCGTCAAATGCATACTCAAGCGTGTGCATAAACAAGTCTTCTTTACAACTGAAATGCGCATATATAGAGGGTTTCTTAATCCCCACTTCATCAGCTATCGCTCTTAGCGAAGCCCCTTCATAACCGTCTCTAGCAAAATGAAACAGGGCCGCATCCCGGATAGAATAACCAGTCATTATATTCACCTTCCTAACGGTCGTTAGGTAACATCTTTTCACACATTACATCCTCTGTCAAGACAGAACAGCAATCACAAAATACACCCGCCGCACATAAAGATTACAGACGGATGCATTTAGTTAAATGGATGTATGGGTTAAGTTGTGATCTGGAGTCACTGTATAGGCTGAACGAATCATTTACCAAAAACGGGCCTTCATTCAAGCGGAAATAAATACGTCAATTAGAATGTTGTAAACCCAAGAATGAGCTGCAGTTTATACAGAATGCCTTTCAAGAAGGTGGTCTTCTCCTGGAATTCTTCCAGATTCAGAGTGAATTCAGCATCCTCGTTTGTCCAAATGCGCTTGAAATAATTCGCAACGTCTAACGTAAACTTGTTGTCTGCCGGAGCTGCAATCCACACATTGTTCTCTAGATTGTAGTCATTCAGATTCCGGGGAGTGAAGTTGGTTGATCCACCGAGCACGATATGATCTCCGTTAGCCTTCGCGATATACATCATTTTGGTATGGTATTGCTCTTTGGTCGTGTTGTACCAACGAATCTGGATTTTGCCGTTCGATTTATCATGTAATTCGGCTGCTACGGGACGATTGGGAATGCCGATTTTCTCCTGACCAAAGGCATTTTCATTAGGATCGAGCACAAGCCGAATGTCCGTTCCTCGCTCTGAGGCATCCAGCAATGCTTCCAGTACTTTCGGTGAAGCGATATAGAACATTCCCATCCATAGGGTATCCCCTTTCCCGACCTGGCTTAACTCATCGAGCAAGGCATCATTGACTTTGCCTTCGGTCACATAACGAAGGCGAATAGGCCCATCATTTTCACTCGATTTCCCGGATGGGAAGGCCTTGGAAGTTTCGGTATAGTCGGGGAGTTGACCTCCTCCGGATATGTCCACAACAGCTTGCTCCGATTGAAGGATATCCCCAATAATCGGGCCAGTAATCTCAAATCCAATATTGGAGTGATATGCACTTGGATCATGAATGTTGCCTGATGACACGATAGCGGTTTTTTCGCTGACAACAACCTTGCGGTGATTTGCCTTCACATTGAGTAATTTCAGGTAAGATCTCACCGTAACATCCGGGCCATCGGTCGCCATCAGGTTAGGAATCCAACCTTTCCCTGACTGACCGAACCATTGGAAAAACGTACGCCAGACCGCAGAATACACCGGTGTAGAATCCCTCAGTGGAGCATCATTCGTGACGACGACATGAATGTTAGCCTGTTTCATCTGTTCCAGCAGCGGATTGGGGGCCGAGTTATAGTTGGTGTTCACCTCATCGGTAATGAACCAGATGTCCATGTCGGGATGCTGCATTTTTTTGCCTACGAGTGCATCCGTAAACTCCTGACTGACAGGTGGAAAGTTCTGTCCCTTGTGCTGGTAGTTGTTGAACAGAAACATATCTACAACGACAAACTGCTCGGCATCCTCAACTACCTGAAGCATCCGCTGGAAAATCTGCTGTTCATGCTGCATCTGTCCATCGGCAGATGGATACGTGAGATCATGCAGAAACTGCACGTTTTTCACCCGGTATTCCGGGCTCTCATAGGAGATCCCTGGCGGCAGGGGTTTATAGGTCTGATAGAGCATAACAGCAATAAGCCAAAGGATCATTACTGCCAATGCTGTACGTATGTATGGGAATTTGCTGCGAGAAGTTTTGCGGTTAGAGGTATGACGGCGTAATGAGAACAAGGCTGGACTCCCCCTTTCTATCTGTCTATGCTTGCTGACGTTTATTACCACAGGTGCCGCGATGTTGACGCAGGAGCCCTTGAAGGATGTTTATGACAAGCTGGTTCCACAATTTGGGCGTGTTCATCGACAGGTGCAAGGCCGTTGTGTATAATGAACGTATTATTTTTGTAGAACGTTTATGGAGAGAAAGTAGGTAATCACGTGTATTCCATCAAACAAGTCGTTGCCATGCTGGGCATTCAGGCGGTCACGCTCCGGGCTTGGGAAAATCGGTATAATGCAGTCACCCCTGAGCGGACAGAGTCGGGTTATCGCATGTATACGGAAGAGAATGTGGCGGATCTGCGTTGGCTGAAGGAGCAGATTGATCAGCATCAGGCCAATATTTCCGAGGCCGTACGCATGTTGAAGATTAGTAAAGCCAAACGGCCCGAGTCTTCTTCACCTGCGCCGATGGTGCCCCCGGTACCCGTGATGGAAGAGGCTTATGCACAGATGGCTGATCAGATCTATGACTCCCTCTATCATTTTCAGGGCGAGCGTGCCAACGGTTTGATTGATTTTGGTTTCACGATGTACGGATATGACAGCATGTTCTACCATGTGCTTGTTCCAATCTTGGTTCGGGTCGGAGACGCATGGGAAGCAGGACGTGCAACGGTAGCGCAGGAGCATTTCATGACTCAATTGATCTCCCAGCGCTTTTATCAGTTTTTCCATCTGTTCCCGATCTATCCGCATCTACCCAAAGTACTTGCTCTCTGTCCGGAAGGGGAGCATCATCAGGTTGGTTTATTGTTGTTCTCTTTATTTATGCGCAAAAATGGAGCGGAAGTCCTGTATCTCGGAGCCAATACACCGGAAGAAGGGGTATTTCCAATTCTCCGTGAGCAGAAAATCAAACTGGTTTGCCTATCGATCACGAGCCCTGAGCTTGTAGAAGCCTGTGACCAGTTGATTGGGCGGATTCAGGACGAGTTTCCTCATATCCGTTTTGTGCTGGGCGGCAAAGGGTTTGAACGTGCGAAGCATGCTCGTTACCCAGAGTGGATTATGCCTGAAGATTCGGCAGACTGGCAGTCTTGGATTGAACGGGAATATTTTACGGATCGCCCACCAGGTGCGGGATAATGATTGTATAGCAATCACACATAAAGCAGATAATGCGGGAATAGATTCATAACATAGCGGACATCCTTTGATCCAATGATCAAGGGATGTTTTTTTATATATCCATACATAGAAAAGATGATTAATTTGACCCGTGGGTCATTTTATGTTTTACTTGTCGTATAATATTTGTACACCATTTGTATAATGTTTTTTAGTTTACCCGCTTGAAGTGTTTCAATGCGGTTTAATAATAGGTTAGGGGCTTAAGAACTAGAGATATTCCCTACATAGAAAGGTGAGTGGCATGATACCGAATCAACAACGCAAACGTGCAGCTGTCATTGGCGCAGGCCCGGGTGGACTCGCGGCAGCCATGTTACTGTCCGGTCAGGGATACGAGGTCGATGTATACGAGAAACAGCCAGCCATTGGCGGACGATCTTCCCGTCTGGAGCTTGGTGAATACAAGTTTGACCGCGGGGCTACCTTTTTGATGATGCCTCAGTTGATTGAAGAGATGTTTGATGTGGTCGGACGCAAGCTGTCGGATTATGTAGATATGAAAGAACTGACCCCGCTGTACGCTTTGAACTTTGGAGATAAGGTGTTCACGCCTTCACGCAATCGGGAGGATACAGCAGCGCAGATCAAAGAGCTGTTCCCCGGCAATGAAGAGAATTACCTCCGGTACATGCGGGACGAAGAAGTAAAGTTTGGCAAAGTGATGCCACTGCTCCGCCGTCCGTTTGGCAAGCTCACCGATTATTTACGTAAAGATGCGATTACGGCTCTACCTAAACTTGATATAAATAATACGGTTTACGGCATTCTTTCCCGGTACTTTACCGACGAACGCCTGCGTTGGGCCTTTACATTCCAGTCCAAATATTTGGGGATGTCCGCATGGGATTGTCCGGGAACATTTACGATATTGTCGTTTATCGAACACCAATATGGACTGTTCCATCCGATCGGCGGCGTGAATCGGGTATTCCAGGCGATGGCCGATGTCGTTGAGGAGAATGGCGGACGTATTCACACGAGTACACCTGTGAAGCAGGTTATTGTTCGTGATGGTCGCGCCGAGGGTGTACTGCTTGAAAACGGAGAACGGATCGAAGCCGATCATGTCGTAGTCAATGCCGATTTTGCCCATGCAGTGAACCATTTGTTCGAACCTGGCGTACTGAAGAAGTACACACCTGAGAAAATGAAACGCAAAAAGTATTCCTGTTCTACAGCGATGTTGTATCTAGGCGTAGACGGCGAGATTGATCTGCCGCATCACTCCATCTATTTTCCAGAAGATTACCGGGTGAATGTGGATGAGATTACGAAGCACAAAATATTATCCGCTGATCCGTCTCTATATGTTCATAACCCATCCAGACTCGATCCGACACTCGCACCAGCAGGAAAATCTGCACTTTATGTACTGATGCCGACACCAAACCTTACAGGAGACATCGACTGGGAGGCTGAACGAGCGAAGGTACAGGAATCGATGTTGAAGCGGCTTGAAGCGATCCCTGAGCTGGCAGACATCCGTGGGCGGATTGAAGAATGCATGATGTTTACACCGCTGGATTGGCAAAATGAGCTGGATGTATACCAGGGAGCAACGTTTAATATGGCACATAACCTGGGTCAGATGATGTATCTCAGGCCGCACAATCAGTTCGAGGAATTGGAGCATGCCTGGCTGGTTGGTGGAGGAACGCATCCAGGCAGCGGTTTACCGACTATTTTTGAATCCGCACGAATCAGCGTGAGACTCATTCAGGAAGAGGATGCGCGAAGACGTACGAAACCATCCTCTTATGTGAAAACAGCGGAAGCTGGAGGCCACTCATGAAACGAGCTGCTGTTGTAGGTGCAGGGATTGGGGGACTGACCTCAGCTCTGCTGCTGAACCGTCAGGGATGGGATGTTACGGTGTACGAGCGGGGCTCCCGCGTGGGTGGCCGGATTGCTTTTGAACAGGAAGGCGAGTACCGGATTGATCAGGGGCCGACCATTGTACTGCTGCCCGAGATGCTGCTGGGCATTCTGGAAGAGGCGGGTGTCGATCGCTCCAAAGTCGAGCTGTTGCGCTGTGACCCGTTATACCGGGTGCACTACCACAGCGGACGTGTCATGACCAAGAAGACAGACCGGGCGGAGCAGACCGCCGAGATTGAAAGGTTATTCCCGGGAGAAGGCAGGGGCTTCAACAGGTTTATGAAGGATATGGACACGTTGTTTCCCGCAGGCCGAGCGGCGTTTCTGGAACAGATGTTTCCGCGCAAACGAGATTTCTTCACCCCTTCGCTCATGTCGCTTATGGGCAAGCTGCGTGCACACAAGAGTGTGCGGAAGGCTGTAGGGGATTACTTTGAACATGAAGAATTGCTGGATGCCTATTCGCTGCAAAGCTTGTATATCGGTGGGTCACCCTTTGGTACGCCGGGCATTTATTCATTGCTTCCTTACGCCGAGCACGAGTATGGCATCTGGATGGTGAAGGGCGGATATGCGGCTCTGCCCGCTATTCTGGAGCAGGAACTGCTCTCTCGCGGCGGCAAGATCAAGCTGAATACAGAAGTTACTGGATTGAAGATAAGTAATGGAGTGTGCGAAGGAATTGAAACGGCTGACGGTGCTGAAAAGGTGGATGCCGTGATCTATAACGGGGATTTTCCGAACTTGAATGGGCTACTGAAGCAGGTGCCGGAAATACCCGTGAAACGCAAGCCCTATCGCCCTTCATCGGGGTGCGTGCTGATCTATGCCGGAGCAGACAAAAGGTGGGAGGAGGCCACAACGCATCAGTTTTTCCTGCCACCAAGCCTGGATGGTAGCTTACGCCAAGTGTTCAACGAGCGCCGTATTCCGGCGAAGCCATCATTTTACGTATTCAACCCGGCTGCGGTGGACGAGACAGCTGCACCTCCGGGACAGAGTGTACTGTATTTCCTCATTCCGGTACCGGATGCAGAAGGCGTGAACTGGGAACACGAGAGTGAGGCACTGGCAGAACGTGTGCTGGAAGAGGCGGAGCGGCGGGGATTCCCGGGTTTACGTGCAGCGCTGCAATGGAAAAAGGTACGTACACCTGCTGACGCCGCGCGTGATGGTCTTTATGGTGGAGGAAGCTTTGGCATTGCTCCTGTCCTGTTTCAGTCAGGAGTATATCGCCCGCAGCCCAAGCCGTTTCCGAAGATACAAGGCTTGTACGCTGCCGGGGCTTCGGTACATCCAGGAGGCGGCGTGCCTATTGTGATGCAGGGCGCTAGGATGGCTGTCAATCAACTCATGAAGGAGATGGGGAAATGAACGAAGCAATTTTGAGCAGGTGTGAAGAGTTGATGCAGAAGGGTTCCTCGTCTTTTTATCAGGCATTTAAGGGCCTGCCGAGTCCCCGCCGCGAAGCGGTATATGTCATCTATGCGTTTTGCCGCATGATTGACGACAGTGTGGATGAGCCGGAGCAATCGACATATACGATTCATGAGATTCGTGATTTATTTGAACATCTCGAAGAAGCCGAGGGACATTTTATCTGGCCGGCACTGAGATGGCTGTTCGGCAGTTTTCCCCATCTGGACAAAGGTCCGTTTTTTCGTCAGATGGAGGGACAATTAACCGATCTGGAAGTGACCCACTATACAACACTGGAACAGCTGGAACACTATTGTTATCTGGTTGCCGGAACTGTTGGTGAGATGTTGCTGCCTGTGCTGCGTAATGATAACGGCGCAGAAGTGGCGATGAACGGCATTGCGCTGGGCAAAGGCATGCAGATTGTGAACATTATTCGAGACGTAGGAGAAGACCGGGCCAGAATGCGCCGCTATGTACCGCTGGAGATCATGGAGAGACACGGTTACTCCGAACAGGACTGGGAAGACGGTATTGTGGATGACCGATTTATTGCTATCATTCAGGATTTGAAAGCTGCAGCGCTTAACTGGTTCAGGATCGGCATGGATCGTCTGGACACCTATCCGGTTGAGAGTGCCTTTTCGATTGAGTTAGCCGCGGCCTTCTATTCAACTATCCTGCACGTCGTGGAGCGTAACGACTACGATGTGTACACGAAACGAGCGTATGTCAGCGATGAATTGAAACTGGAGATGCTGGGTGCGATTGTGAAACGTTATCCGATGCTGGCGTATCAAGCTTCCCGAATGGCGGTATCCTGATGGTTCAGTGGGTGTACTGGGTATGGTACGCCATTGGTGCTATCCTAATGCTTACAATTGGTGTGCCTGAGGCGTTATCCTTCTCTAATGGGCTATTTCTAGTGTTCTACTCGTTGTATGTGCTTGACCTTATATATCAGCAACATCGCCGATCTGACCTGTCCGACCAGTCAGTCAAGTGGCTACGGCCCGGCCTCTGGATATCGTCCTTTATCATCTGGCTGGGCGGTATGGGTGTGGAATGGATCGGTGTACATACACACTGGCCTTTTGGCGAGTATGCCTATTCCGACTTCTTTGGCATCCATCTGTTCAGTGTACCGGTAACACTTGGATTCGCCTGGATCGCAGTCGTTGGCAACTCGGCGCTGATTAGCGGCGGTGGATCGACTTGGGGTGGTAAGTTGGTACGGGCAATCAAGACGGGATTTTGGGCAATTGTGCTCGATTTCGTGCTTGACCCTGTCGCTCATGCAAGGGGATTCTGGGAATGGCAAGCACCGGGCGGATTTTACGGTGTCCCGTGGACAAACTACATCAGTTGGTTCATTATGGGTGCATTTCTGTCTCTCTTTTTGCCGGCCATGCCGAAGGATCGACGTTCCCTGCTACGGGCAAAATGGCTGTACCAACTGTTTATCCTTCTGTTCGGCCTGCTTGCGCTAGAAGAAGGCATAACAGGCAGCTTCATCATTGCCATCGCAGGTGTACTGCTTGCCGAGGGGAGCTGGCTGTATGATTCGCGCCGTAAAGTCCAAAGCGTTTGACCGGGTGTTCTCGCTGTACAACCATTATTATCTGCTGCGCAGACGCTTTCGTTCTTTCACGCTCTCGGGTTCCCTTGACCCGCAGATGATGGATGGCAACGGCATGGGCGGGATGGAGCCTATGGCGCCGGAACAGCCCGTTGTCTATTTCATGAACCATAGCTCGTGGTGGGATGGTCTGTTGCTGTATCATGCGGCGAAGCAAACTTCACGCGGGGATCATTATGTGATGATGGAGGAGCGGCAGCTTCGGCAGTATGCTTTTTTTCGCAAACTCGGAGCGTATTCAATCAACAAGGACAGTGCATCTGGTGTTCGGACATCGTTGCAATATACGAATGAGTTGCTGGCTGCTGGCAAAAGGGTCTGGATATTCCCGCAGGGTGAAATTCTACATCAGGAGGCTCGGCCGATTCAGTTCCGTCCGGGCATTGGACTCGTGCTTCGTCGTTTTCCGCAGGCTATTGCCGTGCCGGTCACCTTATGTCATGGCATGGTTCAGCATGACCTGCCTGAAATCTCAATGAAGGCTGGCCCGCCGATCGTGGAAGATTGGAACGTGTGGAAGAGCGAAGAGATTGCAGAGCGGCTGGGACATGTGCTGGAGCAACAACTGAATGATCATAGAGCAACGTTGATTCGACTTGGACAAGGAAGTCTGCCAGATGCAAGGTCATTGATTCGGGGCATGCGTTCCACTAGCGAAAAATATGATGAGGCACGAAAGCGGGTGAACCGATAACATGAATGAGAGTATGAATGCATCTGAGATATTGTGGATGTGTCTGGTGGGAGGGTTGCTGCTGCAACTGCTCTTTGCGGTGTGGAATGCCTCTTGCCTTCCCAAAGTACGATCATTCCGTAAGGGGAACATCGTGCCGCCCGATCAGCTTGTTTCGGTATTGATTCCCGCGCGAAATGAACGAATACATATTGAAGAATGTTTGCACAGTGTGCTTGCCAGCCAAACGAATGGGTTCCGCATGGAGGTACTTGTACTGGACGACCGCTCCGAAGATGAAACTGCCGCTTTGGTTCAGGCGATGGCTGATCGAGATTCACGTGTACGTTTGCTGCGTGGTACGGAGCTGCCTGCGGGTTGGATGGGTAAATCCCATGCCTGTAACCGATTGGTTCAGGAAGCGCAAGGAGACTGGTTTATGTTCGTGGATGCAGACGTCCGGGTCAAGCCGGATGCCATTCGGCATACACTTGCTGCCGGGTGTGCGCAGGGCGGCGGGCTGCTTACCGGCTTCCCGTATCAGGTTGCGAAGACCTGGATGGAAAAGCTTGTCGTGCCGATGATGATGTTTACGATCATCAGTCATTTGCCTATTTTCATGATACGCAGGTCAGCCAGTCCAATGTTTGTCGCCGCTACGGGGGCTTTTTTGCTTATTCATCGAACAAGTTATGAAGCATCCGGCGGTCATGCAGCGATTCAAGGGCATCTGGTGGATGACATGAGTCTCGCCAAAGCGGTGAAACGTGCGGGTCATCCCGTCATGCTTGCAGATGTCCACGATGTGACGAGTACACGAATGTATCAGAACGGTGCAGAGGTATGGAACGGATATAAGAAAAATATGTATGAAGGCATGGGGCGCAAAGACGTGCTGTTGCTGGGTACGATGCTAATGTATTTTGTTATGTATATCGTGCCGCCACTGGGTCTGGTTATAGGGCTATTAACGGGCAACGAAACGTCATTTCTGTATGGTTTCATAGGCATGTTGCTTGGCATGGCTGTAAAACGGGTATCCGATCATATCGGAGGTCAGCCGTGGTGGCTTGCTCTTTTGCAACCAATCAGTATGGCTTGTGTGATTGCTATTGGTCTAGCCTCATGGCAGGCAGGTCGATCTGGTAAAGGGTACGTATGGAAAGGCAGGCGGTATAGCTGATGCAGAGTGTACAAGGAAATGGTGAAGGTTCGGAAGGTGCAGGGAAAGGCAAAGGTACAGAGACAGGTCGAGGTATCACGGGAGGTAGTACAGGGACGGGGACAACGCTGGAAAAAGGAACGGAAATGCACACCTGGCACCAAGGGGAAGCTTCAAGTGGGAACTTAAAACAGGATGTCATTATAATCGGGGCAGGCTTCGGAGGTCTTTCCTGTGCGATTCGCCTTGCTACGGCTGGCTTGCGGGTAACGATTCTGGAGCGCCAGGCGCATGTGGGCGGCAAGCTGCAGCAGATCCAGCAGGACGGTTATCATTTTGACCGCGGGCCGAGCACGATTACGATGCCGGATGCGTTTCGCTCTGTTTTTGATCAGGCGGGAGTGGTGATGGAGAACTATGTGCAGCTGTACGAGCTGGAACCTCGGACACGTAATGTTTTTGCGGATGGAACGGTGGTCGATCTGTCTAGAAATCGCGGCTGGATGAAAGAGCAGATTGCTGTGTACAGTCCAGAGGATGCCTTGCGTTATGATGCGTTTATGGATGAGTCTGCTGCATTGTATGCGGAGGCTAATCGTCATTTTCTCGGCAAACTGCTGCTGAACCCGTCTGATAAATACAACTTCCAGATGCTGCGCAGTCTGCTTCGGGTGCGGCCTACGGTCAGGCTGGATAACCTGCTGCGCAAGTATTTCAGCCATCCGCATACACTCGCGATGTTCGGGCGGTACGCTACATATGTAGGGTCATCGCCGTATCTCTCTCCCTCCATTTTTGCCATGATGGGTCATGTGGAAGCAGAGGTAGGCGTCTATGGGGTCAAAGGCGGAACGTATCAGCTGATTGAAGGCATGACCCGGCTCGCGCAGGAAAAAGGCGTGCAGATTATGACGGGGGTAGAGGTACACCAGATCGCGGTTCGGCATGGCAAGGTGGTCGGCATGGATACGGATCGGGGCTTTATGGAAGCAGAGCAGGTTGTGGCTAACGGAGATGTGCTTAGTGTAAACAGGCTACTGCTCGCGCCGGAGCATCGGAAACGAATGAGTGATGCCCGGATTGCAAAATATGAACCGTCCATTTCAGGCTTTGTCACCCTGGCCGGGGTACGCAGGAAATACGATCAGTTGTTGCATCACACGGTCTTTTTTCCAGAACAGTACAAGCCGGAGTTTGATGATATTTTCCGTGACCGCAGGATGCCTTCCGATCCAACGATATACATCTGTTACTCCGGTTACTCCGAAGCAGGCATGGCTCCAGAAGGAGCCAGCAATCTGTTCATTCTGGTGAACGCGCCATATTTGTCTCAAGCGTGGAACTGGGAAGAGCAGAAGTATCGTTACGGTGAGTTTGTGCTGGAGCAATTGGAGGCGCGTGGTATTGGCGGGTTGATGCAATCGGAAGTGTTAATTTTTTATACACCGCGACATATTGAACGGGATACTCTTGCTCATCAAGGGTCGATCTATGGCATTTCCTCCAATTCGGTGAAACAGACTTTCATGCGGCCAGGCAATCAGAGCAAAGATGTTCAAGGGCTCTGGTACGTTGGCGGCACAACCCACCCTGGCGGCGGAACCCCGATTGTTACGTTGTCCGGACAGCTTGTGGGGGAGCAACTTGCAGCCGAGCTGGGGAGGTAGGGCAGGGTACGTGGAGGGCAGGTGTGCCGAACCTCGATTCTTTTAATCAATTCAATGAATTTAATGAGGCAGAACGAGGTGTTGCAAGACTCTAATGAAATACAATAGCTGCTCCATTGTTTGACTGAATGAGAACAAGGGTTGCAAGGACTAACAATGCAGCATAGTTGATCCGAGCTTTAATAAAGCAAATAGCTGCTCCAAAACTCTAATGAGTTCATGTTTGAGATCATGGGGTTTTGGAGTGTCCTTTCATTAGGTTGAGAGGAACGGTATACTAGATAGAGTTGTCCATTGATGGGCGCTACCCTATAGGGTTTGTCTAAGAACCGAATGGATAAGCCGAGCGGTTAGCGACACAGGATGATTTATTGGATAGGCGTGAGTAGATAGGACGATGAGTGATTGCCACTAGTCCATTGCACCGCATTTACATAGAAACAAGAGTTACAGAGCAACTCAGCATGGGGTAGGGAGTATGAAGCAAAACAACGCAAACAAGCCTATCCTGCACATCATTCTCACATAGGAGGTCTCATCATGAACGAACAAGAGCGAGCCGGCAAACGGCTGCTGCCCGAAGTGGCAACGGGGGAACGGAAGCTGGAGCACGTGCGCCTCTGTCTGGAGGAGAATGTGGCAGGAGAAGGCATAACGAGCGGATTGGAGAAGTATGCGTTTCGTCATCATCCGCTGCCGGAGCTGGACTTTGAAGAGGTTCATCTGGACACTTCGTTCCTTGGTAAAAAAATGCGTACACCCTTGCTCATCAGTTCGATGACGGGTGGAAGCAAAACGACAGGCGCCATCAATGAACGCCTGGCAAGGGTAGCCAACGCCAGAGGCTGGGCGCTCGGCGTAGGCTCGATCCGGGCTGCGGTGGAGCAGCCGGAACTCGCAAGCACATTTGATGTCCGCCGCTGGGCACCGGACATCCCGGTCATCGCGAACCTGGGCGCGGTTCAGCTGAACTACGGCTTCAGCACAGCTGATTTCCAGCGTGCCGTGGATATCGCCGGCGCAGATCTGCTCGTGCTGCATCTGAACACGCTGCAGGAAGTATTCCAGCCCGAAGGCAATACGAACTTCAGTGGTCTGTACCAACGAATCGAGAAATTGTGTCGTGAGCTGGAAGTGCCTGTTGGTGTCAAGGAAGTTGGTTTTGGCATCGATGGCGTGACGGCACAGCGACTATACGAAGCGGGCGTAGCCTTCATCGATGTGGCTGGTGCGGGCGGGACAAGCTGGGTACAGGTGGAGAAGTATCGTAACAATAACCCGGTACGCCGGGCGGCTGCGGAAGCTTTTGCCGATTGGGGCATTCCAACGGCTGAATGCATCCAGGACGTGCGCGCGCTGAACCCCGATGGGGCGATGATCGGTAGCGGCGGACTGTATACTGGCGTGGATGCCGCCAAAGCCCTCGCGCTCGGTGCCGACCTCGCAGGTTTTGGTCGCTCTTTGCTCGAATCCGCCGTCACCTCCGACGAAGCGCTGTCCGAACGGCTAGAGCAGGTCGAATTCGAGCTACGCACCGTCATGTTTGGCATCGGCGCAGGCAGCGTTGCAGATGTGAAACGGACAGAACGTCTGGTTGAGCGGCGGTAATGTTGGTGGACGGGGACGCCGAGGAGTCGGAGTGGAGGAACGAAGGTTAGTGAGCGGTGTGTTTGTATCGGTTCAGTAGCTCTAACGATCCCACAGAACCTTATTCTGCGCTTTTTGAGGTGTTTATAAATCTAACGATCACCAGAAGCGCTATTTGTGTGAAAACCTTCAAAAGTGGGCGAAAAACGTGGCTTTTCAAGTAAATAAGCTCCCTGGTGATCGTTAGAATCTCAAAGTGACCAAGAAGGGGCAAATAGCGTCGCTGGTGATCGTTAGAATTCGTGGAGTCCCATCGTAGCAATCGCTGATCGTTCTAAATCCGCTCAACTGGTATGGGGCGGTTTTTTTTGTATATTAAAGTAAAATATTTACAAGTAAAATATTGATGATACTTACCAAAATATTGTATGATCGCATTAAGCTTTATTTCTTGGGAAGGCGGTGTCCCGTTGAGCGAAAAAACTACAATTCGTGACCATTTAGAACATTTTTTAAAAAGGAATCGAATGACCATCAATCGCTTTTCCGAGATTTCTGGCGTGAATTCCGGGACATTGAGCGGCACGTTGAAAGGAAATCGTCCAATCGGGTTAAATCAATTGGATCGCATTACGGCTGGCATTGGGATGCCTGAAGGCGAATTATATGAACTGTACATAAATGAATATTTAGTGGACTCTAATCTGGATTGGAGAAGGCTTAGACCTTTTCTATATCGTTGTGCAGAGCTAGGCCATATAACACATATGGAGACAGCGGTGAACTATGTGATGGATAACCTTTCCTACATACCTATGTTGTTTGAATTGGCAGAGCAGCTGCATAGCGAAGGCAAGATGGAGGCTTGTAAACCGTTGTACCGCTGTGTCGCTGAAAGTGAGAAATTGCAACATTCGGAACGTCTGGCTTTATGCCAATATCGTCTGTTTTCGATAGGACTTTCGAATGACCAGGTTCATAATCTTACGCTAGCCACACGATTCGAACTATTTGTAGAACGTCTTGATGAGCAATATCAATTCGATGCGCTGAATGAACTGATCAATGTGTATGCATCCTTGCGCCGCTGGGGCAAAGTGAAAGAATTTGCCGACCAGTTACAGATCAAAGCTTTTATTCAATATGACGCCAAGAAAACATTACGAGAAGTGGAGACTAAAACGAAAAAGAAGATTGTGTATTATGCTTTGTATTCGTATCTTGCTCTTGCTGAGGTCAGTTATCAACATGGGAAATATGAAGAAACGCTTCAGTATGTCTCAAAATATGCTGATTACAGCTGGATCAAAGATCCTACAGAAGAGGAAAAGATGGTGATTCTTCAGTTTCAGGATTGGTCAGAAGGAAATAACTACTATTTCAGATTGCTGTCAGGTGAAACAGAGTTGATTCCAGAATATTTAACGTATATCTCTGACCGAAAAAAAGAAATATTTCCTGCACTATGCGCAATTGTGACCGCAGCAAATCGATATAATGTCAATATTGACGATGTACTTGAGCAGTATCAATCTCATCTGGATTACGAGGAACAGAGCAGTTGCTTCGGAAAAATGAGCAAACAATACACCAATGATCAATATGGTATTTTGCTTGCAGGGTTAGGTACGTATTATTTAAGAAATAACCACTATGACAGAGGCGTAGCTTATATTCGTCAAGGCATGGAATTTGCGATTGAAAACATGAATAAAGATGGACTTCTCGATTGTCTAGGCCTGTTTGATGATTTGCAGTACGTCGTCACTGGACTAGGGGTCAAGCCTAGCGCCGAGTTGCTTATTGAGAAGATACAGAGATTGTACAGTCCGGAACGATGAAAGGGTACAAAAAGTAGACAATAGATAAGGCTGAGTAACGTATCCACATGTAAGTATAGGCTAGGTGCTATCCCCTAAGGTCAAAATAGATTAGGCTCGTTGCACTCTGATGCATCCTCCGCTTTGAAATTCCTTATACAGACAGTTGCTTAGATTGTCAAAAGGTGTTTCAGAAAAGGGTGTTTTTTTGTCGTTTTCACTGTTGGAGTTTATTTGAATTTTTGCTAATTAGCAGGATGTTCTAAAATAATACAGCAGGGAGGGGTGTTATGGAGCGAGACGAACTCAAACTGCGGATCGAAGAAGCAAGGGAGAGACTCCACCAATTAAAGACGGAGTACGGCGAGCTTCTTCACCCTCAGGTGATCCGCCAATCTATGGTGCTGGATGAACTTATTAATATGTACAATCATGTTAAAAGGATAAAGCCGATGGAGTAATCCATCGACCTCTGGGCGAGAAACTTTGGCCGGTCGCTCGCCCTTCTATTTTAACATAAGTGGATGTGTAGAAAGAGAAACATTCAATTTAAGTACAATTTTCCTTCACAGTCACATTCTCGTTAGTTATCGTGATGAGGGAAGTTCCTGACACAGATTCTGTATATCCACAGGCTGTTTTTGTATAGGTATTGCCGCGACTGTCCTTAAATATGACGTAGACGGAACTTTCGCCTAAAAAATGCAATTTTGGAGTATACTTAATTTTTTTTCCGCTAACGATTTCTTCGCTAAAGGTATAGAGCAGGTCGGAATCTTCTTTTTTATCTGCTGTGCTCGAATCGAGAATGGGTTGCTTCCAATTCGTTATGCCTGTCTTAATCTGAGTAATGTCATAGTCTGACTGATTATCAATTGTAATTCTGAGTTTGCGGAACGGATCGATGGCATTTAGAAAACTCATCACTACAATGGTGCCCAGTGCAAGGAACAGGCCAAGGGCAATCATTATTTTTATTTTGGAAAAGGGACGACGTGGTTTGGTGTGCATGGTTAAACCGTCCTTTCAATTCGATTGTTTTATACGGGTGTCTCGTATTAAAGATATAAACGCAGGAATGCATGCAAAAGTTGGTGCAGGAGCATTATTTTACAGTGTATGTTCAATGAATAAGGTATAATTACGAAGGTGATACGAAGGAGAAACGGCAGATCAACAGGATATATGTTTGGAACGTGTGAAGTCGAATAGGATGAGTGCTCAAGATAATAAAAAGTTGAGGTGCCTGGAATAGGGTTCATTTGATGAGATTCATGCAATGCGGTGCTTTGAGGCGGTTCTTGAACTGTACATAAAGATAATTGTAGATCATCCTAACATTCACACCGAAGTGACCACACCTAGATCAGGAGGAAATAACATGGAACTGTCTCCAATGAATAAAGAACAATTTGCGAGTTTCCGCAGCCGTTCAATTGAAGATTTTGCACAGGAAAAAGTAGAAGCAGGAACGTGGGCGCCGGAGGAGGCGCTAGGACAGGCAGAGGAATCGTATGAGCGTTATCTGCCGGAAGGGTTAGAGACTCCAGGGGCATATGTGTTTAATCTGGTGCATCCGGTGGACGGCATTGTAGGATACATCTGGTTTAACATTACGGAGAATCGCCGGGGGAAAGAAGCCTTTCTGCTGGATATCGTGGTGGAAGAAGCATATCGCGGCAAAGGGTACGGTACAGAAACGATGAATGCACTCGAAAAGACCGCGAGAAGTCTTGGGGTGAATCGCATTGGGCTGCATGTGTTTGGACATAATGAGCGGGCAAGCAGCCTGTATCGCAAGATGGGTTATGAAGTGACGGACTTGACGATGTACAAGGAAATCAAAGGCTAGCATGAACCAGGGATTTGAAGAAGGAGATGGCTGCGGGTGAATCGGCGAAGTTCCTTGATGCCTTGGGGTTTGTCATATATAATGGATAGGATTATCCATACCGAACAAGTAATGAATGAGGAGTTGTCATATACATGGCTTTGAAAGCAGGAATAGTGGGGCTTCCGAACGTCGGAAAATCTACGTTGTTTAATGCAATTACACAAGCAGGTGCCGAGTCGGCAAACTATCCATTTTGTACGATTGACCCGAACGTGGGGATCGTCGAAGTACCAGACGAGCGTTTGGACAAATTGACAGAACTCGTTGTACCGAAAAAAACAGTGCCTACCGCATTTGAGTTTGTTGATATCGCCGGTCTGGTGCGCGGAGCGAGCAAAGGTGAAGGCCTGGGTAACAAGTTTCTTGCCCACATCCGTGAAGTGGATGCGATTGTGCACGTTGTACGTTGCTTTGTGGACGAGAACATCACTCACGTCGATGGCAAGATTGATCCTGTAAGTGACATTCAGACGATTAACCTGGAGTTGATCCTGGCAGATATCGAGAGTGTTGAGAAAAAAATCGACCGTTCCAAGAAAAACATGAAGGGTGGCAACAAAACGGCTGCTCAAGAAGTGGAAGTATTGGAGAAAGTCAAAGCGGTCCTTTATGAAGACAAGCCGGCACGCAGCATGGAGCTGACAGACGAAGAGCGTCTGATTGTACGTGACCTGCACTTGCTTACGCTGAAACCCGTTCTGTATGCGGCCAATGTGGCTGAAGACGAAATTGGTGATGTAGCGAACAATGCATATGTGCAAAAGGTAAGAGAGTTCGCAGCTGCTGAAAATGCCGAAGTGGTGCCGATCAGTGCAAAAGTGGAGGAAGAAATCTCCGAACTGGAAGGCGAAGATAAACAAATGTTCCTGGAAGAGCTCGGTATCGAGGATTCCGGTCTGAACCTGCTCATCAAAGCAGCTTATAAATTGCTCGGATTGTATACGTACTTTACAGCGGGTGTACAAGAGGTTCGTGCATGGACCATCCGTAAAGGAACAAAAGCGCCTGGCGCAGCGGGTGTTATTCACACGGACTTCGAACGCGGATTCATCCGTGCAGAGGTTGTTTCTTATGACGATCTGGTTGCTGCGGGCTCCATGAACGGTGCCAAAGAGCGCGGTCAACTGCGTCTGGAAGGTAAAGAGTACGTGGTGAATGACGGCGACGTTATGCATTTCCGTTTCAACGTGTAATTTTAAAAAGCGAGATTAAAGACGGGTCAGCCTTCAGAGGCTTACCGGTTAAAATAAAGAACAGCACTACTCTCTTTAGCGGGGGAATAGTGCTGTTTTTGTTTGCATTTCACTCCGAAACGACAGGTCAGTTTATGCAAGTTCGATTACGTTTTCACTGGATTGTTTACCCTTGATGGATATAATAAAAGAAAGAAGTACCCTTGGAGGAGGTGGCAAGAGTGGATATAACGTCCCGGTGTATTCGATACGATCCTCTGCTTGTAGAAAAAGCAAATTTATCCGAAGAAACGCAGGAGTTACTGCTTCATTCTGGCTTGTCACAGCCCACGTTGGACGGTGAAGATGTACTTGGTATTAGGTTCAACTCGTTGCCGGATATGGGGTTGATGAGGACATCGGATGATCTCAAAATGCTGTTACCCATCGGTTATGAATGGGATGAGCAGACGGCCATTCTTGGGGTGGAAGCTGGAACGGGCATACTGTATAGAGTAGATGTGCAGACCGAAGAGTATGATGTAATGAACAGCAGTCTCCATCTGTTTCTGGCGTTTCTGAGCAGGTACACGGCAATCGTACAGGAGTACTCCAAAGCCTATGAACCCACTGTCATGACACTGGAACAAGCGCAAGCGAAGCTGGAAGCATTTCGACGCGGAGAGATTAAACCTCGTTTACCGCAAAGTGAGCAATCTGGAAGAGATGATGCGGTGAAGCTACTCCGTTTATTTTATACAGAACAAGACCCTGTAAGTATGATTGATGAGGAAACGTGGTGGAGTGTTGTGCTGGAGCAGTTGGAGGACGAATTGCTCTAGCGACGCTGACAAGGAAGGCTGTTTCCAGGGGTGATGAAGGCTAAGTTGCAAATATTTCTTGTGGCTTTGTGGTTTTACGTAACAATATTCATGTTTGCACCATGAACTATTGCTGTTCAGAGGCATAAGAATATGCTATAATTAAGAGTCGTATACCCATGATGAACTATTCGTTGTAATCGATAAGATGAGGCGGCGGTCTTCAGGAGGTAGGCGATTTCTTTATATCACTTTAAAAGTAAAGGATTTGATGACGTTGTAGCGAGGTTATACGTCGATCATATAACACGGAATTCGAATGAGATGCTGCGGTCAGGGGATTCAGAGAATCCTGTGGTTTGTGGAATTTTGAATGATAGATATATACAGCAAATGTACATGTGGGATCGTTATGAAAGACGGGCATGTGCAAAGACAAAATAAAACGTGAGGTGACTATACATGTTGGATAAATTGCAGGCATTGGCCGATCGTTATGACAAGCTGAGCGAGCTTTTGTGTGACCCGGATGTAGCTAGTGATAACAAAAAGCTGCGTGAATATTCGAAGGAGCAATCCGATCTTCAGCCGACATACGATGCGTACAATGAGTACAAACAGGTAAGCGAGGATTTGGAAGCGGCGAAGGAAATGCAAGGCGAGAAGCTGGATGATGAGATGCGCGAGATGGTCAAAATGGAGATTGAAGAATTGTCCGCTCGCCAGAAAGAACTGGATGATCTGATTCGTGTACTCATGCTGCCCAAAGATCCGAATGACGACAAAAACGTTATTGTGGAAATTCGCGGCGCGGCTGGTGGAGATGAAGCGGCATTGTTTGCGGCGGATCTGTACCGGATGTATACCCGTTATGCGGATGCTCAGGGCTGGAAAGTCGAGCTGATGGATGTGAACACGAATGACCTCGGTGGGTTCAAAGAGGTTGTATTCATGATCAACGGACGCGGCGCGTATAGCAAAATGAAATACGAGAGCGGCGCACACCGTGTGCAACGTATCCCGACAACGGAATCCGGTGGACGGATTCATACATCGACTTCAACCGTAGCCGTAATGCCGGAAGCGGAAGATTTTGATATCGAAATTCATGATAAAGACATTCGTGTGGATACGTTCTGTTCCAGTGGTGCCGGTGGACAATCGGTTAACACAACGAAATCGGCAGTACGGGTAACTCACGTACCTACAGGTATCGTAGCAACATGTCAGGATGGGAAATCCCAGAACTCCAACAAAGAAAAAGCGTTGCAAGTTTTGCGTACACGTATCTTTGATATGAAACGTATGGAAGAAGAAGCGAAAATTTCCGTAGAGCGCAAAAGCAAAGTGGGAACGGGTGACCGCAGTGAGCGGATTCGTACGTACAACTTCCCGCAAAGCCGTGTAACCGATCACCGCATCGGCCTGACGATGCACAAGCTGGATCAAATCATGAACGGTGAGATTGAAGATATCTTGTCTGCACTGACGATTGCTCAGCAGACCGAGATGATGGACAGAGGAGAATAATCTGTGACGGGCGGACAATTTGTAATGACGCCGGAGCAGAGTTGCCGGGAAGCCTTCGTAGAGGCTTCCTCTTTTTTGGAGAAGTGCGGCGTGTACGAGCCGCATAACAATGCACGGCTGCTGCTGGAGCATGTGCTGGGCGTCTATGGCGCCCAGTATTACATGATGCAGCCGGAGCCGTTCCCCAGCGAGCTGCGCAGCCGCTGGGAAGACGCCGTCACGCGCAAGGCCGCGGGTGAGCCGGCGCAATACATTATCGGCAGCCAGGAATTTTACGGGCTGCCGTTCGAGGTCACGCCGGCCGTGCTGATTCCGCGGCCGGAGACCGAGCTGCTGGTCGAGGCTGTGCTACGCGCAGCAGACCGCGTGTTTGCCGGCGGTGCGGTGCGCGCCGTCGATATTGGCACGGGCAGCGGCACCATCGCGGTAACGATGGCTTCGCTTCGCCCGCAGTGGCAGGTGGCCGCCGGGGATCTCTCGGCGGATGCCCTGCAAGTGGCCGCGCGCAACGCGGCCGCGAACGGCGTGCAGATCGACTTCCGCGAAGGCGATCTGCTTGCTCCGTTCGCTGGGGAGCGGTTGGACATTCTGGTGTCCAACCCGCCCTACATCCCGGCGGACGATATCGCCGGGTTGCAGCAGGAGGTGCGCGATCATGAGCCGCGCCTCGCGCTGGATGGCGGTCCGGACGGGCTCGCCCCGTACCGCATCATGGTAGAGCAGCTGAAGCTGCTGCCTGCGCCACCGCAGATTGTCGGTTTTGAGCTGGGCATGGGCCAGGCTCAGGACGTGGCGGCATTGCTGGAATCGGCGGGGCACTGGCCGGAGATTATCATCGTTCCCGACCTTGCCGGAATTGAGCGGCATGTCCTGGGTGTTCGACCTTCGGAACAGGTGACAAAAATGTAAGGCAACTTAAGTTTTCTTTTTGCCGTAAAATCCTCTACAATGGGGTATGCCGAAGATTTTCTGAATGCTTGGGGGAACATAATTACATGCTGCACAAATTCAAAAAGATCGATTACTCCATCGTTTTTATTCTAATACTCCTGATGGTTATCAGCATTTTATCTATTTATAGCACCACGTTTGGTCGTCCGAAGCTGGAAGGTCTGACACGAAGTGCAGTTATCTTTTATATTCTGGGCTTCATCGTTTTCTTCGGAATGTCGATGATCAACTACAAATTCATTATTAAAAACTATTTGTATATCTACGGCGTGGGCATGCTGCTGCTGATCTTTGTCATGTTTTTTGGTAAAGAATATTATGGTGCCAAAGGCTGGTTATCTGTATTCGGTGTCAGCTTGCAGCCTGCTGAATTATTTAAACTATGTCTTATCGTTTTTTTGTCTGCCCTATTGGCTCGAAAGAAAAATCGGCCCTTGTATTTTGGACGTGATGTGATTCCGGTTTCTCTGTGCGTTTTGCCGCCTTTGCTGCTTGTGCTGCTACAAAATGACTTGGGTAACGCCCTGAGCTATATCATTATTCTGATTGGTCTGCTCTGGATCGGTAATATCAAGTTTACCCATGCATTAATCGGTTTTATGATTGCTGTAGCTGCATTTGTCGGGGGCACGCAGGCATACATCCATTATCATGATGAGATCGTGAAATTCCTTAAGGATATCGGCCGTTCGCACTGGGCGGATCGTTTTGACCCATGGCTTGTGCCAGATCAGACATCCCGGGATGTGCTGTGGCAGACATATAATGCGAAGCTGGCTATCGGTTCCGGCGGAATTACGGGCAAAGGGTACATGGAAGGCACAACCATCCAATCCAACCGTGTGCCACTGGCGTATGCCGATTCGATCTTTGTTCAGATCGGAGAAGAGTTTGGTTTTATCGGCGCCTCCGTGCTGTTACTCCTGTATTTTATCCTGATCCACCGGTTGGTTTTAATTGCATTGGAGTGTAAAGATCGAGCGGGGCCATACCTTATCGTAGGCATTATTGCCATGTTGCTCTATCAGATCTTTGTCAACATTGGACCCTTCATTGGACTGATGCCACTGACGGGGATTACGTTGCCGTTTATCAGCTCAGGGGGTACGTCACTCGTGCTGAATATGATCAGTATGGGCATTGTGATGAGCATCAAGGTGCATACTGAGGAAAACGAAGATATTCTGGGATCGGCGGAGCAACCGAGTATTTCAGAGTTGGTGATGAAGCTGTTTAGACGCAAACCTGTGCAGCAGGATCAACCGGAACAGTGAATCGAACTATCGTACACGAAGTCAGATCGACCTTGGAACCGTTCTTCCCGGCATTTGCTGGGGAACGGACTTTCAAGGTTTTTTGGTTATTTTACAGGCAAACCTCTGTGCAGGAACTTAAATCATTACGTTAACCACACCACATGTAAAAGTTAAAGTGAACCGGATTTCCATTCTCCCATCCAATTAGGTACAATGGTAATATTGATCAATATTGGTAAAGCGCGAGGTGTGAACTAGGGGGATATTCAAACATCATGTGGAAAATGGTAAAGAAGCTGGATGGCGTCATACTTTTTGTTCTGTTGTTGTTAATGATTATAAGTATACTTGCGATTTACAGTGGAACACGCTTTGATCCCAAGTTGGCCAATCACCATGTGAAAACGATCTATTTCTATGTGGTCGGATTCATCGCAATCATTGGAATTGGTTTGTTTAATTACAAGTTGTACGTGAAATATGCGTTTCTACTATACGGTATAGGCATTGTTTTTCTAATATTGGCAAATGTGGTTGGAAGTACGGTGAATAATGCGAATGGTTGGCTGAAGATCACCGAAACCATTTCGTTTCAACCTGCAGAATTGTTCAAAATGATCCTTGTTCTGTTCCTCGCCCATTTAATTGTGAAGCGTAAACGTGGGGAACTCGGGTTCTGGAGAGATGTCGTGCCGATTGGGCTCTGGACGTTTATTCCGTTTGCACTCGTTATGGCACAGAATGACCTGGGTAACGCTCTCGGTTATGTGGTTATTCTGGTTTCCGTTTTATGGATCGGCAATATGAAGCTGAAACATGCGTTAATCGTGCTTACGATTGTGGGTGCATTCTTTATTGGTTTCATCAAATCGTACACCTTCTACCATGACGAAGTGTTTACCTTTCTGGAAAAGATTAAACGTGAACACTGGGCTGAACGGATCGATCCGTGGCTTGTCCCCGAGAAAGCTACAGCCAAAGCGATGTGGCATACGAAAAATGCAGGGCTTGCCATCGGATCGGGCGGAATTACGGGCAAGGGATTTTTGGAAGGAACCTCGGTTCAAAGCGGACGTGTGCCTTATACGTATTCGGATTCCATCTTTGTGGTGGTGGCAGAAGAATTTGGTTTTGTCGGAGCTTCGCTGTTAATCCTGTTATATTTTATCCTTATCCACCGGATGGTATTGATCGCACTGGAGTGCAAAGAACGGGCTGGGCCCATTATCATTGTGGGCATTATCGGGATGCTGCTCTATCAGGTGTTTGAAAATGTAGGTGCATTTCTTGGCCTTATGCCGCTGACGGGCATTACGCTGCCATTTATTAGTTATGGCGGTACGTCTTTGCTGATCAACATGGCCTGTATTGGGCTGGTGATGAGCATTAAGCTGTATGGTGATGAAGACGAGGATGAATGGCTGCCGGAGGAACAGTCTCCGTCGTTGATACAGCGGATTTGGAGTCTACTGAAAAAGAAAAAAGAGAACAGCGCGATGTAGTTGTGTTTTTCACGAGTTGGAGGGATTATTCATGATGAATAATTTTCAAAAGATTGTGTCTGTATTACTCGTGTTAATAACGGTTTTACTGTGCCTAATCTATGTGGAAATGAAACATAGTAATCAAATGCAAGAGAGTGTTATCCACCACCTGTATAATTCAAATTAAAACGGCACTCTAATCCGTTGCTGTCCTCAAAGAAAGCTTAGTGAATACTAGGCTTTTTTTGTATGTCCAAGAAGAATTGTTCAGGGATGTTTACGAGTTGCTTGCAGGTCTATGGATAAGTCGGGGGTCGCCTCTTATCTATAGGGATTGAGGGGCTGGATTGTTCAAATGAGCTACATAAGAGATTGCATGTGTGCAGCGTTTAGAGTAGATAAGTAAGAATTTGATAAGGGTGCTCTTTTCGTGACGGGGATAATGAGTATGTCTGTGTTTCTGTATTTCTGTGCCCTGTTATGAAGCTGGTTCATCCGTTTCTATGAATAAATTTAATAGATTTCAGGCTTATACTAGGTTTACTTCTTCCTCTACCGGGCATACTGATAGACATGAGAGAGTTGCAGCTGGATATCGGAACCGAGGGGGAGAACGGGATGAACAGACGAATTGTAAAACAAATTGGACTTATCCTTGTATGTCTTATGATGATCATTATGATGTGGGAAGGTCAGAAAACCGATGCGGCTGTTGCTGCTACTACTATTCCGGAGCAGTCGATTCGTTTGCGGATTCTAGCGAATTCCGATGCGGCCGGAGATCAGCTCGTGAAACGTGAGATTCGGGATGCAGTCGTTGCACAGATGGGCGAATGGGTTGGAGCGCTGGAGAATCCGCAAAGTCTGGAGCAGGCAAGGCATGTCATTCGGGAGCATCTGTCCGAGATTGAGAATCGGGTAGGGGAAGAGTTAATGAAACGTGGTCTAACTTATGAATATCAGGTGGAGCTGGGCACGGTTCCTTTTCCAACAAAGCTCTATGGTGGTACGGTGTACCCTGCTGGCGAATACGAAGCAGTACGGATTACGCTGGGCGAAGGCAAAGGACAGAACTGGTGGTGTGTGTTGTTCCCGCCGCTCTGTTTCATCGATGCAAGCACAGGCGATGCGCTGGCGAAACCATCGACAGTCTCTGCGGCATCCGCGGATGCAGTAGAGGTGAAGGCAACTGTGCAAGGTGAGACGCCCGAAGCTAGATTTTTTCTATGGGACGTTGCCGTGAAAATATGGGATTGGGTAGCAGGATTATTCGCTTAACAACCAATTAGTGATATATTTATATGCAGTGCGATATAAAATAAAAACTAAGGGATGGAAGTTTCGTTGCAGGTGTGCAGGGAGCTTCCTTTTTACGTGAACAGGATATGCGGAGGAAGTACCTTATGATTGGATCGAACCTGAAACGTGACAGATATGGTATACTTATATGTACTGAAATTGAACCTACTTGAAGTTTAGGGATGATGATATATATGACCAGAGAGCACGAAAAGGTACAACAACCCTCGTTTGAGGACAAGCCCGATAATGCGGCGGTAGAGAGAGCCAAGGTGGAACACAACACAGCCTTTTGGGATGTCAGAGCACTGTTGCATGAGCAGGGTGAGGCCGAGAACATAAATGTGCACGTGCAAGAGATTTCCCCAGTATCGGATGTGAAAAAGGCGAGTGCCGCCCGCGAAGCGGCGCTCGCTGACTTGCAGGCAGCCGCGGCCTGCCTTCGTCAAGGGAAGACGGTTGCCTTCCCTACCGAGACGGTCTACGGCCTCGGCGCAGACGCGCGCAGCACAGAAGCGGTGGAGGCGGTATTTGCCGCCAAAGGGCGGCCATCCGATAATCCGCTGATTGTGCATATCGCGCACCGTGACCAGCTGCATGAACTGGTCACTGAGGTAAATGCAGCGGCGGAAGCGCTGATGGCAGCCTTCTGGCCAGGCCCGCTTACGCTGGTGCTGCCGGTTAGGCCAGGGGCAGTGTCCCCGCGGGTCACTGCCGGACTGGACACGGTGGCCGTGCGCATGCCCGACCACCCGGTGGCGCTGTCACTCATCGCGGCGGCGGCATGCCCCGTTGCTGCGCCAAGTGCGAACCGCTCCGGGCGGCCTAGCCCGACCCTCGCCGCACATGTGCGGGAGGATCTGGATGGCCGCATCGGCGGCATTGTGGACGGCGGCCCCACCGGGGTGGGCGTCGAGTCCACCGTGGTGCAGGCCGGTGACGACGGTACCGTCACCATCCTGCGCCCAGGCGGCATTACGGCGGAACAGCTGTCCGCCGTGGCCGCCCGTGTCGCCACGGACCCGGCGCTTCTCGCCGAAGGGTCCGGTGGCGACAGCAACAGCCCGGCGCCGCGCTCGCCGGGCATGAAGTACACGCACTACGCACCCGCAGGGTCGCTGTGCGTGGTAGAGGGGCCGCCCGTAGCGGTAGCGGCCTGGACCCGCGCCGCCCTGGCGGAGGCGGCGCAGCGCGGAGAGCGCACCGCGGTGCTGGCGTTCGCCGAGCACGCGGAGCAGTACCGCGCCAATGCCGTGTTCTCGCTGGGCGATGCCAGCGAGCTACAGGAAGCTGCGCGCAGGCTATACGCCGCGCTGCGCAGCTGCGATGAGCAGGGCGCCACATATATCGTGGCGGAAGCCTGCTCACGCGAAGGGCTGGGAGCAGCCGTTATGAATCGGCTGCTCAAGGCGGCAGGCAACCAACTTATTCAAGTTGGCTGAGCCGCCCACCTAAGCGCTCCTGCCGACAGGATCAGGAGAGAACCTCAACTTTCGCAAGCAGTCAACACGTTTGCAAGCAGACGTAATGTTTAACGTAACACTCTATTATTTTCATGTTAGCAAGGCGCACTTGATCTGTTTTTCAACGGAACGCTGTATCGACACTTCTGCCCTCCAGTTTCTCTGTATCCGTCATGTTTGAGTCCTTGTCCGCATATCGTGTACAAGAACCTTTATGTGACTTGGGGGTATGAGGATGTGGGATGTGTCTGCCCATGTAGGGCAGTTGGTAACCATTCTGATTATGGCGGTTGCGCTGGGGCTTGATGCATTCTCGCTGGGCATCGGCATCGGCATGAAGGGTATACGGCTGCGGGATGTATTGAAAATTAGTACCGTTACGGCACTGTTTCATGTCATCATGCCGTTTGCTGGCATGTATATGGGTAAGTATGTCAGTTCCTTGCTGGGCAATATTACGAATTATGCAGCAGGCGGACTGCTGGTACTGCTAGGCGGTCACATGATTTTGAATGCATTTCGTGAAGGGGAGACCAAGCTGGTTGATCATCGATCTTTGCTGGGTATTCTTTTGTTCTCGCTTAGTGTCAGCGTCGACTCCTTCTCTGTTGGGGTATCGCTCGGCATGTTCAGCAGTGATCTTGTCCTGACCATCTTGGCCTTTGGTTTCTGCGGCGGTTTGATGTCAATCATGGGGCTGCTTCTCGGACGTAGGGTGAGTCAGAATTTGGGGGATTACGGTGAAGCTGTAGGCGGGGCCATCTTGCTTGCCTTTGGACTTTTGTTTATATTTTAAAAATAATACATGTAGACGATAGGATAGGTAGTTCACATCTTGATCAATGGGGAGGCTAACATAATGAAACATATTTTATTCGTATGTACAGGCAATACGTGCCGCAGCCCCATGGCAGAAGGGCTTATGCGAAAACTTGCATCCGAGCGCGGCATTGAGGTACAGGTTCGTTCCGCAGGTGTGGCTGCGTCGTCAGGTATGCCGATATCACGCCATGCCGAAGCAGTTTTGAAAGATCATCAGGCAGAGGGTCCATCCCAGTCTACACAGCTTAGTGAAGAGTTGATCGAATGGGCAGATCTGATTCTGACGTTAACGAGGAGCCATAAGCAACATGTGATGCAGGTGTTCCCGAATTCTATTCAGAAGACGTACACGCTGAAAGAATATGCCGAGAATGATGCACAAGTGCTTCAAGACCTGGAGGAGTTGGACAGCCTTTTTGCTACACTGGAAATGAAACGAGCCTTGGGACAGGAAATTCTGGCATCAGAGCGAGAACGTGCGATTGAAATTCGGCAGCGCATCCCAAGTTTCGATATCTCCGATCCGTTTGGTGGTAGCCGGGACGATTACAATATTGCTGCGGCAGAGATTCGTACAGCGTTATCCAAGCTTTTGGATAAGCTTGAATAATTCATCTGCACAGAGACAAGATATAGAACATGGAATGTAAATTAACCATTGATTTTCAAGTAGGGTTGATTTATGATGAAGGGGAAAACAGGGATCCGGTGTAACTGGCGACGAAGTGGGCACAACCACAATGGAGCACCGGAACAAACGGCCGGTCGCCTGGGCAAAAGAGCAATTCTGCGATACCCGCAGACTGCTCTTTTTTTCGTCTTTCATCTGATTTTTCGCTATAATAGTACCTGAAATGCCATGCAGCGCATATGTAGAGCAAATATTCACTATAAGTTGAACTATTCATTTACACGTTAACGGAGAGGACAAAAAAACCGAAAGCGTAGCGGTCGCCTGAAAGCTTTCTGCAAGAAAGCTACATCGGAAGCATACGCTTATCTCCGGATTTTCCCCTTTGGAAAAGGGAATCGAAAAAAATCGGGGATAACAGCTACTCTCCAGGTTATTCTGTCATTGGAGTGGACTGTGTAAAATCTTTAATTCAACTTATATAGATAGCGGGCATGATTTTATCGGGAGGCGATAGGATGACTATTGAATTGGATTCGGAACAACCCGGATTGCAGCAACAGACCGCATCGATCCTGCGCGAACTGGCAATTGCCGGTAAGCTTGGGTCTGGCCATGTTGTTGTTATCGGCACGAGTACAAGCGAGGTAGCTGGCCAGCGCATTGGAACAAGTGGTGCCGTCGAAGTGGCAGAGCAGTTGCTTGCAGGAATTCGTGAGGTGCAGACGGAGTTTGGTTTCGACACTGTATTCCAGTGCTGTGAACACCTGAACCGGGCGCTTGTCATGGAACGTGCATTGCTTCATCGGCTCGGACTGACAGAGGTTGGCGCTGTACCTGTGCCAAAAGCGGGTGGTTCCATGGCATCTACCGCCTATCGTTCACTTTCCGATCCATGTCTGGCTGAACATATTCAAGCCCATGCAGGTCTGGATATCGGAGAGACAATGATTGGCATGCATCTTCGCCATGTCGCGGTTCCTTTTCGGACATCGCTTCGTTACATTGGAGAGGCTCGTGTCACAGCAGCACTTACACGTCCGAAGCTGATTGGCGGCGAACGTGCGGTTTATCGAATGGAAGAAGAGCCTAATGCTACTTTTTGTGACTAACGTATAAAGCAAAATGATGTTTACACGAAAACGGAGAGTGCAACACCAATCTGGAGAAGCGAAGCGCTCGCCTAAAAGCTTTCCGAAGGAATGCTACATCGGAAGCATAAGCTATCCCCAGATTTCCCCTTATATATAAGGGTTCAAAGAAATCTGGGGATAGCAGCGATCGTAAGATGGTGATGCAATTGAAGTCAGAAGTGTAACCTGATGATTTGCTTTATAACTTCATTATAATTTAGGAGGAATTTAATCATGGAACAATTGCGTAAAAATGACCCTGCAGTATTGGAAGCGATGAATCTTGAACTGAAACGTCAACAGAACAACATTGAGCTGATCGCATCAGAGAACATCGTAAGTGAAGCGGTAATTGAAGCACTCGGCTCCGTTCTGACGAATAAGTACGCTGAAGGTTATCCAGGCAAACGTTACTATGGCGGCTGTGAGCATGTCGATATCGTTGAAGATATCGCGCGCGATCGTGCGAAAGAATTGTTTGGTGCGGAGCATGCGAACGTGCAGCCGCACTCTGGCGCACAAGCAAACATGGCTGTATATCTGGCAGCATTGAAGCCTGGTGATACCGTTCTGGGTATGAATCTGGCACATGGCGGTCACTTGACGCATGGTAGCCCGGTTAATGCTTCTGGTTTGTTGTACAACTTCGTTGCGTATGGCGTTCAAGAAGACACATTCCTCATTGATTATGATGAAGTTCGCAAAGCGGCATTCAAACACCGCCCTCGTCTGATCGTAGCAGGCGCAAGTGCATACCCACGTACGATTGATTTTGAAAAGCTGGCTTCCATCGCCAATGATGTTGGCGCGCTGTTCATGGTCGATATGGCACACATTGCAGGACTTGTTGCAGCTGGACTGCATCCTAACCCGGTGCCTCATGCGCACTTCGTTACAACAACAACACACAAAACGCTGCGCGGACCCCGTGGCGGTATGATCCTGTGCCGGAAGTCATGGGCAGCTGCCATTGATAAAGCGGTATTCCCAGGTTCCCAAGGTGGACCTTTGATGCATGTGATCGCTTCAAAAGCTGTAGCGTTTGGTGAAGCTTTGCAGCCTTCGTTCAAAACGTATGCTCAGAACGTGGTAAAAAACGCACAAGTGTTGGCTGAAACATTGATCGGTGAAGGATTGAACATCGTATCCGGCGGTACAGACAACCACTTGATGCTGATCGATACTCGTAGCGTAAACATCACGGGTAAAGAAGCAGAACATGTGCTTGATTCCATCGGTATTACCGTGAACAAAAACGCGATTCCGTTTGATCCAACAAGTCCGTTTATCACGAGCGGTATCCGTATTGGTACACCTGCGGCGACTTCCCGCGGTATGGATGAGAAAGCAATGGTAGCGATCGGTAAGATCATTGCCAAGACGCTTAAAAATCCAAAAGACACAGCAACACTTGATCAGGCACGCGCAGAGGTAACTGCCTTGACTGACCAATACCCGCTCTACACCGACCTTAAATACTAGTATTACTTATAAATATTGCTCGTGCTGTTTGTCTTTGAAGGTTGTTAAAATGGAATACAAAGTAACGAAGTGAGCAGAATGAGGCCGTAGAAGCGGAGCGCTCGCATTTATCCCCGAATTTTCACCTTTCTAAGGTGATCATAAAATTTGGGGATAACGGCGATCGAAGGAGCATTCTGGTGGCGGAGTGGTATTGTATTTAACATTTTGCTATTCAACTCACACAACAGCACGAGCAAACAGGACCGGATGAATCATTTTCCGGTCCTATTTTTGTAGGATTTGCTTTTCTGTAATGATTAGGTGCCCTTTGATGGTGTAATTCAGTGTGGGTGATGATATAATATACAGGATTTATCGAGCCTGTGAATGACGGCTAGGTATATTTGGAAATGCTTAACTCATGAAGAACTTACCGGAGGGACAATTTAATGGGAAAATTAGTAATATGTGATCACCCCCTGATTCAACACAAACTGACGTTTATACGCGACATGCGTACAAATACGAAAGATTTTCGTGAATTGGTTGATGAAGTAGCCACGTTGATGGCTTACGAGATTACAAGAGATGTAGAACTGGAATCGATCGACGTACAGACACCTGTAGCGGCAACACAAGGAAAGGTTATCTCTGGACGTATGCTTGGACTGGTGCCAATTCTGCGTGCAGGACTGGGGATGCTGGATGGCGTAGTAAAATTGCTGCCGGCGGCAAAAGTGGGACATGTTGGCTTGTTCCGTGATCCGGAAACGTTGCAACCTGTTGAATACTACACCAAGCTGCCTACAGATGTAACTGAACGTCAACTTATTGTGATTGACCCGATGCTTGCAACAGGCGGATCAGCAATCGCAGCGATTGACGTGCTCAAAAAGCGCGGTTGCACTCAGATCAAAATGATGAACTTGGTTGCAGCGCCAGAGGGAGTAAAAGCAGTACAAGATGCACATCCAGATGTAGATATCTATGTAGCTGCGCTTGACGACCGTTTGGATGATCACGGATATATCGTGCCAGGACTTGGCGATGCAGGAGACCGTCTGTACGGAACGAAATAAGCATATTTTCATGCGGATTAGAAAAGGGGCTTTGCTCAAATGTCCAAAAAAATTAAAGTTATGACTATTTTCGGGGTGCGTCCAGAAGCGATCAAGATGGCTCCGCTTATTCTGGAATTGCAAAAACATCCCGAGTCTATTGAGTCGATTGTTTGCGTAACTGCGCAGCATCGCCAGATGCTGGATCAGGTTCTTGAAGTTTTCGACATTCATCCCGATTATGATTTGGATGTCATGAAGGATCGTCAGACCCTGAACGAAATCACCATTCGTGTTCTTGGCGGTCTGGAGCCGGTTTTGCGTGAAGCTAAACCCGATATTGTGCTCGTTCACGGTGATACGTTGACTACATTTGTAGCCAGCTATGCAGCGTTCCTGCAACAGATTCAGGTTGGACATGTGGAAGCTGGTCTTCGGACATGGAACAAGCTGTCGCCGTACCCGGAAGAGATGAACCGCCAGCTGACGGGTGTTTTGGCTGATCTGCATTTTGCACCAACGGACTGGTCTTCTTCCAATCTTGCCAAGGAAAATAAATCGAAGTCTAGTACCTACGTCACAGGCAACACGGTAACGGATGTGTTTCAATATACAGTACGGGAGGATTACAAACACCCGGTACTTGATTGGGCACAAGGCAAACGCCTAGTGTTGATGACTGCTCATCGCCGCGAATCTCAAGGCGAGCCTCACCGCAACATTTTCCAGGCCGTCAAACGTATTGCTGACGAATTTGAAGATATTGCCATCGTGTACCCGGTGCACCCTAGTCCTGCTGTGAAGGAGCCGGCTCACGCGATTTTGGGGAATCATCCCCGTATTCAGTTAATTGATCCGCTAGACGTAGTGGATTTGCATAACTTTTACCCGCACACTCACTTGATCCTGACTGATTCAGGCGGTCTGCAGGAAGAAGCGCCTTCGTTTGGTGTGCCTGTTCTTGTATTGCGCGATACAACAGAGCGCCCAGAAGGCATCGAAGCGGGTACGCTCGAATTGGTAGGGACGGAAGAGGAACGTGTATATGAACGGACCAAGGCTCTGCTTACAGATGAAGCGCTGTATGCAAGCATGAGTCAAGCTGCTAATCCATACGGTGATGGACATGCATCGGAAAGAATTGTCAATGCGATTTTGCACCATTTCGGCGTAAAAAGTGAGCGTCCGGATTCATTTCACAGAAAGTTCAAAAAATAATTCACATTTTCTGTTGGATTTATAGAGGGGATAGCATACAGTTAAACTGTACGGTTTACGCGGGTTTATGGGCTTTATTGAGCTGTAGACCCGTCGTTTCTCCCTTTAAAACGCTAAAATCAATCAATTGACAAAGGCTCTCATCATTCAGTAAAATTAACTGGGATTGCAAGGGTGGCGAGGAAAATGGCCGATTCGAACAAACCAAATTCATCCCGTAACCATGATGATAAGGTCTGGAAAGCAATGGGGCTCGTGACAGCTTTTGGGATCGAGATTGCCTTGCTCGCTGTTGCCGGATATTACGCTGGCTCGTGGTTGGACAGGACCATTGGAGGCAACGGAATATGGATCGCCGTAAGCGTTCTCTTTTTTCTTGCGGCAGGCGGGGTAAGCATTTACTTTATTGCTAAAAAATTCATGGGGGAAAGTGATGAGTGAACTAGCCAGATATCGCAGATGGATGACCGTTTCCGTCATGTATATTCTCATGATTTGTTTTCTAACGGCTGCGTTTGTACCTCGTTTGGAAACGATTGCTTTGGGACTGGCCCTGGGTGTTAGCATTAGTTTGATTAATGCATTTTACCTGGGCTACAAGGTGAGGAAGATGTCCGATGATGCGGCAGAAGGTAATCTGAAGCGTGTGAACCTGGGATTTTTGACAAGAGCGGCGCTCGCAGTGCTTGGTATTTACATATCGATGCGCTTTCCGCAGTACTTCAATACATATGCGGTTGCAGGCGGTCTGGCCATTGCGCAATTTTCCCTATTAATTATAGGGATCATCATGTCCCGCAAAGCAGAGTGATTTTGAGTGTGGCAACTTTCAGGTAGAGAAAGGGGTGAGAAAAAAATATGCATGAAGCTCCAGTGATTATGCTTGGTGGATTTCATCTGGACTTGTCCGTACTATTGATGTTGATTGTAACCAGCGCCATTGTCTTCATTTTTGCCATCATCGCTACACGGAACCTGTCGGTGGATAATCCGGGAAAGCTGCAAAACTTTATGGAGTGGGCTGTTGAGTTCGTTCGTAATCTGATATCCAGTACGATGGACATGAAGAAAGGCAAACACTTTATTTCTCTCGCACTTACGATGATTTTGTTCATCTTCGTAGGAAATATGCTTGGACTTCCATTCCAGGCCGTTACCGATGTTAAGGATGTTAATGCAGCTACCGTTTTCGGGAAACCAATCGTTACAGCGGTTGAGGCTTATGAAAAGGCTCACGCGAAGGATCCAGAAGCGCATCCACATATCGAGCTGGCTTGGTTCAAATCGCCAACAGCTGACTTGTCTGTAACGATGGGACTAGCTCTCGTAGCTTTCCTCGTAGCACATGGACTGGGACTGTTCAAGAACACTAGAGGTTATCTGAAACACTATGTGCAGCCGTACGCGTTGTTCCTTCCGATTAATATTATCGAGACCGCGTCCAAGCTGCTCACGCACGGCATGCGTTTGTTCGCGAATATTTTTGCGGGTGAGGTGCTGATTGCAACCATCCTCAAATTGACCAGCTTCAAAGTGCTGGGCGCAATTTTCGCAATACCGCTGCTTGCAGTGTGGCAAGGTTTCAGTATCTTTATCGGCGGGATTCAAGCTTTCGTTTTCGTCATTCTAATGATGGTGTACATTTCACAGACCATCGAAACGCACGAAGAACATTAAGTTTTAGACCTGCGGGGATCTCTCCATCAGGCTGAACAATAAAATTGATTTATAATTTTAAGGAGGATATACAAATGGGAGCAATGGCATTAATCGCAGCAGCAATTGTTGCAGGATTGGGCGCTTTCGGCGCAGGTATCGGTAACGGTATGGTAATCAGCAAAACAGTGGAAGGGATCGCGCGTCAACCAGAAGCGAAATCCACACTGCAAACAACAATGTTCATCGGGGTAGGTTTGATCGAGGTATTGCCGATCATCGGTGTGGTACTCGCATTCATGTTCTACGGTGCTGCTTAAGACATAACACAGTACGGCGGGGAAGGCTGTAGCCCTCCGCGCCTTCTTTTTAGCTAGGAACTTATCCTGTAAGGGATAACGGTTTAGGATACCTCCAGGAAGGAGTGAACAGATTGAGTTTCTTATGGGAAAATACGCTTCTTGCGATTATCGCATTTTTGGTTTTATACTGGCTGCTTAGCCGTTATGCTTTCGGTCCGTTGTTCTCCATCATGGAAAAGCGTCGTGAACTCGTAATGAGCCAGATGAATGAGGCTGCTCAGACTCGGGAACAGGCGATTGCTTATGTGGAGGAGCAAAAACAGGCTCTGGAACAAGCACGCAAAGAAGCTCACGACATTATTGAACAGTCCAGACAAACGGGTGGCAAGCAGGCTGAATCCATTCTGGCTGATGCCAAAGCTGAAGCAACTCGTCTCAAAGACGATGCTGTACGTGAAATTGAGAGCGAGAAGAACAAAGCGGTTGCCGCACTTCGCAGCGAACTGGGTACAGCTTCCGTTCAGATTGCTTCCAGATTGATCAAAAAAGAAGTTGAGAACGGTCCAGCACAAGAGGAACTTGTGAACCAATACCTCAATGAGGTAGGGGGCCGACAATGAGCCGCGATACGATTGTTGCCAAGCGTTATGCAAAAGCATTGTTCGAAGTTGCTCTTCAGCAGCAGCAAGTGCTTGAAGTTGAACAGGAACTGCGTGCTGTTGTCAGTGGATTAACCGGAGATCAAGAGATTATCAAGTTTATTGTTTCTCCGAACATCTCTGATGAAGCCAAGCAGAATGTGCTTCATGCAAGCCTTGATGGCAAAGTGTCCGAACCTGTCCTTCGCACGGTTTTGCTTCTGATTGAGCGTGGCCGCGTGGAATTGTTGCAAGACCTGTTGAATGATTATGTGAAAATCGAAGGGGATTCCCTTGGAATCGCCGATGCTCGCGTATACTCGACCTATGCATTGAATGAAGAAGAGAAAGAAGCGGTAGCCCGTGAGTTCGGTGGCCGTGTGAATAAAAAGATCCGTATCGAGAACATTGTTGATCCTGCACTGCTGGGCGGATTGAAAGTCGCCATTGGCGATACGGTCTATGACGGCAGCTTGGCTGGCAAGCTCGAACGTCTTGAGCAGTCTTTTAACAGACGAGTACAGTAGATTGGGGTGAGGACACTTGAGTATCAAACCAGAAGAAATCAGTACATTAATTAAGAGTCAGATTGAACAATATAAGACTGATATCGATGTAGTCGAAGTTGGTACAGTTATTGAGGTTGGTGACGGGATCGCCCGTGTATACGGACTCGAGAATGTCATGTCCAACGAGTTGGTTGAGTTCCCAAGCGGTGTAATGGGCCTCGCCATGAACGTAGAAGAAAGCAACGTGGGTGTCGTTATTCTGGGACCTTACTCGGATATCCGTGAAGGAGACCAAGTAAAACGTACAGGTCAGATCATGCAAGTGCCAGTTGGCGAAGCATTGATTGGACGCGTTGTGAACCCGCTCGGTATTCCAGTGGACGGCAAAGGGCCGATCGCTACAACGGAATTCCGTCCGGTAGAAGGTAAAGCACCAGGCGTTATGGACCGTAAATCGGTTCATGAGCCGATGCAAACAGGGATCAAAGCGATTGATGCGATGGTTCCGATCGGTCGCGGACAACGTGAGTTGATCATCGGTGACCGTCAAACAGGTAAAACATCGATTGCGATCGATGCGATCCTGAACCAAAAAGGTAGCGGCATGAAATGTATCTATGTGGCTATCGGTCAGAAGCAGTCCACTGTTGCTCAGGTCGTAGAAACGTTGCGTCGTAGAGGTGCAATGGAATATACGATCGTAGTAACGGCATCCGCTTCCGATCCATCCCCATTGTTGTACATTGCTCCGTATTCCGGCTGCTCCATGGGTGAGTACTTCATGTACAAAGGCGAGCACGTGCTTGTAGTATATGATGACTTGACTAAACAAGCAGCTGCATACCGTGAGTTGTCCTTGCTGCTCCGTCGTCCTCCGGGCCGTGAAGCTTATCCGGGTGACGTATTCTACTTGCACTCCCGTTTGCTGGAGCGTGCTGCGAAGCTGAATGATGAACTTGGTGGTGGTTCTTTAACCGCTCTGCCATTCATTGAAACACAGGCTTCGGACGTATCTGCATACATTCCGACCAACGTAATCTCCATTACAGACGGTCAAATCTTCTTGGAGTCCGACCTCTTTAACGCCGGACAACGTCCAGCGATCAACGTAGGTATCTCGGTATCTCGTGTCGGTGGTTCTGCACAGATCAAAGCGATGAAAAAAGTTGCAGGTTCCCTGCGTCTCGATCTCGCACAATATCGTGAGTTGCAGGCGTTCTCTCAATTCGGATCTGACTTGGATAAATCCACTCAGGCTCGTCTGAATCGTGGTGCGCGAATGATGGAAATTCTGAAGCAAGGTGTAAACCAGCCGCTTCCTGTAGAACAACAGGTTGTCAGCTTGTACACTGCGGTTAAAGGGTACTTGGATGAAATCCCGACAGGTGATGTAACTCGATTTGAGCGTGAGTTCCTTGCGTTCATGGAGAGCAACCATGAGGAAATCCTTGGGTCCATCCGTGATACAAAAGAATTGACAGCAGACAATGAGAATGCACTTAAAGATGCAATTGAGAAGTTCAGAAAGAGCTTCGCTGTCTCTGTCTAAATAGATTCATGTAGCTGCGGAGTTGTTTAACCGATTCCGCATGTCTGCATGTGTAACTTGTAACGAAGCTTACGAAGTAACTTTGGCTTTGCCAAAGTTTTGAGGTGGTGAAATCATGGCAAAAGGCATGCGCGAAATTAAGCGGCAAATTAAAAGCGTACAAAGCACAAAGCAGATCACCAAAGCAATGGAGATGGTTGCTGCTGCAAAACTGCGTAAAGCGCAGGAAAAAGCAGAGGCTGCCCGTCCCTATTCAGAGAAGCTGAAAGAAGTTGTGGCAAGTATCGCAACAAGCACGCAAGGCATTCAGCATCCTATGCTGGATAGCCGTCCGGTGAAAAAGACAGCATATCTGATCATTACGTCGGACCGTGGTCTTGCGGGCGGATACAATGCGAATATTTTGCGTCAGGTTAATCTGACGCTGAAAGAGCGTCACAACTCTCAGGACGACTATGAATTGTTTGTTATCGGACGTAAAGGGCGCGACTATTTCAGACGTCGTGAAATGGCTATGGCTTCCACGATAACGGATTTGTCGGATTCACCTGCATTCGCCGATATCAAATCCATTGCTCATGAAGCGGTTCATGGATTTGAACTGGCTAAATTTGATGAATTGTACATCTGTTATAACCGCTTTGTAAATGCGTTGACCCAGATTCCAACGGTCGAAAAACTTCTTCCTATGGATACACCTGAGTTATCTGCTGCGGATGGACCGACTGCAAGCTACGAGTATGAACCTTCAGCTGAGGCTGTGCTGGAAGTTTTGCTTCCGCGTTATGCGGAGACATTGATTTACGGCGCATTGCTGAATGGTAAAGCGAGTGAGCTGGGCGCGAAAATGACGGCAATGGGCAATGCAACCAAAAATGCATCGAAGCTCATTAACGATCTGTCATTGACATATAACCGTGCCCGTCAAGCAGCGATTACGCAGGAGATTACGGAAATTGTGGCAGGTGCCAACGCAGCACAAGGCTAACCGTTTTTTATTTAATGAAGGCTTGCACTGCAAAAATGAATGAACGGAACTTTATTTTTGTCAAAGTAGCAGGCTTGTAGGAGGGGAACGTTAAGATGAACAAAGGACGCGTTGTGAGCATCATGGGTCCGGTTGTTGACGTCGAGTTTGATCGCGGCGGTCTGCCGGAAATCCTCAATGCCATTACGATCACTACAGCAACCGAAAGCGGCGTTAGTGTAAATCTTACACTCGAAGCTTCGAAACATCTGGGTGACAACCGGGTACGTTGTATCGCGATGTCCTCCACGGACGGTCTCGTACGTGGCATGGAAGCCGTAGATACTGGAGCTCCAATCTCTGTACCTGTCGGTGAAGCGACACTGGGCCGTGTATTTAACGTACTCGGTGAGGCAATCGATACTGGCGGTACAGTAGCAGCTGAACACAAAAATCCGATTCACCGCTCTGCTCCTGCATTCGATGAACTGACTACCCAAGCTGAAATGCTTGAAACAGGTATCAAAGTTATCGACTTGCTGGCTCCTTACGCAAAAGGTGGTAAAATCGGTCTGTTCGGTGGTGCCGGTGTAGGTAAAACGGTAACGATTCAAGAACTGATCAACAACATTGCGCAGGAGCACGGTGGTATCTCCGTATTTGCCGGTGTTGGTGAGCGTACACGTGAAGGTAACGACTTGTATCACGAGATGAGTGATTCCGGCGTTATCAACAAAACAGCAATGGTCTTCGGACAAATGAATGAGCCACCAGGCGCACGTCTTCGTGTAGCCCTCACAGGTTTGACGATGGCGGAATATTTCCGTGATGAAGAAGGCCGTGACGTGTTGCTCTTTATCGATAACATCTTCCGTTTCACCCAAGCGGGTTCAGAAGTATCTGCCTTGCTTGGACGTATGCCTTCCGCGGTAGGTTACCAACCTACGCTGGCAACCGAAATGGGTCAATTGCAAGAGCGTATTACTTCAACGAAAAAAGGATCGGTTACATCCATCCAGGCGATCTACGTCCCTGCGGATGACTACACTGACCCGGCTCCTGCAACAACGTTTGCTCACTTGGATGCAACAACAAACTTGGAGCGTAAAATCTCCGAGATGGGTATCTACCCAGCGGTAGATCCACTCGCATCCAGTTCCCGGATCTTGTCTCCTGAAGTTGTTGGCGAAGAGCACTATAGCGTTGCACAAGGTGTAAAACGTATCTTGGCACGTTATAACGAACTTCAAGATATCATTGCGATCCTGGGTATGGACGAGCTCAGCGAAGAAGACAGAGCGCTCGTTTATCGTGCGCGTAAAATTCAACGTTTCTTGTCCCAGCCTTTCCACGTTGCTGAAGCATTTAACGGTATTCCGGGTAAATACGTTCCGGTTAAAGAAACGGTGCGCAGCTTTAAAGAGATTCTCGAAGGCAAGCATGACGATCTGCCGGAAGCAGCATTCCTCTTCGTGGGTACAATTGAAGAGGCAGTGGAGAAAGCTAAAACACTGGTATAATCTGAGTCCAGGATTGTCCTTATGAAGCGAGCTATCCTTCGGATAGTTTCAGGAGGGATGGAATTGAGCACCTTTTTGTTGGAAATCGTAACGCCTGAGCGTCTGGTCTATTCACAACAAGTGGACAGCATCATTGCTCGTGGTATTGAAGGGGAACTGGGGATTCTCCCTGGTCATATCCCGATGGTTACACCTTTACAGATTGCACCAATCATGATCAAAAACGGAAAAGAGAACAAGCAGGTTGCCATTGGCGGCGGCTTTATCGAAGTACGCAAAGATAAGGTTGTTGTACTCGCAGAGAGTGCCGAATTCCCGGAAAGTATTGATGTGGATCGTGCGCGTGCGGCTAAAGAACGGGCAGAACGCCGGCTTGCCAGCCAGAGCAATCAGGACCACTTTGATCACCGCCGTGCAGAGATTGCTTTGCAAAAAGCGGTTAACCGGATCAACGTGTACGGCAAATAAAGTGATTCATGGAACCCGGTGGCATAGTCTACCGGGTTCTTTTAATCTTTCACGAGGAAATCAATCCAGTGGAGTACAACGATAGTATGCCACTACATTATTTAATGAATTCGAACGTTAGAGAGTGTTCTCTTTATATAGTATGAATGTACTTTACATGATTAGATTCACCTTTCAATGATAAGGTGAATAACATGTAGGACTTAAGTAGTATAGGCATATCCCCCTGATAGAACTAATTTTACGAGACTTAGTTGAATTATTTCCGAGGAAATGACAGAATCGATATCGTTATAATGCTCTTTGATGTCGTTTTAGTCACACAATACTGGCGGATAATAATTAAAATGTTTTTGAAGTGGAAATCAATGTAGTTGACAAGTAATAGTGAAACAGCCTATATTCCTTAGAGTCGGCAGATGCAAGAAGTTGGATACTAGATTCCTTCATCATGCATAGCTGAATTGCTGTTGCTTGGTCATGTAGGCATCAGATGATCTTGTCAGATCGAGGGATACCTGACAGTTGAACAGACTTGTTTCCTGCTTCGAACATTCCTGTGTACTAACAAGTTATGGGGGCAAGGCATATGATATGCCGATCGTTGCAGCAATGAAGGTGGAGGTAAGAAGATATGGGTAATGATCTGGCAAATCAGGTGAACCAGACATTGAGCACCAACAGCCTGATCTCAATTGTCGTTTCTCTTATATGTATAGCGATTACATGGTGGTCATTGCAAAATCTGAAATTGGATTTAGTAATCAGACAGCCGAAGGGTCCTCAGGGAAGACTGTTACATTTGTTGCTTGCCATTATTTTAGGGCATGCCGTTGCAGGCTTTGTTATTGATTATTTGTCTTGGACTCAAATGTTAAGAAATTTGTTTTAATGTTGAGATGGTTGGTTAATCATCTGTTAGGTTCTTCAAGCGGCTCATTGTCGAATAACATCGATTAATTGTGTTAACAATTAGAGTATGAGCTGTCGGCCAAAATGTAAGAAATAAATGTGAACGTTCAACGGAACGAATTTGAAGTGTTTATGTAAAAAATGCTTGTATCGGACAATTCAACAATGTTATGATGGAAGTTAGGGAATTCACAATTTTTCACTAATTATGTAGGTTATAAAGGGGATATCCGGTAGTTACCGGCTAAAAACCATCCCAATTGGTCTGTTCTGATGCTAAGATGGCCTTTTTAATGAGTTCTCAAGCCATGAAGCAGGATGTACAGTACACATGGTATCATCGATATGAATTATACAAACCAATTCTTTTCTGATCAGACATCTGTGCGTACATGCCAGAATTTGTCGAAATTCCACACACAGCAACAGTCCTTTCTATCACAGTGGGGCTTACGTATTCCGGAATGAGGAAAAGGGAATAAAAGCGCGGAGGGAACCATGATGAGCAAATTTATCGTCCGCGGTGGCAAAAGGTTGACCGGAAGTGTCAAAGTTAGCGGCGCTAAAAATTCTGTTCTTCCGATCATCGCTGCCTCTCTCTTAGGGGAAGAAGGACAAAGCGTTATTATTGACGCACCTCCTCTAGACGATGTGATGACGATTAACAAAGTGTTGGAATCGCTAGGAGCGGGAGTTACATACCGGGACGAAGTGATTACCGTAAATGCGGAGAACCTTACTTCCTGTGAAGCCCCGTATGAATGGGTTAGTAAAATGCGGGCGTCTTTTCTGGTCATGGGGCCTTTGTTGACGCGTTTGGGTCAAACAAGAATCTCACTGCCTGGGGGATGTGCCATAGGTACACGACCGATTGATCAGCATCTCAAAGGGTTTGAAGCCATGGGAGCCGAGATCAGCTTGGGCCAAGGTTATATCGAAGCACGTAGCCAAGGACGGTTGCGCGGGGCGAAAATTTATCTGGATGTGGCTTCTGTAGGTGCCACTCAAAATATTATGATGGCTGCAACTTTGGCCGAAGGTGTAACGGTTCTGGAGAATGCGGCGAAAGAACCTGAGATTGTGGACCTGGCTAACTTCCTGAACGGGATGGGTGCAAAGGTTCGCGGAGCCGGTACAGGCGTCATTCGTATCGAAGGTGTAGAGAAACTGTCTGGCGTTAAGCATACGGTAATTCCGGATCGTATTGAAGCAGGAACGTATATGGCTGCCGCAGCAATCTCTGGTGGCGACGTATACGTTGAAGGCGCCATCTCTGATCACTTGGGTTCCGTCATTGCGAAACTTGAAGAAATGGGTGTAACAGTACAACCTGACGAGAATGGTGTGCGTGTTATTGCAGACCGTCCACTCAAAGCAGTGGATGTCAAAACGTTACCATACCCAGGATTCCCGACAGATATGCAATCCCAAATGATGGCTTTGTTACTTGCATCCGAAGGAACGAGCGTTGTGACGGAAACGGTTTTTGAGAACCGCTTTATGCATGTTGATGAGTTCCAATTGATGAACGCGGAAATCAAAGTTGAAGGAAGATCCTCTATCATTACAGGCAATGCTAAGCTGAAAGGTGCTAAAGTGACAGCTACAGACCTGCGTGCAGGGGCTGCTCTGATTATTGCTGGCTTGGTCGCTGAAGGCACAACTGAGGTAGGTGGCGTACATCACATCGACCGTGGTTATGTACATTTGGCAGAAAAGTTAAATGGCCTTGGGGCAGATATCTACCGGATTTCGGTGGAAGAGCCTAAGCTGGATGCTGTAAAAGCGCCTAGCGAAAAGGTTGAGGAAGAAGTTTCTATGTTCAAAGTACAACCAACTTGGGCGTAAATCCTCATTTATATCACATAGCGTTTATTTCTGTATCGCTACTCTACTGTGGAGATTGCAGGATTAAAATAACGTATCATATTTGTATGATGAAGCTAAGCCTCCGGGCTTGGCTTTTTTGTGTTCTTTATGCAAGTTCGAACGATATATGAGGATGGTCTGTTAAAGACCTGATTCTATTAATACCTGATCCTAACTCTGTATAACATAACATCTAAGTTTGGTTCTATTTTGACCATATGAAAGAGCGGTTATTCCATACCGATTGATCGGGATGCACTGTGTAACCTGCGTAGTAACAGTGCTTTCAAGCATCTACACTAACAAAGGACGAGTTGATTATTAGATAACAACGGTTCTCGTTTCTCTTAAATCCGGTTCTATCAGATCGAGTGAACTCATATCTTAAACTATGGATTTGAGAAAAGAACCAGCCATGATCTGGTTATCGACAACGGAGGGGTATCACGGATGAAAGAAGCTCGTGTACAGGTGAAAGTGCCTCTTGTCCCGCGGCCCGGAATGCTGGGATCAGAGGAGAGTTCAACCCAGGATGCAGAGAAAGACAGGCTCGCTACTGAGAAGAAAAGAGGTAACCCGCTACAGGTGGCGAAAATGCACATAGTAATAGGGAGTAAGCAAGAAACGATACATGCTAAACCTGGGGAATATGTTACAGAGGAACTGAAACAGGAAGCCACAGAGCATATAAATATCCCACTTATTGAATTGGATGCATTTCGTAAGGTGAAACGTCGCCCTATGCGTACCTTCGGTCGCCGTCGCCACTGGGGACGTAACCCAGGGCTTTGGCATCCTGCCACAGCGGTATCAGCACTGCTTGTTCTGGCGATATGCATTCCGGTCATCCTGGTGTGGCCGCGAGCAGGCGAGCAGACAAAACCAACGCCTGCTCCTACAGATGCGAACCCTAGCAAAGGTCTAAATACTCCTAGTCCTGTACCTGCAACGCCTGTAAGCTATCCTGAGCCGAATGTGCGTGTTTACTTGTCGGCTGCCGGGACAACGTTAGAATTGCCACTTGAGTCATATGTGACGGGAGTAGTTGCTGCCGAGATGCCAGCTGAGTTCAGACTGGAAGCTTTGAAGGCTCAGGCGATAGCCGCTCGCACTTTTATCGTGAGAAGACTTGTTGCAAATGATACAAGTGGCGTACCTTCAGGTGCAGCAGATGTCACGGACACGATTAGTCATCAAGTCTTCATTCCACCCGATGAGGTAAAGGCTGATTGGACAAGGCTGGGTAAAGCGAAGGAGTGGGAAAAACTTCAGCAGGCTGTTCGTGAAAGTCGCGACGCAGTTATGACGTATCAAGGCCGCGCGATCACAGCATCATTTTTTTCAACTAGCAACGGATATACGGAAAATGCAGAGGATGTGTGGGGCAACGTTGTTCCCTATTTAAAAAGTGTAGCTAGCCCATGGGACAAACAGCTTGCGCCAGGTTTTGAAGAAACCGTTACGATGAAGCGCAGTGAAATATTGCAGAAGATGAACCTGGATGCAATTCCGGTCTCAGCAGATCAGAATGGTTCTTGGATCAAAGTGTTGTCTACGACCAAAGGACATCGTATTAAAGAAATCCAGATTGCAGGCGAAACGTTCAGTGGCCCGGAAGTCCGCAAACGCCTCGGGCTCAGATCAAGCCAGTTCAGCTGGAAAACAACAGGTGATGAAGTACAGATTACAACGTATGGTTATGGTCATGGGGTGGGTATGAGTCAATGGGGAGCGAATGGTATGGCGCAAGAGGGGCGCACGGCTACCGAGATTTTGAAACATTATTACACCGGAATTTCCTTCGGACAGGCATCCAAGATGCTAGCCTCAAAGTAGGAGGGATAAATATGGTGGATGTTTCTCTACCAACCTCCCATTACGGAGCTTTTAAGATTTGGCTATATATGCGGAGCGGGGCACGCACTAACTACCCATATATAGCATTCTTTGAAAGCTGTGTGAAAATTTTTAGAGTCGCGCGTGTATAAAAGAGTTGCACCCGGTAACACTTGTTACTGAGGTGATCAAGATGAATGAAAACAACAAAAAAACAATCCAAGAAGAAACTCCTAAAACAACTCAAGGAGTACCGGCAGCTCAGCCCTCTTCATGGAGAAAAGCAATGTCCAAACGTTGGGTTTTCCCGGCAGTCTACATCGCAGCAGCAGGCATTATACTAACTCTAGTGTGGGTCTATCAGGGAACAGGCGATAAAGCACTGAACCCGGACTCTCCTAAAGAAACAGTAGAAACAGGTGCAGCGAGCAATGAGGGAGCCGTTACAGGTGGGGATCAGGAAAGTGTGGAAGTTGTTGCAAAGTCGGAAAATTTCGTATGGCCAGTAGCATCCCCGTCCGAGATTTCGGTCGTGAAACCATTCTATGACAACGAGGCTTCAAGTGAAGAGCATGAGGCAGCGATGGTGCAGTACAATGACACATTTATTCCGAATACGGGTGTCGATCTGGCACGCGGTGATAACAAATCATTCGAGGTCAAAGCAGCACTCAGCGGAAAAGTTACACGTGTTGAGCAAAATCCGCTTACAGGTCAAGTGGTGGAGATTACTCACGGCGATAACCTGAAAACCGTTTACCAAAGCCTTGCAGACGTCAAAGTGAAACAGGATGATGAAGTGAAGCAAGGAGATGCGATTGCATCTGCTGGTGTGAGCGAGCTTGGCAAAAACCTGGGGAACCACCTTCACTTTGAAGTTTATGAAGATGGTCAGCCTGTAAACCCGCAAGGATATCTTCCGGAAAAATAAATGATTTTTACCGCACTAACATGATGGGCAGGGGTGAATAACCTCTGCTTTTTTTATGCTTTTCAGAAAATAATGGGACCTTCGAAGCTTGTCACACCTCTAAACCGCGAATATATAGGCATGCTCCTCATATAATGTACCAAACTATCCACACAGTAGGGAGGCGGGAGCGTGCACGATTACATCAAGGAACGGACCATCAAAATTGGTCGCTGCATTGTTGAGACAAGAAATACGGTCCGTACCATTGCCAAAGAATTCGGCGTGTCAAAGAGTACTGTGCATAAGGATCTGACGGAGCGTCTGCCGGAAATCAACCCTGATCTTGCTGACCAGGTCAAACACATTCTGGAATACCATAAGTCGATCCGTCATTTGCGGGGCGGTGAAGCGACCAAAATCAAGTACAAAAAAACGAGTGGAAAAAAACGTGAGGTGCTGGCTTCCGCCAAATCATAAGCAAGTTCTTCGAGAACTAGGCCAAAAAGCTCACAGCATGGATTGAATCCCTCCCCTGAAGTATGATATGTTAAAAGCTGGTACAGGATCGAATTATGACATCTTATCAGCCCGATTTTTACATATATATGTTGCACTTTGTCGAACGAGCGGTGACGTGATAAGAGACACTTTTTCACAGGATACGCTGACCAAATAATATCACTTTGGGGGCTCTTTTATGTTTAGCAAGGATATCGGTATTGATCTCGGCACGGCAAACGTGCTTATTCACGTGAAAGGAAGCGGAGTTGTGCTCAATGAACCTTCCGTCGTGACCATTGAAAGCGATACGAAGCGGGTCCTTGCTGTCGGGGAAGAGGCGCGTCGTATGGTGGGGCGTACGCCGGGTAACATTGTTGCCATTAGACCGCTGCGCGATGGCGTTATTGCGGACTTCGAAATTACGGAAGCCATGCTTAGACATTTCATTAGTCGTGTCGGGGCAAGAAGCTGGTATAGCCACCCGCGAATTTTGATCTGTGCACCAACGAATATCACTTCCGTAGAGCAGAAGGCCATCCGTGAAGCAGCGGAGCGCAGCGGTGCCAAAGAAGTATTTCTTGAAGAAGAGCCGAAAGCGGCTGCTATCGGAGCAGGTATGGATATTTTCCAGCCGAGCGGCAATATGGTCGTGGATATCGGCGGCGGAACGACTGACGTTGCAGTCCTGTCTATGGGCGACGTAGTCACCGCCTCTTCTATTAAAGTTGCTGGGGACAAGTTTGACGAAGCGATAACCAAGTATATCAAAGCCAAGTATAAGCTCATGATCGGTGAACGCACAGCGGAAGATATTAAAATTGCAATTGGTTCCGTGAACCCGGCTGGACATCAGGCGGAGATGGACATCCGCGGCCGCGATATGGTAACCGGTCTGCCGGTTACAGTCACGGTGTCTGGCAGTGAAGTGCAGGAAGCGCTATGGGATTCCGTGCAATCCATTATCGTTGCGGCCAAGTCGGTACTGGAGCGCACACCACCGGAACTGTCTGCGGACATTATTGACCGTGGTGTCGTTTTGACTGGTGGAGGCGCATTGCTGAACGGATTGGATGAACTGTTGTCCAATGAATTGCATGTTCCGGTATGGGTTGCAGAGGATCCGATGCACTGCGTTGTTAAAGGGACAGGCATTATGCTGAATAATTTGGATCAAGTGGTTAAGAAAAAGTTCTAGTCTGCCGATATAAAAAGCAGGCAGGTTCACCGAAAAGGTGAACAGAACGGACAAACAGCCACCTGTTATGCAGGGACAAGCGTTTGAGGAGAGGGGTTCATTCATGTTAAGAGGTCTGTACACCGCTGCTGCGGGAATGATTACAGAGCAACGCCGCCATGACACTGCTACACAAAATATCGTAAATATGAACACAACGGGATACAAACAGGTGAATAGTGTAAACCGCTCCTTCCCTGAAATGCTCATTACTTTAACGGGCGGGGATGCGAATCTTCCAACAAAGCGGCTGGGCAGACTCAACTCGGGCGTATTCGCCGAGGAAAGTTTATCCATGAATGTTCAAGGCGCTCTTATGGAAACGAAGCGTACAAGTGATTTTGCAATCTCATCGAATTTGAGTGTGAATGATCCGCAGACCAACCAACCGGTTCCGTTTGATGCTTCCGGCAAGTTTGTACGAGCAGATGGAACGGTCACGTACCAGCCGCAAGCATACTTTACCGTTCGCGATGCGCAAGGCAACACTCGTTATACACGCGATGGTCATCTGGAAGTGAATGGAACAGGACAACTTCTCAGCTCTACTGGTTCTCAGGTGCTGGACAGTAATGGGCAACCGGTTGTATTGACAGGTTCTGTGGAGCAATTTAAAGTGGATGAGCAAGGCCGCCTTGTTAATGCGGTTACAGGTGTTCCAACAGGCGTTACGCTTGGAATCAGTATTATTGACCAGCCGAATCAGCTTGTTCGCCAAGGTGACGGTAATTTTAGCCTGAATGAAGATGATGGTGCAACGGTTCGGACGATGGGGGCTACTGATAATGTACAGATTCATCAAGGTTATCTGGAAGGGTCGAATGTAGATGCCTCTCAGGCTACCGTTGACATGAATGCGGCATTTCGTGCCTATGAAGCGAACCAGAAGGTCATTCAGTTCTATGATCGCAGTTTGGAAAAGGCTGTTAACGAAGTTGGTCGTGTCTAACACCAATTGTAACCATATAACCGCGTATGATGGGCGATAAGCCCTTTGCGGAGCAAAGCAGGGGAGGTAAAACCACCGCATGAATAATTCCATGATTAGTGCCAAGGTGTCCATGACTGCAATTCAGCAGAGGCTGGATGTCATTTCCGATAATATTGCCAACGTGAATACGGCAGGCTATAAAAGTAAGCAGGCAAGCTTTGAAGATGTATTGACCCGTACACAGCAGCAAGATGACAAGTACAAGCAGGATGGACGTTCGACACCGATGGGATATAACCTTGGTTTTGGAGCACGTCTGGTCAATCTCACCAGAGATATGTCACAAGGTAGCATGAAGGAGACAGGCAACCCGACAGACCTTGCTATTGAGGGAAATGCGATGTTTGCTGTTCAGGCGGATGGTCAGAAAGTATGGACACGTCAAGGCGCATTCCATTTTGTACCCGATATGCGTCCAAAAGCAAATCCGAACGATCCTGACCTGATGGTACTTGTCAACGACGATGGCCATTTTGCACTGAATCGTCAGGGACAGCTGGTTACGGCTCCGAGGGACAGCACGGTTGCTTTTGATGAAAAAGGTAATCTGCTGGTACGTCAGGGTAACGGCAACGCTGTGATTGCAGGACAGTTGCAGATGGTGGATATCGAGCGTCCTGAAGGATTGGTGCAATTAGCTGACAATCTGTTTGGTTTGGATGCAGGATTAACCGAGAATGATGTATTCGGGGCTAATGCAGCAACACGTGTACCTCAGGCATCGATCCGCACCGGTTTCCTTGAACAATCCAACGTGGATATGACACAGGAGATGGCACTGCTCATGCAAGGTCAGCGGACTTATCAACTGGCGGCACGGGCGCTCACGTCCAGTGATTCCATGGCGGGTCTTGCCAATAATATGAGAGCATAAAGGTGAATGGGATGACAGAAACACAGCAGCAGAACAACAAGCCGGAACAGAAGGAAGTCAAGAAAAAAAAGAAGAGTTGGTGGCGCATCGCAAGATGGTTTCTGATTCCGATTTTGCTTGTTCTTGCCCTCGCTGGCGGAATGGTCGCTGGGTATGTGGTACTGGGCAAACAGGATATCGGTTCCGTATGGCAATGGAGTACCTGGAAACATGTCTATGATCTGGTATTTGCTCCATAAGATAACGAGTTCAGCGAAAACTCCTGCACAGGCAGGAGTTTTCTTTTTGGTGTTGAAAACAGTATAATGATGGATGACGTTTAACGTCAGAAGAGGCCTCCCCTGCGAAAGACATTGCTTGTCATCGCGAAGAGAGACCCCTTATCTCAACCTTCACTACTGCAGTCATGAAGGATATAACTAGTGTTAACCCTAAAACAACATTTCATACAACATTAAAATGAAAACTCATTTATATGAGGATCGACTTGATCATACCCGTTTTTTGTGATCACGATAAGTGGAGGGAAGAGAATCGTTCAAAAGAAGCAAAGCGTACGCGTTTGTCCCAGAATTTTACCCATTACAATGGGATCAAGAAAATTCAGGGACAATGGCGATCATAGAACGATCTCTTTCCGGAACGACCCGAGTGAGCACATAAAAACGCTATGATGGAGAGCCTTCGTATAAACACCCCGAGAGGAGATTAAATTGTGCTTGATATCAAACAAATTCAATCCATTATCCCGCATCGCCCGCCGTTCCTGTTGGTGGACAGAATTTTGGAGATGGAGGACGGCAAACGTGCCGTTGGTTTGAAAAACGTAACGATTAATGAACCGTTCTTCATCGGACATTTCCCTGAGTATCCGGTAATGCCAGGCGTATTGATCACAGAAGCCTTGGCTCAGGTTGGCGCAGCAGCTATGTTGAATTTAGAAGCGAACAAAGGCAAAATTGGTTTCTTGGCGGGACTCGACAATTTCCGGTTCCGTGGCCAAGTTGTGCCTGGAGATACGTTGATTCTGGAAGTGGAAATTACACGTCTGAAAGGTTCGATTGGTAAAGGTCAAGCTACTGCTCGCGTGGACGACAAAATTGTTGCTGAAGGCGAAATCATGTTTGCACTGTCAGACCCAAGCTGATTACATAGGCATAAGAATGAATATGCTGATCACTAGAATTTTTATATAGACGGAAGGGGCTTATTGGATATGGAACAGTTAAGCGCAGCAGCTGCTGAGACGTTGCAACAATGGTTGGAGGATGCTTCTATTGATGAAGCAACCAAACAGGAGCTTCGTGATCTGAAGGATCAACCCAAAGAGCTGGAGGAGCGTTTCTACAGAAATCTGGAGTTTGGTACAGGCGGATTGCGCGGTGTTATAGGTGCGGGTAGCAACCGGATGAACAAATATACGGTCGGTCGTGCGACACAAGGCTTTGCCCGTTATTTGCTGGAGCAACATGGAGACAAGGAAGGCAAAGCTTCTGTTGTCATCGCACATGACTCCCGTCACTTCTCACCTGAATTCTCGCTGGATGCAGCACTGGTACTGGCGGCTAATGGTATCGTAGCAAAGCTGTATCCCTCCCTGCGCTCTACACCACAACTGTCCTTTAGTGTGCGCCATCTGCAAGCTACAGGTGGTATCGTTGTAACGGCGAGTCATAACCCACCGGAGTACAACGGATACAAAGTGTACAACCATGAGGGCGGACAACTGGTGCCGCATGAAGCAGAGCAAGTGATTCAGTACATTCAAGAGGTTCCTTCTCTCGCAGATGTGAAAAAAATGACGCGTGAAGAAGCCGAAGCACAAGGTTTGCTGATCTGGCTTGGAGAGCAGGAAGATCAGGCTTTCGCAGATACGGTGGCAAGCCGCAGTCTGAGCCGTGAACTGATCCAATCCGGCATCGGCCGTGAGTTCAAAATTGTATACACACCGCTGCACGGTACAGGTAACCTTCCGGTTCGCCGCGTACTGGAGCAGATCGGGTTCGAGCAATTGTATATCGTTGCTGAGCAAGAGCAACCGGATGCCGAATTCTCTACAGTGAAATCCCCTAACCCGGAAGAGCGTGAAGCATTCACACTGGCGATGAAGCTGGGAGAATCCGTTGGCGCTGACATTCTGATCGGTACAGATCCGGATGCGGACCGTATGGGAGCTGTCGTGAAAGACAAGGATGGCAAATATTTCGTCTTGTCTGGTAACCAATCGGGTGCCATTATGGTACATTATCTGCTCAGTCGTCTTCAAGAGACAGGCACACTTCCAAGTAACGGTGCAGTAATCAAAACGATTGTAACGAGTGAGATGGGTGCAGTCATCGCTCAGCATTACGGTGCAGAAGTGATGAACACCCTGACAGGCTTTAAATATATCGGTGAAAAAATGAACCAGTTCGAAGCAACCGGAAGTCATACCTTCCTCTTCGGATATGAAGAGAGTTATGGCTACCTCTCTGGCAACTATGCCCGTGACAAGGACGCTGTCCTTGCCTCGATGTTGATTGCCGAAGCGGCTGCCTACTATAAGAGTCAAGGCAAAACACTCTACGATGTGTTGCAGGAGCTGTACAATCAGTTCGGATTTTTCCTCGAAAAACTGGAGTCCCGCACACTAAAAGGCAAAGACGGAGTCGCGCAGATTCAGGCGAAAATGACCGACTGGCGTTCTAATCCGCCGAAGGAAGTTGCTGGCATTGCTGTGCAGGATGTGCTGGACTACTCCCTGGGCCTGGACGGTCTGCCGAAGGAGAACGTGCTGAAATTTATTTTGGCGGACGGATCATGGTTCTGCCTGCGTCCTTCTGGTACAGAGCCGAAGATCAAAGTGTACTTTGCTGTGCGCGGTGAGAGCTTGCAAGATGCAGAGGGTCAGATCGAACGGCTGGTTTCGGAAGTCATGTCGCGTGTAGACGCACAATAAAACAAATGGTACTGTAAGAAAAAGATGCAGAAGGCCTCTCCGCACCGTAAGGTTGGTTGGCGGAGGGGTTTTTCTTTGAAATAAAATGGATAGTGTGCTGGCATATTAGAGAGTGTGTTAACACATGCTGAACGTAAGAATTTTAAGAGCAGAACGGGCATTTGGTTCCAACAACTGAGGAGGTACACGTAGTGCGTCAAAAATGGCTTTATTGGAATAACGCTTCCCGGAAGTGGTTGTGGCTCATCGTTATTATTGGTTTGGTGGCATCCATTCCGGTCATCCGTGATCGGGTGCAGACAGAATCTTCTGCGAACAAAGTAGAATTGGTCTTCAACTACCGAGGACTCTTGGATATTTCCGCGTACCAGGCTCACCCGCAAGATTTCATTGATCAACAAATGACACGTCTGAAAGACGCTGGCGTGACAACGATGGCTGTGTTTGAAAGTACGCTGGACGAACTCAAAAAAACACGCCGCTTGATGGTTTACTCAGGTCAGGATCTTGCGAATATGACAAAAGAAGTGATTCCTTCGAATGCGAACTATACCTATGTATTGTTCACATCTGAAGAGAATGCGCAGACCTATACCCCTATTATTGAACAAACGTTCGCTGAGCGTCAGATCCCGGTTCAACCGTGGGAGTATGAAGGTCGCAGCGGCTTAATATTGCAGACACCGCCGGAGAATGCCAACATGCAGCCGATGCAGCCTGACCCGGTTGCGGTGAAAATGCTGCGTGATAAAGGTTTTCATATTTTACCCCGTATCTCTGACACGGTACCTTATAACCAACAATCGATGGAACGTTTGCTCGCCTTCTTCGAAGAGAATGGCGTAACACGTATCCTGTTTGATGGGGATGCAGTGAAAGGGTACAATGATAATGCAGAGATGAAAAGTCTGGATCAGTTTGCTCAGCTGCTGAACAAACATCATATTGGTCTGGCGGCGATCGAAAATCTGAAGAAGCCGCAGGCAGGATTCCAGACGCTGGCTTACAAAATTGATTACAACGTAACTCGTCTCTACTCACTAAGCGATTCGGATGCGAATCTAAAAGAAGATACCATTGCTGACCGTTTTGTGCTGGCAACGAAGGACCGTAATATTCGTATGATCTATATGAATGCTTCACCAAGCCGGAATACGGCCAAAGCGGAGATCACAGATCCGATCGAAAATCTGATCAAAAGTTTGGGCGAGCCAGGACATGCCGTTGAACGTATGGCCAAACATGGCTTTGAGCTCGGACAAGCTGAAGCATTTACTGTGAAAGATTCGTCCATTCAACGGTATGCGAAGCTGATCGCTCTTATCGGGGCAATCGCTTTGATTACACTGATGGTTTCTTATTTTGCACCGGTATTCACCATTGCGGTGTTCCTTCTTGGATTAGTAGGAAGCGCGGGTCTGTTCCTGTTGAAACCTACATTGCTGGAGCAAGGAATTGCCTTGCTGGCGGCCATTGCCGCACCAACTATTGCGATGGTACTGGCTGTTCGTACAGTGAATGCAACACAATTGCGTCAACCGGATGCCCCTGCGGGTCGCCGTCTGGCACAGACCCTTGTTTTATATGTAAGAACATCGATCATTTCGTTCGTCGCTGTACCGTTTGTGATCGCATTATTGAATAGCATTACGTACAGCTTGGTTATTAACCAGTTCCGTGGAGTCAGTCTGCTGCACTTCGCTCCAATTGGTCTGGTTGCGATCTATATTGTATTCTATCGCGGTTCCGGTTCAATCTCTGTGAAACAAGTGAAAGATATGCTTCGTATGCCAATTAACATTTTGATGGTTATATTGGCGCTTGTTGCTGCTGCTGTTGGATATTATTATTTGAGCCGTACAGGCAACGCGGGTTCCGTTACACCATTTGAGATGTTCCTGCGTACCACGCTGGAGGATACGTTTGGCGTACGGCCGAGATTCAAAGAATTTGTGCTGGGACACCCGCTGTTTATCGTTGGCGTGTTCGCCGCTTTAAAATACCGTAAAGTGATTTTTGCGCTAATCATCGCTACGATGGGTCAATTGTCTATGGTGGATACGTTTGCGCATATTCATACACCAGCTGTACTGTCACTGATTCGTGGGGTGATGGGACTCGGACTTGGCTTGATCTTTGGTATCATTGCTGTGGGTGTGTGGCAAGTCGCGGAAGGATGTTGGAAAAAATGGTCACCACTTCTAAAAAGTTAGTCATCTCAGGATACTATGGTTTCCGCAACAGTGGAGATGAAGCTGTACTGAAATCCATTCTGACTGCTCTCCAGGAAGAGAGCCAGCGGTCCAATGTTATCATTGAACCGATTGTACTCTCCATTGATCCGGAATGGACAACCTCGATGTACGGCGTTCGTGCTGTACATCGCATGAAGCTGAAGGAAGTTCGTGAGGCACTTAAGGAAAGTGATGGACTCATCAGTGGCGGCGGAAGTCTGCTGCAGGATGCAACGGGGCTGAAGTCCATTCCTTATTATCTGGGTGTGATCAAGCTCGCTCAGTGGTTGAAAAAACCGACTTTTATTTATGCGCAGGGTATTGGCCCTGTTCACCGTAAAATCTTTAACCCGATGATCAAATCGGTATTCAAATCCTGTACCTATGTATCGGTTCGGGACGAGCAATCCGCAGATTATCTGCGTCGTCTCGGACTAAAGTGGAATCAGATTCATGTCGTGCCTGATCCAGTGATGGGGTTACCTTTGCCGGATGTAGCATCACCAGTACGGGATGAAGCAGACAATTCCACTGCTGGGGAGCAACAAGCTCATGCCAGACTGCCAGTGATTGGCGTGTCTGTTCGTTTCTGGGAAGCGGATCGCAAGGAATTGACAGCTATCGCGGCTGGATTGAAGAAGCTGGCTGCGAAAAAGGCGGTTCATCTGCGCTTTATGCCGTTTCATCTGCCCGATGACGTGCAGGCATCCCGTTTTATTATGGAAATGATCGGCGATGTGACAAGCAAAGGCAGTCAGATTAGCATGACGGAGGATCTTACGGATCCTCAACAAATGCTAGAGGAAGTCAGCCGCTGTGATCTGATGATCGGTATGCGTCTGCATAGCTTGATTTATGCCGCTTCGCAGTATGTTCCGCCAGTAGGGATTTCGTATGATCCCAAAATCGATCAGTTCCTGCTTCGACTGGAAAGCGAGCCTGCGGGCAATACCAGTTCACTGGATGGGGATAAGCTTGCAGAGATGGTTGCTGGACTGCTGGAACAGCGCTCACAGTGGCTGAAGCAACATGAAGATCGTATTACTGTATTGAAGCAGGAGGCCAGAGAGCCTGCCAAGCAAATTATTACCTATTTAGGCCGCAAAGGATGAGATAACAATGAGTCAGACCGGATCAATCCCTACCGTTTCCATCTATGGTATCCCCTTTTCCAAACTAACGATGAAAGAAACGGTGCAGGTGCTTGAAGAAGCCGTGTTGTCCAAACAGCCGCATCAGGTTATCACTGCCAATCCGATTATGGTGATGGCTGCGCTAGAGAATCCCGCGATCATGAAGGTGATGAAGGATGCGGAGATGATTGTTCCGGACGGAACCGGCGTGGTATGGGCTGCTAATTACTGTGGTGATCCTGTAGCAGAACGAGTGCCGGGCTTTGAACTTTTACATGAATTGCTGCGGGTTGGAGAAAACTATCGATGGGGCGTGTATTTGCTCGGTTCGACCCCTGAGGTGATTCAAGAAACGGCGGTTCGGTTACAACAGCAGTATCCGGCTATTCGTATTGTGGGTTACCGCGACGGTTTCTTCGGTTCGGCTGAGGATGAGCAGGTGGTGACCTCTATTCGGCAGGCTGCGCCTGATCTGTTATTCGTTGCTCGCGGAGCGGACACCCAAGAACCTTGGATTCACAAATATAAGCATAGCCTGCAAGTTCCTGTCATGATGGGGGTTGGAGGCAGCTTTGATATCATCTCAGGCAAAATGAAACGGGCGCCTAAACTGTTCCAAAAGTTAAGAATGGAATGGTTCTATCGTTTGCTTCGTGAACCTAGCCGGGCTGGACGGATGCTTGCGCTCCCGAAATTCGCAGTGAAAGTGATGCGGGACAAAGAAAACGTGACAAAAGTCCGTTAAAAACAGGTAATTACGAGATAAATGCTTGTTTTTGCTAGAAATTGAGGATAGCTTTTCAGAAATGATCAGCGTATAATTCATTCCGGCACATACGTGTGTCACTCAAATGAAAACATTTTTTGGTTGCACTAGGCACTCCCGCTAAAGGAGCTGTTACACTTCAATACTACGATTGCAAGAGAACCCTCCGATCGCCCTTATCCCCAAATTTCTATTTATCCTTATTAAGGATGAAATTCGGTGATAATTGCGAACGCTGCGCTTCTACAGGTTTTCCCTTGCACTCTTCGTACCGTGTAACTGTTGCCTCAGAATCAACAATAAATTTTCATCAAAAGTGAAAAACAATGTTTCTTCATATATAGAAAAAGAGAACAGGGGATTTATAATTTTGTGAAGGTATTATAATTGGGGGTCGAATGTTCAAATGGTAGCGATCTTTATCATTGGATTTCTGGTGTCAATGGGACTTGCTTTAGCTCTTACACCACTTGTTAAAAAGTTCGCAGTCCGCATCGGTGCAATGGATACACCGAATGCGCGCAAAGTGCATACCCGGATTATGCCGCGTCTTGGCGGATTGGGTATTTTTCTGGCATTTATTATTACGGTTGCTGCACTGCTTCCGTTTGTCTCTGCTTGGTTTACAACTCGCGATATGAGTTTTGTCAGTGCATTTCTGGTCGGGGGCTCCATCATTGTGTTGATTGGTGCGCTGGATGACCGTTTTGAATTGTCTGCCAAAGTGAAACTGCTTGGACAGATCTTGGCTGCGTCCGTCGTTGTATTTGGATTTAACATCCGCGTAGACTTCGTGAACATTCCGTTTCAGGATGCGTATTCTTCACTCGAAACGTGGGTGTCTATTCCGCTGACGATTCTATGGATCGTGGGTGTAACCAACGCGATTAATCTGATTGACGGACTGGATGGTCTGGCTGCCGGTGTATCAGGGATTGCCATTGGAACCATCGCGGTGATGTCTTTCCTGATGGGTAATACGATGATTGCTCTAATGTGTCTGGTGTTGCTCGGCAGCATTATCGGATTCCTGTTCTTTAACTTCCACCCAGCGAAAATATTCATGGGAGATACCGGTTCACTGTTCCTTGGTTTCTCTCTTGCGATGCTTTCGATGCTCGGATTTAAACAGATTGCAGTCGTGTCCTTCATTACACCGCTGATTATTATCGGTGTACCGCTCTCGGATACATTGTTCGCGATTATTCGCCGTGCGGTGCAACGGAAACCGATCTTCTCACCGGATAAAGGCCACCTGCATCACTGCTTGCGTGAACTTGGTTTCAGCCATCGTCAGACAGTACTGATTATCTATGGTATTGCAGCGTTCTTTGGTGTACTGGCCATTATTCAGTCTTCGGCAGCGATGTTTGAAGCCAACTGGGTAACCTTCGTCGTGATTTGTATCATGATGTTCTTCCTGCAAGTAGGGGCGGAGGTCATTGGACTTGTAAGTAAAACGAGAAAACCGGTGATCAACTTCCTGATGCGTATGCGCGTGAAGCTTAATCCACAGACCCGTTCGAAATCCTAAAAATAAATCAGTTCTTTCCCTGCTATCCTTCAATATTATAATTAGACCCTTGCCTTATCCCGATTGCGGATAAGGCTTTTTTGTTTTTTTTGAGATTTTTACTAAATAATTGGAACCTTTTTGCCGATAAATACTGGTAACTGACTTAAAAAGAGGAGAGATGATACGTAATGCAACAAAGGAAACGGCCGTTGATTTGGATCATGTTGGTCACCATGGTGCTCTCGTTGTTCCCACAAGGTCTATTCGGTGGGTCCGTTGCTTCGGCTGCCAACGCACTGACTACCTACTTTACACCAGATAATACCGCGATTAGTCAAACAGCGGATTTGAACATTGAAGACTCAGCGAATGCAAGATTTTTGACTCGGGATCGAGCTTATCAGACGACCCAAGGGACAATTACAATAACAGGTGCATACGCTTTTGTATCCAAAGATACGATGCGTGTCAAAGTCGAACAGCTTAACTCGGTTAGTTTACCAAGCAATAAAACGAAATGGGAGCCAGATGCTACCCGTTCCAATACCACAGCAGTAACAGCAAGTACAAGTGGTAATAATAATTTTACGGCAAACAACATTACCTTGTTTCCAGGTTTTAACCGGATTACCTTCACTGGTACTCAAGGGTCTGTAGAGCGTTCAGATACGTTTTATGTGTTATATGATCAGGTTCCTTTTATTCAGGACTTCAAAATCTTTACGGACCCAAGCACAGGTTCCAATACATCCTATGGCCTGAATGAAGGTGCACAGACGGTTGTAAATACACAGTTTGTGTCTGTTCAAGGTAAAGTACAAAATGCAATTAAAGTAACCGTTTCTTTGAATGGCGGGGAAGAACTCGATTCGTCTTTGCTTCAAAACGGAACATTTTTCACGCCACAGTTAAAACTAACTGCTGGTTTGAATAATCTAAAATTTAGAATTGCCAACGGCTCGGATTCTATCCTTACCGAACGTGCAGTTTATTACTACGACAAGGATCAACCATTCTCTACGCTCAATGTTTCTTTAACGAGCGGTGGGACTACAGATACGAAATCGCTATTGAACAATATCCCGACATTCTCGAATGCAGCTATAGAAGCCAAGCTTGAGGTTCAGATGGTGCTTCCTTATATCGCAAGCAATAGCTCTTTTAAGGATTCAGGATCGTTCACAGTCAACGGAACAACGATGACGTTCAGCAACGCAACGGAAACCATTATCCCGGGTCCAGACGGATCAACTCCTGAATACCGAATTGTTACATTCACAACAGATAATGCGTATCCGTTACAAACATCAACAACGACACCAACTGAAATTCTGAAGAATCAATCGGTTAACGCCGTTGTAGGACATGGTACATTTAGCTCTGGATATCAAGGGAAATTCACTTATGCTCCAGGTGTTAAAGCTATTACCAATATGTACTATCTTCCAGATTATAGTGGTGGTGCAGTAACCAATAAAGTGCCACTAGACAATGCACAGATTGCTACAGCAGATTTTTATATTTTGGTGGAGTCTAGCCAAGCTATTGCAGGCGAAATGGTAAAAGGTGAGTACCTGCCAACCGGAACAACCAAGCTGACGATTGAAGGGGCACCAACGGGAACGAATGTACCTACCGGTCTATCGAACAATCAAGCGGTCTACTTGGTAAAAAATGTGGCCAATGGCACGCAGAAAATTCGTTTCTATTACGGAAACCCAGATCCACATTACGATGTTACCGTATCGTATGCTGCCAAAAGCTATATTTACGTAGCCAACTTGTATGATGGACAGAACTACACATTCAATTCAAAAACGACCCAGTCCTTAACGGTCAATGGTGAGTTTGTTGGATTCAGCACACTTGTATCTCCTCCATTCACAAGTCAATTATTTGTGAATGGTGTAGCCAGAACTCCTGCTGGTTTTCCAGGTACCAACGGTAAGTTCTCCTTCCCGTTGACTATTGGGGGGACGGGAGAACTTGTATATGGAGAAAATACCATCACCATTACAGGCACGGATAAAGACGGTGCAGGTAAGACTAAGGTGATTGAGAAAAAACTAAGAATCTATATTTCAGACAGCAATGTGTCCAATATTGATAAATTCATGCCAGTACCTGTTCCAACCGATGGTCGTGTGGAATTCAGTAAGCCAGATGTGAGTCTGTACACGCCTGAAGAGATGGTCAACATCTTCAAAGTTACACCAGATTTCATCATTCGTGATGGAAAATATGTTACGAGCAAGGACAGGTACGACTTGGTCTACAAAGGTGGTGGAGCAACGATTGCCAATTTGTATTCCGGTTCCAAGAAAATCTACAGCTATCAAATTCCAGTCTCAGATACACAAGATCCCAATAAGACAACCGATGATGGGCATATTGCTGACTTTGCCGGGAATCAGGATGAATTCATGATCCGTGTTCGGAACTATATCTTTGATGCACCAGGCAGTCATGTGTACACATTAGAGCTGATCAACAGCACGGGAGCAAGAACGACACAACGGTTGGAGATCGTAAGAGAACCCTCTTCTTATCGTATTCTGTCTCCTGTAGCGACAGTAGGACAACAGATTGTCGTTAACAAGAACTATGTTCATTTTGATATTGAAGCAGAAGGTGCAACACAGGTATTGATTGGTAAGGAAGCGGCTGTTAAACGTCCGGATATGGATAACCGTTTTATTCTCGACTATGTAGGATTGTCTCCGGATAAGAACAATGCGATCAAAATCCAGATTACGCGAGATGGCGGCAAGATTAACGATACGGTTAACGTGTTCTATACAAGCACCGTTGGAGTAGATGCACAGTATATGGCTCCGAAAGTGGCTAACAAATATTCTGCATTTAATAAGAAGCTGGAATTGTCGTTCCCGAAAGGAACCATTCTGCAATCCGCTTCCAAATCAAGCAGTGGTGTGATCAAATTCTACCCGGACAACAAAATTTTGTTTGGTATTGCTGATCCGAAGGACGGCGTACTGGAACGGAAAAATGACTACGGCTTTAATATTGGACAGGCAGATCCACGCAGTACGGGAGGACTTTCACCAATCACAGTTCCGACTATTTTGACAGAGATGTTTAACTCTAACCTGACGACAAGCAACTTTGTTCCAGTATCCGATACGTACTGGATTAACGGTGGAATTGGTGAACTTGGAGATAAAGGGACAAGCGGATATAAGCCAGGAACAAATGGGGTAACACCATACTCTCTAGAAGGAAGTTTTACACAATTCCCGACAGAACGGATATTGGTACCTTCTAACCGAGGTACGTTGACTCTTGCTTACGATCCATCGATTGTAGATGAAGTCGGTTCGACCATTAGCGTATTCCGTTACTCCGATAAGAGCAATATCGGACAGTGGGAACCGATTGGTGGAGCTGTGGATACCAAGAAACATACTGTTACCGTTTCTTTCGACGAGTTTGGTTATTACAAAGTAATGAAGCAAAGTAAGAGCTACCCGGATATTACGAATCACCCGTGGGCAAGAAATATTCTAAATGCCCTATATTCCAAAGGCATCATGAACAATTTGCGCTTTAACGCGTTTGGTGCAGATGATCAGACGACACGTGGGGAGTTTGCTACCTTGCTGGTCAAAGGTTTGGATATTCCATTGAAGTATTCGAATACACAGACCTTCTCAGACGTTTCGCCAACAACCAGAAGCGATACGTGGGATTATGCTTCCATTGAGACAGCAGCCAAAGCAGGGATCATAACAGGACTCAGTGATGGATTCTTTGGTGTGGAAGATCCAATTACACGTGAGCAAGCGGCAGTAATGATCGCACGAGCGATGAGCATGAAGCTTGCTGCGAATGATAGTAAACTCGCGGGGACATTGTCTAAATCCTTCCAGGATTCTAATCAGATTGAGTACTATGCCCGTCCTTCGGTGCAGGCTGTATCCAAGGCGAAAATCATGGAAGGCAGCCCTGTGCAGGGGAATGCCAAGTTATTCCTCTTTAATCCGAAAGGTAACCTGACTCGTGCTGAAGCGGGCAAAATTGCTGTAGAATTGTTCAAGAAAGGTACCAAACTTTTCCCTAAAACGCTAAGCTAATTTATCCGATATGGAAATGTTTTAGGAAGAACCTGTCCCTTTAACAAGAAGGGACAGGTTCTTTTTATGGGTAAATATGAGATTGTATAGAATGCATTTATAATAGAAGGAAACGGTTTTTTACCAATAACTATTTTTGTAATTTGCTAGAGATTAAGATACAATAGCGGTAAATACACAATGATCTAGAGGGTGAAGTTAGCTTATGAAACCGATTTATTCTAAGGCCCAACTGGGCTACATGAAGGCAAAGACACAGTTTGAGAAGCAAGCAGTCTTTCTGGAGAAAAAACTGGAAGATACACGTAAGACACAGGAGATATCTCAGGAAGTGATGGAAGGGCTTGTTCAGACGACCGGCTTCCATGATGCGTATAATAATCTGGTTCTAGCGGAAAACGAACTGATCGAATGGTCTCATACAACAATGAAACATGAGAAGACGTATCGTGAGAACCGTATCGCGATTGATGACATGTATTTGAAACTAAATAGTGATCCAAAAATGCGTGCACACATTATTGATTTGGCAATGAAAATTCGATAATCTACAAAACGACACAGGAAAGAGGGCCAACTGGCTCTCTTTTTTTATTTTGGCGTGCCCAGCTAAGCACGCATCTTCTAGCCGGTGAAAGTCCGGTCGCAGGAGGGGCCAAGCCTCTGCGTAGCTAGGATACTTGCGTATGGCGAAATCTGTGCGCAAAAGCGTATCGACGAAAGTACCTGTCAGAGACAGGGCGAGCAACAGGTCCAGGCTGTAACATGAAGTGAATCTTGCCGCGTCGTCAAAAAGGCCTCGCAAGAGGGACAAGAGGAAGCCGAGTCTCGTAAAATTGGACGAAGGCCATGGAAGCTGCGAAGAACTTGGAACAGCAGCGAAGAATCCTCCGGCGTATAGGGAGCAGCATGGAATGAAAGAGGATGCAGTGAACTGGGAAGATCCTCCCCCACACGGATTTTTTTTAGGAATTCGTAAAGAGACATTCTAAAAGTCAAAAAGACGAAGTGAACCGTCAGTGGGAAGGGAGTCCGAGGGGCTCATAGTACCGAAGAACCCAAGGACAACATAACCTTGGGGAGGGAAGGAGCCTGCTTTGTTTATGCTTTTGGAGGAAATACGAGTGAGTGAGTGCCAAACGGCTAACAACACCAAAGGAAAAAGTTCAACAACTCCAAGAAAAGCTAGGTCATGTGGCCAAGAAGAACAGCAAGCATAAATTCCATGCGTTGTATGACAAAGTTTACCGGTGGGATATCTTGCACGAAGCCTGGAGACGAGTGAAAACGAACAAAGGAGCGGCAGGTGTAGATGCGGTGACGCTGGCAGACATAGAGGAACAAGGAGAACAGACCTTTCTCAAGGACTGTGAAGGAGCGTTGAAAGAAGGCAAATACCATCCGCAGCCTGTACGGCGGCACTATATCCCAGAGAAAGATGGGAAGCAAAGACCGCTGGGCATACCCACTGTGCGTGACCGAGTGATCCAGATGGCAACAAAACTTGTGATTGAGCCCATCTTTGAAGCGGATTTTGAGGATGTATCCTTTGGATTTCGTCCGAAACGGAGTGCGAAAGGAGCGCTGGAACGAATACGGAAAGCCTGTAACCGCAAAGGGAATTGGGTAGTCGATGTCGATATCCAAGGGTACTTCGATAACATAAATCAAGAGAAGCTGATGAAATTGGTGCAGATGCGCATCAGTCATCGGAGGATCTTGAAGTTAATCCGGAAGTGGCTTGGAACGGGAATCATGGAAGAAGGAAACGTACGGCGCGCTGATGTAGGGACACCGCAAGGGGGGCATCTCTCCACTGCTTGCGAATATCTATTTGAACTACCTTGACCGATTGTGGGAGAAACACGGAAGTGGAGTGGGAGAATTGACAAGGTATGCAGATGATTTTGTGGTGGTGTGCAAAACGAAAAAGGACGCGGAACATGCGTATGAACTTATACGCAGAATCATGGAGCGTCTGGAACTCACCCTGCACCCGACTAAAACCCGCATGGTAGGCCTATGGACAGGAGAGGAAGGATTCGATTTCTTAGGGATGCACCACCGAAAAACAAAAGCAGAAACGTTGCAAGGGAAGGGATATTACACCACGCAACAATGGTTAAGCAAAAAGGCAGAAGAACGTATTCGTGGAGTGGTTAAAGAGCGATTATGCCCGCCAAGTATGCGATCCAAATCGTTTGAGGAACAGGTGAAATGGCTCAATCCGAAGATCCAAGGATGGAGAAATTACTACTACACGAATTACAGCCAGAAAAGATTAGCGAAGCTGGACTGGTATATATTGCAACGGTTAACCCGATGGTACGCGAAGAACAGGCAACGCAGAAAATGGATGGGTTCAATAGCAGAGGTCAAATATATCGCTGCTTAATATGGATTAAAAACGATGTTGTAATTTGCATGCCCATGGATGAAAAACATCGGAAAGCCGTATGAGGGAAAACCTCACGTACGGTTTGATGAGGAGGGGCTGGGTCATACCAGCCCTTTACTCTAGAATTTTGTGGAATTTGTCGCTTCATTGTCAAAAATAGAGGGTATAAATAAACGTCCATTGCATTTCTGACTCCTTCATGTTGCAAGGAATGAATCAGCAAAGTGGCGTTACGACTGGTTTTGAACGCGCTAGAAACCCGCATTGCATCAATACATAAATAAGTTCAAAACTTTTTTTGAAGAATGCGCAACTTTTTGAAATCTACTGCGTTTAAGATGTAGAGTCAAAAACATTGGGGAACTTACCAAGAATGACCTCGTGAAGAATCTTGTCTATTTATTAGAAAAAATTGCTTTACGGCACGAGAGACCCATTGTATAATACGTAAGGTAGGATTAGGAAACTACTCTATTTACGTGTGATTCTATTATTATTCTAGGTAACAAGTTTCTGTGATATGCTCACAGACATCATTTATATTAACTTGCTCAGAACTCTGGAAAGGGGGTGCAACAATATATGAGGAACACGAGCGACCCTATTAAAGAAAATTTAAATGTTATGAACACCCAAGGAGGAGAAAAAAAGGTTATGAAGAAAATTTTATCCGTAGCATTGTCTACAGCAATGGCATTCTCAATGTTTGCTTCTGTAGCATTCGGTGATACAGCAGTTTCCCCGCAACAACAATTTGATGCATTGAAAGCAAAAGGTATCTTCGAAGGCTTCCCTAACGGTACAGCTGGATTGGATCAAGAGATGACTCGCGGTCAATTCGCAAAAGTTATCACTAAATTGCTTGGTTTGAAAGAAGTAACTGGTCAATTGTCTTACAAAGACAAAAACTACACAGCTAAAAACTGGGCTGTACCTTACATCGAAGCGGTAACTGCTGCGGGTATCATGCAAGGTAAAGACACAACTAAAAAAATCTTTGACTTCAACGGTAAAGTGACAATCGCTGAAATGGCGACTATCCTTACTCGTGCGCTTGACCTGGAAGTTCCAGCTGAAACAAACAACAACGCTCCAGAATGGGCTAAAAAAGACGTTCAAGCAGCAATCAACGCTGGTCTGGTAGATGCTAACGCTAACTTCACAGCTAACGCTTCCCGCCAATTGTTGGTAGGTGCAGCTTATGCAGTGGATCAAGCTCAAAGCATTAAAGTTACTTCTTACGAAGTAAGCGAAGCTGGTAAAGTTGTTACTTTCAAAATCAGCGATGGTGAATCCGTTAAAGTAACTTTGGATAAAGCTCTCGAAGCTAACAAAGAAACTGAAGTGAAATTCACTTACAAAGAAAAGCAATTCACTGAGAAAGTTACTTATGTAGTAACTGAAGCAACTAAATTGCAATCCGTAACTGCTGACAACTTGAAAGAAGTAACACTTACATTCGACGGTAAAGTTGATAAGTCTACTTCTGAGTTGAAAGACAACTACAGATTGAATGGTAACCTGACAGTTAAATCTGCAGTGTTAAGTGCTTCTGGAAACCAAGTGGTATTGACTTTGGATCAAGACCAAGCTTTCAGAAACCAACAAAAATACACTGTAACAGTTACTGGCGTTAAAGCTGGTACTAAAACAATTGAAGCAAGCAATGTTGAGTTTACTCCAGTAGACAACAAGCTTCCTGAAGTTGTAAGTGTAACTGGTTTGGGAACTAAAGCAATCAAAATCATCTTCAGCGAGCCTGTAAAACAATCCTACACTAACAACTTCCAAGTTGATGGTCAAGGTTTCTACAGCTCTCCAAATGTTGAAGGTCGCGAAGTTATTCTGAAATCCAGCTCTGCTTTGACTGTTGGTGAGCACACTCTGACAGTAACTGGCGTTGAAGATTTCGCAGGTTTCAAATCTTTGAAATCCGACCACAAGTTCTCCGTTGTTGAAGATAACACTGCTCCAACAATCGCAGAAGCTACTGCAACTTTGGAAAAACTGACTGTTACATTCAGTGAAGATATCGATGATTCTACACTGGACAAAGCTAACGTTTATCACAAACGTGGTGATTCCAAAATCAACCCTAGCAGAATCGTAAGATTGTCTGCTAACAAATATGAGTTCTACTTCGATACTGATAAAGCATTGCCTTCTTACGAAACTACAATTTTCGTAGAGAAAGTAAAAGACTTCTCTGGTAACGAAATTACTCAAACATCCAAGCTGGTTAAAGCTGAAATCGATACAGAGCGTCCACAAGTTCTGGATGCACGTGTAACGACTGGAAACAAAAAACAATTGGCTTTGACTTTCAGCAAGCCACTTGCAAATCAAGATTTCTTGAAATTGATCACTGTTAAAGATAAAGACGGTAAAGTTCGTCAAATCTCTAACGTATCTTTCAAAGATTCTTCAACTAAAAATATTCTCTTGGTTGACTTCTTCTCGGATCTTCCAGAAGGAACTAACACTTTGAATATTGCTGGAGTTAAAGACGCTACTGTTCTTGGTAACGTAATGCTGGATTACAACACTACATTTAATGTAGGTGACACTACAGCTCCTAAGGTTGCTTCGGTATCCTTCAACGTTTCTGACAACACACGTCGTGCAGTAATCGTATTCGACGAGAAAATGGATCCAGAATCCTTGTTGAATCGTGCTAATTACTCTCTGACATTCGATGGCACTGAAATTGGTCTGCCTAGCGATGCTTATCTGTCTGTAACACAAGACGGCAAAGCAGTTGTAATCGAATTGCCAGTAACAATCAGCAACAAAGACGTTACTAAAGATCGTTTGACTAAAATCAGAGTACAAGGCGTTAAAGATGTAGCAGGTAACTACATTGCTAACTTCAACAAAGAGTTGGTATTGAGTGATTATGCTAACATTGCAACTGTTAATTACAACACTGACGGTGACACTGCTTCCCTGACAGGAAAACGTGATATCAAAGTTAAATTGAATCAATCCGTATCTCGTGTTGTTAACAAAGATGCTGTAAAAGTATCTGGTTACAATGTAACTGATGTTGTTGCTAACGATACAGATACAATCACAATCAAAGTTGATCGTGATATCTACTCACCAGCAGGCTTGACTGTTGCATTCGATGCTAATACTAAATTCATCGGTGCTGCTCAAAACGAAATCACGTTCGTTGGTGCTGTAACAATCAACTCCGGTATTAAAGATGAAGTTGCACCTGAAGTAGCAGATAACCAAAATGTTTATGCTACATCTGTTACTGGTTCAACTTACCGTGCAACAGTTAACGTTACAGAGAACTTGGAAGCTAATGGTGCACTTGTTAACCTTTATGCACAAGATCTGATTGTAACTCGTCTATCTGATAACAAAGTTGTACCTGCTTTGTCTAATCAAACTGACTTCTTCTATGAAGTTGAAGCAGTTAATAATGCAGTAACAGGTGCTACTCCATCGGCTGCTAACTTCATCGTTAGAATCGTTGATGCTAAAGGTAGCGCAGCTGGTTACTCCATTGAGATCAGAGATAACGCCAAATATATCCAGGATACTCAAGGTAATGTAATCAAAGCTAAAGGTGCAGTTAGAACTCAATAATCTATCGCACAATATGAAGAGTGGTCTAGAGATTTTTCTCTAGGCCACTTTTTTATTATTTTAGGTAGTTATTGATATTTCACAACAACATCGTAACTTTCTCTCCTCTTCAAACGTTTATACTATATAGCAACAAGCAACTTATGGGAGGTTTGGAAGTGGATCAAAAGAAAATGGTTGTGAGCTTGCTCGCAAGTGCGATGTTGATCAGTTCAACGGCTGGTGTAGCGATGGCTGCAAATACAACAACGAAATCATCTGCCGCAAGTAGTAGTAGTGCAACGAAGAAAACAACAACACCGAAAAAACAGGTTGTACATACTCTGGGGAACCTGGCCCCTGTTAAAGTGACTGCACGCAGTACTGTAAGATTAACGGATGTGAACATTCTGGCTCAGGATGATGGTAACGTCGTGACATATACGCTGTCGTATCAGAATAATGACAGTAAACCTCTGATGATGATTGATTATTGGAGTAAGGTAAAGACAAGTGGAGGCACAGTGTTTTCCCCTAAACTGATTGCCAAGGATCAGGAAAAGAAATCGATATCCCCTGGTTCCACGGTAGAACTGACTTATCTCATGAAGGCGGGACGTGAAGTGAAGATCAGTGATCTGAACTTCCTCATCGTGAAATGGGATTTTAGTCAAGCTAACTATGAGCGAACACTGGGAAAGTTTAATGTGCCTGCCTCCTATAGCATTACTACACCTGTGGGTAAGCCAAAGACGGTTCGGCTGAGTGACTCTGCGGTGAAGGTTAAAGTCTCTGGCATCAAAGTCTATCCAGGTGAAGATAAGAATCAGTATGTGAAAATTGGTGTGAATTTAAACAACATTAGTTATAAATTGTTAGAGAACCCGAATATCAAGTGGATTTTGCGTACACCGGGTGGTGTGAACTATCCATTAATCCCGGACAAAGATAGTACATCGGTGAGTATTCAGGCGCAGGCTAACAAGTCTCTTGGTCTGATGGCTTCGCTCCCTACGTCAGTGAATTTTCAGAAATCTGAGCTATTACTCGTAGAGGAACAGGGCGAAGAGAAAAGCGTACTACCTGTCGCAGCAATGCAGCTACCTGAGGCAAGCAAAAGCAATGTCAATGTAGTAGCAAACCAGCCTAATATTATTTCGATTGATGGACAGCCTCTGTCTACTTTGCTAAGCTCATCCAGAATACGAATGGAAGATGAGGAATATACGTTAAATATGCAGATGGTGCTGAAAAACGAAGGAAAAAAGGTCATAAAAGTGCCGACGTATTCATTCGAGATCCGTACTGAAGATGGAACGGTTAATCCAATTGAAACGAAAGCGTTGGACAACTTGAAATTGAACCCAGGCGATATCAAAACGATTAAGCTGAGTGGAACATTCCAAGGGGATGGAGACACGAGCAAGATGAAGTTGTATGTGATGAGCCCTAAGGATAAGACCGAGGGCACGGATACGACAACGGCAACTCCGGCGAACGGATTGGTCTTCTCTTATCCTGTTGGGGTCTATACTTTGCCTGAATCACCATCCAGCGGAGATGCTCTGACTACAGAAACGGTCATCAAAAATAACAAAGGAACATTTGGCGTATCAATCGGTTCGTTACAACGTCTGCCATGGTTGGATAGTGATATTGTTGCAGCTAAGGTAACGATCCGTAACGCATCAACCAAAACGGTACAACTTCCTGAACTGGAGGCAATGTTTACAATCGATTCAGCTCAAATCGATGGAGATAAAAAGTTAATTTACACGCAATCCGGCAAACTGTTGGGCGCAGGTATGACAACTGAAGCTTATCTGTTAACTAAAATCCCATCGGATCTACGGATGTCTCGTCTGGAACTCAGTCTGAACGAAAAAGTGAGCGAAGAAGAAACCAATGAATGGATCACATTGAATACCTCTGGACTCATTCAACCTGTATCCTTTGTTGCCCAAGGCAAAACGTACACATCTGGTACAGGCGATAAAGAAACGGAGATGGGTGCACGCAGAACGATCCGTTATCCAGGGGCTTCGTCGGATATTGTGTATACCGAATTTGAGATGACCAATAAATCATTGCGTCAGAGTGGCCTTGGTAAGCTGGTTGCTTACTATAAAACAGCAGATGGTCAGTACTATAAAGCTACAGCAAAACAATCCGAACGTCTGCCTGGACCTGGGCAGAAGTCGATTGTAACCTTCTGGGCCAAACTACCGAAATCTATTACATTCTCTGACTTGAAGCTGGTCGTAGGTGAAGGAGTCGCTGATGGTAAATTTGTAACGGGTGAAGGAGAAGCATCAGCTTATGTTAATGCTATGTCATTTGAAGTTCCGCCAGTCTCTGTTAATGTACTAGGTTCCCTCAGCAACATTGATCTCTACCCGTATAATCTGACAGCGAATAGTGTGCGTGCTTATCTGGCAGGCAGTACGTCTGTACAGATTGAAATGAACTATACACTTACTCGTAACGAAGAGACAGAGATGGCTGAGAATGAACATAAACTAATTCTCACACTTACGGATCAAGCTGGTAAATCGTATGAGAAAGAATTGACATTGGGAACGGACATTAAAGTTGGCAAAAACCAAACCCTGACATGGAGTATTGAAGATAGCTTCTTCGAGAAGCTGCGCGGAGGTTCATATCGTCTGAGTCTGGATGATCAGTTCCAAGGACAGCGTTTACGTCTCGCGGAGCAAACCTACGGATATGACCTGACAAAGCTGCCAAAGGAAGAACCTACAAATGCGTCAGAATGATCTATAAATAGATCGATTTGAAATGATAAAAACTGGTATTCTAGTTACAAAAGAAGTGATTTGATAACGAGCAATTTTGATATTCAAGAACAGAAACCTCGCTTACCCATGCAGGGAAGCGAGGTTTTACTTGTCCCATCGTACCTTTTTCTCTATAGTTAAAGTTAATAGATTACCAGAGGAGGAACAAATTAAAGATGAAACCCTATATGAAAGTATCTCTAGCTGCACTGGCGATTGGTGTTGGCGTGTGGGTCGGGGCGGTATATAATGATACAGCCATTGGCGCAGGCACAAGTCAGCCGGGAACGGCAGATGATCCAGTGGTAACGAAGAGTTATGTGGATCAGCAGATTCAGAAGGCGCTGGGTGGAGGTGCTAGTACAAGTCCAGGCACATCCACTGGCAACAATGGCTCGACAGGAACAGGCAACACAGGCGGATCGAGCACCAATCAGGGATTACCGCCGCTGGTATCGGGTGCAACTGATGCTGTAGAGATTGTAACCGTGAAGCCGGGTCAACAGCTGCTCGGCAAATCTGGCGCGGAGTTCATTGTACGTAGCGGTAAAGCTGTGATCGTCAGTGAGGGTACAAATGGTGTAGCCGATCTGACGGATGGGGTAGACCTGACGAATGGTCAGGCAGCACCGACCAATCACCTGCTTTCTTTTCCAAGGGACGGACGTGGCATTACGGTTCTGGATGGTAACAAATACAGCTTGACCGTCATGGTACGTGGTGGATATACGTTGAAATAGGTTGTGCAGTTTGATGTGGAATTATTCTTTTTCATTACTTATTATTGCTCAGATTAACCAGTTCTAACAATCATTAATACGGCTAGCCGGGCTTGTCTCTGCTCACTCTATACTTGTAGACAACCAACAAACGGAGGTGCAGGAACATGGCTAGAAATAATAAGAAGGTCGTACCGGAAAGTCGTCAAATGCTCGATCAGATGAAGTACGAAATTGCTGCCGAGTTTGGTTTGAATGTAGGTTATGGTGGGCGTGGGAGTCTGACTGGTGTAGATACGGAGTTCGGGGGAGAACTCGGCGCGATGAGTGATCATTCATATGGGCAGTATAAAGGCTGGGGACATCTCACATCCAGGGAGAATGGATCGGTCGGTGGAGAGATTACAAAACGCTTGATTCGTCAGGCACAGCAACACCTCTAGAACTCATACGTAACGTACCCTGAATTGACACCACTTGACAAATACGATAAGATGGCAGTTGAGGTATGCAACCTTTTCCACTAGGGAAAGGTTGATTTTTTGTTAAGGCAATTACCTGAAAAATCCTTGTCTTCGTTATTGCGGATCAGTGTCCTTATTATACTGTAAGCTTCTTCGAGGGTATAGTGAACGAATCGCCGTTATGTTTTGTTCGGGCAATCGCCATACTATCGTTATGGGAGGTTGAAACTTCATGTCTATTAAAGGCCGACATCTATTTACATCAGAGTCTGTAACCGAAGGACATCCGGATAAAATCTGCGATCAGATCTCCGACGCCGTATTGGACGCGTTTCTTGCGAACGATCCAAACGCTCGTGTAGCGTGCGAAGTTTCGGTAGCAACAGGTCTTGTACTTGTTATTGGCGAGATTAGCTCTGCGTCTGAATATGTGGACATTCCGGCAATCGTACGGAATACAGTAAAAGAAATTGGGTACACACGTGCCAAGTACGGTTTTGATTATAATACATGTGCGGTACTGACGTCACTCAACGAGCAGTCCGCTGATATTGCACAAGGTGTCAATGCTGCGCTGGAGCATCGTGATCCAGAGCAAATGGCGCGTGAAACAGAGAACATTGGTGCAGGTGACCAAGGTCTGATGTTTGGTTTTGCAACAAACGAAACACCAGAACTTATGCCACTGCCAATCGCATTGTCTCACCGTATTGCACGCCGCTTGGCGGAAGTGCGCAAGAACGGTACGCTGGAATACCTTCGTCCAGATGGTAAAACACAAGTGACGATCGAATATGATGGTGACAAGCCGGTACGTGTGGATACAATCGTTGTTTCCACGCAGCACGCTGAAGAAACAACACTGGAACAAATCCAGAAAGACATCAAAGAGCAGGTAATCCTGCCTGTTGTTCCAGCAGAGTTGCTGGATGAGCAGACGAAATACTTTATCAACCCGACAGGGCGTTTCGTTATTGGCGGACCACAAGGGGATGCAGGACTGACTGGACGTAAAATCATTGTTGATACATATGGTGGTTATGCACGTCATGGCGGTGGTGCGTTCTCAGGTAAAGATCCAACAAAAGTAGACCGTTCTGCAGCTTACGCGGCTCGTTATGTAGCAAAGAACCTGGTTGCTGCGGGTCTGGCTGACAAAGTGGAAATCCAGCTCGCTTATGCGATTGGTGTAGCTAATCCGGTATCTATTAACGTAGATACATACGGAACAGGCAAAGTCAGCGAAGAGAAGCTGGTGGAACTGGTGCGCAACAACTTCGACCTTCGTCCGGCTGGCATCATCCGTATGCTGGATCTGCGTCGTCCGATCTACAGACAAACAGCTGCTTACGGTCACTTCGGCCGTACAGATCTCGATGTTCCTTGGGAACAAGTGGACAAAGCAGAACTGTTGAAAGCACAAGCGGGTCTGTAATACGTTCGGGTAAACATAAAGCTCTTGGTTCCGTTCAGGAACCGTGGGCTTTTTTTTCATGAATTTCTGAAAATCTTTTTTAATCGTGTACTTTTGTAGCCCAGTAATACTGAAAGATAATTGCACCCAACAAGTTATAAATTAAATGTAAAATACATCCAAATAACTAACAGTTATTCCTTCTATAGCCGACATACATATAGAGGTCTGTATACAGACATAAGGACTAAGGATTGAGGGGAAAGGATGGGTGTTTGTGAAGAATTGGGCCCGTAAGGGATGGATTGCACTATTAATCGTTATGTTAATGACACAGGGTTTGCTAGGCGGCTGGACAGGTGGAAATACCGCTTATGCCGCAGGAGATCTGCCTGCGAAAGGGATCGGGGCGACGATACCGCTGTTAAACGCGACACAGGTGGATGGAACGCAGCCGCTGAAGATTGAATTCAGCAATCCGGTGAGAAAGGTAATTGGGACACAAGAGAAAATCATCATTCACCGACTTTCAGATAACTCCATGGTGCGTGAAATCAATATCACTGATCCAACAGTAAGTATTACACCTGATAATGTAGCTGTCGATCCAGATCTGGGAAAGGTCGTTACAATTACGCCTAGTTCTGCGTTGCCAGGTGGCAGTTTCTATGTTTCCATTGGCAATCGGTCTTTTGTATATGCGGATGGTCAGACTTTTTTTGAAGGAATGGATAAGGAGTGGACCTTCCATGTAGCTGCTGTAAATCCGGCCAAACTGCTGAATCGATCACCGCAAATGGCATCTACGGGCGTATCGCCTTCAGCAAATCTCACATTGACCTTTGATCAAGCGATGTCTAGAGGTACGGGGAAGCTGCAAATTTATCAAGGAAATGAAGTGTTCGAAGAGGTGGACGCGAATTCTTCGCAAATTAGTTTTAACAGTTCACAAACCATTGTGACGATTGACCCTGTTCGAAACTGGGCAAATAATAGCACCATATACATAGCTATACCCGAAGGTTTTTTCCGTGATGCGCTTGGCAATGACATTGCCGCGATCCAGCGAATCGACTGGGGCTTCAATGTGATCTCTGATCCATCAGCTATCACGGTAGCTACGCTGTCTCCAGCGAATGGAGCAACAGGTGTCGCTCTTAACACTGAGCTGAATGTAACCTTCACCAAAGAGCTGGATACGAGTTATTCTGCACAAGCCATCCTGAGAAGCTCGAACGGGGGTACGGTGAACGCAACAACGATTATTAACAGCTCGAACAACCGTCAACTGCGTATCATTCCACAATCCAGTCTGACGAGTAACACGACGTATACGGTGGATATTCCGGGTAACGTCTTCCGGGATCGTTCCGGCAATGTATTTACAGGTTTAAACGGGACAACCTCGTGGACGTTCAGAACCTTGTCTGCTGACACGACACCACCAGAACTTAAAACGGCAAAAATGTACAGCAACACGATTATTCGCTTGACGTATGATGAATGGTTATCTACGTTTGACCCGCTGCCTTCCAGCTTTGCAGTGACGGTCAATGGAGAAAACCGTAGTGCAAGTACGGCATATGTTTCAGGGGATAGCGTATATGTTGTGCTGGATACAGGTGTCGCTGTGGGGCAAGTTGTGAAAGTATCTTATACAGCCCCGGCGACAACTACACGCAGAATTCAGGACTTGTCCCTGAATGCAGCGGCCTCCTTCTCGGCAAGAGATGTGGAGAATGGGCTGGATTCCATCATGTCCAAACCTCGTGAAGGTATGGCATATACAAATAGCATCGTTCTCTATTATCCGGAGACAGTATATATCAACTCGAGTGATGCGTATAAACAGTTCAGTGTTACTGCCGATGGCAAGAACATTGGCGTAAGCAGCATTTCAACCAACACTAGCTCACAAGTTACGTTGAGCCTTGGTTCTTCAATCAGCAATGGTGAGGTGGTAAGAGTATCGTATCAGCCAGGTGACCAGCCTGTAAAAGATAGTCGCGGGCAGCCGCTTGCAGGGTTCAGCGGTTTCTATGTACGTAATAGCAATGATTCGAAGCCTCCTGTCTTCCAGAAGGCTGAAGTTAACGCGAACAAGCTGTGGATTTATTACAATGAGCCGCTAAACCGGTTAAACAAACCGATGAACAATCAATATTCGGTACTGGCAGATGGCAAAGCGATCTTTGTGAACAATGTGGACATCGATGATGATCTGGTGACACTCACGCTGGCAACACCAGTGACAAGTACACAAGTGGTGACATTATCTTATGTACCGGGAGCCTCTCGTTTGACGGATCTGGGGAACAATCAGGCCGCGTTGCTGGATCTTGTACCTGTGACACAGACTTTCGGAAACGGTACAATTCTGTCCGGCATTCTGCAGGGGGATACTATTCAGATTAACTTTCGAAACGCATTAAAATCAGAAGCGGTGTTAACTCCCTCACAATTCAGAGTACAGATTGGCAATGAAGTCGTTCCGGTTAGCTCCGCCTCGGTTAACGGGTCTGTTGTGACAATTAAACTCTCTAAAGCTACTCAGGCCGGACAGGTTGCTACAGTGACGTACACCCCAGGCGGTGTTCAGCTTAGAGATGCTTTGAATACAGAAGTGGCCGCGTTCGGACCATTGACGTTGCAAGAGAAGACAGCGAGTACAACGCCAACGGATAATACATCGGTAGGACTCCCAGCCTGGCTTACGGAGCGTAACGCAAATAACTCCGGTTTTGCTCAGAGTATGTTAATTCTGAGTACAGATGCAGCAACAGCTAAAACGGCAGCATCTCGTTATAACCGAACAACACAGCAGTACACTCTGGATGAAAATAAACTTGAACAGGCGTTCAATTATGCGTCGAACAGCTTTAAGCTGAATCAACCGATCATATTTGAGGTCCCAACAACGAGTGAAGCAGCCTATGTGGGTATTCCATTTCATAAGCTCTCCCAACTGGCAGGGAAATATCGTACGGGTACGATCGGGGTCAAATATAAAGACAATGTATGGATGGTTCCTCTAGCAGATCTGAAGTTTGTATCTATGGGACAAAGTGCGGGAATCACAACGGCTCCAGGGACAGCTACCCTGTACGTACAGATGGAGCCTGTACCAAGACTTTCAGCAGGTGCCATGGACTTCATGTTATCGAGATCCAACGCTCAGAGTCTGGGAGAAGCAACAGAAACCTATGTTACGCTCTTTAATGGAAACACGGAGAAGAGTGTAGAGCAAAATATTAAAAGTCAATATATAACCAAGGTGCCTGGAAACACATCCACACTGTTAACGACCTTGACAGCGATTGATCCTAACTCACAATCGTTATCATATATACCGACGGCTTACCGGACCTCTCCGACAGGGATCGTAGCACGTGGTTTGTTGGATGGAAATCGCGTGATCGCACCGATTACCCATCTGGTCAGCTTCCCGAAAGCATCGGATTGGTCCAGGGAAGCATTAACGGAACTCGCTTCCAAATGGATTATCACTTCAGATAATCTGGACAAGTATAATACCAAAACCAATATCACCCGTGCCGAGTTTGCTGAATTCGTAGCAAAAGGATTAGGGCTCAAACCGGATGCTTCTGCAACACAATTTACTGACCTTGGTAGAAGAACTGAGACCAATGGATATATCGGTGCTGCCGTGAAGGCACGTATAATTCAGGGTGTAGGAAACGGGAAGTTTCAGCCAAACAGCCCGATTACGCGTGAACAGATGGCGATTATGCTAGTCAACGCCATGGATTACGTAGGGCAGCCTCCGGCACTTCAGGAAAAGGCAGAGGATACACTGAAGGTGTTTAAGGATAAAGACAAGATTAAAGGATCCAAGGATTCTGTAGCCAAAGCTGTGCAAACAGGCATCATCCAAGGAAACCAAGATAAGACGTTCAAGCCTTTGGGTAAAGCGACCAGAGAACAAGCAGCAGTGATGTTAAAACGAATGTTGAATCGGATTGGTTATCTGTAGACATATAGAGCTGGATTCAAAACCTATTCAATATCTGGGTTTAAATATCAATACACAGGATGATTCCCAGGTATGGAGGACTTACTCGATACCTGGGTATTTTTTTACCAGAAAAGCCCTTAATATTCATGATTAACGTAACTTTTTCTATAAAAAACAGTCTATTAATAGAAGAGTATACTAGGGATCACGCTATGAGACTGTCACTCGGCAGGATCTGTGTGATATCTAAGATTGATATACAAGATGGGAGAGACGTTTCAAACATGCTGGGGAAACATGGGAAACAGCTGGAAGACGTTAAGTACAACAAGGCAAAGAAATGGGCAATTGTAACGCTGGCAGGTGTAATCTGGATTGCACCTGTGATGAGTGCAGGTGGACAGCTGTGGTCAGGAACTTCATGGCAATCCGTAGCCGAGGCGGCATCGACGAATACGAGCAAGCTGAGCGAAGAGATTTTGACTTCGGGTGCGAAGCTCATGAAATACAGATATACGACAACACGTTCAGGTTCGAAGGTGAATGTGCTTGCCGATGTGATCCAGGTGGATCTACAAAATCCGTACGTGAAGTTAGATGTAATGACAGGCAAAGGGAATAAATTAAACAGTAAACAAAGCACTGGTGGTATGGCAAAGGAAAACGGCGCAGTCGCTGCGGTGAACGGGGATTATTTTAACGTGTCTGGAGAAATGTCACCGATCGGCGGTCAAGTCTCTGACGGAGTACTGGTGTCTACGCCTTCGGAATTGAAGGGCATGTACGCCCTCACGGTAACTAAAGATGGAAAGCCGATGATCGATGAATATTCATTTGACGGCACAGTGAAGGCACAGGATGGTTCAACCTTCGCTCTGCGTGGGATAAATAAGGAGGACTATACGGTTGAAACGGGATCGGGTACATACAGCCATGCGAACTCCATGTATATTTATACACCTGCATGGACGTCGACCAAACGTCCGAATGATCCTTCTACCACGCCGACGGAGGTGCTCGTACAGAATAATGTCATCACGCAAATTTCGGATAAAAAGGCGTTAAATATGACTGTACCGTCAGACGGGTATATTTTGCGTGCACACGGTACAGCGGCCACATGGATTATGAGCCACTTGTCTGTTGGGCAGACACTGGGAGCAGATTACAAGCTGGTCGCCAAAACGACAGGACAGTCGGTTGATCCAAGTAATCTGGAGATGATGATTGGTGGTCACACGATTCTGGTCAACGGAGGCAAAGCGGCGTCCTTTTCAAGGGATATTGCTTCTTCGGGGATCGGAGGTGTCCGTGCCAGAACGGCTGTCGGATACTCTCAGGATGGGCGATATGTGTATATTATTGCAGCCGAGAAAAACAGTAACAGCAGCGGCTTGTCTTTGACCGAACTGCAGTCATTTATGACCAGTATCGGGGTATGGAAAGGCATGAACCTGGACGGCGGCGGATCAACAACCATGGTTACACGTCCGCTAGGTGAACAGTCCGCAAGCCTCACATTTAATACCGAGTACGGTACCGAGCAGCGTCAAGTAGTTAATACTCTTGGTGTGTTCTCAACGGCACCTGAAGGCAAACTGAAAGGTTTTGCAGTAAGCGGTAACCAGACGTTGCTCGCAGGTCAGGAGGGGAAGTATGCTGCGAAAGGGTATGACACGTACTATAACCCGATTGCCACAGGTAATATTCCATTGACCTGGAAATCCAGCAATAACGGCATTGTCAGCGTCAGCAACGGAACGATCAAAGGTGTGAAGCCAGGTACAGCTACATTGACGGCAACAAGCAACGGGGCTTCTTCTTCCATCAAAGTAACAGTGCTGGGTGGCAACGAACTGGCTTCATTAACTGCTGGATCTGGTCTTGGCTCACTCCAAGCGGGAACAACCGTCTCCATTCCGGTGACAGCTACAACAAAGAGCGGACAAAGCGTGACTGTACCAGCCGATTCCCTGACATGGGAATTCATCGGATTTAAAGGTAAAGTCGCTGGAGATCAGTTAACCGTATCCTCTGTTAATGACGGAGCACAGGTTGGTTATGCGATTGGCCGTTACGATGGTTACAGCACGGTTGTTGTACTCTCTACAGCAGCAAGCGAAACCATCTGGGAAAACTTCGAAAACGTGAACTATCCGATTAACTTCACAACAAATGCAGCAGGGGTGACAGGGTCGGCCGCAGTCGTGGCAGGAACCGATGAGAAGGCTGGCTCGAAGGTACTGCAACTCAGTTACGATATGACGGGTGGAACGGGTAAAATGTATGCTTATGCTCAGCTGAACGGTTCAACAGGCAAAGATGTATCAGCAACGGCAACCTCCATGTCGATGGATGTGATGGGCGACAAGAGCCTGAACTGGCTGCGTGCGGAATTCACAGATGCCAAAGGCAAAACGGTATATGCCGATCTTTCCAAAGCGATTGACTGGAACGGATGGAAGAAGGTTAGCGTAGACCTGAATGGCCTAAATATGGCTTATCCGGCAAAATTGAAGCGTGTATATGTCGTGAACGTGGAAGAGGGACAGGATGAGCGTGCGATGACAGGAACGGTTGCGTTTGACAACATTGCATTCACCATGCCTTCCAAATCCAGCGAAGTTGGATTGCCTACGGGTACAGCTTCATTGGTACTTGGACAGAAGTCGATGACAGTAAACGGGACAACAAAGACCATTGATGCAACACCGGTCCTTAAAAATGGAACAACGTATGTACCGATCAAACACGTACTGGATGCCTTTGGCGGACAGGCGAACTGGGACAGCAAAAATCAGCGGATTACTGTAATCCGCGGCAGCAAGCTGATCGATCTGGTGGTAGGTCAGAAAGAATTTGTTCTCAATGGCAAAAGACAGAGCGCAACGGTTGCACCTTACGTAAGCGGGGGTAGGACTTTAGTCCCTCTCAGACTCGTATCCGAGCAACTTGGGCTGACTGTAAAATGGGAACAGAACACGAAGACCGTTACCATCTCATCGTGATATGGTATGATATATACCGGAAACGATAGAAATGGAGTCGAACAAACGTGGATTTACAAGCCGATGCCATAGACCGCGTCATAAAAAACGCCATACAAGTCATGGAAAACAGCAAATATCAAATGTTTGAAATCATGGACTCCACTCGCGATGAGCTGAAGACGCTCAATGAGGAGCTCAAGTCAGTGCTAAAGGAAACGGCGGAAACGATCGAGAAAGTAGATCAATTGGAACTGAATTACCGCCGTTCCCGGATCCGGCTTACAGAGGTGAGCCGCGACTTTGTCCGTTATTCGGAGCATGATATCAAGCAGGCGTATGAAAAAGCGACGCAGCTGCAGCTGGATCTGATGATTTATCGTGAGAAGGAAATGTATCTGAAAGCCCGTCGGGATGATCTGCAGAAGCGTGCCAAAAATGTGGAAGCTTCTGTAGAACGTGCCGAGACCATTGGTTCACAGATGGGTGTTGTGCTAGAATACTTGTCAGGAGAGTTGGGTCAGGTGACCCGGATTATCGAGTCTGCCAAGAATCGACAAATGATTGGTTTGAAAATAATTTTGGCCCAAGAGGAAGAGAGGAAACGTATTGCCCGCGAGATTCATGACGGGCCTGCGCAGATGCTTGCCAATCTAGTGCTTAGGACGGAAATTGTTGAAAGAATGCTCATGAAGCAGGATTTTAAGATGGTTCAGGCCGAAATAGTAGATTTGAAAGGCCAGGTTCGTTCAAGTCTTGAAGAAATGAGAAAAGTAATATTCAATCTGCGTCCTATGGCACTGGATGATTTGGGATTGATTCCTACGCTTCGGAAGTATGTGCAAGATTTTGAAGTAAAAACAAAAATTCGGTCGCTTTTTGAAACAAGAGGCAAGGAACATCGTCTCTCTTCTGCAATGGAGGCTGCGATCTATCGTCTCGTGCAGGAAGGTCTGTCCAATGCTGCCAAGCATGCTTATCCCACATATGTTGTCGTAGAAATTACATACCAGGCTCAGCTCGTCAAAATTGTCGTACAGGACAATGGGCTTGGGTTCAAACCGGAGCTTCTTGCCAAGAAAAGCAAGGATCACAACCACTTCGGTCTGATCGGGATGAGAGAACGGGTTGAACTGTTAGAAGGAAGAATAGAGATTGAATCCGCAGAGAACCAGGGAACCAAAATAGTCATTCATATCCCGACAAACGTGGATAAGGGAAAGGAGTAGCAGGATGGAAAACCGTGATACTGGAAAAACATCAATTAAAGTTCTTTTGGCTGATGATCATCAGCTGTTCCGAGAGGGCTTGAAACGCATTTTAAATATGGAGGACGACATTGAGGTCATCGGGGAATGTGGTGATGGCATTCAAGTGCTCGAATTCTGTAATCAGGATAAACCGGATATCGTTCTGATGGACATTAACATGCCTGTTGAGAACGGCGTTGAAGCTACTGAGAAACTGCGCGAGCTGTTCCCGGATGTAAAAGTTATTATTTTGTCCATTCATGATGATGAAAGTTATGTATTCGAAACACTCCGTAAGGGAGCAAACGGATATTTGTTGAAAGATATGGAAGCAGAGTCACTGATCAACGCGATTCGTTCCGTTCATGAAGGTCATGCATTTATCCATCCTAAAGTAACGGGTAAACTGATTATGCAACTTCGTCGTATGACGTATCTTAACGAAACGGGTGCGATGAGCGAAGGTGCTTCGAAGGAAGCAGGCGTTAAATTTGTTGCTGGAGACAATAACCCGCTGACACGTCGTGAAGCTGAGGTATTGCGTTTGATGGCCGAGGGTAAGAGCAACAAGATGATTGGTGAATTTTTGTTCATCAGTGAAAAAACAGTTAAAAACCATGTCAGCAGCATTCTGCAGAAGATGGAAGTCGACGACCGTACACAGGCCGTTATTAACTCTATCAAATATGGCTGGGTTACGCTCTAATCTTGTAATGTTTAATGATCTATTCACTCGCGTCCTTTCCAATAGCTGGAATGGTTTGCGGGCTGATGGACTTTATCACTGTACATGGACAAAGTGTAAAGATGTACTGAACATTGGTTCAGGCGAGCGTCGACGGGTTGTTTGGCTGTAACCCTTCGGAATACGCAGCATATACTGCGGTATACAGGGATGTTCGCCATGGGTGAACATGACCTTCCGAGGAGGTGCAGTTGCCATGGTTGCTCATCTGACTATGATTCTGCTCATATACTTCCTGGCGGCAATGGCCGTTCATCTTATGCATCAGCGCCATACTTCCCGCCCGGAGTCCGAAGGCTTCGAGCAGATTTTGCTCATTCCTTCCAATCAGGTAGGACGGATTGAGGGCATCATTCGATCACTTTGCCTGGAATTATTATATCGTGGCAAGAGCTTTACATTAACGGTGGTCGCCGAGCAACAAGAGCAAGAGACGATCACGATTATTGAAAAGATCTTACAAAGACAAGGCATGGAGTTGTCTTATCTGCCAGCTGTGCCAGCAGAGCTTGAACATGCCGGGCAGAGGAATGGCGGCTATCGCCTCATTGATCTGCGTAGATCCAGTGATGAAGATGGGTGCAGATAATCCTCACATTTTACAATTTACAGATGTTGATATGCCGATTCGAGATGAGAAAGATTACAGCTTGATGCTGTAATCTTTTTTTGTAATTGTAGCCAAGTCTGCCTTTAAATTGAATATGGGTTTTATTGCAATCTATGGTTAAAGACTGGATTTATTACTTCGGATGACGCTGAAGAAGCATTTTGAAGTCAGAAGTCTTAACTTAAAAGTATAGACTAATAAAACTGGAAAAAGTTGCGCATATACAAAGGAAAAATTCCGAATTTTTAAGGGAGAGCCTACGTGACGTTAAGGTTGTATTGACGGGCAGAAAGTAAAACCATATACTTGCTTTATATAAATATTCAGGATGATAGAGTCGAACTCTTGAAGAAGTATTCATTTCGAAGATGATTCAGGAAATGGCAACAGATCATGAATCAAGTACATATTTGAAAGTTATTGCTGTTGTGTTTTGGCGTGTGCAGTGATCAGAAGTGTGGATAAAGCAGCAACTGAAGGAACGTGATACGTTGAGATTGCTGGTGTATATGGCAATTCGCCGGAAACAACGTTTACTGCTGAAGTGAATGGACAGGCACTACAATCAGGAGAATTGATTTATATTCAATCTAGCACAAAAGGGTTACCAAAGTGGGATTGGGAACTAGGGAATTGTTCTTAGGCGAAATCCTTGTATAATTAGGGAAGTAGAAATACTGTGATATGAAGAATGGACATGAAGCACATGCTCCGGCGAAGTCGTCGGTCAGCGTGTGCTTTTTTTTCGGATACGAACAGGGGAGGGAAGAACCGATGCAGGTTGGGCTCTACGTGTACCGGGTGGGGGAAAAGTGGGGTATGGTCATGTCTCTCGACATCCAGGTGGATGTCATGTGGTGGCTGGAGGGCATGAGTGGATGGCGTGTGCAACAGTGGCTGGTGTTAAGCATGCAACTTCCGTTAAGTCAGGCTTCGTGGCTGGTAGATCAATTCGTACCCGAGCGCAGCATGAATATGTGGCGTATGGAGGCGTGGCAAAGCTACTTGAATACAAAGCTGGACTTGTATGAGCATCTCTCGGGTGAAATAGAGGCAAGGCGAGCGTTAGCCGAACAGGTGGAAGTGCGAAGATGGAAGAATGGAAGTGGATTGGACAGAGGGGCAGACGATAAAAGGGGAAAAGGGATTGGCAGGGATGGTGGAAGAGGGACAGGAATAGGTACGGGAGCGGGTGCAGGGCCAGGGATAGGAATGGCGGCGGGAGCGTATTCGGGACTAGAAGAAGGGAGGGGGAAAGGGACAAGTACGGGAACAGGAATTGGATTAGGAGCGCGCAGAGGGACTGCTGCTACGCTTGAAGCCAGGGTTGGCGGGATGCCGAAGCCATATCCCGCCGAGTATTGGGCTCAGCTGGAGCAGTGCGCAGCTCTGCTGGCTGAGCGGATGAGCGGCCGCCAATTACTGGCGGCCGAGGCCGAGGCGCTGCTGGCGGCGGAGTCCGCCATGCCGCCTGGGGGCTGGCGCGCGGCTGCGCAGCTCGCACGCTTGCATGGGCGGCTGCAGATGACAGCCGCCCTCGAAGGGCCTACCACGCGCCGCCGGCTCGCGTGGCCCGGCCGCGCGCGAAGCGCGCCCCGCTGCCACCGCTGTGGCAGCGAAGCCAGGCAGCGCGTGCCCTGCGCTGCCTGCGGCCTGACGGCGTGCGCCTACTGCGAGGCATGCCTCGCGCTAGGGCGCAGCCGTGCTTGTGCGCTGCTGCTACGCAGTGCAGCGCAAGGGGCCGTGCCCGCACGCGGCGAAGCATCGCGTGGCACGGCCCTGGCCCCCACCGGCGGCGGACTCGCCCGGTGGGGGCTAAGCGCAGCGCAGAGCGCGGCTGCTGCCGCGGCGCTCGCGTTTTTGGCCCGGCCGCCCGCACAGGATGGGCCGGGGCGGTTCTTGCTCTGGGCCGTGACCGGGGCCGGCAAGACCGAGATGATTTTCCCCTTAATCCAGCACACCCTGGATCAAGGGGGACGAGCGCTGGTCGCTACACCGCGCAGGGATGTCGTGCTGGAGCTGGCTCCGCGCCTTGCCAAAGCATTCCCAGACACCTCGCTCGCAACGCTCTATGGCGGAAGCTCGGAGCGCTGGAAAGATACCCAGCTCACCCTGGCGACTACACACCAGCTCATGCGTTTTTACCAAGGTTTTGATCTGGTGATTATCGACGAACTTGATGCGTTTCCTTATCATAACGATCCCATGCTGGCCCACGCCGCTACATCTTGCTGCAAACCGGAGGGGCATTTCATTTATTTGTCCGCTACGCCGCCAACCCGTTTGCAACGTGAGGTCGCTTTGGGCAAGCTTGCTCATGCCAAAGTGCCTGTCCGCTTCCATCGACATCCGCTGCCTGTACCGAAGCTGATCAACATGCCTGCTGTGGCGCAATGCATCAGGCGCAAACAACTTCCACCCACCATTGTGAGGAGTATTCGAACTTCCTTACAACGTGATGCTCAGGTGTTTGTTTTTGTAACGCGTATCGCCCAGATTGAGGCCTTTGTGCAACTGATGCGCCGGACTTTTCCTACGATCTCGATTGAAGGAACTTCATCACAGGATGCGGAGCGGGCGGCCAAAGTCATTGCGTTTCGGGAACGCTCCATCCGACTGCTCGTGACAACCACCATCTTGGAGCGGGGCGTGACGATCCCGCGTAGCGATGTGTTTATTCTGGATGCAGACAACGGACTTTTCGACGAGGCTTCGTTAGTACAGATGGCAGGCCGGGCAGGGCGTTCCTTGGATGATCCGGCAGGCCGTGTCGTATTTGCTGCATCCCGCCGTACCCGTTCCCAAGTGAAAGCTGTATCCCAGATCCGCAAAATGAACGCCATCGCCCGCCGCAAAGGTTACCTGCGTCCGCCGGTTCCAAGATCATAGTCATCATTACATCAACATAATCATCTTAGCTTGAAAAGGATCACTGTAGACTAATCGTTTATGCGAACAATGATTTACTTCAGTGTCCAGCTTCCAATCAAAACCATTACACTGCTTCACAAGAGCACTAGTGCTCTTCGCACATGCTAACCGAACGTATATTACATACTTTATGCTCGATACGGTCTCGTTATTTCGTTAAGAAAGGAGAAGCACCTCATGTTCAGTTATATTTCTCATCTCTTTGAGCGTGTTCAGCGTTTAAGCGGACAACTCCATAAGTTACTTGGCCCGCCGGGTTCACCATGTTTGACCTGTGGAACCCGTGCGGTGTTGTCTTCACGTTATCCGGGGATATGCCCGCGTTGTGTACAGCAGATTCCATGGATTCGTTCGATCCGTTGCCAGCGCTGTGGGCGTGGTGTAGGATGCCCTGACTGTGTGCGCCCGCATATGCAGAATCGCTCTTTCTTCTGCAATCGTAGCGCCGTTCAGTATAACGATCTCATGAAAGATTGGATAAGCATGTACAAATTTCGAGGCTATGAGCGCTACGCCCCGCTGCTAACTGCTATGTTAACTCAAGCTTTTCAAGCGATGAGTGAAGAACTGACTCTTATATGTGAAAAAGAAACCAGGAAGCCGCTATGGCGACCGGATGCGGTCACGTATGTGCCCGTGAGCGACGAGCGCTTGGCCGAACGCGGCTTTAATCAGGCGGAGCGGCTGGCAGCAGGGCTTGCCATCACCGCTGGTTTGCCCTGTGTTGATCTGTTGCAACGCCAGATCAACACAGGGAAACAGAGCTTCAAGTCTCGCGCGGAGCGGTTCGAGACGATGAAACATGCCTTTTCTATCAAGCTTGATGAATTTGATTTCAGCCTGCTCAGGAATTACAGCAAGCCGTTTAAATTACTTTTAATTGATGACATCTACACGACTGGAAGTACGTTAGATGCTTGTGGGCATGTCATTTTACATGCCGCAAGTAAAGCGAGCGTAACGTTGGAAATTTATACACTCACTTTAGCCAGATCGTAGCCTCTCCTTATAAGGAGAAGTACGTACTATAAGAACGTTTATTCTAATATTAATAACTTTATACTTGTAAAACTGTCCTTTTGTATATTTGAGCTTTATTAGTCCAGTTGTTTGATGATATTTCGATTGAAAGCGTTACAAGAAAAAATTTACATGTTAAAAAGAGGAATTGATGTTACTTCGTAGAATAGATAGTTCTGCCGTTCACCACAGGTGATTGTAGGAGTGGGGCAAACATATCTTTTGAAGGGGAGAACAACATTGGTTGCAGGGACAAGAAAAAACGGTGTTTATTTATGGACTGTCCGTTTACTAGTATTGATGCTGGTATTCGGACATTTTGGTGTGTACGGGGGGAACCAGGCACATGCCGCAACGAGTAACAGGGTAGTTTCCAGCAGTTACGACTACCATTATGTCCTTACAGAGCAAGATGGAAATCTTCGTGTCAATCAAAAAGCAATTGATCTCCGATGGGCAAGAGAATATAAATTGAATGCGTCCGGATATTCATTTTCTCGAAGACAGGCCGTTACGGCAACAGTTCCAAAAATGACGAACGTAGCATTCGGTACATACACATCTACTTATGCTGGAAAAGTAGAAAAGGCGATCATGATCGATTTTTCAGAAATCTGGCACTATTACACGGTGATGGAATATAGACAATCCGGTACAAGCGTGGGGCAGTGGGATATATCTCATGTGGATGTCTTTGGATATGAAACGCCACGATATGTGCAAAACTTCGAAGCGACTCAGCTTAGTCTGGTTGTTAATGCGGATACAGGTGTTGTTGTCGATTTTGTCTCCAACCTTAACCCGTATTACACCCGCAAAGCAGAATCCTATAGTTTTGTGAAGGAATCGGCTACCAATCCTCCAATTACATCTATCCCGGAAATTCCGGTGAACTTAAGTGCCGCCGCTAGTGATGTTGCGGCCAATCTTGGATGGGGTGCTGCTAAACAGGCTGTCCAATATGAGATTGAAGAGAATGGGACCGTTAAAGGGCCATTTTATGGTATTGGTTATGCCGGCACTCAACTATCCCCAAACACTTCATATACCTACAGAGTACGCGGGGTGAATAAACTTGGAACAGGTGAATGGAGTGAACCTTATACGCTGACCACACTGCTGAAGAAACCTGTTCTGACAGTAACAGCAGAGGAAGGCAAGAATATAATTCAATGGGATGCGGTCGAGTACGCTGACCGTTACCAATTACAGATCGACGGCGGAACACCGCTTGAGCTTGGTAATGTTACTTCCTATGAGCATGGAGGGCTTGAAGCCAACTCTACGCATACGTATACGCTCAAAGCTTATTCGGCTACGAATGAGAGCGATTGGAGCGCAACTGTAAAACAGTTGACCGTACCTGATCGTGCAGATGGATTGAAGATAACGGATGCTACGTTAAACAAACTGTCATTATCTTGGAGTGCAGTAAAAGGGGCTACAGGCTATGACGTGGAGATTGACGGTACAATCGTTGCTGTCACTGGCACCACATACAATAAAACAGGTTTGACACCGAATACCGAATATACATTTAGAATCAGACCTAAAAATGCAGGTGGACCTGGAAGCTGGAGTGAGGCCATCACAGGAACGACACAGATGAGCACACCGGTTATTCAAACGAATGCAACACAAGAAGAAGTTATCCTTGTATGGCCAGCAATTGAAGGAGCTACTTCCTATGAAGTTGAGGCAGATGGAGTGATTATCGGAGGGGTAACGGAACCGATCTACACGCATACAGCGCTTAAACCGGGAACAGTGCACAAATACCGTGTGCGTGCCATTAATAGCAACAATATCAGTGCTTGGACTGCAGTAAAATCACAAACTACACTGCCTGACTCCGTCAGTGGTCTGGCCATTAACTCGGTAACCAATGCAGCGATAGCGTTAAAATGGACAGCTGTGACAGGAGCAACGGGCTATGATCTGGAGATCGATGGCACCGTTGTGGCGGTAACCGGGACAGCATATACGAAGAGTGGCCTCGCGGCGAACACCGATCACACCTTCCGCATCCGTTCGAAGAACACCGCGGGTGTAGGCGTATGGAGCGACCTGATCCGTGCAACAACACAGTTGAACACGCCTGTTTTGAAGGCTGCGTCGGAAGAAACAGCGATCAACCTGACATGGGCAGCGATTGCCGATGCAACGAAATATGAGATTGAAGCGGATGGCGCAGTCGTAGCGACGGTGGAAGAACCAAGCTATAGCCACACCTCTCTGTTGCCAGGTACAGCGCATAAATATCGTGTTCGTGCGTTAACGGAAACGAATACAAGCGCGTGGACAGTCGTTCTAACACAGAGCACGATTCCTGCATCTGTCAGTGGTCTGGCCATTAACTCGGTAACCAATGCAGCGATAGCGTTAAAATGGACAGCTGTCACTGGAGCTACCGGCTATGATTTGGAGATCGATGGCACCGTTGTGGCGGTAACCGGGACAGCATATACGAAGAGCGGCCTCGCGGCGAACACCGATCACACTTTCCGCATCCGTTCGAAGAACACCGCAGGTGTAGGCGTATGGAGTGACCTGATCCGTGCAACAACACAGTTGAATACCCCTGTTCTGAAAGCTGCGTCGGAAGAAACAGCGATCAACCTGACGTGGGCAGCGATTGCCGATGCAACGAAATACGAGATTGAAGCGGATGGCGCAGTCGTAGCGACGGTGGAAGAACTAAGCTACAGCCATACCTCCCTGTTGCCAGGTACAGCGCATAAATATCGTATTCGTGCGTTAACGGAAACGAATACAAGCGCATGGACAGCGGTGCTGACGCAAAGCACGATACCTGCATCCGTCAGTGGTCTGGCCATTAACTCGGTGACCAATGCAGCTATTGCATTGAAATGGACAGCTGTGACAGGAGCTACCGGCTATGATCTGGAGATCGATGGCACTGTTGTAGCAGTCACGGGCACAGCATATACGAAGAGTGGCCTCGCGGCGAACACCGATCACACTTTCCGCATCCGTTCGAAGAACACCGCAGGTGTAGGCGTATGGAGTGACCTGATCCGTGCAACAACACAGTTGAATACCCCTGTTCTGAAAGCTGCGTCGGAAGAAACAGCGATCAACCTGACGTGGGCAGCGATTGCCGATGCAACGAAATACGAGATTGAAGCGGATGGCGCAGTCGTAGCGACGGTGGAAGAACCAAGCTATAGCCATACCTCCCTGTTGCCAGGTACAGCGCATAAATATCGTATTCGTGCGTTAACGGAAACAAATACAAGCGCGTGGACAACGGTACTGACGCAAAGCACGATACCTGCATCCGTCAGTGGTCTGGCCATTAACTCGGTAACCAATGCAGCTATAGCGTTAAAATGGACAGCTGTGACAGGAGCTACCGGCTATGATCTGGAGATCGATGGCACTGTTGTAGCGGTTACCGGCACAGCCTATACGAAGAGTGGCCTTGCGGCGAACACCGATCACACCTTCCGCATTCGTTCGAAGAATGCCGCAGGTGCAGGTGCGTGGAGCGACCTGATCCGTGCAACAACACAGTTGAATACGCCTGTTCTGAAAGCTGTGTCGGAAGAAACAGCGATCAACCTGACATGGGCAGCGATTGCCGATGCAACGAAATACGAGATCGAAGCGGATGGCGCAGTCGTAGCGACGGTGGAAGAACCAAGCTATAGCCATACCTCCCTGTTGCCAGGTACAGCGCATAAATATCGTATTCGTGCGTTAACGGAAACAAATACAAGTGCATGGACAACGGTTCTGACGCAAAGTACTATTCCAGCATCCGTCAGTGGCTTGGCCGTTAACTCGGTGACCAATGCAGCTATAGCGTTAAAATGGGCAGCGGTAACAGGAGCAACCGGTTATGATCTGGAGATCGACGGTACGGTTGTGGCAGCTACGGGCACAGCGTATACGAAGAGTGGCCTTGCGGCCAATACCGACCACACTTTCCGCATTCGTTCGAAAAACGCCGCGGGTGCAGGTGCGTGGAGCGACCTGATCCGTGCAACAACACAGTTGAATACGCCTGTTTTGAAAGCTGCGTCGGAAGAAACAGCAATCAACCTGACGTGGGCAGCAATTGCTGATGCAACGAAATACGAGATTGAAGCGGATGGCACAGTCGTAGCGACGGTGGAAGAACCAAGCTATAGCCACACCTCCCTGTTGCCAGGTACAGCGCATAAATATCGTATTCGTGCGTTAACGGAAACAAATACAAGTGCATGGACAGCGGTGCTGACGCAAAGCACGATACCTGCATCCGTCAGTGGTCTGGCGATTAACACCGTGACCAATGCAGCTATTGCATTGAAATGGACAGCTGTCACTGGAGCTACCGGCTATGATTTGGAGATCGATGGCACCGTTGTGGCGGTAACCGGGACAGCATATACGAAGAGCGGCCTCGCGGCGAACACCGATCACACTTTCCGCATCCGCGCCAAAAATGCAGCCGGAATCGGTAGCTGGAGTGAAATGCTGAATGCCTCTACGCAATTAAATCTGCCAACCGCTTTGAAAGGGGTGCCAGAAGAAACTTCGATTCTTTTGACATGGACTGGAGTTGCTGGGGCAACCAAATATGAAATTGAGGCAGACGGAAACAGCGTAGCAACCGTGAGTGACCCTTTTTACACTCACAGCGAGCTGCTCGGAGGAACTGCACACAAGTATCGCGTACGAGCGCTGACCGATACCAATGTGAGTGCATGGACAGCCGTGGTCTCCCAAACAACACTGCCAGGAAGTGTACCCGGTCTAACTGTGAATTCTGCAACAACCGCAGCAATTGCGCTAAAATGGAATGCAGTAATCGGAGCAACCGGCTATGATCTGGAGATTGACGGTACAATCGTGGCGATCAATGCTGTTGCCTACACGAAGAGTGGGTTTGCACCCAATTCAGAGCATTCTTTCCGTATTCGAGCGAAGAATGCTTCCGGTGTCGGAGCATGGAGCGAAATGATTACGGGAGTAACTCAATTGAGTGCAGCGGTACCTAAGGGAACAGTAGATCGGACAAGCATTACAATTACATGGGACAATGTAGCGGGTGCCACATCCTATGAGATTGAAGCAGACGGACAGATTGCTGCGATTGTTAGTGATCCAGCATTTATACATCTGGATTTATTACCTGCAAGTGTGCATAGATACCGTGTTCGGGCATTTAATGATCAGAATACGAGTGTATGGTCTTCTATTGTGAGTATTAGAACCTTGAATTAATGATATATAATAATTACAATTCCGGAGACGGGTTTGCGTAAACGTGCATCCTGTCTTCGTTTTTATTTCGTAAATAAGCTATGGACTTCATATGAGAAAATAAGGTAATGTATAGATATTATCTAGTCGGAAAAGGAAGTTTGAGAGGGGAGTTTTAGCGATGAATTTAGGGAATTGTCCTCGTTGCGGCAAATTGTATGCATTGAATTTTCGTGATGTGTGCTCGAACTGTATCAAGGAAATGGAGCAGGAATACCAGATCTGTGTAGACTATTTGCGCGAAAATAAAGGCGCCAACATACAGGAACTGTCGGATGCGACAGAAGTTTCAATCAAAACCATCACGAAGTTTATTCGAGAGGGACGGATTTCCATCGAAAACGCCCCGAATATGATGTATCCTTGTGAAGTGTGCGGAATGCTGATTCGTGAAGGCCATATGTGCGATTCCTGCCGTACTCGACTAACGAAAGACTTGGCTGGGGCAGCTCGTGAAGTAGGCCAGAAGGATAACAACCAAGTAGGCGGACGAACCTACAATGCCGTCGACAAACTGCGCAATTCATAGGAACGTGGTCTTAAATACGAATAATGCTATAACAAATGTTTTGGAACGTACCGATAAACTTATTAAAGATTATCGGTTTTTTTTATTATCCTACTCATTTCGAACACATAAAGATAAAGAAAGAAATACGTATATCAACGAAAAAAATTCAGGTGAAAGGAAGTGCACTTCGAATGAAAATCAATGAACCAAGTCGAATTGGAGCCATCAATTCATATCAGAGGAATGTTGAATCCAATCAGCAGGCTGAGACCAAGAAAAGCCGCCGTAAGGATGAAGTATCCATTTCTCCGGAGGCGATGAAGATGCTCGAAGAACAAGGACGTACGCAAGATGCAGGACGGCTGCAACGAATTCAGGAGTTGAAAGAGCAGGTAAGCTCGGGAACATACCAGGTGGACAGTAGCAAGCTTGCTGACAAGCTGCTACCGTATTTCAAGTCTTTTGATAAGGAATAGGTGATTATGTAATGGCAGCACTGGACAGATTAATTGCAGTTTTAGAGCAGATGGAGCAAAGTCACCGTGATATGCTGGCACTCAGTCAGGTTAAACGAGAAGTTATCGTCAAAAATGATGTAGACCAGCTTATTGCTATCATGAATAAGGAATCCAAGTTTATGAAACAGCAGGAGCCGCTTGAAACAGAACGACTACACGCTGTCCACGAACTGCTTCAGGAGCGTGGCATTAAGTCCATGCTGAACCTGAATATTACCGAGATTTCCAAGCTGATCTTTGATCCGGCTGACAAACAGCGATTGTTTGAAGTTCAGAAGAAGCTGGCGGGAACATTACAAGAATTGAAAGATATCAATCAACTCAATCAAAAGTTAATTGAACAATCGTTAATGTTTATTGATCTATCGATGGACATCTTTGCTTCGAGGCCTGAACAGGATGCAACTTATCAGCATCCTGCTGATAAGCACGGCAATCCAGGACGAATCGGTCTGTTCGACACGCGTGCCTGATTAAATAGGGGGAAACCAGGTGACATCTACATTTCATTCAATCGAAACGGCTAAACGCAGTTTGTTTGCACAGACGACCGCTCTTAGCACAACAGGTCATAACGTAGCCAACGCCAACACGGAGGGGTACTCACGTCAGAAAGTAAATATGCAAGCATCCATTCCTATGGAGCCGTTTGCATTTTTGCATAGTACATCACCAGGGCAACTCGGAACGGGGGTAGAGTTCGACTCGATCACCCGTGTTCGCGAGAAATTTCTGGATGACCAATATCGCAACGAAAATACCAACTTCGGGAGTTGGTCCATTCAACGGGATACACTGGAGAAACTTGAGGCAATTGTCAACGAACCTTCCAAAACTGGTTTTCGTACGGTTATGGATAATTTCTATAAATCCTGGTCAGATCTAAGTAAAAACCCGGAAGACGTTACGGCTCGCCGAATTGTTAAAGAGACCACTCTGGCTCTTACCGACGCGATGAACCAGATTAGTCGCCAATTAGACTCTCTAAGTCAGGATTTGGATAGTAATATTGCGGTGAAAAGTAATGAAATTCAGGGTTATCTGGGTAACATTGCAAACCTGAATAGTGCAATCGTAAAGGTTGAATCCCTTGGCGATAACGCAAACGATTTGCGTGACCAACGTGACTTAATGGCAGACAAGCTGTCCAAAATTATGAATATTACCGTTACCGATACACCACAGGGCTACCAGATTCAGATGAATGGACAGGAGCTTGTAACGGGTGGGGCTGTTCAAGCTACTGTAGATTCAGCGTTTTTGAATAATGCCTATACAGCGGGTACGCTCACCAACGGTGAAGTTCACGGTATGATCAGATCCAGAGATACGCTGGTGAGTGATTATCGTAAACAGATGGATGACTTAGCGAATACGCTGGCCAATGGAGATATTGATATCACCATACCTGCGGGCTCCGTGTTGCCGGAAAACAATTCGTTGGGCCTTACGGGCGCAGCGCGGACACTGACCAGTGACATGAAGGTTACAGTAAAAGGGCTGAACGGATTGCATCAACTGGGTTACAGCATGGATGGAACGAATAATGGAGGATTACCGTTCTTTACTGCGGCTGGAGGCGGAACTGCAATTACTGCCGGAAATATCTCCTTGAATGCTGCAATATTGGCTGATCCAAGTAAAATTGCAACATCCCTGCGGACGACAACGGCTTCCGGCACGGAAACGGTGATTAAGGGGAACAACACTCTTGCGAACTTGATCGCAAACCTTAAGGATACGCCGATGAAATCGGCAGATGGTCTAAGTAGTGCAACGATTGGTGCTCAATTTAGTGCCATTGTGGGACAGTTAGGTGTTCAATCGCAGGAAGCCGCACGTCAGACTTCCAACTCCGAGTTTTTGGTACAGCAAGTGGATACACGGCGTCAATCCGTCAGTGGTGTATCACTGGATGAAGAGATGGGGAACATGATCAAGTTCCAGCATGCGTACAGTGCATCAGCACGTTTTATGACCACATACGATCAACTGTTAGATAAATTGATTAACTCTACGGGTATGGTAGGCAGATAATCGAAGGGAGTGACATGACAGACCATGAGAATTACAAATAATATGTTGGGTGCGCAACTGCTAATGAACCTCAACAGGAATGCACAACAGATGAACAACACTCAGACTCAACTGGCTACGGGGCGTAAAATCAACAAGCCTTCGGATGATCCGGTAGGGATCACGTACTCCCTTCGTTACCGTGCTGAATTATCATCTAATGAGCAATATCAGAAAAACGTGGATAGTGCCGTTTCCTGGTTGGAATTTAATGATACCGTGCTGAACCAGGCTGGTAACGTTGTTCAGCGTTTGCGTGAATTGACGGTTCAAGCGACAACAGGAACTAATCCTCAGACCGCACTCGATAGCATTAATGAAGAGGTAAAACAGCTGAAGGAACAGCTTATTGATATTTCGAATAGTAAGCTTAATGGGAAATACATTTTTAATGGGGAGACCTATGATGTCAAACCTTATGATTTTCCTTCTAATGCGGATGGTACGCTAGATACGACCAATGCTGCTTCGGTAGTGACGGACCAAGGGAAGATCAATTTCATTGTAGGTGAAAGTGTGCAACTGCCTATCAATGTAAGCGGGAATGAAGTTTTCGGTACAGCTACAGAACAAGACAATCTATTTGTGATCATGAATACCGTTATGCAAGCATTACAAGATGGCGACCAAAAGGAATTGTCTAATCAACTGGACATCATGGATTCTCGTATGGGGAAAATATTGTCGATCCGATCCGAAATTGGAGCAAAAACAAACCGTGTTGATCTGATGATGGGGCGTTTGGATGATCTGGGTATTAACCTGACGGATCTGCAAGCCAAAGTCGAGGATGCCGATATTGCAGAACTGTCTTTGAAATCTAAAATCCAGGAAAATATCTATAACGCCTCGTTGTCTGTTGGCGCAAAAATCATATCACCTTCTCTGGTGGATTTCCTGAGATAAGAGGAGTGGGTGCAGTATGAAGATCCTTCCTGTGGTACAGATTCAGACAACCCCTTCTATATTAAATATTGATGCCGACCCTGGAAAATATTCTATCCGTCAGCCCAAAGCCGATGTACAGCTTCAGACTAAGCCGGCTAAACTTACGGTTCAGAGTCATCCGATTGAGCTTAATGTAGATCAAAGCCAAGCATTCGCCGCCTATACAGGCGGTAATATGATTGATATGAATGCCCGAATCTACTCGGGAATTCAGCAAAATTTCCTTCAAAATCTCGCTGCGCGAGTAGAACAAGGGAACCAGCTCGCTGCTATTCACAAACCAGGCAATACGATTGCGAACATTGTGGGCAGCGATTGGATGCCTCAGCCGTTTCCAGAGACGCGAACTCCTGCTTCTTTTGATAACGTGGAGATCCGCATCAATACAAGGCCACCCGATATTAGTTATGATCCGGCGGTTTCTGAGCTGAATGTGACGGTAAACAAACCGGAGATTGAGTATCAACGAGGCAAGCTGGACATCTATGTGAAGCAATATGCATCCGTTAAATACACACCGCCAGCCATCGATATGGCGTTATAAGTTATAATGTGAGCTATAGACGGTCTCGGACGAAGCCCTCTATGGCTTTTTTTGTACAAAATCATCGCCAAGGAGGCGTTTATTATTTTTATTCAGACAAGCATGTGGGGAGAAGTTGAAGTTCAGGAGAAAGAAATCTATCAATTTCCCAAAGGATTACCTGGATTTGAAGAAGAAACAGAATTTGCACTAATCCCGTGGGAAGACACACCGTTTAGTTATTTGCAATCTGTGCGTGAGAAGGAGTTGTCTTTCTTGTTAGTGAGTCCTTTTACGTTTGCGCCTGACTACAGCTTTGAGTTGAGTGAAGTGGATAAAGAAGAGTTGCAGATTGACGAACAAGTCGCCGTATTCTCTCTGGTTACCATCCATTCGCAAGCCAATAAATCGACAATGAATCTCCTGGCACCAGTCGTACTTAATCCGGAAAAACAACTGGGCAAACAAGTTGTACTTCATCAGTCCGGATACGATACACGACATCTGATCTGGGCCGAAGAGGAAGAAGATGCGAGATCCGTGAAAGGTGGAGTGTAATATGCTCGTTTTGTCCAGGAAAAAGGGTGAGTCCATTGTCATCCAGGATCAGATCGAAGTCACGGTACTTGCTGTGGAAGGGGATACCGTAAGAATCGGCATATCCGCACCAAAGCATATTGATATCTTTCGCCAAGAGATTTATGCCGCAATTCAGGACGCAAACCGGGAGTCTGCTACACCGCTGGCTGCCGATGTTGAAGCATTCATGGAACGACTTCGAAATAATGGATTAAAAAAAGATTAAAAATTTCCCATTTGCTATAAACAGTTGTTCACCTCCCGTCGATATATAATTTAGACGCTGCTTCGGCAGGGCGGCCGACCTTAATGTCGCGGCGTTTACCACAAGGATGTGGAACTAACTTATTTCAGGGAGGAAACACTCAATGATTATCAACCACAATATTCCGGCGTTGAACACTCACCGCCAATTGTCCATCAACACTAGCAACACTAACAAAAACATCGAAAAATTGTCTTCGGGTCTTCGCATCAACCGTGCTGGTGACGATGCTGCCGGTTTGGCAATTTCCGAAAAAATGCGCGGCCAAATCCGTGGTTTGGACCAAGCTTCCCGTAACGCTCAAGATGGTATCTCTTTGATCCAAACAGCTGAGGGTGCATTGAACGAAACTCACTCCATCCTGCAACGTATGCGTGAGATTTCTAACCAATCCGCGAACGGAACAAACACAGATTCCGACCGTCAAGCACTGCAAGACGAGATGAACCAATTGACTTCCGAAGTTAACCGTATCGGTAACACTACTGAGTTCAATACTCAAAAGTTGCTTAACGGTGGTATTGGTTCAAGTGACAGCGAGAAACTGACTCAAGCTACAAACGCTAAAAAAGCAATGGGTACTGCAATCGCTACTGGTGCTATTACATTTGGTGCGGGTGCAAAAATTACGATTGATGATAAAACATTTGCACTTTCCGCTGTGACTGCTGGCGTAGGAACTTCCACTGCGGCAGAAAACGCTAAAGCATTGAAAACTGCGTTGGATGCTACTACATCTGGTGGAGTTAAATTGTCTGATCTGGTAGACATTAAAGTAGGTGCTGGTAATACACTTGAGTTCACTGCTAAGTCTTCAGGTGCAACAAGCAAAATGGAGTTCGTAAATGCTACAGCTTTGGGAGCGAGTGTTGCGACTTCGATTAAAGTTAAAGGAGACCCTTCAACAGTAGAACGTGCAGGACTCCAAGGTGCTACTGCCCTTACTGCTGCAGCTGTTTCCATTGCTTCTGGTTCAACAATCAAATTCACAATTGGTTCTGAGAGTGAAGTGACTGTTAACCTGAACACAGGTACTACTCCAAAAACATATGATACTACAAATGCTGATGCTAACGTAGCTAAAGCTGCTATGGAATCACTCGTTAAAGATTTGAATGCATCTTTGCAAGCAGCTGGCATGGACAGCAAAGTTACAGCTTCCTTGTCTAAAGATAACAAACTTCAGTTCCTGTCCGAGACAGGTAAAGATATTAAAGTGGGCGCTGGTACTACTGCATTAGGTCTGGGTATTGCGAGCACTGCAACAATCGGTAACGTTCAACAAGTGGTAGGTGCTGGAGCACAAGGAGTAGGCTTCTCCACGAAGTTCCAAATTGGTGCAAATACAGGCCAATCGATGTCCTTGCAAATTAACGATGTTCGTGCAGCAGCACTGGGTATCACAGGAAATGCTGGACAAGCTGGTTTCACGAAAGATAACAACGTTACTAACGGCTCTAACGATATTAAAGGCGAAGCTGCTTTGAACATCTCCACTCGTGAAGATGCTTCTAAAGCAATCGCAGTTCTGGACAAAGCGACTTCCCTGGTTTCCAGCGAACGTGCTAAACTGGGTGCTGTACAAAACCGTCTGGAGCACACAATCAACAACTTGGGAACAGCTTCCGAGAACCTGACTGCTGCTGAATCCCGTATCCGTGACGTTGACATGGCAAAAGAAATGATGAGCCAAACGAAGAACAACATCTTGGCTCAAGCAGCTCAAGCTATGTTGGCTCAAGCAAATCAACAACCACAAGGCGTACTGCAATTGTTGAGATAATTGAAGCTTTAACAGAAGTCTGTACTAAGATGATTTCTGATCAGTTCAAGAAAGCCCCACTTGGTGGGGCTTTCTTGCTATACTAGGTGCTGTAGTGAATCTCTGATTATTAAGAAAATTATGCATAAGGGAGCAAGCAGAATGGAGTTAATGGATCGGAATATTGAGATTCTATCAGCTAACGCCGATCACTGGATTGGAATGCCTGATGAAAGTGAGTTAGAGCAAATCTCCTTTGAAGTGGATAGTAACGGGAATGAAATATTCATCAATGGAGAGCAGTCGTTTTTTTTAAAAAATGAATTCGATGATTCCAATCAGCCCAACCCTTTAAAACGGGAACTGATTTTTGTTCTAGGGATTTATTCTATAGAAGAAATTCAAAAACTTATTACATTGATGGGCGACGAGTCTTTGTTAGTCATCATTGAACCTAATCTCCCCTTGTTTAGCTATTCGTTGCAAGAAAAGGATCTTTCATTCCTTCAAAGACCGGGAGCGGTTTTGTTCGCTGATAAAATAAGTAATCTATCTCGATTTTTAGATAAATATCTATTAACTAATGCTATTTTCTATGTGAAGACGATCAAATTTTATTTTACTCATATGTATCGTGAACAAGATCTTCAGTCCAGTTTGGCTGTGGTTAAAATAATTAAAGAGTCCGTAAGCTATAAAACAATGTTGTACGGTAACTCTGTAGAAGATAGTTTGATAGGATTTAAAAATCATATGAAAAACCTCAAGCATCTTACTCGTTCGAAAGATGTTTCACTACTCAAGAATACAATGCGTAACGTGCCAGCTGTAGTCGTGGCTGCCGGTCCGTCTTTAAATAAAAATATCAATCAATTACATGACTTGAAAGATAAAGTCGTTATTATTGCTGTGGATACCATTGCTCAACGTCTTTGTGATGAAGGGATTATTCCTGACTTTATTTGTTCGGTAGAACGAGGAATAGAGACCTACACTTATTTCTATGAAGGCAAGAAGTATCCTGTTGAATCAACACTTGTTGGTCCCCTAGTTCTGTACCCCAACATATTGGAAGAGTTCCCTGGTAAACTTGTTATACCTATGCGTGAAAATGTAGGAGAGTTTATATGGTTGAAAGAAGTCTTAGGGTTAGGGGACGATAGCTCTATAAGTATCGGTCTATCTTGTGCTCATGTAGCTTTTGGTGTCGCTGAGCACATTGGAGCTTCTCCAATTATATTGCTGGGGCAGGATTTGGCTTACGGGGATACGGTTGGAGAGACGCATGCTGGAGGCACGATCTATGATGACAAAGATTTAACAAGTAGCATGTACTCCTCATTTGACCTCTTGGAAACGGAGGGTTATTACGGAGGGAGAGTTGCTACTACAGAAATTTGGAATACATTTCGAACGTGGTTTGAATTAGAAATTACGAACAAGAAGTTACATGTCATTAATTCCACAGAAGGTGGAGCCAAAATTGCGTATACTGAACAGTTAAGCTTAGAAGAAGTTGGGAAGAGGTACTGTAACGATAAGATAAAACCTATGCCAGAAGTTTTACAAGAAATACCGAACTATCCTCTTGAGAAGCAACGGCTAAAGGAAATTATGAGAGAACAGTATAGACATTTTTTGGATATTAAACTTCAGTTCGAGAAACAACAAAAACAAGTTAGACGTGTTAAAATAAATGAGAATTCTTCTGAAGCCGAATTGAAAGAAGCGCTGAAGAAGATTGATCGAACCGAAGACTTTTTTTTGCTAGTATTAGACAATTGGCTAATACGGCACTGTTTACAGCCAGCGATGAGAACCTCTGTATGGAACTTATATACTATAGAGCGAGTGATTAATGCCAATAATGTTATTAAAGCACAAGAGGTTAATCTTGGGTTTTTAGATGTCGCTGTATATACCTTAAATGAAATTACTTCCTTACTAGCAGAAACGGCTGAAAGCTTGGGAGAGTAACGTTGCTTTATTAAAACCTCACTATATTGCGAGAGATATAATTTTCTGAAAAGGTGCTGTAAAAACATTTTCTGTAAAGGATGATTCTGTTGAAAATTTTGGTTACAGGTGCTGATGGATTCATTGGCTCTCATTTAACCGAAGAACTTGTCAAAAGGGGATATAACGTTAAAGCGTTTGTTAACTATAACTCCTTCAACTCGTGGGGATGGTTAGATCAAAGCTCAATGGATGTTAAATCACAGCTCGAGGTATTTGCAGGAGATATCAGGGATCCTTTTGGTGTAAAACAGGCCATGGTTGGATGTACTCACGTGTTGCACCTGGCAGCATTAATCGCGATTCCCTATTCTTATCATTCACCATCCACATATATTGATACGAATATTGTGGGCACCTTAAATATCGTACAGGCTGCCAAAGAGTTAAATGTGGATAAAGTCGTGCACACTTCAACTAGTGAAGTTTATGGTACAGCGTTGTACGTTCCAATCGACGAAGATCATCCGCTTCAAGGACAATCCCCTTACTCTGCATCGAAAATTGGTGCAGATCAAATGGCGTTGTCATTTTATCGTTCATTTGAAACCCCAATTTCCGTAATACGACCATTTAATACGTATGGACCACGTCAGTCTGCCCGTGCAGTTATTCCTACAATTATTAGTCAGATTGCAAATGGAATTCATAATATTAAGCTTGGTTCGGTTACTCCAACACGTGATTTTAATTATGTGGAAGATACGGTGAATGGATTTATCTCTGTTATGGAATCGGATCAATCCATTGGAGAAGTTATTAATATTGGATCTAACTATGAAGTTTCCATAGGTGAGACTGCTGATACTATTGCGGACATCATGGGCGTAAAGTTAGTGATAGAAACTGATGAAGATCGTCTTAGACCTGAAAAAAGCGAAGTGGAGCGACTCTGGTGTAACAATCAGAAGGCAAAAGACTTATTGGGGTGGGAACCGATGTTTGGACAAAAAGAGGGGTTTCGTAGAGGGTTACAAGCAACGATTAATTGGTTTACTGACGAAGATAATTTATCAAGATATAAAGCTGATGTGTACAACTTATGAATAATAAACAATGGATGGAATTAGCCACGTTAATAAAAGCTGAATATCAAAAAGAAGTGGTCGGACTCCATGAGCCGACCTTTAATCATAAAGAGGTTGAATATGTAACGGATTGTGTCAAATCTGGATGGGTATCCTCTGTTGGTTCTTATGTTAATCGTTTCGAGGAAGAATTAGCTCGTTTTGTGGGTGTGAAGCGAGCAGTAGCTGTCGTAAATGGGACAGCAGCATTGCATATCTCTTTAAAGCTTGTTGGCGTGGTAGAAGAGGATGAAGTTCTCATTCCTTCTTTGACCTTTGTTGCAACAGCCAATGCTGTAACTTACATTCGGGCTATTCCTCATTTTGTTGATGTGAATAGAGATTCACTAGGAATAGATCCAATGAAATTGGAAAGATACTTGGATTCTATTGGGGAATTTCGGCAGGGAGAGTTGTATAACAAAAATACAAACCGTCGAATTAAAGCAATGGTACCTATGCATACTTTTGGTCATCCTTGTATGATGGATGAGTTAGTTTCAGTGTGTGAGAAGTTCAATCTTGAACTTGTGGAAGATGCAGCTGAGTCATTAGGTAGCTACTATAAAGAAAAACATACGGGGAGCTTTGGACGGGTTAGTGCTGTTAGTTTTAATGGAAATAAGATCATCACAACTGGTGGAGGTGGAGCTATCCTAACGGATGATGAGACCTTGGCGGATTATGCTAAACATTTGACTACCACGGCAAAAGTTCCACATCAATGGATGTATCTGCATGATGAGATCGGTTTTAACTATCGAATGCCTAATCTAAATGCAGCACTAGGATGTGCCCAATTAGAGAAGCTTCCTTCTTTTATTGAGTCTAAACGTAAATTAACAGAAACCTATTCTCTCTGGCTCGAAGAAATTGAAGGGGTTAGATTATTTAAAGAAATTCCAATGGCAAGAAGTAACTATTGGTTACAAACGATGCTTATCGAAGACGAGAATCATAAAGAAGAAATTCTTGAATTCTTAAATGGGCAGGGAGTAATGTGTCGTCCAGTCTGGAGCCCTTTGCACACATTGAAGATATATCAATCATGTCCTAGAAGCGATCTTAGTGAAACAGAGTATTTAAATGCAGTTATAATTAGTATGCCTAGCACACCATTAAGTGAGGTATCTACCGTTGAATCGTAAAATCTGTATTGTTACTGGGACTAGAGCAGAGTATGGGTTGCTACACCACCTGATGAAGCGAATAATACATGAGCCTGGACTTGAGTTGAAACTTATAGTCACGGGGATGCATCTGTCCCCAGAGTTTGGTCTAACGTACAAGGAAATTGAAGAAGATGGTTTTGTTATAGATGAAAAGATTGAGATGTTGATCTCTGGAGATTCAACGACGGCGATAACGAAATCAGTAGGATTGGGTGTTATTTCATTTGCTGATGCACTTGAAAGAATCAAACCTGATATTCTATTAGTTTTAGGTGATCGTTTTGAAATTTTTGCAGCAGCTCAGGCCGCTATGATTATGAGGATTCCAATAGCTCATATCCATGGGGGGGAATTGACTCAAGGAGCTATAGATGATGCTATCCGTCATTCTATAACCAAAATGGCACATTTTCATTTTACTGCTTCTGAGGAATATAAAAATCGTGTAATTCAATTGGGCGAACAGCCGGAGACCGTCTATAATGTTGGAGCGTTAGGAATAGAAGGTATACGAAAAACAAAATGTATGGATATAGTAGAATTATCTGAGAGTATTCATTTTCAATTAGAAAAATTTTTTCTAGTTACGTTGCATCCAACTACTTTGGAAGGCAGTTCTTCAGAGATACAAATTCAGAATCTGCTTAAGGCCTTGGATCAATTCCCCAATTATCAAATCCTGTTTACGAAAACAAATGCCGACACCGATGGGCGGATTATAAATAAATATATTGAGGCGTACGTTGAGCGGAATCCTGACCGTACAAGAGTCTATACCTCGCTTGGACAAGTTAGATACTTGAACGCTGTTCGCCATTGTGAAATGGTGATTGGTAATTCTTCTAGTGGACTTTTAGAAAGTCCAGTTTTCGAGAAACCAACTATAAATATAGGAATACGTCAACAGGGGAGGCTCAAAGCTGCATCTGTCATTGATTGTTCCTTTTCAATAGATGATATAAAGGCTGCAATAATAAAAGGCCTCTCAGCTTCTTTCAAAGAAGAGATCAAGAGTGCCCCTTTGTTATATGGTGAAGGTAATACTTCCGAGAAAATAGCCCTGATCTTAAAAGAAAGTAAGCTTGGTAACATACTTTTAAAAAAATTCTATGATTTTAAATAATATGTTTTTTTATTCAAGGGAGCATACCATGAAAACTTATATTATTGCTGAGGTCGGAGTTAATCATAATGGTTCATTGGAAATGGCTAAAGAATTGATTAAGGTGGCTAAAGATTCCGGAGCAAATGCTGTAAAATTTCAAACTTTTAAGGCAGAGAGTCTAGTAACTAAAAATGCTGAACAAGCAGAATATCAAATCAAAAATTTGAAAGGATCTTCCTCCCAATTTGAAATGCTAAAAAAGTTGGAACTCAGTTACGAAGAATTCGAACATTTGCAGGCTTTTTGTAAAATGCAAAATATAGAATTTCTATCCACACCTTTTGATGTGGATAGTGCTGACTTTTTAATGGATAGACTGGGCATCGATAAAGTTAAAATACCCTCTGGCGAGCTTACCAACGCGCCTTTTTTGCATTATATCGCAACCAAAGGAAATAAGATGATCGTGTCAACAGGAATGGCCGATTTAGATGAGATTCACGAGGCACTTTCTTATATAGCATATGGGTTTGCTAATCCGACAGAACCTGTTAATGAGCAACATGTAAAGACTTTTTACCATACAGATCATGCTAAGGCATTACTTCATGAGCATGTTGTTTTGCTTCATTGCACTACACAATACCCAGCTCCAACTGAATCAATTAATTTGAAGGCAATAAAAACATTAGAGCAAGAATTTCAGGTTCCTGTTGGCTTTTCAGACCACTCAGCGGGGATTAATCTTGCAATGGTTGCAGTGGGTATGGGAGCTACAGTAGTAGAAAAGCATTTTACGTTAGACCGCTCCTTGGAAGGACCGGATCATAAGGCATCGCTAGAGCCAGATGAATTAAAGGCTTTCGTTAGTGGCATTAGAGAAGTAGAAACGGCACTTGGAGATGGGATTAAAAGACCTAGTGAGAATGAATTCCAGAATCGTATCCCAGCTCGTAAAAGTATTGTTGCAAAAGAATCTATTCGAGCAGGCGAGGAATTCACGATGAGCAATATTACTGTTAAAAGACCAGGTAGTGGTATCGAGCCTAAGAAATATTGGGCACTTCTTGGTAAAAAAGCTTCTAGAGATTTCAAGGAAGATGAGTTAATTGAGTATTCATAAGGTGTTGAATGTGTTTGGAGGTATTTCTTTCAAGATAGTTTGAGATTTAAGAACGTTAAAAATTAGTGATTAGATATAAAATAACAGAATCGTTCTCCGATAATAAAGTTATTGGTAGTCACGAAATGATAGAGAAATAGATTCTATGATGGAAGAAGGGATGCGCTTATGAAACTATGGGAGAAAGTGATCGTACAAGATGACAGGAACTTATTAGAAACCATGAAGGTTATCAACGAGTCATCCTTACAATTTGCAGTTGTTGTTGATAACAATGGTTGTTTGTTAGGGACTGTAACAGATGGAGACATAAGACGAGGTCTGCTTAAAGGATACGGACTAGATGTCTCCATAAAAATGATCATGAACTCTAATCCTGTAAGTGAACTTGCTGGGCAGCATCCTAATGTATATAAGCATAGTATGAGTGTTAAAAGGCTTAGGCAATTACCGATTGTTAATAAACAAAATAAAGTGGTTGATGTACTTTTTGCTGATAGAATGGAACATGGAACGAAGCATAACAAAGTTGTTCTAATGCTTGGGGGATTAGGGACCAGATTACGCCCCCTAACCAATGAAATTCCTAAACCTATGTTAAAAGTAGGAAATAAGCCAATTTTAGAAACCATTGTTGACGGATTTAAACAATTTGGTTTTTCTCAATTTATTTTCTCTGTAAATTATAAAAAAGAGATAATTAAAGATTACTTTCTTAACGGAGAAGCACATAACATAAATATTGATTATATAGAAGAAGAGAAGAGAATGGGGACAGCTGGAGCACTCTCTTTATTAACTGATCGCCCTAAAGAACCCTTTTTTGTAATGAATGGAGATCTGCTTACACAAATTAATTTTCAACATCTTATGCAATTTCATATAGAGCAAGATGCAATTGCGACAATGTGTGTGAGAGAATATCAGTACCAGATTCCTTACGGTGTAGTAGAAACAGATGGAACGAATCTAATCAATATTAATGAGAAGCCGGTGCATTGTAGCTTTGTAAATGCAGGCGTGTATGTTCTGGATGCTGCAGTTTTTGATTATATCCCCCATGGAGAATTTTATGATATGCCTACCTTGTTTAAGGAACTTGTGGCTAATGGAGAGAAAGTGGCAGTTTTTCCTATTCATGAATATTGGCTTGATATAGGACAAATTACGGAATTTGAGCAAGCGGATAGAGAATATCAGGGGATTTTCAGAAAAGAAGAATTAGTGAAGTGAATGTTTGAGTATAAGGATTTTAAATACTATATTTAATACAATAAGGACTGGTATTTAATGGCGTCGAATAAAATTTTATTAATTGGTGGTGGAGGACACTGCAAATCAGTTTTAGATAGTCTCATAGGGTTGAATTTATATTCAGATATGGCAATTATTGATAAGAGAGAAAATGTAGGTAAGAATATACTTGACGTTCCAATAATAGGTACAGATGAAGAACTTGAAGAGTTTATTAATAAAGGATTTCATTCTGCTTTTATTACGGTTGGAAGTGTCGGTAATCCTGAGCCAAGAATCAAGTTACATCAATTAATAACAGCCTTCGGCTTTCATATACCTGTGATTGTTGATAAATCAGCAGTCATTGGTTCTGATACGAAATTTGGTGAAGGAGTCTTCGTTGGGAAAAGAGCCATTGTAAACGCAGGTTCTGTTATCAATTCCTGTGCAATACTGAATTCAGGAGCAATTATTGAACATGACTGTAATGTTGGGGAATATGCTCATGTAGCTTCTGGTGTAGTTTTAGCTGGCGGTGTTAAAATTGGTAACAACGCTCATATTGGAGCACAAACTGTAATTAGACAGAATTTAAGTATAGGTGAGGGTACTATCATAGGGATAGGCAGTGTAGTCGTGAAAAGCATTGGCAATAATGCTGTGGCTTATGGAAATCCTTGTGAAATCGTTAAATAAGATAATGAAGTAACTTGATATCGGAGGATTACATGATTAATGATAAAAAGATTTTGGCTATAATTCCTGCTAGAGGGGGATCGAAAGGTGTTTTGAGGAAAAATCTTAGGTCTGTTGCAGGGAAGCCTTTGATTGCTTGGTCAATTGAAGAAGCTAAAAAGTCTAAGTATATAGATCATTTAATTCTTTCGACAGAAGATACAGAGATTATTACTACAGCAGAAGAGTATGGTTGTGATGTTCCTTTTGTTCGTCCTATACATTTGGCTGAAGATGATACGCCTGGTATTGCACCAGTCCTACATGCTCTTGAACATATGCCGGCTTTCGATTATGTTATGTTACTTCAGCCAACCTCACCATTGCGCTCTGTGTTAGATATTGACCTTTGTATTGAGAGATGCGAAGAGAATAATGCTGTTTCTAGTGTCAGTGTAAATATTAGCGGTAAGTCACCCTTTTGGATGTACACTCTTGATCATAATAAGATGAAGCCAGTCATAAACCAGGTTGAGATTAGTTCACGTAGGCAGAATCTACCTGACGTTTATGAGCTTAATGGTGCCATATATATTGCTCAGACTGAATGGCTCATAGAAAACAGAACGTTTCTACACGATGAAACTCTGCCATTTGTTATTCCTAAAGAACGTTCTTATGATATTGACACGGAAGAAGACCTACTCATTTGTGATCTGATTTTAAGACACAGAGGAATACAATGAGCTTGATGCAAGTTTAATTATTAATTATTTGTTTGTTGAAGACCCCAGAGCGCTTCTCCGGAAATTCGCTGCTTGAAATATTTATTTCCTTTCGTAGATTTAGAAAATCATATATATCCCCTTATTTTAATAATGCCAGCCTAATAGCCTTCGGTTACTAGGTTTATTTTGTTATATCACACTCTAGTCACTTTATTAGTAAATGATTTTTTTGATTTTACAAATTTCCTAAAGCTGGAGAGGCGATAAGCCGATATATACTATAAATGCGAACACAGTTGGAGGTCATTCAAGGATGAACATTCAGTTTTCATTGTCTGCCGCTACATCTGCAAGTAGTTCTACGATCGAGGTTCCAAACCAGGTAGGCACTTCTCAAGCGGGAAGCGAGATTGCAAACATCAGGACGGCAAAAGAAGCCTATAGCAAGGAAAGACAGGGCGTAAAGTTACCGGTAGGTGAAGAGTTACTGATCCGAAATATTGACCGTGCTGTGAAGGCACTGCAAGGGCCAGAGACCACATTAGACATTAGCATCCATGAAAAAACAAATGATATTATGGTCAAAGTACTTAACAAGGAAACGGGAGAGGTACTTCGAGAAATTCCGCGTGAGCAGACGTTGGATCTGGTAGCGAAGATGATGGAAATTGCGGGCATTCTGATTGACGAGAAAGTATAAAGAGTCAATATCCATTTTAATAGGTGAGGAGTGAATTTATGCGTGTAAACGGTTTTTCCGGTATGGACATTGATAGCATGGTCAAAGAGCTGATGACAGCCAAACGTGCTCCCTTAGATAAATTGAATCAAAAGAAAACAACATTGGAATGGCAGAGGGACAGCTACCGTGAACTGAATAGTAAAATGTATGAATTCCGTAACACGAAGCTGCAGCAGACATATAGATTATCATCAGCATTGAATACACAAAAGGCCGTCGTTGCAGGCAATACGGACGCTGTTAGAGCAGAAGCAGGTGCAACTGCAAATGGAATTAAGATGGATGTATCTGTAGAACAACTGGCAACCGCCAAAGCTAAGGTAACCAATGGCAACGGGCAAGGCTTTACTTCACGACAATCTTTAGCAGAGTTGGCGAATGGAATAAAATTTGGACAGCCAACGACAAGTCTCGGAGATAGTGATTATACGAAAGAATATAAAATTAAGATTAACGATATAGAAATGACTTTTACAGGTAAAGATACTGTTTCTTCTGTAATTGCAAAGATCAACAGTAAATCGGAACTGGGTGTACAAGCAAGTTTCGATGAGTTAACCGGGAAGTTTAGTGTTGCTGCGAAAGATCTCGGTTCTACAGGTATCCTTAATATTCAAGCGCTAAATGCAGGGGATAATTCTTTGTTTGATCTTTTCGGATCAAGCTCTACAGACGTTAACGCTAAGGATGCTATTGTTAAAATTAATGGGATTTTGCTTAATCCAGCCCCAACGAGTAATGTTATTACTTACAATGGTGTGACAATGAACTTGTTGGCTGAGACAGTAACCAGAGACTCAAATGGTGCCATAACAGGTGACAAACCATTCACCATTACGACACAGAATGATCCGGATAAAGCGCTCGAAACGATGAAGTCTTTTATCGAGGATTACAACAAGATTTTGGCCTTGTTCAACACCAAGGTGGGGGAAGAGAAATATCGTACCTTCCAGCCGTTAACAAAAGATCAGCGTAGTGCAATGTCCGAGAGTGACATTAAGCTGTGGGAAGAGAAAGCCAAAAGTGGCCTTCTGAAAAACGATGATATTCTCTCAGGCCTGACGTCCACCATGAGAAACATTATGGGTGAGAAAATGGGCGAATTGAGTAATATCGGAATAACGGGCGGCAAGTACTTCGAGAATGGTAAAATTTATCTGGATGAAGATAAGTTTAAAAAAGCAATAATTAATAATCCGCAACAGGTCTCAGACCTCTTCCAAGGATCAGGGGCGAACACGGATGATTCCATTTTCGGCAAGTTGTACTCCGAGATGGATAAAGCGATGACTAAAATCGCAGAGCGTGCGGGTACGACCAAATTTAGTGGCGACGTTAACAGTATTTATAAAGAAGAAAGTGTAATGGGTAAGGCGCTCAAAGGATATAACTCAGAGATTACTGCACTAGAAAGAAGACTCTCAGACATGGAAAGTCGTTATTATAAACAGTTCACAGCGATGGAAACCGCAATGAGTAAGTATCAGAGTCAAGCCTCAAGTCTTTCCAGTTTCTTCGCCAGATAGATTAATATTTAAAGATTGAAAGGGTGTAAATATGATTAAGTCTCCATATGATCAATATCGCAAGTCGTCTGTTCAGACCTCTTCACCAGGTCAGTTATTGATTATGTTGTATGATGGAGCTATTCGTTTTGTACGGACAGCGCTTGATGGATTGGGTACCAAGGATTATGAGAAGGTCAGTCTGAACCTGGGAAAAGCACAAACCATTGTTAGCGAATTATCTGTTACCTTGGATCAGTCTTCTGATATCGCGGCCAATCTGAATGCTTTGTATGAATATATTAATTACTTGCTTATTGACGCAAATACAAAGAAAAAACCAGAACCTGCAGAAGAAGCGCTGGGATACTTGAAAGAACTAAAGGAAACATGGGTTCAGGCGAGTAAAATGGTGTCTTCTTCTGAGCCTGGAGTCGTTCATGGATGATCTGATTGCTCAATTGGAGCAGTTAACAAGCCAAATTATGCTTCAGATTCACGAAGTGAGTTCAGAAGAATTAGAGACGTTTGTGGATCAGCGTCAGGCAATCATTGATTTGATGTTGGAACGCACTGGTGGTCGTGAGGCCACAGTAGCCGAACAAACACGGCTTAAGGCTATCATGGAGAATGACCAGGCGATTCTAAGCCGGATGAACGATCTAAAGATTGAGGCTAAAGATTGGCTCATGCAACGTAATCGAGCTAAAGTGCAAAAAAATGCATATGAAGTATCATATGCAGTGGATAGCATTATCGTGGACACAAAAAGGTACTAGTAAAGCTGTAATAGAATGCAGATATCCGAACAAGATATGTTGCATTCTTTTTTTATTTTGATGAAGATTATTCCCATTTGTTCAACATTTCTCCCTATAAATCTACAAAAAATACCAATAAAACATTTTCTTTACCAATTGACAATGGATAAGATTAGGTGATATCATCTGAGTTGTGGGCTAGGGTTTTGACCAGAGCTTCACTTCATTTGATGACGAAGGGAATGTTAGTGCATGCAAGGTAAAGTAAAATGGTTCAACGCAGAAAAAGGTTACGGTTTCATTGAGACTGAAGACGGCGGCGACGTATTCGTACACTTCTCCGCAATTCAATCCGAAGGCTTCAAAACTTTGGAAGAAGGTCAATCCGTAGAATTCGATATCGTCGAAGGCGCACGTGGACCGCAAGCAGCTAACGTAATCAAATTATAATCATCCGGACAATCCGACCTACATATATGGTTAGATGGTTACCAAATTGAATTATCGCTAGCATCAGACTCCGGTGATCCGGGGTCTTTTTTTGTATTTTATAGAGTGTAAAATATGAGGAAGTTGACCTCTCCATTACAGGGCATAAACGGGACACCTTAAGGGTCATAATTAAGCAGGTTTTACATAACAGATTGAGTAACCTCAAAAACGGTTAAATAGATGATCAAGCGCCAAATGTACAATCCAGTTAAATCTGTGATTTTGCTCGAAAATGGCGAAAAATCGCGAAATATGGCGTTAAACTTACGTTGGTTGATGTGACTGGAGCAGATGTCATTATTCGGTCACCGGGAGTTTTTACATGGCGCTTACATTCGTGTTATAATGAAGTGGCAAAGATAAAGGAGGAGTGCCCTATGAATTTAAGTATTCGAGGTCAACAAATCGAGGTTACCGAAGCTTTGAAAGATTATGTCGACAAAAAGTTGAGTAGACTCGAGAAGTATTTCGACGCACCCCTTACCTCTGACGGTGCCGTTACTCTGAGCACAACTAGAGGCTTGCATACAGTTGAGGTGACGATTCCTTTGAAGGGCTTTGTGCTCCGTGCTGAAGATGAGAGCGATGATATGTACGCATCCATTGACGCCGTTGTGGACAAGTTGGAACGTCAAATTCGCAAACACAAAACGAAAATTAACCGTAAATTCCGTCAGGAAGGCAGCCTGAAGACCCTCTTCGTAGAAGATCCGACAGGCACAGTGGCTACAGCCGAACTGGACACGGATACGGATGATGATTTGGAAGTTGTACGGACGAAACGTTTTATGTTAAAACCAATGGATGTGGAAGAAGCAATCCTCCAGATGAACATGGTTGGTCATAACTTCTTCGTATTTTCCAATATCGAGAATGAGGAAGTAAGCGTGGTTTACAAACGGAACGATGGCAAGTATGGCTTGATTGAGCAAGGTTAAGTATACTTACAGCATCGCTTCAATTGAATAGAACACCCTATTATTGAATATAAGCAGGGGCCTATGCTTCCTGAATTGAACTTAACGAGAGCTTCCATCCTTCAAGGGATGGGGCTCTTTTGTGCGTAGCGACTTTATTGGAAGATGGAAATAAAATGATGAAACTATTCACTATATTGTTGCGTCTAATAGATTAGGAGTCAGCAGGAAAATCAAAATAAAAGTAGAATTATAGAAGTTAAAATTAGTTTTGATATTAAATTCCATATTTCCCACAAATGATTGATTGATCCTTGCAGCGTCTCAGGAAATAAAACAGTCCATTTGTCACTTCCGATAACGACTATGATTTTTTGCACTAAAACTCGGTTTATACGGGGATTGAAGTTCTAAGAAGTCTGCTATGGCGTGTTGCGGCGACCCTTACAAACTGTTACAATTTATGCAAAGAGAATCATTGTCCTGATGAGGAATTGTCAACGAATGATCGCTAATCATAATCAATGACAGACACAGCACCATGAACATGATTCAATAGCTCGAATTCTGGCATATATTTCGTAAACCAGAGCCGGGTGAATACGATCAGCTTCATGAGTAACTGTGGCAAGCCTGGAGTTGATTCATCTCATATGTTTTTTTGTTTGTTACCCCCAGGGGGAAATGGATGAACAATCCATCCGATGGTGTCGCATGGCGGCATCAGGGGGTCTATTCTGTTTTGCACGAAAGGGGTATACCATGTTAGGACTTGTCAAAAAGATCTTCGGAGACATGAACGAGCGAGATGTGAAACGTCTGATGAAGACGGTCGATGTGATCAATAAACTGGAACCACAATTTCAGGCATTGTCTGATGAGCAGTTGAAAGGCAAAACGGATGAATTCCGTGCCCGCATTGAAAAGGGAGAAACGACGGATGAACTTCTTCCTGAAGCATTTGCAACCGTACGTGAGGCATCACGCCGCGTGCTGGGCAAACGTCATTATGATGTACAAATGCTGGGCGGGATTGCGCTGCACGAAGGCCGTATTTCTGAGATGAAAACGGGTGAAGGTAAAACGCTGGTAGGAACACTGCCGGTATATTTGAATGCATTGATGTCCAAAGGTGTACACGTAGTCACAGTCAATGACTATTTGGCGCAACGGGATAGCCAGGAGATGGGACAAATCTATGAATTCCTGGGCATGTCGGTTGGGGTGAACCTCAGCGGCATGGACCATGCGTTGAAACAGCATGCGTACGCATGTGACATTACGTATGGTACAAACAATGAATTCGGGTTCGACTACCTTCGTGACAACATGGTGCTGTACAAAGAGCAAATGGTACAACGCCCATTGTTCTTCTGTATCATTGACGAAGTAGATTCGATCCTCGTCGATGAGGCACGCACACCATTGATCATTTCGGGACAAGCTCAGAAATCGACCGATCTGTATTATGCAGCGGACCGTTTTGTGAAACGTCTTGTACCGGAAGAAGATTTTACAGTGGATATCAAAGTGAAATCCGTAGCGCTGACAGAGGGCGGCGTAGCCAAAGCGGAGAAAGCTTTTGGGATTGAGAACTTGTATGACCATGCCAACGTGACGCTGAATCACCACATTGTACAGGGTCTGAAAGCTAACGTGATTATGCGCCGTGATGTGGATTATGTCGTTACGGATGAAGAAGTCATGATCGTTGATGAATTCACAGGCCGTCTGATGGCTGGACGTCGCTACAGTGATGGATTGCACCAGGCGATTGAAGCCAAAGAAGGCATTGAGGTTCAGAACGAGAGCATGACGCTGGCAACAATCACATTCCAGAACTACTTCCGGATGTACCGCAAACTTGCGGGTATGACAGGTACAGCGAAAACGGAAGAAGAAGAGTTCAAGAAAATCTATGGACTTGAAGTACTACAGATTCCAACGAACCGTCCTAACAAACGGAATGATATGGCGGATGTGGTCTACAAGAGCATTGATGGCAAGTTCAAAGCTGTTGTAGAAGAGATCGTGGAACGTCACAGCAAAAACCAACCGGTTCTTGTGGGTACGGTATCCATTGAGAACTCGGAGCGTCTATCGGATATGCTGAAACGTCGCGGTATCAGACACCAGGTCTTGAATGCGAAGTTCCACGCGGAAGAAGCTGAAATCATCTCCGGTGCTGGCCAAGCGGGTGCAGTGACGATTGCAACGAACATGGCTGGTCGGGGTACGGATATTATTTTGGGCGAAGGCGTAGCTGAAGTTGGCGGTCTTCATATCATCGGTACAGAGCGTCACGAATCACGCCGGATTGATAACCAGTTGCGTGGTCGTGCGGGACGTCAGGGTGATCCGGGTTCCACACAATTCTACCTCTCTCTGGGCGACGAATTGATGAAACGTTTTGGTGCAGACAACGTGCTTAACATGATGGAACGTCTTGGTTTTGAAGAAGATCAACCGATCGAGAGCCGCATGATTACGCGCGCTGTAGAATCTGCGCAGAAGCGGGTTGAAGGTAATAACTTTGACGTACGTAAAGTGGTACTCCAGTATGATGATGTCATGAACCAACAACGCGAGATTATCTACAAACAGCGTCGTGAGGTACTGGAGTCTGAAAATATTAAACAAATCGTTATGGATATGATCAAACCTTCCATTGAACGCATCGTTGAAGCGCACTGTAGTGACGAGATTCCAGAGAACTGGGAGTTGCAAGAGGTTGCGGACTTCATGAACAGCAAATTGCTGGATGAAGGTTCGATTACCAAAGATGACCTTTGGGGCAAAGAAGCCGAAGAGATCATTGAGTATCTGTTCGAGAAAGTACAAAACAAGTACAACGCTCGTGAAGAACGTATCGGTGAAGATATGGTTCGTGAGTTCGAAAAAGTGGTTGTGCTTCGTGCAGTAGACAGTAAGTGGATGGATCATATTGATGCGATGGATCAATTGCGCCAAGGTATCCACCTCCGTGCATACGGCGGTACAGACCCACTTCGTGAGTACCAATTCGAAGGTTTCGAGATGTTCCATCAGATGATCGCTTCGATTCAGGAAGAAGTGGCGACGTATGTGATGAAAGCACAGATCGAAAGCAACCAGGAGCGTCAGGCCGTTGTGGACGAGAGTCAGATCTCGACAAGCGGTGAACCTGCAGAGAAACGTCCGGTGAAAGTTTCTGACCAAATCGGCCGTAATGATCCTTGTCCGTGTGGCAGTGGCAAAAAGTTCAAGCACTGTCATGGTCAAGAGTAGTTTTCGTTTCATTTCTTTTATCGAAGTGCCAAATGTAAGATAGGTTAGTTTAATCTATAACGTTTGACTTATACGGCTCCTTGCAGCCGGGGGTTCAATAAGATAAAGTGAAGGATGCATATCCGACCATCGGTGCATATGAATAATCATATGATGCTGAGTGAAGGCCGACGTGCGTGCTGGTAACAGTATGCGCAAGGCTTACGGTATAATGGTTCCGAGACTTAATCTTGTTTATTGAACTTCCCGGATGCGGGGAGCTTATCTTAATGAAAAGAGGAATTGCACATGATTGATCCAAGCGTGAAGCAGGACCTGCGTGAAATAGGCAAGAAATTAACAAACCTTAGGGGGTCTCTTTGACTTAGATCTCAAGCAAGAGATGATTGAGAACTTTGAAGAGAAGATGTCAGCTCCGGACTTCTGGGATGACAATGAGAAAGCGCAAGCTGTCATTGCGGAGATGAATGCAGTGAAAGGTTCGGTAGACCAGTACGCGAAGCTGCAGCAGGACTATGACGATGCATTGATGATGGCTGAGTTGGCCGACGAAGAAGGAGACGAAGAGCTCGCTGCCGAGATTGGCAACAGTGTCGCTGCAATTGTAAGCAAGCTGGAAGAGTTTGAATTGCAGCTTCTCCTCAATCAGCCGTATGACAAGATGAATGCTATTCTGGAGCTGCATCCAGGTGCCGGTGGTACAGAGTCGCAGGACTGGGGTCAGATGTTGCTTCGGATGTACACCCGCTGGGCGGAGAAACGGGGCTTCAAGGTTGAGGTGCTGGATTATCTTCCGGGTGATGAAGCAGGAATCAAGAGTGTGACGTTGTCCATCAAGGGGCATAACGCATACGGTTATCTGAAAGCAGAGAAGGGAGTTCACCGTCTGGTACGGATTTCTCCTTTTGACTCATCAGGCCGAAGACATACATCCTTTGTATCTTGTGATGTGGTGCCGGAGATCGACGATACCATCGAGATCGACATTCGTACCGAAGACCTTAAAATCGATACGTATCGTGCGAGCGGCGCGGGTGGACAGCACATTAACACCACCGACTCCGCTGTACGGATTACACATATTCCAACCGGAGTGGTTGTAACCTGTCAGAACGAACGTTCACAGATCAAAAACCGCGAGCGTGCGATGACGATGCTTCGTTCGAAATTGTATGAGCGTAAAATCGAAGAGCAAAAACAACAGCTGGATGAAATCCGAGGGGATCAATCGGAAATTTCGTGGGGTAGCCAGATTCGCTCCTATGTGTTCCATCCCTATAGTATGGTAAAGGATCACCGTACGAGCGTGGAAACAGGGAATACAGGAGCAGTGATGGACGGCGACCTCGATACATTCATCGACGGTTATTTGCGCAGCCAAATTAAAGTAGAAACCGATTAATATAAGTTCCTGTATAGACCCGTGCGCGCAGGCGTATGCTGGTGTATACAGGGGCTTTTTTTTGAATATTTTTATATACATTTATTAAGAAGATTATGGAACTGTTATATAAAAGGAGAGCGCGACAACATGCAAGAGCAACAACATTCATATCCTCATCGTAAAAAGAGGTTAACCACCTTCATTCCCCTGAATGGGCCATGGCGGAACGTCATCGATACCCTGCTTATTATTGTCGGTTCTTTTTTGATTGCTATAGCCTTTAATTTATTTTTATTGCCCAGTCAAATCGCTTCAGGCGGTGTATCAGGTTTATCCATTCTGGGAGACGAGTGGTTCGGCTGGGAGCCTGCTTATACCCAATGGGCGATTAACATTCCGTTATTGATTGCAGGTTTCCTGTTGATTGGTAAACAGTACGGTGTTCGTTCCATCCTTGGTAGCATTGTGTTACCGCTCTTTGTGTATTTGACGAGTCATTGGGAGATTCCGACGGCGAATCCGTTACTCGGCTCTCTATATGGTGGCATTGGTGTGGGTCTCGGGATTGGGATCGTGTACCGGGGCAGAGGATCAACCGGGGGCATGAGTATCCTGGCTCGCATTGTGCAAAAATACAGTGGGCTCAGTTACTCGCTATGTGTTGTCATCATGGATGCAACCGTCATTATTTTGGCAGCCTTTGTGCTGTCGCTGGAACAGTCTTTGTATGCGTTAATCGGCCTATACGTTACAGGTAAAGTCATTGATGCCGTGGAGATGGGACTGGGATACTCGAAGGTAGCGTATATTATCTCTAACCAGACAGAGCCGATTACCAAAGTTATTCTAGCCGACCTGGATCGTGGACTAACCAAGCTGGAAGCCAAAGGTGGATATACGGACGATCAGCGAACCGTGCTGATGGTTGTCGTGGGGCAAAATGAAGTACCGAGACTGAAAACGTTGATCCGGTCTGTGGACCCGGGAGCGTTTGTCATCATTAGTAATGCGCATGAGGTGCTTGGTGAAGGCTTTAAGCGCGGTGAACATATCTAAGGTTTAAAAGCATGAAGTAGATATAAAAAAAGCAGATCCTCCTTTTGCCTGGATTACGGGGAAGGAAGGTTCTGCTTTTATGTTTTAGGAGATAACAGCGATTGGAAGATTATTCTGTCATCGTAGTGTCTGTGTAAATCATGTTCTGTTATTTATATAGGTCCCTGCCTGATTTTACAGGATTGGAGATAGCAGACGAGAAATCGCTTCTTTGAAACGAATCAATAAACTGCGGTTTTGATACTCCTCAAGCGTTAACTCTCGTGATACATGCAGGTCGTGCTCGAACGTCTGTACAAGCGCCGTTGCAATCGTCTCATCATACATAAAGGCATTAACCTCGAAGTTTAACCTGAAACTACGGTAGTCAATATTAGCCGTACCGACGGAAGCAACGAGACTGTCAATAATCAGTGTTTTAGCGTGAATGAAACCATTATCGTAGATAAACGCTTTTGCTCCTACTTTTAACAACTCCCCAATATAAGACAACGTCGCCCAATAGACAAAGGCATGATCCGGTTTATTCGGAATCATAATTCGAACATCGATGCCTGACAGGCACGCCAGACGAATGGCTTCAAATACACTGGCGTCCGGTATAAAATACGGGGTTTGAATGAGAATGGAATGTTTGGCTCCGTTAATCATTTTCAGGTAACTATTCTTGATATGCTCAATTTCGGCATCAGGGCCGCTGGATACGATCTGCATAGCGGTATTGCCTGTTCCCTCGATATGAGGGAAGTGAGCGGGAACGTAAGGCGTGTCATGCTGTTTGGAAGCTTCATTCCAGTCGAGCAAGAAACGGGTTTGCAGCGCATGTACAGCATTGCCCCGTATACGCAGGTGGGTATCTCGCCAGTAGCCGAATTTGGAATTAAGTCCGAGATATTCATCTCCCACGTTGAATCCGCCAACATAACCGAGATTACCATCGATGATAACGATCTTACGGTGGTTGCGGTAATTCATCCGCAGGTTGATCAGACTGAATTTGGATGGGAAAAAGACTTCAACAAGTCCACCAGCTTCGCGCAGTTCTTTGAAAAAGCGATTTCTAACCCGCCGCGAGCCAAGCGCGTCATAGAGCAGGCGTACCTTCACGCCTTCGCGTGCTTTGCGGATCAGAGCATCCCGTATTCTTTTGCCCAGACTATCTCCTCGATAGATATAATATTGCACGTGTACATGATCCTGTGCCGCCTCGATGTCATCCAGAAGCCGCTGGAACTTGTCTGTTCCATCGGTGATGATCTCAACGGCGTTATGCTCGGTCAGAAGTGCACCGTTTTGTTTGAGGTTCATATAAATCATGTCCTGGCTATTTTCCGTTGCCTTGTTGGAGAAAGGAGTGCGATTATCCTGCAGCTGGGCAAGCTGCGCCTCGATTCGTTCCTCCAAGCCAAGCTTCTTGCGCTCTTTCCATTGAAAGAGACGATACCGAGTCAGATTCTGACCCGTCAATAGATAAAGGATGAACCCGAAGACTGGAATAAAGTTCAATACCAACAGCCAAGCCCAGGAAGCACTGGCATCCTTGCGTTCAAAGAAAACGACTGCGGCAGCGAAGATAATATTCAGTCCCAGGAGCACAATAAGTAATATGGATTCGATATGCACTTTAGTCCCCCATGTCTCATAATGACCTTAGGAGTCCAGTTCAATGTAACCATTCAAGAGAAGGTGTATATATGAACAAGACTCTGTATGTAATGTTTCCTTCTACTATGTATTTTAACAGAAGAAACCTTGTTCGTCCGCAAGGTAAAAAGATATCGTTCGGATTTGTTGGGAATCCGTGTTAAATTCATGATAGATGGTTGTATTTATATAACTAGAGTCGTATAATAATACACAAATATGCATAGAAGCGACGGAATTGTCTACTCAAGCTTTGGCGAGCCTTGAGCAAGGCACAAGTAGCGCATACAACAGGATTGGGGGAGCGAGAGTGAATAACAAATTAAGAGTGGCAATTGTCGGTTCCACCGGCTACGGCGGGGTGGAACTGATTCGTTTTTTTCAGAATCATCCGCAAGTTGAAATTACATCGGTAATCTCTTCATCGAGCAGCGGGGAGTCCATCGCGGATGGGTTTCCGCATTTGACGGACGTGATTCGCAGGCCACTCGACGGTGTCGATCCGGGAGAGATCGCAAGTCGTGCAGATCTCGTATTCACCGCGACCCCGTCTGGCGTAAGCGCGAAGCTCGTACCGAGTTTGCTGGAAGCAGGACTGAAAGTGATCGACCTGTCTGGTGATTTCCGATTGAAAGACGGATCGGTATATGAGCAATGGTATAAACACCCTGCACCGTCAGCAGATTTGCTTGAGAAGGCTGTATACGGTATGGCTGAGGTATATGGAGATGAAGTGAAAGGAAAGGATTTTATATCCAACCCGGGTTGTTATCCAACAGCTACACTGCTGGGGCTGATTCCTGCGGTGGAAGCGGGATGGATTGATCCATCGACCATCATTATTGATGCAAAATCGGGCGTATCGGGTGCAGGGCGCGGAACGAGTCTGACCAACCATTATGCAGAAATGAATGAAAATTTTAAAGCGTACAAATTGAATAAACATCAGCATATCCCTGAGATCGAGCAAGTTCTCGGCAACATAACGGGAAGCCCGGTGACGGTAACTTTTACAACGCAGCTTGTGCCAATGACACGCGGCATTATGAGTACGATGTATGCAAAGCTGACGGGTGAGCATAGTGATCAGGAGATTGTGGATTTATATCGTAAATACTATGAAAACAGACCTTTTGTACGTGTGCGTGAACCAGGCATTTGGCCTTCGACGAAAGAGGTATCTGGATCGAACTATTGTGACATCGGATTTTCGGTAGACCCGCGCACCGGGCGTTTGACGATCATTTCGGTTATCGACAACCTGGTGAAGGGTGCATCCGGGCAAGCGATTCAAAATATGAACCTGATGATGGGATGGGAGGAAAACCTCGGGCTGAACATGACACCGGTATATCCATAAACGTGTGACGAATGAACATCGCAGGGGAAAATGCAAAGAAGCGAGTTTCATTTGAAAATCATACAGCATGGGTAGCAGTTGGGGCAGTTTCAGTTGAAGCAGGCGGTTCATCAGCATATGGCTGAACGCATACGGGGGATATGATATGGGAACAAAAGTGGAGCATCAAGCTTTTACCGTAGTTGAAAATGGAACCATTGTTACGCCAGGCGGATTCTCGGCAGGAGGACTGCACTGTGGTCTGAAAAAAACATCACGCAACGACATCGGAGCGATTCGTTGTGATATCCCTGCGACAGCTGCAGCGGTCTACACGACGAACGTGTTTCAGGCTGCTCCGCTCAAAGTCACTCGGGAAAGCCTGAGCAACGGACGTTTGCAGGCTGTGATTGTAAATAGCGGTAATGCCAATGCATGTACAGGACAGCAGGGTGAAGAAGATGCGTATGCGATGCGTGCGGCAGCGGCTCGTGAACTAGGCGTGGCTGAAGAGGACGTGGCTGTGGCATCCACGGGTGTCATCGGTGAACTACTGAAGATGGACGCGGTTCATTCAGGCATCAAAGCCCTTCCGGAGCAGCTCGGCAAAGAGACGAATGAAGCAGAACAATTTTCACAAGCGATTCTAACGACGGATTTGGTGAAAAAGGAAGCTTGTGTCTCCGTCGTTGTCGGCGGCAAGACGGTAACGATTGCGGGAGCGGCCAAAGGCTCGGGTATGATTCATCCGAATATGGCTACCATGCTGGCATTTATGACCTCGGACGCAGTCATCGGAGCAGAAGCGTTGCAGCGCCTGCTACGCCAGGCGACAAACCACACGTTTAACATGATTACTGTAGACGGGGATACCAGCACGAACGATATGCTTGTAGCGATGTCCAGCGGTTATGCAGGCAATGAAGAGCTGACTATGGAACATCCGGATTGGGAGGCATTTGCGGCTGGATTCACATATGTATGCCAAGTGCTTGCCAAAGCAATTGCGCGGGATGGTGAAGGAGCAACCAAGCTGGTTGAAGTTGAAGTTACGGGTGCGGTTAGCGATGAATCTGCACAAGCCATTGCCAAAACTGTAATCGGCTCAAGTCTGGTGAAATCCGCAATGTTTGGTGCTGACGCAAACTGGGGACGGATCATTGCTGCTGTAGGCCGTGCAGGCCAACCGGTAAACCCGGATACAGTAGATATCCGTCTCGGTGACATCTCCGTGCTTTCACAGTCTCGTCCTGTTGTGTTTGATGAAGAAGCGGCGCTGGCATACTTGCAGACCGATACAGTGCGTATTGTAGTGGACCTGCATCACGGCGAAGGCCACGCTGTAGCCTGGGGATGCGATCTGACATATGACTATGTACGCATTAACGCTGCATATCGTACGTAAGTAGAAGTTTGTCATAGATATGATTGTCTTAATTAAAGGTTTTGAACTTTGCAGCTTGATCCCTAGAAAGCTGCGTACCATCATAGATGTAAAAAATCAGTTATAAGGATTAAACTTTTAAATATAAAAATAAACGAATGTAGTGGAAGAGGCGGAATCGATTCTGTAGAAGCGGAGCGTTCGCATTTGTTTCCGGGTTTTCCCTTTGAAAAAGGGGAATCAGAAAAACCTGGAGACAACGGCGATCGAAAGAACGATCCGAATCTGGAACGCTAGCGTTTATACTGTATCTTTTATATAGGTGTTAATCCTCTATCACTCCATTAGGAAGGAGCATTGCCCCGTGAATTCAACTTTGCCAAACGGCAGTACTGTAACAGAAGCAGGTACGGAAAAACAGATGTTTGTGATGAAATGTGGAGGCAGTACGCTGGCTGCATTGCCAGAGTCTTTCTTTGCGGATCTGCGTGATCTGCAGTCCTCGGGGAACGGCCCGGTCATCGTTCATGGCGGCGGCCCGGCAATCTCTGATAATCTGGCGAAGCTTGGGATTGAAACCGAATTTGTGAACGGCTTGCGTAAGACCACCGAGCCTGTATTGGACGTTGTAGAAATGGTACTGGCAGGCAGCATTAACAAACAGATCGTACGTTTGATCCAGCGTGTAGGCGGTCAGGCTTTGGGTATATCCGGTGTGGATGGCGGTCTGATCCAAGCAAAACCCGTAGCAAACCATGCCGAAATCGGCTGGGTTGGTGATGTAACAAGCGTCAAAGCTGAGATTATTCAAGGCATCGTGAATATGGGCTATATGCCTGTTATTGCACCGGTAGGTGTAGATGCGAGCGGACAGCGGTACAACATTAATGCCGATACGGCTGCAGGAGCGGTGGCGTCTCATCTCGGCGTAAGCCGAATGATTGTCGTGACAGACGTACCGGGCATTATGAAAACAATTGGCGGCGAGAAAAAAGTACTTCCGTCCGTATCCGTTCAGGAGATCGAGGATATGATTCAAACTGGCGAAATCTACGGCGGCATGATCCCGAAGGTACGCGCCGCGATTGCGTGTATTCACGGCGAGGTACGGGAGGTTATTATCGTCGACGGCAGCGAACCGCAGATCCTGAGCCGTGTGCTTGGCGGCGAGACGACTGGCACAAGAATTATCCGAATGCAGTAGATGTAATACGAAATTCAGAATTTAGGTTTTTATTTATATAAAAAAGAATTTGTACACGACTTTTGGAATCTTCTCATAACACAATAACGAAGATGACAGAAAAAACTGAAGAAGCGAAGCGTTCGCATGCATCGTGGATTTTTACTTTTTATCATTCTGGAACTATTTTTTTACACAAAAAACGGAGAGGACAGAAAAAACCTGAAAAAGCGGAGCGGTCGCCTTTATCACCGGATTTTCCCTTTGAGAAAAGGGAATCCAAAAAAATCTGGGGATAACAGCGATTGGAAGGTTATTCTGTCATCGGAGTGTTCGGTGTAAACCGTCTTTAGTTCAATGAATATAATCGAAAAATCCATGGGTATACGCGATCAAAAGGTATTTTTTTCATCGAAGTGGCCAGTGTTATGTTTTTGATTCACCTTATGCGTGTACGAATCGACAAGGAGTGATATGGTCATGGCAAAAGGCAACGAACAGCCAGGTTCTGGCACAGCCGTAGCGGGGGCAGCAGCAACAGGTGCAGCGGCACAGACGGAAAGCTCACTTTTTCAAACGTATGCACGGTATCCGATCAGTCTGGTCAAAGGTAAAGGCAGTTGGTTATGGGACGATCAGGGTAACCGCTATCTCGATTTCATGTGTGGACTTGCTGTAACAAGCCTAGGCCATGCACCGGAGAAAGTGGGAGCGAAGCTTAAAGCTCAGATCGATGAGCTGTGGCACGTATCCAACCTGTTTCAGATCCCGGGACAGGAAAAGGCAGCAGCTTTGCTGACAGCCAATACCTGCGCTGACGCAGTCTTTTTCTGCAACAGCGGTGCTGAAGCGAACGAAGCAGCGATCAAAGTAGCACGTCGTTATCAACAGAAGGTGAAAGGCGAAGATCGGTACGAAGTGATTACTTTTGCCCAATCGTTCCATGGACGGACATTGGCAACGCTGACGGCAACCGGACAGGATAAGGTGAAAGAAGGATTTTTGCCACTGCCAGCTGGATTTGTAACTGTGCCTTTGCACGATATTCCTGCACTTGAAGCTGCGATTGGACCGAAGACCGCAGCGATTATGCTGGAGATGGTTCAGGCTGAGGGCGGAGTGTACCCGGTGGAGCCGGAGTTTGTGAAGCATGTGCGTAAACTATGTGACGAGCACGGTTTGCTCATGATTGTGGACGAAGTGCAGACAGGTATGGGACGTACAGGCAAGTTGTTTGCTCACGAACATTATGGTGTTGAACCTGACGTGTTCACCGTTGCGAAGGGCATTGGCAGTGGATTCCCTGTTGGCGCAATGCTCGGTAAAGGGTTCCTGCGTGATGCATTTACACCGGGCAGCCATGCAACAACATTTGGCGGTACACCACTTGCTTCCTCTGTTGTTATTGCGACCATTGAAACCATGCTGGAAGATCATTTGCCAGAGCGTGCAGCGGAGATGGGCGACTATCTGATGACGTCCTTACGCAATCGTTTGGCTGGCAACTCGTTTGTGAAAGAAGTGCGCGGTATGGGCTTGCTGGTAGGTATTGAGTGCGCGGAGCCAATCGGTGATATCGTACTTGCAGGACAGAAACGTGGCATCTTGTTTGTCTCTGCTGGACCGAATGTGATTCGTTTGCTCCCTAATCTATATGTAAGTAAAGAAGAGATCGACGAGGCTGTGTCCCTGGTGGCGACATTGATTGAGGAGTATGTTGCGGCGAAAGCTTAATCACGTGATAGAAACAAAGTACTGGACCGGGGCCATCACGGCCCCCGGCGCAGATTAAAGTGAAAGAATCCCTGTAGCCGCATGGTAATCAAGCGCAGAAGTAGTAGAGGTTGACGATCTACCCGCAATATAGACTGAATGGGAATTTGCTCTATCTCATCTGATATGGAGAGGTTTAGTTCAGGCGAGTCAGCCAAGGATGTAAAACTTCTGCCTGTGCGGGTGCAGGGAACCGGAAATGAGGAGGAAACAACAATGGCAGTACAGCACACAGACAAGGTTCAGAAAATTGACTTGAGAGGCCGGGATTTCATTGAATTCACGGACTATACAGCAGAAGAAATTCGTTATCTGCTAGATCTCGCGATTGAGATTAAAGGCAAGCAAAAAAGCGGTGTACCGTTCCAGCCTTTGAAGGGCAAAACGATCGGACTTATTTTTGAAAAATCCTCCACACGTACGCGTGTTTCCTTTGAAGTAGGTATGTTCCAGTTGGGTGGACACGCGCTGTTCCTGAGCAAAAACGACATTCAGCTGGGACGTGGGGAAACGACGCATGATACAGCCAAAGTACTGTCTCGTTACCTCGATGGCATTATGATTCGTACGTTTGGACACCATAATGTGATTGAACTGGCAGAACATGCGGATGTACCGGTGATTAACGGCCTGAGCGATGCAGCGCATCCATGTCAGGTACTGGCGGATTTCCAAACGGTGCTGGAGCATAAAGGCAAGCTGGCAGGTCTGAAAATGGCTTATGTCGGTGACGGCAACAACATGGCACACTCGTTGATGCTGGGCGCAGCAAAAATGGGAATGCACGTTGCAGTAGCAACACCGGAAGGTTATGAGCCGGACAGCACCGTGGTCGAGCAAGCACGTGCTATTGCACAGGAGAGTGGCTCCGAAGTACTTGTGACCTACAGTGCACAGGAAGCCGTGAAAGATGCCGATATTGTCTATACCGATGTATGGGCGAGCATGGGCTTTGAAGAAGAACAGAAGATTCGCGAGCAGGCATTTGCGGCGTATCAGGTCGATGAAGAATTGATGAAAGGTGCCAAACCTGACTACATGTTCCTGCATTGCCTGCCAGCACACCGTGGTGAAGAAGTGAGCGCAGGTGTCATTGACGGTCCGAACTCGCTGATCTTTGATCAGGCAGAGAACCGTCTGCATGCACAGAAAGCGCTGATGGCCGCTTTGATGAGCGAATAGTCGCGATTTGCGGCAACGGGTTGATTTTACACGCCAATTTGGCGATGATAGATAGAATATCGTAATTGATCTTGGGGAGGACCATATCACATGGCTAAGGAAAAAATCGTACTCGCCTATTCCGGCGGACTAGACACATCTGTAATTTTGAAATGGCTGAAAGAAACGTATGATGCAGAGATTATCGCGTTTACCGCGGATATCGGCCAGAAGGATGAACTCGACGGACTCGAAGAAAAAGCACTCGCTACGGGCGCTTCCAAAGTATACATCGATGATCTGCGCGACGAGTTCGCGAAAGATTTCATCTATCCAATGTTCCAGGCAGGCGCCCTCTACGAAGGCCAATATCTGCTCGGTACAAGTATCGCACGTCCGCTTATCGCTAAACGTATGGTGGACATCGCGCGTGCAGAAGGTGCTACAGCGATCGCTCACGGTGCTACGGGTAAAGGAAATGATCAGGTTCGTTTTGAGCTGAATGCAGCTGCACTGACACCAGACATTCAAGTGATCGCCCCTTGGCGTCTGGAAGAGTTCCGCAATCAGTTCCCGGGACGTGCTGAAATGATCGCTTATGCTGAAAAACATGGCATTCCGGTTACCGCTTCTGCGGCGAAACCTTACTCCACAGACCGCAACCTGCTGCATATCAGCTATGAGAGCGGTGTGCTTGAAGACCCTTGGTTCGATCCGAGCGCGGACGAGAACAAAGATATGTTCCTGCTGAGCAGCGCACCTGAGGATGCACCGGATCAACCGGAGTACCTCGAGCTGGAGTTTGAACAAGGTGACTGTGTTGCCCTGAACGGCGAGCGTCTGAGCCCGCTGCAAGTGATGGAGCAACTGAATGAACTGGGCGGCAAACACGGTATCGGCCGTGTAGACATGGTAGAGAATCGTTTTGTCGGTATGAAGAGCCGCGGCGTATACGAAACACCGGGTGGAACGATCCTGTTCACGGCACATCGCAAAATGGAGTCCATCACCATGGACCGTGAAGTGATGAACCTGCGTGATAGCTTGATTACTCGTTACAGCACACTTGTGTACAACGGTTTCTGGTTTGCGCCGGAACGTTTGGCGTTGCAAGCTCTGGTAACGGAAAGCCAGAAGAACGTAACCGGTACGGTTCGTGTGAAACTGTACAAAGGAAACGTCATCGGCGCAGGTGTGAAAAGCCCTGTGAGCCTGTACAATCCGGACATTGCGACCATGGAAGCAGATCCATCAGAAGCGTATGATCAAGGCGATGCAACAGGCTTTATTCGCTTGAACGCACTGCGTTTGAAAGTACATTCCGGTGTGGAGCAAAACAAAAAATAATTCACGGCGTGTGTGTCACGCTATATCATAATTACTGACAAGGCAGGCCGTTCTTGCACATTCTGGCAGGGGCGGCTTTGTCCATGAGCGAAAGGGGATACTCACTGTGAGCAAGCTGTGGGGAGGACGTTTTACGAAGCAAACCAATCATCTGGTTGAAGAATATACCGCATCCATTAACTTTGACAAAGCATTGGCAGAAGAAGATATTCAAGGCAGTTTGGCGCATGTAACGATGCTCGGCAAATGTGGTATTTTGCCTGCGGAAGATGTAGAAACGATCAAAGAAGGCCTGATTACCGTTTTGCATAAAATCCGTGCAGGTGAAGTGGAATTCTCCGTATCGGATGAAGACATTCATATGAACATTGAGAAAAACCTGATTGAAACGATCGGCCCTGTTGGCGGTAAGCTGCATACAGGCCGCAGCCGGAATGACCAGGTGGCAACCGATATGCACTTGTATCTGCGTGAGCGTGTCGTTGGTTTTGTTGGCATGTTGCATGCTTTGCAGGAAGCATTGATCGGACAAGCTAAAGATAATCTGGATACGATTGTACCCGGTTATACCCATCTGCAGCGTGCACAGCCAATTCTGTTTGCACACCATTTGATGGCATATGTATCCATGTTCCAGCGTGATGCGGAGCGTCTAATGGACAGTTACAAACGGATTAATGTACTGCCACTTGGTGCAGGGGCACTTGCAGGAACAACGTTCCCGATTGATCGTCATTTTGTAGCAGAACAGCTTGGCTTTGATGGAGTATATGAGAATAGTCTGGATGCGGTAAGTGACCGTGACTTCATTGTGGAGTTCCTGGCGGCAGCTTCCCTGATCATGACTCACTTGTCCCGTTTGAGCGAAGAGCTGGTACTGTGGAGCAGCACGGAGTTTGGTTTTGTAGAGCTGGATGATGCGTTCTGCACAGGCAGCAGCATTATGCCGCAAAAGAAAAATCCGGATGTGCCCGAGCTTGTTCGTGGTAAAACAGGACGTGTATACGGCAATCTGATCGGATTGCTCACCGTGTTGAAATCCCTTCCTCTGGCTTACAACAAGGATATGCAAGAAGACAAAGAAGGCATGTTTGATACGGTAGCTACTCTGGAAGGTGCGTTGCAGTTATTTGCTCCGATGATCGCTACCATGAAAGTGAACAAAGATCGCATGCGCCAAGCAGTGAACCAGGACTTCTCTAACGCAACTGACATTGCTGATTTCCTCGTAGGTGAGGGTCTGCCTTTCCGTCAAGCGCATGAGGTGATTGGTAAAACGGTACTGTACTGCATCCAGAACGGCAAATATTTGCTTGATCTGACGATTGATGAATTCAAACAATTTTCACCGTTGTTCGATGACCGCATCTACGATGTGCTGCAGCCGGAAGCGGTAGTCAATGCACGTAACGTGTATGGCGGTACAGCGTCGGGTCAAGTGGCAGAGGCTATTGCTCGCAGTGAGAAGGTGCTGGGAGCAACCGAGCAGTGGATTGAAAATCGGGGTTAAGGCTCATTGTTGGAACTCAGGGTTAGGACTCATTTAAGCTCTGAGTAGAGTTCTGAATGGGATAGATACAACTGATAGTATTGTGGAATGAATGATGAATAAATGAATGAAAAAGAAGGAAAATGACTAAAAAAAGAAGCATGTTCGAGAGATGAAATCTCCGACATGCTTCTTTTTTGTTCCTATTACCTTAAATTAAGGCTTCAGCCAACTACCTTCGTTTACAGAAGGAAGCACCTTGCCATCCTGCACAACGACATGTCCGCGGACGATTGTACCTGCCAGACTCGACGGGAAGGTGTGCCCAATATAGAGGCTCTGTTTATGCTTGGCGTAATAGTTTTCTTCCGTCACGGTAAAGGCTTCATTCAGATTTACGATGGCAAGGTCTGCATCCATTCCGATGGCGATACTGCCCTTACGATCTGCAAGTTCAAAGCGTGTTGCTGGATTCGAAGCTGTCCAAGCAGCGACGTGCTCTAGTGGAATGTTGTGGGCTAATGCAAGTTCCAGAGCAGAGAGCAGTGTGAACTGTCCGCCGCTGATTCCGCCCCATGCCTGAAAGAGATTATAATCTTTCGGATCTTTCATCTCGTAAGGGCATGGTGAATGATCGGAAGACAGTATATCGAATTTACCTTCTGCCAGGAGGGAGATCAGGCGTTGTTGTTCATCCGCTTCACGCAGGGGAGGAGCACATTTGGCAATGGTACCTTTTCCCCGTAAGCTATCGTGGTTGAAGAGTAGATAATGTGCGCAAGTTTCCACCGTTACATTCATACCGCGGGCTTTTGCCGCCTCAATTATAGCCACAGCTGCTGCGGAACTGATATGAACAAAATGCAGGGCGCAACCTGTAATTTCGGAATAGTAGAGTGCGCGTTCAACCGCCTCTACTTCCGCGAGGATGGGCCTTGTCTCCAGATAATCATCGGCGCTGACGAGCCCTGCCGCTTCCTTTTCAGCTTTCAGCCAGTTCGTTATTGCCGCGCTTTCCGAATGCAGAGCCAGAATTTTGCCGAGAGCTGCAATCTTTTTCATGCCCGTCAGCAGTGTCATGTCGTCTACCGCTTCGAATTCTTTATTACCGGTGGTCGACAAAAATGCTTTAAATCCAATGACGCCAGATTCGGCTAATGGCTCCAGATCATCTTCGTTGCCAGGCACGAGTCCGCCCCAGAGGCCAAAATCAACGAGTGATTTTTCATTACCAATGCGTGCCTTCTCCAGCAGTGCTTCTTCCGTAACTGTCGAGGGGATTCCGTTTAGCGGCATATCGAAAAAGGTCGTGCAGCCACCTGCAGCCATCATCGCTGATCCGGTAGTAAAGCCTTCCCAGTGCTCTCTTCCTGGTTCGCTGAAATGCACGTGTACATCTATCATCCCTGGAAGCACATGCTGTCCGGTGGCATTCCACTCGTGTGTAACTTCGCCCTCAAGTGTGGTGGCAATCGCCGCTATCTTGCCATCCTTTACGCCGATATCGACTTGTGCGACACCGTCTGGCAACACCACGCTTCCGCCGCGTATGATCAGATCATAATGTTCCATATTTATCCCTCTCTCTTTGGTGATATTTAAATGGGCTGGCTCTGGTAGTCAAATCAGGCTCGTTTATTTTATTCGTAGATGGTACCTTTCTTGAATGAGGAACCCTTAAAAGCGAATTTGCTAAGTAGCAGATAGGATAGGCCTGCTGTGGTGAACCCGATGATCCATCCGATGTCAACGAGCAAGAAGGCTGCTCCAGCTCCGATGAGCATGGCTAACAAGGCGCTTGGGTTATACCCTCTAAAGGAGCCATTATCCAGATATAACTCTGCTGTATCGACCTTTTGTTTTCGCAAGATGTAATATTCGACCAGCATAATCGCTACAATGGGGCCCAGGAATGCGGAATAGATCAGAATAAATGTATTCAAACCTTGAGCCGAGGAATCTTGCACGAGTACCCATGGGAACGAACAGAGGGCAAGCAAGCCAGTGATGACAACAGATGCTTTGTATTTGAGCTTGGTAACAAGCGAGATGACGTAAGCGGGTGGTACGATGTTGGCGACCATATTAACAGCAACCGCACCAACAACGATGAAGGCAGAAACGAATACGGTGATGTATGGATTGTCCACAATAACAGCAAATGCCTTAACTGGATTAGAGATGCCTGTTGCTGCGGCCATCATAGCCCCGATAGTCAGAACGAATCCATAAGCGATAACGATAGGGAAGAAGTACAGCATGCTACGCTTTTTGTCACTCATGCCGCTCTTCAGCTCACGAGAATAATCACCTGCGCTTAGGAAGATGGCTGCATAGTTGCCGAGGAATACCATGATGAAAGCGAAGAATGGAAGGCCCCATGTTCCTTTTGCATGCACCCAATTTTCACTGATAGCTGTGCTGTGGGAGTTGAGTAATAAGCTGAATACGTAAACGAGTGCAAGCATAATAACGACGGAAGCGAGGGTTTCAACCCACTTGATTGCGTGAAAGCCATAAAGTGACAGGACAATCTGAACAGCCTGTAGCAAGATAAAACAAACAGGAATGCTGTCTAAGCTGCCACCGCTTAATACTTTGACAATTTCATTCAAGGCCGTTGCTCCGACCCAGCTCTGGAAGCCGTACCATACGATGGCAGGCACACCACGTAAAAATGAGGAGATAATCGATCCCTTGATGCCAAACGACATACGTAGTTGAACGACATAGGGGATGCCTGTTCGATAACCAAAACGGTCATTTATGGCAAAGATTACGGAAATGATCGCAATGGCAATCATCGCAGCTACAAATGTCTGAAACACATTGAGCGTGGCAACACCAGCAACAACGAGGCTCGCTCCGAGGGTCATGTTACCGAGGTTCACGCCATCCCCGATCCACATGAACATGTAAGGTACTGATCCGATTGTTCTCTCGCTCTCCTGTTTCGGTTTTAAGGAGTCGTCGATACTGATTTCTTCATGTAGCTGCGTCTGTTCCAGTACTTGTCCTGCCAAATTCGTTGACATATCTGCCCCACTCCTCTTTGATATGGGGTGCCGCAAGGCTGGTCGGTCTCTGAATTAACGAGTCATTCCATCCATTCCTGTCTGCACACCACAGATGATATAAAACATGTAAGATAAAATAACTCATTAGTGTTATATATCCTTACCTGTTCTTCGTATATCTTATTTTATCATCTTGTTTGTACAATTCATTGACAAAAACGTAGATTGTTATCTTAATTTCTGTTGAAAATGCACGAAAAAACATGACGTGTTTTGTTATGTTTGAAGTGAGTGGTGTGATAGACGCATTTTTGTGTACATAAAACCTTATAATGTTCGGATTTAGCCCTCAACTCTATTGTCCAGTTTCCGAAGTCCATCAATCTGACAGCTAACCACATCGCCTGATTGGATGGTGACTGATCCTGGTGTACCCGTCAAAATGACATCTCCCGGATGGAGTGTCATCACATTCGAAAGAAAAGAAATCAGGTACGCAGGCGAGAAGATCATGTGATCAACGGTATTACGATGAGTAACATGGCCATTGTGTAACGTTTGAATCTCAAGTTCATTCAGATTTTCGTATTCATCGGGTGTTGCGAGGGAAGAACCAAGGCTCAGGAACGTGTCAAAGCTTTTGGCACGCTGCATGAACCGGGGATTGCGGGCGTGAATTTCTTTGGCAGTCATGTCGAGTGACGTTGTGTAACCTGCTATGACACTCATGGCCTGATCTTCACGAATGGCTTTGCATGTTTGTCCAATGACAATGGCGAGTTCTGCCTCAGCAGTGACCTGTCCGGCTACATCCGGTAGACGAATCGTTTCCCCGGAGCCAATCAGGGATGAATCAGGTTTGAGAAAAATAACGGGTTCATCCTCGGGTGGGCGCCCAGATAGTTCAATGGCTTTGTCCCAATAGTTCATGCCTACACCAATGATTTTCCCTGGACGGCGATACAGCGCACGATAGGATGCGTCACTGACCGGCAGAGAAGGCACTGAAACAAGTTGCTCGTGTTCATTGCTATACCAGCTACGTAGTGCGTTAAATTGATTTTTTTGCAGTAAAGTAAACAGATCTGTATCCCAGTTCGTCCCGAACTGCTCGTTCAGCGACGTCAGCGGAATAATGCCTCGATCCGTCCAAACAGCTGCTTGCTCCCGCCCATTATCTTCAATCGTTACAAGTTTCATCGGCACACCTCTCCCGCAAACTGCTTTGCTGTCCAATGTAATAACCTAACATCTGTCTTTGTACCACCGATAAATGATAACCCTATGGCCAGTCCATCGGGACGGAGAACAGGAACCGTAACCTGGGGCAGGCCGGAAAGCCCTGCGATACAGGAGAGTTGCATCGTTTTGGCGCGGTAAGCTTCTGCTTCAGGACCCTTCAATCCCAGAAGGGGAGCTGGGCCCGGTGCGGTTGGAATGGCCAGCAGGCCCTCTTCTCCTAACAAGTCAACGAGGTTACGCCGTACGCGAGCACGCAGCTCCACTTCGGCCTCGCTAGCAGACTTCTCAAGGGAGCAAGCCCACTCAAAACGTTCTGCGATCCCCGGGCCAAACGTCGGACGTTCTTTTGTCAGCCAGCCACTGTGTTCGTGCGCAATTTCCAGCCCTTGAAGAACGCGGAATGTTGCTGACCACTCTGCCAAGCTCTCGGCAGGTTCACTTAGGTCAATGGCTTGATAGCCATCCGGGTGCCATCCCTCAATTCCATGTAATGTTGAGAGTAAGATCGAACGATCTTCAGCTTCTGGCAGGTCCCAAGCCTCTGACGCTATGAAGAAATGAGTGAAGGGCTTCATCTCTATTTCAGACGTAATTTCTGATCCATTTTCCTTCGGAAGGAGCTTTTCTTTCAGTAGCACGTTGCCTACGTTACGTAAAATAGTTACATCCTGACTCATCCAGCCGATTGTATCAAAGCTATGTGCAAGAGGGATGACCCCTTCTGCCGATACAGCTCCATGCGTTGGGCGGAAGCCGTACAGACCACAGTACGAAGATGGAATACGTACAGAACCGCCAGTATCCGTTCCAACAGCGAAATCGACCAGTCCCGCCGCTGCTGCCACGGCAGACCCGCTCGATGAACCGCCTGGAATCCGATCCGAAGCGAGGGGATTGGTTGGCGTACCGTAATGGGCATTTTCCCCATTCAGGCTGTACATCAATTCATCTGTCTGTGTTGTGCCTTCGAGATTTGCGCCATTCTCCAGCAGGATAAGCAATGCAGGAGCGGTAGAAGTTGCAGGCTCATGTGTGCGAAGCCAATCGGGATTGCCTGCTCCGCTTGTTTCTCCCTGAATATTGAAGACATCTTTAACTGCAAAGGTTAGTCCGCTTAGTGGGCCAGCTTGGGTAGCTGGAAGTCTGATTTCTGCATTAACGTACGCCCCCCAGTGATTAGACTGGAGTGCGTCGGTTGTTTCTTTTGGACCTGTTTTCGTTGCCGATGCCTCTGTCTGTTCCTGATTCGAATGTTTCATTAGTTATTCCCCTTTCGTTCTTATACTAGGGCTTAGTGCACTCAGGGAGGAGCGGGAGTGGACTTGGTTCAACAACAAAGCTAGTAAAATACCTACCAAAAGCCCGTTTCCGAGAAGTGGACGTAGCAATGGGGGTAATGTCGTGAAAATCTCCGACGGTAATCCCATAACGATAATACCTATGAATAATGGCGCAGCCGTCCGGTAGAGGTTCGCTGCATCCATATGAAGCTGTCCGAAATACTGGAGAGAAGAACCTAAAAGGCGAAGGTACGTCACGAATAGTACAGCGCTTCCGATACTGAGCGGAAGTTGTGTCAGTAAACCGGTGACAGCTGGAATCAGGCCGATGGCTGCAAATAGCAGACCCCCGATGACAAACGGAAGCTTTTCTCGCATACGGGTTTGTTGGAGAAAGCCGACAGAACTAACATATGGAGCGTATGGAACGAGTCCGAGCAGACCCGATATCACTGCAAGGATGCCGCTGATTGTAAAAGACCGTTTATACTGGCTGCTCGCCGCTTCGTGTTCATAGATAGCGTCAGTACCTTTCAGGGCGCCAAATGTGTTTGAAGTGTTGATTAAACCGGCAATCACGGCGATCGCGATTACGCCAGCGTTCAATCCACCTGTAGGTTCTCCAAGCGGAAACCAGCCTGCATCGAGTGTTCCCGAGTTGGGTGTTCCCCCAGAGCTGCCGAAGATAAATACATGTAATGCCCAGCCGCCCAAAATACCAATTAGCAAAGCATACTGCGCTATGGCTGGCCTTGCTTTTATGGATAAGACAGCTACAAAAACAGCCACTGCTGCCGCCAGTAGGAAAACGGCAGGTTGGATGACGTGCGCCTTATCGGAAGAGCCTGATGAAATACCAAGCATACCTTCGAGAAAAATGATATTCAGTCGGCAACCAAGTAAGAACATAAATACGGCCATGACCCCTGGCGTGAATAATTTCGATAAAGGAGTGGCTAGGCCGCATAAACCAATCAGGATCGTGATCACACCCGAGATCAGAATGCCGACGGCGAGGCTGCCCCCGAGCTCCGTCATGGATATACCAAGGGAGGGGGCGGATGCGCTAAGACTCAGGATGACACCCCACCATAATCCCGACTGTCCTTCCATGACAGATCTTTGATGTCCAAGCCATGCTTGTACAGCACATGCGATTCCGGTGAGAATGAATGAACACTGGATCAGAAATTGAATTCGTTCCTGGGGCAGTGCAAATGCCGCCCCAACTGTAATAGGTATAACTACCGTATTGGTAAATAAGAAAAACAGCCATTGCAGCCCGCCCAGACCGGAGCGCAGCCAGTTGATATTAAACATGTGTCACCTTCCGTGTGGATCTTCGTTGAAAATATTTCCCATGCATTCAGCAATCCATGATGCAGTTGATGTATCTTGAACGAAGTCTGAATTGTACAAAAGGATTCCGGCAGTTCCCGGAATCCTTTCAATATTGACAAATAGCATTGTTCCTAATTAAAAAACAGCTTGTTCCTATGCGGTATTCTAATCCCTCAGAGCTTTATTCTGCAGCTTTATTCTGCGTGCTCGTAAACGTCGAGGGCCTCTTGCACCCCGCGTCCAATCACAATCGGAGCTTTATGGCGGATTAGCACAGCTTCTAGAGCGGATAGGACGAATAGTACGTTTTCTTTCCGACAACTGTAACCCATGGTGCCGATTCTCCAGATCTGCCCATGCAACGGTCCGAATGAGCTAGCGATCTCAATGCCGAACTGAGTCAGAAGTGTATTTCGTACAGACTCGCCATCAATGCCTGCCGGAATTTTTACACAGGTGACGACTGGAAGCTTCCATGCTTTATCGTTGAACAGCTCCAGACCCATGCCGCGGATACCTGCCATTAGTGCTTTTTCATGCAAACGATGACGTTCGAAGCGTTCCTCAAGTCCTTCCTCCAGCAGAATACGCAATCCTTCGCGCAGTGCGTACAGCATAGATGTTGCCTCCGTATGATGGTTCAACCGGCGTGGTCCCCAGTAATCTTGCAGCTGGCTCAGGTCAAAGTAATTACTGCGGATCGGGTGTGCGACATCCCGGCGATCACTCTCAAGTGCAACACCACGTTCTACCTTTTTCCGACTTGCCAGAATGCGTTCTACCCGCTCGTTATAAGTCACAGGAGCCATGCCAGAAGGGACAGATATGCACTTTTGGGTGCCGCCAATCACGGCATCGAGTTGCCATTCATCTACTCTGACGGGGGCGCCGCCAATGGAAGCGACGGCATCAACGACCGTTAACACACCGAGTTCTCGGCAAGCTGGACCGATCTGGTCCAGTGGTTGCATGCAACCGGTTGAAGTCTCGCCATGTACAATAGCAAGAATTTTGGGCTGAACTCGTTTTACCTCGTCGATTACTGCTTGTTGGTCAAATACTTCTCCCCACGGGCATTCCATCAGATGGAGTTCGGCGCCGTGACGCTCAGCGATTTCAGTAAGCAGATGCCCAAAGCGTCCGAAGATAGGGACAAGCACTTTGTCCCCTGGCTCGATCAGGCTGCACAGCACGGCTTCCAGACCGGAACGTGAAGTGCCATCAACCGGAAAGGCCCACTGGTTCGTCGTTTGGAATGTCTGCCGCAACATGTCCATCGTTTCGTTCATCATTCGGGTGAATTCCGGATCAAATTGACCCAGAATGGGCGTTGCCATGGCTCTCAAAACTCTGGGGTCAACCTCGACCGGTCCTGGGGTCATAATGGTTCTCAAAGGTGCATGAATTTCCCGGTACTGTGTCATCTCATCATCGCCTCCTGGTTTCTGGTTGTTCATTCAATATGCCAGCTTGTATAACAGGTCGATTAACAGGCGAACTCCGCGCTGCAAATCTTCCGTATGAGTGAATTCAGCAGGGGAGTGGCTAATGCCGCCCTGGCTTGGTACGAATAATAATCCTGTTGGACAATGTGTGCCGAAGATCTGTGAGTCATGTCCTGCTCCGCTGGTCATTCTTTTGTACGAAATACCTTCTCTTTTTAAAATGTCCTCAGCCGTTTGGTTTAACGTGCAATCCATCGCAACGGGAGGTTCATCCATCCACTTATGGCAAGTGACCGTTGTTCCGTGTTCAGAGGTGAAAGTCTCGAAATCACTGAAGCATGCCTCACAAAATTGCTCAATGATCTTCGCATCACTGTGACGGACATCCAGGCTAAAGGTGACCTCGCGTGCAATGACATTACCTACATTCGGTTTAACTTCCATACGCCCAACGGTGGCAACAAGTCCGGATTCGTGGGCGTTAGCCCGATGCATCAATATTCGGATCAACTCGGCTGAAGTAAACATCGCATCGTGACGCCAATGCATAGGTGTTGTCCCGGCATGATTGCTCTGACCGTATACCGTAATGTTATAGCGGCGTTGCCCCACGATGTGACTGACGATGCCGATCGATTTCTCTTCGCGTTCAAGCACTTGGCCTTGTTCGATGTGTAGTTCAATAAAACATTCCAGGTCCTTGCGTGTTGGCTGTGCATGAAGTCCGAGTCCGAATCCTGCCTCGTGCATCGCCTGTTCGAAGGGGATTCCGTTTACATCGTTGATGTGGTGAACGGCCTCGCGCTCTTTTACTCCCGTTATGTTGCCCGAGCCCCAATAAGTCATTGGAAAACGACTACCTTCTTCTTCGCACAACGATACCACTTCGATCGGTTTGAGTGGCTGACCGTAATGTGTGAGCAAATATTCCACAGCAATGAGTGCTGCAATGATCCCATAGGCTCCGTCATATTTTCCACCGCCGATCACGGTGTCGACATGAGATCCGGTTAATACAACGTTTGCTTCAGGGTCGCGTCCAGAGAGCCTGCCGAATAAATTGCCGACATCGTCATAGCGTGCAGATAAACCAAGTAGTTCTATTCTGGCTTGAATCGCCTTCTGAGCTGCGCTCCAAGCCGGGTCATAGAGCAAACGGGTTACACCGCCGCTGTTGTCTTTTCCGTACGAAGCCAGCCATTCGACCATCTCTTCGATCTGCTTAGACAAGGCAGATGGTTTTGGTTGTTCAATCATCAAGTGCAGTATCCCCCATTCCGGCAACGCTAGCTTTCCGGCCGATGTTAGATTAATTAACTTGGCATTGCGTTTAATTCATCGTAAAATAAAAAAAGTTAAAAATCATTCACGAAAATGTAGAAGAATAGCTAAATTCGTTGTGCATGTTAACCATAGGAGTGGAGAAGGATGAAAATGAGTGACCTGCTGAAGCTGGCTGTATTCAACGGCACAATCGTGGTAGGGGGAAGCGGTGGTTTGAATCGGGAAGTTCATACCGTCAATATGATGGATGCTCCTGATATTATTCCGTACTTGAAAAGAAATGAGTTATTGATTACGACGGCTTTTCACTTCAAGGATGACCTGCCGGCTCTGCTCGAACTGATTCGTGAGATGGGGCAACAGGAATGTGCAGGACTGGGTATCAAAAGTAAAAGGTTTCTCGGCCATATTCCCGAATCCGCAGTTCAGCTGGCAAATGAGTTAGAACTGCCTCTGGTGGAACTGCCTGTTGATCCTTCGCTAGGTGATATTGTCAACAAATCGCTGAGTCATATCCTCGATGTGCGAACGACGGAGTTGCATAATGCGATACAGACCCATCGCCAGTTCACTCAACAAATTATGAGCGGTCAAGGTATACCTAAGCTGCTTGATCAATTATCTGCTTTGCTGCGACTTCCTGTATATTTGCTCGGGCCGTATCTGCAGCCGATTTTCGGCCGAGTTCCTGCTAAAACGGCTGCACAGCTAGAGGTGTTGTTATCTGGCGGCGGTCAATTTCATGTTACGCCTTCCATGTTCTCGGCATTTTCCTTGTTAGGGGAGGAACGCGAAACGTTCACGTTATTTCCTGTATACACCCATAGGCAACTGCATTTCCTATGTATTACCGGTTTCATATCACCTTCTGAACGTTCAAGCATTCTGACCATTGAACAGGCAACCAACGTGATTGCGTTTGAATTAATGAAGGATAATGCATTGAAGCAGAATCGGCGCCGAATCCAGAATGAGTTTTTTACAAACTTTATTGGAGGGGTCTTCTCAAGCAATGAGGAGATTGCTAACCGGGCAAGAGAGTTTGGACTATCCAGCGATCAACGGTACCTTTGTGCGGTCGGCAAGCTGAATGGCAAGGATCGAGCGACATCATTCATGCAATACAAGGCAGAACAGGATCAGATTGCCGAACATCTTCAAGGAGAGCTAGCGCAATTCCGCCATCCAATATATTTGTTTACCCATGACCGATCCTATGTGTTACTCATGCCGCTGGTTGAAGAGTGGGAGATGATCAAAACTTCCTTTACCCAGCTACTGGAACGTCTGCAACGTAAAATAGCCATGTATTACGAATCCGAGCTGTCATTTGGTCTTAGCAGTTATGCCCAGCCACTTAGCCAGATTCCTTTATCTTTTAAAGAGGCCAATGAAGCTCTCTATTTCGGGAGTATATCAGGGAAAATGCGCTTTATTGAATTGTATCAGCCGAAGGAAGTATCTGAAATTTTGCGTTTAATTCCCCAAGATCATCTAAGAAAATTTTATGTGGATACAATGCAAGGATTCGAAGACGAGACACTTAAGGATCACCATATGTTGCTTCATACCTTGTCCGTATATCTGGAAACGCACTGTCATCTTGCGGAGACGGCAAAGCGACTTTATATTCATCGGAATACCGTAATTTATCGACTGGAAAAATGCGAGGAGATTATTGGTCGCAGCTTGAAAGACCCGGAAGAAACGTTACGTCTTCGGATGGCTTTTCGGATCAAAGCGTTGCTACCGGAAGAAGGAAAGGCAGAGTTTTAAGGGTGACCGAATATGATTAAAAGCAGGCTGAGATAAACTGCACCTCCAGGCTAGTTAAAGTAACCAAGGGGGCGCAGTGCACTTCAGGCCTGCTTTTTCTAATGGCCAATTAATGAGGGAAAAAAGGGTTTCTTTAATGCCTCAGTCTCTTTTAGACAGCGGCAGCCACTTCAGCACATCCTGAATTTTCATGTCCCAGTAACCCCATTCATGTTCCCCAGGCTCTTCCTCGTAAGTTAACTTGAAGTCTGTCTCGGCGCAGGATTTGCGGAACGTCTGATTATCTTCATACAGAAAATCCTCTGTTCCACAGCATTGATAGAGGAGCGGTCGTGGAGCCGTGTTATGTTTGCTCTCCTGGAGCAAATGGATCAAATCGTTCTCTGAACCTGCAAATTGCGGACCAAAGATACGTAACAGTTCAGCCTGCCGTAAGGCGGATGGGACGTCGTTGTTCAAATGAGCGGCCATGTCAAGAGCGCCCGAAAGACTTGCCGCCGCAGCGTACTGATCGGGTTTTCGTAGAGCCAGCTTGAAGGCACCGTATCCGCCCATGGATAGGCCAGCTACGAAATTATCTTCGCATTTAGCTGAAAGCGGGAAGAATGAGCGGGCCAGTGTTGGCAGTTCTTCGCTTATAAATGTCCAGTAACGCCCTCCCTCCGCCATATCCGTGTAGAAGCTGCGATGGACCTGCGGCATAACGACCGCAATGCCAAGTGAAGCGACATAACGTTCAATCGAAGTACGGCGTAGCCAAATGGAGTCATCGTCTGACATTCCGTGAAGCAAATACAGGGTGGGGTGCAGACCGGAACCTTTCACATTTTCCATACCGATCTGAGTGTGGGTCTGCTGTGGCAGAATGACATGCATGCTTGTGCTTAATCCGAGGGCGTCCGAGTAGAAATCGCATTTAATGAGTGCCATACCAAGAAGTAACCCCTTTCATGAATGGATGTTTAAAAGATGTTTCTATGCAATGGAAAAGGTAAGAAAGCGGGACAATACCAGCTACTATTCAAGGTTATACCCAAAATAAAGTAAACGCAACGAAAGGTTATAAAACGTATTCGATAATTGCAAAAATAACTTGTTTACAATCAAGTTTAGGAACAAACAACAAACAAAGAAAAGTTTATTTTTATCACATATGATCCTCGCACCTTTACAACGTAACAATGTTTTGTTACACTGTATTCAATGGAAAGGGGGTCCTGAAATGACAGATGATTTGATCTCCAAAAAAGAACTGCTTGACCTGACAGGTATTTCATACGGTCAACTATATCGATGGAAACGGAAAAACCTCATTCCCGAGGAATGGTTTATTCGAAAGTCTTCTTTTACGGGACAGGAAACATTTTTCCCAAAACAGCAGATTTTACAGCGGATCGACAAGATCATTCATATGAAAGACGGACTGTCGCTGGATGAACTGGCGGATGTGTTTTCGCCAACACTTGGTGAGGTGGAGATGTCCGATCAGCAATTACTAGACCGAAACATTGTTTCGTTGGCTTCGCTTGATCTGTTAAATGAGGCTGGACGCCAGCAGGCATTATACGGTTTGGAACAGATTATGATGCTATATGTGCTTGAGAAGTTGCTTCTCAGCGGGGATATCACGCAGCAGGAGGGATTGCTCTTAATTGATGTGATGTCTGAGCACTACTATCGGTTCCGAGACCGAGCTAGTGAACTGCTGCTTGTTCGCAAGATGGGCGTACCTACCTTAATGGTAGTGAACTCGGGAGCAGAGCTTTATTTTGATCATGGGGTAAAAGTGGTACTCCGCATTCCGCTGGCAACGTTCATGGAAGAATTGAAAATTAAATTGGGCTGAGGGGGATTTTATAATGGAAGAACGTCACTTGAGAAATGATCTGAATGTTACAGGGTCTCGTAAAACAACGGGCGGTTCCTATCATCGGGTAAATATCGATGGTATGGCTAAACTGGATGGTGATCTGGATTGTTCCTCCCTGAGTGTTAACGGCACGCTGAAAATCTATGGTTCCCTCGTCTCTGAAAGTACAACGGTTAATGGTATGGCCAAAGTGGAGGGAGAACTTCGCACCCAGTCTCTTGATGTCAACGGAACACTGGGAGTCCACGGTGCAGCTCGAGCCGAGAGCACAATGGTTAATGGAATGTGTACGATTAATGGTCCGCTGGTTAGCTCCCGGGTACGTGTGGATGGCATGACCACGATTAATGGAGACCTGTCTACACCTGAGTTTACCGTGAACGGAAAGTGTAATGTGGGCGGTGGGTTGAACGGTGAACGTATTGATATTGGGGGTATGGCGACTATTGATGGAGATGTGCAGGGAGAGAAAATCGACGTTCAGGGCAATATTAAGGTAGGCGGACTTCTTAATGCGGACAGTGTGGAGATTCGATTATACACGTCCTCTTCAGCAAGAGAAGTAGGCGGCGAGCGGATCGACATCCGGCGCAAGGAACGCAGCGGATTCTGGAAAGCGCTCGGATTAGGCGGGGCACCATCCTTCAGGGCTCAACTGATCGAGGGCGATGAAATTGTGCTGGAAGATACCGAAGCAGATACGGTTCGAGGGAATCGGGTCCATATTGGGCGAGGTTGTAATATCCGGTTTGTGGAGTATTCTGGTGAACTATCCGTTGATCCGGAAGCAAAGGTAGGCAGCAGTGTGCGAATCTAGCGAATATGCGAGATATAAGAGCGAGAGACGACCCTTATGACTTTTAAAGGATAGAGCTGATGGATATCCCTCTAGGTAGAAGGTTTTGCCATAAAGCAATCGGTCCTTGGACTGATTGCTTGTTATTTCTTTTCGGATATACTAATGCAGTCATATGAATAGAACGGGAATGGAGAGACTAACAATAATGGCTGCACGCAACAATAAAATTGGATTTGTGCTGGCAGGTTTGCTGCTCAGCATCTTAATGGCCTCTATGGATAACACCATTGTGGCTACGGCCATGGGGGATATCGTGGGCAAGCTCGGCGGGCTCGACAAATTCGTCTGGGTAACCTCTGCCTATATGGTGGCCGAGATGGCAGGTATGCCGATCTTCGGTAAACTGTCGGATATGTATGGACGTAAAAAGTTTTTTGTCTTCGGGATCATCGTATTTATGCTTGGCTCCGCTTTGTGTGGAACTGCGACATCCATCGTGGAACTGACGATGTACAGAGCGATTCAAGGGATCGGTGCAGGAGCACTGGTGCCGATTGCGTTTACGATTATGTTCGACGTCGTTGCGCCTGAGTCGCGGGGGAAGCTGGGTGGTCTGTTTGGAGCAGTGTTCGGTCTTTCGAGTGTATTCGGGCCGCTGCTAGGTGCGTACATTACAGAGTATGCAACATGGGAATGGGTGTTTTACATCAATCTGCCGCTAGGCTTGATTGCATTTCTGTTCATCGCATTTTTCTATAAGGAATCTCACCAGCATCAGTCACAGCAAATTGACTGGCTGGGTGCTATTACACTGATTGGTGCTGTGGTCTGCCTGATCTTTGCGCTGGAGCTGGGTGGCAAAACGTTTGCCTGGGACTCTGCACAGATCTTGGGGCTATTTGCCGGATTTATCGTGCTGGCATTGATCTTCTTGTATGCAGAAACGAAGGCCAAAGAGCCGATTATTTCATTCGGTATGTTTCGCAAGCGGGTGTATTGGTCAAGTAACGTTATTGCCATGTTCAGTGGTGCTGCGTTTATTACGGCTTCCGTGTATATTCCGATTTTCATCCAGGGCGTACTCGGCGGCAAAGCGACCAACTCGGGTCTTGTATTGTTGCCGATGATGCTAGGTTCCGTTGTGACGGCTTCCATGGGCGGTGTGCTCATGACCAAAACGAAATACCGCAATATTATGATTCCAACGCTGGCTTTGCTTGTAGTGGGGCTAGGTTTATTAACGACATTGGATGAAAATTCATCTCTATGGACGATTCGCGTATACATGGTCATGATTGGCCTTGGTGTCGGCGCATCTTTCTCCGTACTTAGCAATGCGGCTATGAATGCATTTGAACCCCAAAGACGTGGTGCTGCCAGTTCAACGCTGAACTTTCTGCGTTCTTTGGGCATGACGATGGGTATCACGATCTTTGGCATTGTACAGAGTCAAGTCTTTACTCGCAAGATGTCAGACGGCATGGCTGGTGCTACTGGCGAAGCTGGTGCATCGGTTGGCACACCTGCAGGTGGTCTGCCTGCCGGGATGGATCTGACCGATCCGCATGCACTGTTATCACCAGAGCTGCGTCAAGGGATTCCACCCCAAGTGCTGGATTCCATCACACATGCGTTATCCTTATCTATTGTACAGCTGTTTGCCTGGGCGGTTATTCCGGCGGCCCTTGCACTGATCGCTTCCTTCTTTATGGGAAAAGAGAAAATGGTGGTGGGAGAAGAGCAACATGAGTATACAGGTGGGCACTAAGCTAATGGGTCAAAGAACCAATTACTAAGGGTTTCGTTAAGTAGCGATCCAGTATTATTCTTGGTGATCATAAAATAGTGGATTATTGTTTTTGTGTTTAGTGTATAGAGATTTTCAGTGTTTAAGAGAAGTTGAGATAAAAAAACATGTTGTTCATAAAGTGCAGATTGGGTCAGTACTAGTGACCGTCATAACTTCCTAGTTGAAGCTTGACCCTCTCTGACACATATGTAACCACAGCATTTTTTGAAAAGGCCGTATTTTGGAATAAAGAAAAATGTTCTTGAAAACCAAAAAAATACATAGGGAAGGTACTAATGCGAACTGAAAAAAATCAAGAAATCTTGGACCAGAGAGATGTTGATAATATAATTATCTCTATTGTTTACCTCTTAGTTATATTTGGGAGTATATTCTTTCATGGATTCTTTATGGCGATAGTTCTTTATATAAGTACATTGTTTTACTTTAATCGAGTACGTATGTTTGATAAGGTTAGTAGGTCTAGGTTCGTTATTCTGGCTACTTATCTGCAAATTACTCTACCCTTATTTGTTGTGTTAGCCTCGATTACAAAGTTCATAGAGTTTGTACCAAACGATGCTTCAGGCAATATGAAAATATATATAGTTTTAGCTTATTATATACTTACTCCAATTATCTTAAACTTAATAAGTTTCACAGTATTCAAAAAACATGAAAATTTCTTGATTAATCAAAAACCAGCTTTAGAAATAGGAAGAATGGTGATATGGGGAGCCACTCTAACTACTAGTGTTTTAGTTATTGCTGATGGAATTGATGATAACTTTATAAAAGTTTCATTTTTAATAGTTATGGCCCCTTTACTTATTTTTAACTACGCGGTCAAGGTGACTTTTGAAAACGATAGCGCTCTCAAAGAATATAGAAAAAACAATGAAAATAATGAAGATTCTTCTAAACAAAGCGAAGAGTTATAGCTTTTACTAATAAGCCGGGGAAAATTCATTATGTAATTCATTTACACAATAACGGAGAGGACAGAAAAAACCTGTAGAAGCGGAGTTAAAAGCTTTCTGCAAGAAAGCTACATCGAAAGCATAAGCTTCGCCTTTATCCCCGGATTTTCCCCTTTGGAAAAGGGAATCCAAAAAATCCGGGGATAACAGCGATCGGAAGGTTATTCTGTCAGCGGAGTGCCAAAGTGTAAATCTCTTTCGTTCTATTTGTACACCTGAAATTTAAGGCTGATTCCCCTCACGGATGCCATCCTCCACCACTGAAGGTTGCTGTGGATCAGGCATGCTAATATGACCTGAGCGTGCAATAAGACGGCTTTGTGCTTTGTAAATGTCACGTGAGATTGTTTTGGTTTCAACGACTTTGCCATCCACTCTCTTCGTACGCACCGTTTCAACGATGTACCCGGGCTGTCCATTCTGAAGTACTTGCTGGGCGCCGTCGGGAAGCACATTACTGGATACATACTTTACGGGTACACTCAGCGTTTCAATCGTACGAGACTCCACCGTATAACTGACATTCTCCGGAAATGTGCCGAAAAATTTCACGACCATGCGTCCGCCTAGCACTTTCGCGTGGATCAACAGTGATTTCTCAGTGCTGTTTCGAAAACGAAAGTTAATGGCGCCTGAGGCATAGGTGGCATCCAGCCCTTTCGGTAAATATTTAACGGGCAATGAATGATTGCGCCGTTCCACAATATCCAGACCCGTCAACAGGGCAGCATTATATACGGTGCTGGATACCTGACAGATTCCTCCGCCAATTCCGGGTGTCAGCCGGCCATTCACGATGACCGGTGCTTCCCGAAAACCATATTCCTTCTCCGCTTTGCGAATCACCTTTTCATAGTCGAACACACCTCCAGGCGGCAAAATCATCCCATTGATGGCCTGAGCAGCCGCGCTGACATTATGTACCCGACCTTGACTGCTGTTTCCCAGTCCTGTGGAAAATTGAATGATTTTTCGCTCGATGCCTTCCTGCTTCAGGGAATCAATCGTTACCTCTGGTTTCAAGGTGTATAGAGGTAAAAGAATCCGTATGGGTTCTGGTTTTACTCCATCCACCACATCGCTGAGCTCTCTATGCAGCTTGGTCTTCATGAGGGTGCTGAGTGTTTTCCAATCCACCCGATGCACGCTTTTTTCCGGAATGTACTGCACTTGATCATTTGGGGTGATGCGGCGAACGGCTTCTGCCGGTGTACCGAAGGTTTCTTTTTCCCAGGCAGGACTAAGCAATTGTTGAAAAGTTTGTTCGTTGTAGTCCATATCCAAAGGGAAGGTCTGGGGGAATTGATACCGTGCATACGCGCGTTCCCACAGGTTCCCCTCATCCAGCTGTTGTACTGCGGCCTTGAAGCTGTTTGCATTGTAACTCACTCCTAGTTCGGCGGCGGTATGTGACATTGTTATTGGGTTGGGTTCAGTCAGCTCCAGTGCGACGGGCCGGTCCTGCAATTGTTGAATGCGAGTGTTCATTTCTGCCAGTACGTCCTTGCGATGTTTGCCATCGATGGTCCAGCCCCCGACCTGTACACCTTTGGGTAAGTTGGGTTGATTCACGTACATATAGAGCAATCCATAGGACGCGGAGCCGATCAAGAGCAGGGAGAACAGGGCGATAACCGTTACATGTATTTTTTTCATAAACGAACGCTCCTTTTGGCTTCTGTTGTTCCGGAATTCGTAACACTCTCTATCTATATGATCCAAGGGTGGAAAACTTTCGGGTACTCAATAGGTAACAAATTTGTTACAATAAACTTCATATGAATCCATGCTTCACCAGCAAAAGAGGGACAGAATGGATTTTTCCTGATGAATTTCAGGCCTTTTTAAAGGAAATGCCGGGATTGTGTCGAAATCATAATGGCTAACTATGTGAGCAGGAAGTGATGATGTGATAGAAATGCAGGACGTGTGGAAGACCTACGCCAATGGGACCCACGCATTACAAGGGGTGTCGGTGAAGATCGACCGCAATGAATTTGTCTATATCGTTGGTCCATCCGGTGCAGGCAAATCGACATTTATGAAGCTAATGTACAGAGAAGAAGTGCCAACCAAAGGGCAAATATCCATTAACGGATTTAATATTGGCAAGCTGAAACCACGGAAAATTCCTTATGTGCGCCGTAATATCGGCGTTGTCTTTCAGGATTTCCGTCTGTTGCCGAAGATGACAGCGTACGAGAACGTGGCATTTGCGATGGAAGTTATTGAAGCACCGAAGCGCCAAATCAAGAAAAGGGTTATGGAAGTGCTCGATCTGGTGGGACTACGCAACAAGGCCAACCGTGAACCTTCACAACTCTCTGGCGGGGAACAGCAACGGATTGCAATCGCACGGGCGATTGTAAACAATCCTTCCGTCATTATTGCTGACGAGCCTACAGGAAATCTGGACCCGGAGACGTCATGGGGCATTATGCAACTGCTGGACGAGATCAATTTCCGGGGCACAACGATTGTGATGGCAACACACAACAAAGATATTGTTAATACGATGCGTAAGCGGGTTATCGCCATTGAACGCGGACAGATTGTACGGGATCAGATGAGAGGGGAATACGGTTATGAATTTTAGTACTCTCTTGCGACATCTGCGGGAGGGCTTCAAGAACGTATTCCGCAATGGCTGGATGTCAGTGGCATCCGTCATGTCGATTATCGTCTCTCTGTTTATTCTTGGCGTGTTTATGCTGCTTGTGCTTAACGTGAACTCTATGGCCAATCAGGTAGACAGCCAGGTCGAGATTAGTACGTTTCTGGAGCTGAATGTGGACGAGAACCTGCGCAATGTCATTGGTCAGGAGATCAGTGCCATGCCTGAAGTCAGCGAGATTCGAATTGTTCCGAAGGATGTGGGATTAAAAGAATTCCGTGATCGTCTAGGCGAAAATGCGGATAATGTTCTCGGTGGTTTCGATGTCGATAACAATCCATTGCCCGATACGATTGAAGTCAAAGTGATTGAGCCGGAAACGGTCAATTTTGTCGCGCAGAAGATTGAAGCATTGAACGAGAAACATCCCGAGAAGCCGATCATGAAAGTGAACTACGGCAAGGAAACGGTAGATGTGTTGTTCAAATTCACGAAGCTTGTTCGTAATATCGGATTTATTTTTGTCGGGGGACTGGGCCTGATGTCGATGTTCCTGATCTCGAATACGATTCGCGTAACGATTCTGGCTCGCCGCCGGGAGATTGGTATTATGAAATTGGTGGGTGCGACCAACACCTTTATCCGCTGGCCTTTCTTTATTGAAGGAGCGTTGATTGGACTAATCGGTTCCATCATTACAGTCGCCGTTCTGTTCTTCGGATACAGTCAATTGATGTCAACGATTGGTCAGGATGTCTTCATGCAGATGTTGAATCTGATTCCACTCAGCGAGATCTGGCCACTTATGGGAACGTTGCTGATTGGACTAGGGGTGCTTGTCGGAATTCTGGGTAGTACACTATCCATCCGGAAGTCGCTTAAAGTCTAACTATACTGCGGGGGCATGCCCACGCTTGCGCCATTTCAGTGTAAGCTGTTTGGCCCGTAAACGCGTGGGTCATCCTTCGTTCAAACTGCATTTAGCAGAAAATGTCGAAAAGAATGCCAAAACAGGTTCATTATTGAATGCTGTTTGACGATATGTAGGAAAGACGCAACTGTTGTTTTGATGAAAGAAAGCAAAGAACATGCTGTTCACCACCTGTGCAGGTTGCTTTCTTGTGAATTCATAGGATGGGGGATCATCATTTTGAAAAAAACCGCTTCGCTGCTGGCCTTTATGTTACTGGCCGGTATGACGTTTCAGCCTTCTGACGGATATGCCAAGAATAGCATCAGCGATATTGATCAACAGATTCAGCAACTGGAGAGCAAGGCGGCTTCCGCCAAGCAGGAGCAAAAAAAGGCTGCGGCCAACAAACAGGAAGCGCAGCATTACAAGAACAAAACCAATGCCTATCTGAAGGTTGTCTTGGAACAGATCAATGTTGTAAGTGATGAGCTGGCGAGTGTATCGTTGCAGATTGAAAATACGGAGGAAGATCTCCGTACAACGAAAAAGGATCTGCAAGCGGCAGAAGACCGCATCGTCGCAAGAGAAAAACTGTTAGAGTCACGTGTGCGCCTGATGTACACGGATGGGGCAGTATCTTACCTTGATGTCCTGTTGTCCTCCACCAGCTTTACTGATTTTCTGACCCGTGCGGACTCGCTTAAAACGATTGTGGATCAGGATCAGCATCTCTTGGATGAACATAAAAAGGACAAGCAGCTAGTGGTGGAGAAAAAGGCAGATTTGGACCGGCAGTATGCGGAAGCCAAAAGCCTGTATTCACAGAAGAAACAGCGCAAGTCACAGCTGAACGAAAAAGAGAAAGAAAAGCAGGTGCTTCTGGCTTCATATGATGCTAAAATTGAACAATCCGAAGAGTTGACGGCAGAGCAGGAAGCTGTGTTGATGCAGATTGCTGGCAAACGCTCAGCTCTGTTACAGGAGAAAAATAAATTGCGTGAGCAACAGGCAGCAGCGGCAGCCAAAGCTCGGGCCCAAGCTGCGGCACGTGCCAAAGCAGCAGCCAAGGCACCAACACGTGTAAGCTCAAGCGGCAACAGTGAAGTAACCTATTCATCCGGCAGCGGTATTTTTGCAAAACCGGTTTCCGGTGGACGCATTTCTTCACCGTTTGGTCCGCGAATTCACCCGATTACGGGGGAAGTAGGTAAACTTCATGCAGGTGTCGACTTTGCTGTTCCAGTAGGCACATCAGTTCATGCGGCTTCCGGCGGGATTGTCATTATGGCTGAATGGTATAGTGGCTATGGATATACGGTTATTATTGATCATGGCGGAGGTCTGTGGTCATTGTACGGTCACTTGCGTGAAGGTGGATTCAAGGTCAGCAAGGGAGATACGGTAAGTAAAGGCGATACCATTGCCGAGTCTGGCAATACAGGGAACTCGACTGGGCCTCACTTGCACTTTGAAGTGCGTGATAACGGAACAGCTGTGAATCCGATGAACTATTTGTAGATTGTCTGATTTAATGCGATGCAACTTATATAAGTTGAACTATTCATTTACACTCTAACGGAGAGGACAGAAAAAACCTGGAAAAGCGAAGCGTTCGCCTAAAAGCTTTCTAAAAGAAAGCTGCACCGAAAGCATACGCTTATCACCGGATTTTCCCCTTCAAAAAAGGGAATCCAAAAAATCAGGGGATAACAGCGATTGTAAGGTTATTCTGTCATTGGAGTGGGCTGTGTAAAATTTTTAGTTCAAATTATATAGTTTAGAGTTCGAATGGAAAAATCATAATCCGTACAAGCTAGACATATACTAAGCTGGCATGTTCAGGGAATGATTCGGGGCAGTCCGAATCGGATGCGCTTCAAAACTAAAGGCGGTGACATACGGATGATGAAAAAAAGATCGGCGCTGCTGTTTGTTATTCTGGGACTGCTTGGCGGAAGTCTATTAACGCTCGTGTTAATGACTTATCCGGGTATTACAAATCAAGTGAGACCCGGCGAAGGATTGCTGGCTAGTGTAACCGGCAGCTCGCAGCAGAAGAACGATATGAAGAAGATTGAAACCGCAATGGATTTAATCTCCAGCAACTATTATAAAGATGTCGACCGTACCAAGCTGATCGATGGTGCGATTAACGGTATGATGGAATCTTTGGGTGATCCCTACTCCAACTATATGGGACAGGAAACAGCAGCCCAGTTTGAAGAGTCCATCGAAGGATCATTTACCGGTATTGGTGCAGAGGTTTCCTCGCAAGACGGTAATGTCGTTGTCGTTTCCCCAATCAAAGGTTCACCTGCTGAAAAAGCAGGTATCCGTGCGAAAGACATCATTATGTCGGTTAACGGTGAATCGCTTCAAGGACTTGAGCTCAACAAAGCGGTCAACAAGATTAGAGGTCCAAAGGGCAGCGAAGCCAAAGTACAAGTGAAACGTGCGGGATCGACAGAGCCGATTGAATTCACGATTGTTCGTGATGATATTGACCTGGAAACCGTCTATGCACATATGGAAGATGGCGGTATTGGTGTCATCAACATTACGCAGTTCTCGCTGAATACAGGTGAACGCTTCAAGGAAGAACTCGCGAAGCTGGAGAAGCAAAATATGAAAGGCCTGATCATCGATGTACGGAATGACCCGGGCGGTGTACTGCAAGTCGTTATCGATATTGCAGAACAGTTCGTACCGAAAGGCAAAGTCATCGTTCAGGTTGAAGATAAAAATGGCAAGAAGGAACAAAGTAAATCAAATGGATCAGCCAAGCCTTATCCAATCACGGTGCTGATGAACAAAGGCAGCGCGAGTGCTTCCGAAATTCTGGCAGGAGCTTTGCAACAATCTGCTGGCGCTACACTCGTGGGTGAGAATTCTTTTGGTAAAGGAACCGTGCAAACCAGCTACGATAAACAGATGGGTGACGGTAGCTTGCTGAAAATTACGATTGCCAAGTGGCTGACACCAAACGGTACTTGGATTCACGAAAAAGGCATCAAACCGGATATCGCAGTGAACCAGCCTGATTATTTCTCGGTTGCACCGATTAATAAAGAGAAGCTGCCACTGAAATATGACAGCAATAGCACGGATGTGAAGAGTGCGCAGACGATGCTGAGAGGACTTGACTTCAAGCCGGATCGTGTGGACGGATACTACGACCAGAAGACCGAAGAAGCCGTCAAGGCGTTCCAGAAGAAAAAAGGCATTCAGGTTACTGGCCAAATCGATGAGAAAACGGCAGAATCTCTGGAGGCATCTCTGATTGAACGCATCGCTAATCCTCAATATGATGCACAGCTGAAACGCGCGATCGAAAATGTCTCAAAGGATATTTCGTCCGCTGTGTCGAAGCCATAAAGAAGGCTGATTTTCAGCCTTCTTTTTTTCTGAACCGGCTGAAGGAGAGGAGTGAAATGCTACAATGGAATGGGCATGGCCTTGGTTAACTACATTAGGGGAAGCATTGTTACAGTTGTTGATTCAGCCGTTTTATTATATGGCAGTGATTCTGATTGTTTTGATTTATCATCGTCAGTTGCTCCAAGAACGTAAACTCTTCCATGTGCGTATGCAGAGTTCAATCACGCAGACGATTCGAGCGGTTCTCGGGGGAATTGTCATTGGTGTAATCGTGTCCATGGTATCGCTTTTCCTTGGCACTTATCTTACCCTGGGCAGTCTGATTAGCATATGGATTGCAGCATTGGTCTTGGCTCTTATTCGTATCCGTTATTTGTGTTTTGCCTATGCAGCGGGGGCACTGGGAATACTTCAATTTGCTTTGAATGTGGCATCCAGCTGGCAGCCTTCCGGCATGCTTGGACAGGCTGTGGAGACGGTGCGTGCACTGGACATGCCTGCGTTACTCGTTCTGGCTGCATTGTTGCATTTTGGCGAAGCTATACTGGCACGAATGCAGGGTGTATCTATGGCCTCTCCGTTTCTGATGGAAGGCAAACGTGGGAAGTTAGTAGGCGGGTATCAGATCCAGCTCTTTTGGGCGGTTCCGCTACTGATTCTTGTTCCGACAACCGGAGGCATCACAGAAATAGCGTGGACTCCGTTACTTCATGCAGGTCAAGGCTACACGCTAATGGCGCTGCCCATCTTACTGGGATTTAGTGAAAACACACAAAGTATGCTACCTGGGCGTAAACTTCAGATTTCAGCTAAACGTTTGATGCTGTATAGCTTGGCTTTGCTTGTATTCAGTCTGCTTGCCGTATGGTGGTCACCTTTGACGGTGGTTGCGGCATTGGTAGCTTTTGCTGGACATGAAGTCCTGGTGTGGTACAGTGCATTGGAAGAGCAACAACTTAGTCCTGCATTTGTTCACCCTCAGCATGGCCTTAAGGTACTGAGTGTGATTCCAGATAGTCCTGCAGCAGAGCTCGGAATTGAGGCAGGGGAGACGCTGTATAAAGTGAACGGTATACTCGTTCATTCTCCCGAAGAGCTACACCGGGCACTGCGGATGAATCCGGCTTTTTGCAAGCTGGAGGTGCGTAATCATCAGGGAGAGAGCAAGTTTATGCAGCGAGCGATTTACGAAGGCGAGCATCACCAGCTTGGTGTGATTATGGCACCGGATAAACATGAGGCATGGGCAGTTCAGCCGCGTCCGGTGACGCTGTTTCATGTGATTATGCTCAAATTATTCACACGCCGGAAAGAGCAGCGAATTGACGAGGCTCCACTGGCTTTACCACCAGCCCCTGTAGTGAGTGACAAAGGGTCGATCGAAATGTAATAAAAGGTACTTCCAAACGCCTTCTCTGGGGTGAGGGAGTACCTTTTTTCTTTATTTTTTCAAAATAAAAATGGCGATTTGGGTGCGATCCCTCAAATTCAGCTTGCCCAGAATTTCAGTTACATAGTTTTTGACAGTACCCTCACTGAGAAAAAGCTTAGCGGCAATTTCTTTATTGGATAATCCTTCAGAGATGGCTTCGGCAACGGCAAGCTCCATGCGGGTAAGCCCGTACGTTTCAAAGGGCTCGTTTACCGGAGGAGAAGCTGGCGTTCGAAGCAAACCCGCGAGTTTGCGTGCAATATCCGGGTGGATCAGCATATCCCCGTTATGGACGGTTTTGATGCCCTGCACGATACGGGCAGGAGGGACATTTTTGAGCAGATAACCACTCGCTCCGTTCTGTAATGCTTGAATGATATATTCATCGTCGTCAAAGGTCGTCAGCATCAGCACCTGGATATCGGGAAAACGGGTTTTGATCAGAAGAGTGCCTTCGACCCCATCACATTCGGGCATACGAATATCCATGAGTACAACATCTGTTGTTGTTCCTGATTCAAGGCAAGCAAGTGCCTCCGTCCCATTGGAAGCCGTACCTGTAATGTGGATATCCGTATCCAGGCCGAGCACCACGTTCAGGCTTTCCCGGATGAAGGGATCGTCATCGACAAGAAGGACATGAATCATTGAAGGTTGTTCAGACAATGCTTCCTGACTGCTATGGTTTGCTTCTGGCATGAGCATATTCCTTTCCGTTTTACAGTATATTCATTTTGTTCGTAATGGGGATTCGAGTGATAAGCGTATATGGGGCGGTGGATTGAACCTCAATGGTACCTCCAATGAACTGTGTGCGCTGGCGCATACCCTCGTGCCCAAGGCCGGTTGTTACACCTGTATCCAAAAGGGAGTGTGTGCTGCCATCATTACTGATGCTCATACAAATCTCCTGATGTCCAAAAGCCAGCTGCAAACGAATGGAAGTGGCCTTTCCATGTTTAATGGCATTTGTCACGGCTTCTTTCGCATTTTTGTACAACACAATCTGCGTACTTGGATAGAGAGCGTGTGGCTGACCAACAATTTCGTAATGGGTCTGTATCCCTGTATCGCGGCCGACTTCCTCTAATAGACGATCCAAAGCGTAGGCATCGGATGCATGAAAATCAGGACGAAGTTTATGAAGTGTGTTACGCATATCATCCATACATGCAGCGAGCTGATCTCGAATCTGCTTGACCATTTCGGTACCCAGTTCGTTATTCAAGGGTAGCGTGAGCAATGCAGCCTCTGACATCATTTTTGTGCGGATTAGACGATGTCCGATATCATCATGAAGCTGACGGGATATTCGAATACGCTCTTCTGCCTGAGCCGCATCTTCTAATTGTTTGGAAAATAACAGCAGTTGTGCACGGGTTTCTTGCAGCTCATAATGCTTATTCCGCAGCTCGTCATACACATGCTCCAGTTGTTTACGACGGTTTGCCGCTTTGGCTCCTTGCCAGAAGAGCGCTGCTGTCATCCATAGGAGCAAGTTTACGCCAATGCTTATCTTCACAGAGTCCGAGAACCAGCTGATGGTGTTCATTTGAACTTCCATGGCTCCAGAACTGAGCGTAGTTGGAGTTGCAACATGCCAATACAGTGCGAGGTTCGTTGTAATCAGCTGAATCCCTAATATGAACCATCTTATAGATCCACCGAGCCGATACATATAAACATAGAGAGCCGATAGAGAGATGAAAATCATAAAGGGGCCATACAGCGCCATCAACCAGCTGGCCCACATTATTTCTGCCAGAAATAACAGCGACTGCCCTGCACCTGAACGGGTAAAGCGGTTCGTTACAGCGAGTAAGGTCGAGATGAGGATGTAAAAGGTGTACAGCGCTTCGCCATGTAAAGGAAGGGTCAAACTGAACAACACAGCAGGTACAACTAATAAACCATATTGTAGGAATCCCAAGGGCATATGTAGATGACATCCTTTTTATGCAGATTGAAGAATAAAATGTTTACAGATGGAAGAGAGCCAGGATAGAACTCCCGATAACGCATCCTTGATTATAACATAGGCCACCTCAACATCAGGAGATGACTTAAGTCACCTTTGAATGATGACTTTATGTACCTTCGCCAAAGGGAGACATTCGATACAATAGATTTAGGAATATCGCGGTAAGAGCTCATATGGGAGGGGCATACGTAGATGAACATATTGGAAATGGATCACGTTGTAAAACGATACGGCAGCAAGTTATCGGTGGATCACCTCAACTTAAGTGTGCAAAAGGGAGAGATTTTTGGCCTGCTTGGCCCGAATGGAGCGGGAAAAAGCACCGCCATTAGCATGATTGCAGGTCTGCTCAACATGGATCAGGGAGAGATCAGACTGGATGGCATATCGGTGAAGGAGCGACCACTCGATGTGAAGCGTAAGATTGGACTGGTTCCGCAAGAATTGGCTTTGTATGAAACGATGAGTGCCGCGGATAATGTTACTTTTTTTGCCCGGCTCTATGGATTACGAGGGAAGATGCTCAAAGAAAGAGTACAGGAATCTCTTGAATTTGTCGGTTTGCAAGATAAGGCCAAGGATGCTCCATCCACCTTCTCGGGAGGCATGAAACGCAGACTCAACATCGCATGTGCCCTTAGTCATCGGCCAGATCTGATTATTATGGATGAACCCACCGTGGGCATTGATCCACAATCCCGCAATCACATTCTTGAATCGGTGCGAACGCTCAACAAGATGGGCTCGACCATCATCTATACAAGTCATTATATGGAGGAGGTTGCAGCGATCAGTAATCGGGTAGCCATCATGGATCAAGGCCGGATTATTGCTTGTGGAACCGAGGTTGAGCTAAGGGAACGCGTTGCATCGGAGGAAAAAATCGTACTTACCACTTCCGGGATCGATGCCGGTGTTGTGGAAGAACTTAAGCTTCACCCGCGTGTACGGGCAGTAGAAGTCACCGAAGACACATTAATGATTATGCTGCCTTCGGCACAGCAGGCACTGCAAGATATGCTGTTTATTTGCAGCAAACATGACGTATCCATTCATTCCCTCCGGGTCGAAGAACCGGATCTCGAAACGCTTTTCCTCAATCTGACCGGGCGTACGCTTCGAGACTAGGGGGAGATGGCATGAGCATATGGCATATTTGTATCTTTGAACTCAGACGTATTCTGAAAATTCGTTCTGTGGTCATTAATTTGTTTATTCTGCCTTTATTATTAATTTTTATCTTAGGAACGGCATTATCGAGCGCAATGGGAACAGGGAAAGATACTACGCCTGAAACGTTACGTGTGGGGATGGTGCAATCAAATGAAGCGGCGTCCTCTCCGGTGGGTGAAGCCCTGGAAGCATTTGTAGCTGCACCTGAGGTAGCCCAAATGATCAAGATTAAAAACATGTCTTCGCAGGACGAAACGATTGATGCGTTAAAACAAGGAAATCTTGATTTTGCGGTGATCATGACTTCGGATATGGTGCAGCAATGGTTGGCAGGAGAAGCCGTTAAGCTGCAATGGATACTTGGAAAAGACAACACACTTAATGTCGTGGGGCAGACTTTATTCACTAGCTTTACGGATGGGTTGAATCGACAGGCTGCAATTGCAAAAGTCCTCGGGCCTGACACGGTGATGGCGATTGCAACGCAAGATGGCACTGGATCAACCTCTGCAAAGCCGAATATTAAGGTCAGCAGCCCGGGGCACTCCGGTCAATCCTACAGCGCTTCACAATATTACGCTGCAGCTATGCTGGCGATGTTTATGCTGTACTCTGGTATGACCACTGTCAACAGCCTGTTTACGGAGCGCGACAAACAAACGCTCGCTCGTCTTCAGGCAACTCCAGTAGGCAATGGAGTGATCTTTGCTGGCAAAGTTGCAGGTAACAGTTTTCTTGCCTTTTTACAAGCGAGTATTATTATCGTCATGACCAACCTGTTATTTGGCGTGAATTGGGGTGGTCATCCTTGGTTAATTGTACTGATCTGTATACTTATTACACTGGCGTCAATGACCTTGGGCATTATTGTAGCATTGGTTAGTAAAAACGCCGCCTCGGCTAATGCGTTAATGCAGGGTATCATCATCGTAATGACTTTTATTAGCGGCGGATTTACTCCGATCGCTATCGATTTTGTACAGCGCATTAGCGAATTCACCGTAAATCATTGGGCGCTTCAAAGTTTTCTTAGTATGATGCTGGATGCAACTATGCGAGAGATCATGCACAATATTTTAATGCTCGGGGCTGTATGTGCAGTGCTCGCAGCCGCTGCCGCAGTGATATACAGAAAGGTTGGATACCGTTATGAATAGTCTGCATATCGCTTGGCTAATGATTCGGAGAACACTGGGGCGTAAACGTGGGTTTGTTGCATTTTTACTGCTGCCATGTCTTGTTGTGACAGGTGCAGTTGCTCTTTTTGGAAGTGATCAGGCAAGCCGTGCGGTTGTTTCTTATGTCAATATGGATGAGGGGATTGCAGGATCATGGATGATCAACGAGCTCGCTCGCACGGAGGATTACAGCTTCAAAGCTGTGAGTAACGAGGCGGAAGTGAAGTCTGATATCGTTCGGCAAAAAGGAAGCATGGGAATTGTGATTCCCGCCAATTACACCCAATCGTTGTTACAGGGCAAACCCGCAGAGATCCAGTGGATTGAAATGCGTGTCAGCGAAAGCTCATACATCCTTCGGGCAGCCGCCGAAGGGGTTGCTGATGGGTTGAAACAATCTGCTGTTGCGGTACAAACATCTTCTTCCTTGTCGCCTGCTAACGCTGACGCTAAGAGTCAGGATGATAAACTCGCACAGCTCCTGCAAGAGATTGGGAGACATCATCTATCTGGAGAAGCATTACATTTACAGCTGTATCCAAAGCCAGGTTTAAATAACGTGACCGGATTCACGATTATGTTCATGATGGGACTGTTAACGAGTGCGGTGGCTGTTATTATGGATGATCGAAAGCAGCGTACGATGGCTCGCATGTATACCGCTCCAGTTAGGTCATATGAGATCGCGCTAGGAAATTTTCTGGGTAGTCTTGCGATTGGAGTCATCCAGATTACGCTCGTGCTCGGCATAAGCCGATGGGTGCTGCATTATGATGCAGGGATTCCGTTTGGTATTCACTTTCTGATTCTTGGAGCATTTATGCTGGTATCGATGGGATTAGCTAGTGCTGTGAGCGGCTTGATTCGTGAATCGAAAAATGCAAGTATGTTGAACTCACTCATCATTGTACCCACTTGTATGATTGGTGGCTGCTTCTGGCCGTTATCCATCATGCCGGAGTATATGCAGAAGCTGGCGAACTTCGTGCCGCAAAAATGGACGATTCAGGCAGTCGAAACGATCTCTGCCGGAGGTGAGTTGGCCGACATCACCTTGCCATTACTGATTCTGTTCGCTATGGCTGTGATTCTGCTGGCTGTCGGTTCCGTGATTCTTCGTCCCAATCAACCGGGGACGGATGCGTAAATTGGTGGCGGCGTAATTATTGATGAGATTAACAATGAAAAGGAGAAGAGATAGAGGGAGTAAGGGTTAAGAGTTAACGTGGGGGCAAGAGCAAGAGCAGTTGAAGATGCACTAGAAAAAGCACGTCTGCCGAGATGAATGCGGTATAACGTGCTTTTTACTGTGTTGTTTTTTTATATCATTAGTTCGTATAGTCGGTCATAGAGATCGAAATCTGGCTTGTATTTTTTTGCAACTGACTATGGCTGTAATTGGCGAAGTACCGTAATTTCAACCCGGCGGTTCTTCTGTCTTCCAGCGGCTGTTGTATTGTCTCCGGTTGGTCTGGTATCCGCATACCCTGCGTATTGGAAGTGGTCTGGATCAAGCTTCTCCTGATCCAGGAAAAAGCGAAGTACCGATAAGGCTCGCTCACCGGAAAGCTCCCAGTTATCCTTGTACGTGGAATTGGCTCCGATCGGAATGTTATCCGTGTGCCCCTCAATACTGACCACCATTTGAAGATTACGAAATAAACTGGCGAGTTTGCTAAGTGTAGGCGCAGCATCCTTTTTCAAGGCAGCTTGTCCTTGATCAAACAGAAAACGGTCACTGAGCGTAATGGAGATACCTTGCGGTTTGTCCGCCACGAAAATTTGATTATCCAGTTTATTATCTTCGATATATTGGGTAATCACATTAAACAGATTTTGTAATTCCTGCTCCTGAGTCCTGAATTGTTCTTCCCGTTCCGTGAGGGGACGGTCGTTGTCATCCGGGATATCTTTGCCCGAATCGGATGATGAATTCTCATCATCCTCTGAGCTTCCCTGAACTTGGGATGAGGGGTTCTTGGTGATGGTTTGACCTGGTGTCTCGCCGAGTCCGTTCCCCAGTTCAAGAATGGAGTCCGATTTATTAAAAGTGCTTTGAAGGGACTGGGTCACGACGTCATATTTACCGGTATCCAGATTGCTCATGGCGTACATGATCACAAAAAAAATCAGCAACAACGTAATGAGATCCGCATAGGTAATCATCCAGCGATCCCGATGGTCAGCAGCTTCGCGTTTGGCACGACGTTTACTGCGACGACTCATCTAATCCCTCCTTTGCGAGCGGAGATTGCAAGACCTGACGATGTGAGAGTGTAAAAGACTCTAGTCGTTTGCGAACGAGCTGTGGATTTTCACCATTTTGAATGGCAAGCACTCCTTCGAGCATCATCTCCATTTCTTGCACCTCGTCAGCACCTCTGGATTTGATTTTGGAGGCGATAGGTAAAAAGATGAGATTAGCACTGGCAACCCCATAGAGAGTAGCTGTAAAGGCAACGGCAATGGCTGGTCCGAGTCCGGTTGGATCGGTTAAGCTTCCGAGTACCTGGATAAGTCCCATTACGGTTCCGATGATCCCCATTGTTGGGGCATAACCGCCGGCAGATTCAAATATTTTGGCATAACTCTCATGCTTCTGCTCTACAGAATCAATTTCCATCTCTAGAATCTGCCGAACAACATCCGGGTCTGTACCGTCGACAACCATCTGGATGCCATCTTGCAAAAAGGGATGGGGATGATCCACGACTCTGCGTTCCAGAGCAAGCACACCGGATCTGCGGGCAATGGATGACATTTCGATCAGTTCTTCAACCCATTGTTTGGAATCCTGAGCACGACGTCCAAACGCCATGCGTAAAGCAGCAGGGATCGTTCGCAAACGATGTGCAGGGAAGCTGGCTACAACGGCAGCAATGGTGCCGCCGAACACGATTAGAGCAGCCGTTTTTTGCAACAGGCCAGACAGTTGACCGCCTTCCCACAAAAAACCGCTGATAACTGCGGCAATTCCGGCAATTATACCGATAAGTGTCGCAATATCCATAAATTAACCCACTCCTATCTTCATTTCACGTTTGCATCACTAAAACGAACAAGGTATAATTGAACGGGAACAAATATTCCTATTACTATAAGTTTTCCCAACTGGAAATTCGGGGAACTTCGACAATATATAGTGACTATTATTTTAGACGATAGGGTGAGATACGGCAATGAGCGATATTATCATGAGCGACAAAACGTTCGAAATCGAGTCAGAGTTTTCTCCCCAGGGTGATCAGCCTGCAGCCATTAAAGAATTGGTAAAGGGTGTTCAGGAAGGGAAGAGATACCAGACGCTTTTGGGTGCAACGGGTACGGGCAAGACGTTTACTATTGCACAGACCATTGCCAAATTGCAGCGGCCCACGTTGATTATTGCGCACAATAAGACACTGGCAGCACAGCTGGCGAGTGAGTTCAAAGAATTTTTTCCAAATAATATGGTTGAGTATTTTGTCAGTTATTACGACTACTACCAGCCAGAAGCCTATATTCCTTCCTCAGATACGTATATCGAGAAGGATTCGAGCATTAATGAAGAGATTGATAAGCTGCGGCATGCCGCGACCAGTTCGTTGTTCGAACGTCGTGATGTCATTATCGTAGCGAGCGTATCCTGTATATATGGTTTGGGATCACCTCATGACTACTCCAGTATGTTGTTGTCTCTGCGAGTAGGGATGGAGAAGCCACGCAATCAGATTCTGTCCCGTCTTGTAGAGATACAGTATCAGCGGAATGATATTAACTTTGTACGTGGTACGTTCCGTGTCCGTGGCGATGTTATTGAGATTTTCCCTGCCTCCAAGGGTGAACATGCCATTCGTGTAGAGCTGTTTGGGGACGAGATCGAGAAAATTACCGAGATAGACGTCTTAACCGGTGAATTAATCGGTGAGCGAGAGCATATTGCTATTTTCCCGGCATCTCACTTCGTAACTCAAGAAGAAACGATGCGTGTGGCGCTGGTGAATATAGAACGTGAATTGGAAGAAAGGCTTGAAGTATTGCGTGAGCAAGGCAAGTTGCTGGAAGCGCAGCGACTGGAGCAGCGTACACGTTACGATATCGAGATGATGAAGGAAGTCGGATTCTGTTCGGGGATCGAGAACTATTCCGGACCGCTGACCTTCCGTGAACGCGGGGATACACCATATACACTAATGGATTATTTCCCGGATGATATGTTGATCGTGGTGGATGAGTCTCACGTCACATTGCCGCAGATCCGCGCGATGTACAATGGTGACCAAGCGAGGAAGACTGTACTAGTGGATCACGGTTTCCGTTTGCCTTCTGCACTGGATAACCGTCCGCTTAAGTTTGAAGAGTTTGAAGAAAAGATGAACCAGATCATCTATGTATCGGCGACACCGGGACCTTACGAAATTGAGCATACCGATACGATGGTTCAGCAGATCATTCGTCCTACTGGCCTGCTTGATCCTGTTATTGAGCTGCGTCCGACGAAAGGACAGATTGATGATCTGATTGCAGAGATTAACGACCGGATTGCCAAAGACGAGCGGGTGCTGATCACTACGCTGACCAAGAAGATGTCGGAAGACCTGACGGATTACCTGAAGGAAGTTGGCATTAAGGTTAGATATCTGCACTCAGAGATTAAAACACTGGAACGGATGTCGATTCTGCGTGATCTGAGGCTGGGTACCTTCCATGTATTGATTGGAATTAACTTGCTCCGGGAAGGTCTGGATTTGCCGGAGGTTTCACTCGTTGCTATTCTGGATGCGGATAAGGAAGGTTTCCTGCGTTCCGAGCGTTCCCTGATTCAGACGATTGGGCGTGCCGCAAGGAACAGTGAGGGTAAAGTTATTTTGTATGGCGACAAAGTGACAGATTCCATGGATAAAGCGATAAAAGAGACGGAGAGACGCCGTACCATTCAGATGGAATACAATGAGAAACATGGCATCACACCGCAGACGATTCGCAAAAAAGTGCGTGATGTCATTGAGGCAACGAAGGTTGCCGAATCCAAAAACGAGTATCTGACTGGCGCCGCCGAGAAGATGTCGAAGAAGGAGCGCCAATCGCTGATCCAGCGTTTGGAAGCAGAGATGAAAGACGCAGCCAAAAACTTGCAGTTTGAGCGTGCAGCCGAGCTTCGTGATGCACTGCTGGAGCTGCGAGCAGAATAGAGGAATTCGATAGAGTAAGCTTCGTTGATTGAACATGGATGATAAGAGAACGGCCAGTTTGGCCGTTCTCTTATTGAGTAAATTCAAGTAAATAAATGTATCCGTTGACCCGATAATAAGACATGTTGAAATTGCAAAATCAGGTCTATACTGATATAAATGACGATTTTGGTTAAGAGGTTTATATGTAAGTTGAATTAATCATTTACACAGAAACGGAGAGGACAGAAAAAAACCTGAAAAAGCGGAGCGTTCGCCTCAAAGCTTTCTAATAAGAAAGCTACATCGGAAGCGTAAGCTTATCAACAGATTTTTCCCCTTAATAAAAAGAGATCAAAAAAATCTGGGGATAACAGCTACTCTCCAGGTTATTCTGCCATTGGAGTGTACACGTGTAAATAATCAATAGTTCAACTTATATAAATAGAAAAGCAATGAGAGGATGAATACCATTGGCGAGCGAGAACATTGTCATCAAAGGCGCACGAGCGCATAACTTGAAAAACATCGATATTACCATTCCGCGTGACCGCTTTGTCGTATTGACTGGTTTGAGCGGATCAGGCAAGTCCTCGCTAGCGTTTGATACGATATATGCCGAAGGACAACGGCGTTATGTAGAATCACTGTCAGCCTATGCACGTCAGTTTTTGGGTCAGATGGAAAAACCGGATGTCGATTCGATTGAGGGTTTGTCACCTGCGATCTCAATAGATCAGAAAACAACAAGTCGTAACCCACGTTCCACTGTAGGAACCGTTACTGAAATTTATGATTATCTGCGTCTCCTGTTTGCTCGTGTCGGTCATCCGCATTGTCCAGATCACGGGATTGAAATTACATCCCAAACCGTAGAACAGATGGTCGATCGTATCATGCAATACCCTGAACGTACCCGGTTGCAGATTCTGGCTCCAATTGTTGCGGGACGCAAAGGGGAGCACAAAAGTGTTTTTGCTGATGTGTCGAAACAAGGTTTTGTTCGTGTTCGGGTCAATGGAGAACTGCGCGACCTGTCAGAGGACATCCAGCTGGAGAAAAATAAAAAACATACCATTGATGTTGTCGTTGACCGGATCGTTGTGAAGGAAGATGTCCAAGCTCGCTTGGCAGATTCCATTGAGACGGCACTTAACTTGTCCGGCGGGCAGTTGCTCGTCGATATTATCGGTGAAGAAGAACTGCGCTTCAGTTCCAACTTTGCTTGTCCGGTGTGTGGATTCAGTATTGATGAGCTGGCGCCGCGGATGTTCTCTTTTAATAGTCCATTTGGTGCGTGTCCGGATTGTGATGGTTTGGGTGTCAAAATGATTGTAGACCCGGACCTGCTTGTGCCGGATCGAAGTAAGTCAATTGAAGAAGGAGCGTTTGATGCCTGGACAGGAGGGACGTCCACGTATTATCCGCAGTTTCTAAAATCCGTATGCGAACATTTCAACATCCCTCAGGATGTCCCTGTAGAGGATCTGCCTGCTGACCAGATGAACAAACTGTTGCAAGGCACAGGATCAGAGAAGATTCGTTTCCGTTATGAAAATGACTTCGGGCAACGCAAAGAGGCCTTAGTTACGTTCGAAGGGATCGTTAATAATCTGGAGCGTCGTTATCGCGAAACAGGTTCTGAAGGTATACGTGAGTTCATTGAAGGATACATGAGTGCCAAGCCTTGTAGTACATGTAAAGGGCAGCGTTTGAAACGAGAGAGTCTTGCTGTAACCATTAATGACCACAACATGGCTTATGTGACTAGTTTGTCCATAGGTGAAGCTGGGCGTTTCTTTGAGTCGTTGCAGTTGACCGAGAAAGAGCAGACCATCGCCAAACTGATCCTAAAAGAAATTAACAGTCGTTTGGGTTTCCTCGTTAACGTGGGTCTGGATTACCTGACGCTAAGCCGTGCTGCTGGAACGTTGTCCGGTGGTGAAGCACAACGGATCAGACTAGCAACTCAAATTGGCTCCAGCCTGATGGGCGTGCTCTACATTTTGGACGAGCCAAGTATTGGACTGCATCAACGGGATAATGATCGTCTGATCTCCACGCTCGCACATATGCGGGATATCGGGAACACATTGATTGTTGTCGAACACGATGAAGATACGATGATGGCGGCGGACTATATTATCGACATTGGTCCAGGTGCAGGTATTCACGGCGGAACAGTGATGTCTCAAGGTACACCTGAGGAGATTATGAATGACGAGAATTCGTTGACAGGTCAGTACCTCAGTGGCAAGAAGTTTATTCCGATTCGTACTGAACGCCGAAGTGTCGGCGACCGCTGGCTCGAAGTGCGCGGAGCCAAAGAGAACAACCTGAAAAATCTGAATGTAAAGATTCCGGTCGGTGTGTTTACCGCTGTAACAGGAGTGTCTGGTTCAGGTAAATCTACACTGATCAACGAAATTTTGTATAAAACGCTGGCACGTGATTTGAACCGTGCACGAGTACGTCCGGGACAACACAAGGAGATTCGTGGTCTGGAGCATATCGATAAAGTTATCGATATCGATCAGTCCCCGATCGGACGCACACCACGTTCCAATCCAGCGACCTATACTGGTGTATTTGACGATATTCGTGACCTGTTTGCACAGACCAATGAAGCAAAGGTACGCGGATACAAAAAAGGCCGGTTTAGCTTTAATATCAAAGGTGGACGTTGTGAAGCCTGCCGTGGAGACGGCATTATTAAAATCGAGATGCACTTCTTGCCGGATGTCTATGTGCCATGTGAGGTTTGCAAAGGCAAACGTTACAACCGCGAAACACTTGAAGTGAAGTACAAAAACAAAAATATTGCCGATGTGCTTGAAATGACAGTGGAGGATGCGACTCAATTTTTCGAGAACATTCCGAAAATTCATCGCAAAATGCAAACGTTGCTGGATGTCGGCCTTGGTTACATCAATTTGGGTCAACCTGCAACAACATTGTCCGGTGGTGAAGCACAGCGTGTGAAGCTTGCTTCCGAGCTGTATCGCCGGAGTACCGGCAAAACCATCTACATTCTGGATGAGCCTACGACAGGTCTGCATGTCGATGATATCGACCGACTGCTTAATGTATTACATCGCCTTGTCGATTCGGGAGAATCGGTGCTTGTCATTGAGCATAATCTAGATGTCATCAAAACAGCCGATTATATCGTTGACCTGGGTCCAGAAGGTGGAAGCGGCGGCGGCACAATTGTAGCGACAGGAACACCAGAAGATATTATTAAAGTGCAGGAATCCTATACGGGTAAGTATCTGAAACCTGTACTGGAGCGCGATACGGAGCGAAGCAGAGCTCTACAGCTGGCAGACTAGTAAGAGTACAGCGAATCTTTAAACTGTAAAATCAGATGAGAACCTTCTTTGCCTGAGAAATAGGTTGTGGATGTATGCCACCCCCTTTTCTGCGGTGAGGAAGGTTTTTTTTGTGATGTTAAAGAGTAGAGGATAGTTTGAGGGAAAGTGCAATGTGTGTTTAAAAAGGTAAGGTGAGTCTACGAAGTTTGTAACTATATTGGGGAGGAGTAAGAAGCATTATAAAAAATTGAGGGGATTTTGAGAAGCGTTGAGAGGAGTTAAGGAGCTTTGAGAAGCATTAAGGAGTCTAAGCTGGTGTGTTAATAGTATGAATTATTGCGCTAAGTATCTAACGATCACAGGAGAGCTTATTTGAGCAAAATCAGGCAAATCAGAATTCTAACGATCACTAGCGACGTTATTTCATCAAAAAAGCGAGAAATAGACTGTTTTTCGACGATTTTGAGTGAAATAGCGTTTCTCATGATCGTTAGATTTTGAAACAGGTGATAATCGCCCAAATAAGGTCTGTGGTGATCGTTAGAGCATGGTGGTTACATAGTGACTGCTTGGAACCACAAGAACCACATGAACCACATGGAAATTTCATGGAAACCACAAGAACTACAAGAACTACAAGAACTACAAGAACTACAAGAACTACATGTATTTCCTTGCTGCTGATTTCGTATTACTTGGTAACTGGCTCTGGATTTCCTTCTAACTCTTTTTACATCTTGTCTGCTACTTGTGTCTGTCATTCATTAGCTGTTAATAAGAATGTTTGATGAAAGTGTTTACATATGAGACCGGGTAAGCTTTTGCGAGCGAATCGGTCAATCTGGATTTTTTTCATTTTTCTGGATGATAGGGCTTGCATTACTAACAGGGTACAGATAACATAGAGGAAGAGTTTAGGGTATGTGTTAGTTGTTCAACTATGGTGAGGAGGTCTGTCTATCCATGCTGCTTGCAGAGGCTGCCACGGCGAGTACATCGAATTTTAATGCATTTGATATTTTTGTAATCTTGTTTACCATCCTGATTTTTATTGGACTGGTTCGTCTGCTTCGTGCACCGAAGAAAAATTTGTTTGCCATCGGGTTTACTATTGTCAGTCTGCTTGTATTTTTGATGACAGACTACGCGATGATCACAGGTTGGTTTGGTTAACGGAGACATTACCGGCAAGAGGTACCAGAGATTGAACAGCATCGTAAGGAAGAGCGGTAACATATCAAGTATGAACAGTAGGAAAAGTATAAACAGGTATCCTTTACTAAAAAAGGTATAGAAGACTTACCTAGATTAGAGGTACTATGTTGTACTGATTATGATGCTAATCTACAACAAAGAAAATACGCTTTACTAGCAATACTAAGATGCAAACAAATACGACCAAGCAATAGCGATTTCGAACACTTTCCATGATGAATATGGAAGGTGTTTTTTCATGCCTGTATTCTCCGAAGGGAGAAAGCTGGGAGAGTCAAATTGTGTCGAAAAATATCGAAAATTAAAACGATTGTATAGCCAGAATTTGTATGATACATTGAGGGATACCGATATTGCAGATGAGAGAGAAGATAGATTCAGCCAGGGATCGGCTGTCCAGTCGCGCAAGAAGGATGTAAAGAGTAGAGAGGGTCAGGTGAAGTCATGAAAAGGATAATAAAACGGGCAACAGCCATGATGATGGTTGTTGTGCTCTCCATCGGTGTGATGGCAGCGACAGCTGGTGCAGCGGCATCGAAGTCAGGCATGCAAGCCAAGGAAATCGACGGTCAGGTGTATGTAAATACGAAAGATTTGGTGAAGATGTTCGGCGGTAGTGGACAATACAATGCCAAATCAGGAACGTATACGTATAAGGGAAGCGAAGCCATTCCTAAAGTGATTGAAAAGGTATCACCGTCTGTGGTAGGAATTATAGGCAAAACGACGGAAAACCAGAATGGATCGGCAAACGATCGTTATAATCTGGCACATGGTACAGGAGTTATCATTCGCGCTAATGGATGGATTGTGACGAATGCTCATGTGGTTGATCAGTTGGTCGATCCGGTCGTTGTGACGACAGATGGGAATACATATAACATTACAGAAACATTCAGTGATCCGTTAAGTGACCTTGCGCTGATTAAAATTAACGCCAAAGCACTCAAACCTGCGGTCTTTGCTAAAGCTTCGCAAGTGGCTGTGGGTGAAACCGTGATTGCGATCGGTACGCCAATCTCCTTTTCATTGCGTAACTCAGCTACAGTTGGCGTGATCAGTGGTCTGAACCGTGGCGTGGAAGCGTCCTACCGCTTGATTCAAACAGACACGGCGATTAATCCCGGGAACAGCGGAGGACCGCTTGTTAACTTGAAGGGAGAAGTCGTCGGTATTAACTCCATGAAATTTTCTGCAGTGGGCATCGAGAGCATGGGGTTCTCTATTCCTGTAGACACCGTGAACTTTGTCATCAATCAATTTTTTAAATATGGAACGATCAAACGGGCAAGTCTCGGATTACAGCTGGAAGAGAGCTGGTCGGCCATTGTAGGTCTGCCTGCGGAAGACCCGTTGACGGTTACGGGCGTACTGAGTCCGGAAGCGAAGAAAGCCAAGATCAAGGAAGGAGATGCCATCTACAGCGTCGCGGGCAAACGTGTATCGTCGGTAGTCGATATCAATGAGCTGCTCAAAGCCTACTTACCTGGACAAAAGGTAAAGTTGCTGGTGCAAACGGACGGCGACATTGTTACCCGCACATTAACACTTGTGGATCGAGCTTCGCTTGAGGGGCAGTCCGACGAATCGCTTCCAACGGATGAAGAACAATAAAGCCCGGCAAGCAACCCGAATCGAGAGAGGACGAATGAACGGAATGAAGAAGTCAGTGTTACGCGTGCTGAGCACGGGTGTATTAGCGGGAATGTTGCTGGCAGGCACAGCTCTGCCAGTATGGGCAACGGATAATTTGATCACCAATGAGCTGCGTGTCAAAGCAGGAAGTACAAGTGCTTTTATTAATGGCAAGAAACAAAACATCACGAAACCGCTCACGGTTAAAGGCGTGACACTAGTGCCTGTCGGTGTATTCAAAAAAGCCTTTGGCAGTGAAGTTCGACTGGAGAAAAACGATGTCATCAAAATCAAGGAAGGTCCGCACGTTGTGGCTTTGAGAATAGACAGTTCCATCGCATGGATTGACGGAGTCAAAGTGGAGATGGGCACTGCACCCAAAATGGTGAATGGTGTATTAATGGTGCCTCTTCGCCCGGTTGCGGCAGGAATCGGTGCGACGCTTGCGCCGAGCAGTTCGGGAGAGATCGTCATTCGTTTGCTGCAAGCGGGTGAGGGCGTGGATGAGGGCGGCATTGATCTGGACAAAGGGAAAACGAGAATTGGCAACAGCTATTATGGCTGGTCGATTCATTATCCAGCCGATCTTCTGGTGTTGCAAACGAATGAACAGGAACGGATGATGACCTTTGGCGCTGCGGATGAAAGTTATTATCTCGAAGTGTATGTGAGTGACCAGAATGTAGTATTGGACGCGGATGACTTGCTGACACAACTCGTGCAGGTGGCCAAACAGGCAGGAGATACGGTACTGGACCGTGAAGCGGTATCTAAAGGGAACAAACCTTATGCAAGAGTTGTCGTCAAAGATGCGGATGGCGTGTTATGGGAGTTGCGCCAATATATTTATGAAGGTCGTCAATATGATGTCTACTTGGCGGATTACGAGGCGATGAATTATAAAGATCTGGGCAAACATGCTTCATTACTCAATTCATTTGAACCAAGCTATTCACAGTCAGATCGAACCATTAAGGATCTTTCCACGGTGGAGGAAGGCATGCGCTCGGCATGGAATGATGATTACGGAATTGAATTAATGGTTCCAGCGGGCTGGTCCATGGACAATAATAATATGGTTTATAAAGATAAAGACGGTGCTTATTTGCAGCTTCGAGTGACTTCAGCCAAGTCCGGTGCAACGGTGAAGGACTGGAGTGACCAGCTCGAGAAGTGGATGCGTGAAACCTTTACAGCGGAGAGTTATCAGCAAGTAGGCTCGTTTACAACGGAAATCTCGGGTGAAACGGCCGAGGTGAATGAATTCCGTTATAACTTTGGATTAGGATGGCAGACCGAGTTTGACGTACTTTTGCAGAAGAACGGGTATCGTTACTACGCGGAATATACGTTCCCTGAAGGACAGGCCGTGGACCGGGCATGGTTTGAACGGATTATGAAGAGTGTGGAGATTGATTTTGACACGGTAAAAGATAATTTCGGTCAGCTGGATGAAGATCCATATCTGACAGATAAAATGAAAACGATCACGCGTACGTCCAAAAACTATCATTACAGCGTGGATATTCCGCGCTACTGGACGCCGTATAGTGATCGGTTTGAAAGCTCACCTGTCGTTTATACCTTCACGGGAGGCAACTTTTCCATTGCAGCTACAGAGGACAAGTCGATTGAGATGACGGTTAGTCAGCTGAGAGAGGCATATACAGAGGCAGCCAAAACGCGAAAAAACTTCAATCTGATCCGCAGCGAGGAACTGACTTTTGCAGGTGTACCTGCATTCTCCTTCACGTACCATGAAGTGGATAAGGGTGTGCCGTATACAGGTCGTCAGATTGTGTTTGAAAAGGATGGAATCACGTATACGATCACGAATGGTCTGAACGATGCGAACCGCACGCAAGTCCAGGCAGCCATGCTGGAAAAAGCAGTGAACTCATTTACTTTTATTAAATAAGAATATAGATGTGTAGAAATTGCCGGAGGGTTAAAGAACCTTCCGGTTTTTCTTTGGCTATGATTTCAAAATGGATGGGGGAAGAGGAAATGTGATGAGGATGAGTGGAATGCCTATGGAAAAATGATGAAAATGACAAACGGTTTTTTCAGGAAACCGTAGAAGAGTCGGTGCAGAAGTGGTACACTATACTAGTTCAGGAGTTATTACTGCTGATTTGAGAAATAGAGAGACTGTAGGCTTGGATTTCAGGCAATACAGACATAATGTATAGATATAGCGATACTTGACGTTGACAGCAATGCAGGCGTACCGAAATACAGGTACCAAGGGAAGAACACCGGCGTAGGCCGGTATGGGGAGGATCTACATGAAAACAGCAACAATACGAAGAGAAGACGTTGAGCTTCTGGCACCTGCTGGGGACTGGGATTGCATGCGTTCGGCGGTAGCCAACGGGGCGGATGCGATTTTCTTCGGGGTCGAAAAGTTTAATGCACGGGCTCGAGCGAACAATTTCCGTATGGACGAGCTGCCGGAGATTATGGCGTTTTTGCACAGTTATGGCGTGAAAGGGTTCCTGACCTTTAATATATTGATCTTTGAAAATGAATTGAAAGATGCCAAAGAACTCATCGATGCCTGCGTAGATGCCGGTGTGGATGCTGTAATCGTACAGGATCTGGGTCTGGTCAAAATGATTCGTGAGATTTCACCGGATTTCCCGATTCACGGTTCCACGCAGATGACGATTACGTCGCCTGAAGCGGTGGAGTTTACCAAGCCGTTTGACATGGAGCGTGTCGTACTTGGACGGGAAAACAATCTGAAACAGATCCAAAAGATTGGTGATCAAGCGAAACTTCCGATGGAAGTATTCGTGCATGGTGCACTCTGCGTGTCCTATTCGGGTCAGTGTCTGACTTCCGAAATGTGGGGCGGTCGTTCCGCGAACCGTGGAGAATGTGCGCAGGCGTGCCGTCTGCCGTACGATCTGATGGTGGATGGTGTTCACCAGCCGATGGGGGATGTCGCGTATCTGTTATCGCCAAAAGATCTGGCAGCCATTGATATCATGCCGGAATTGATTGAAGCGGGCGTAACGTCTTTCAAAATTGAAGGTCGACTCAAAACGCCAGAGTACGTGGCGAACGTAGTTAGCAAATATCGTAAAGCCATTGACCGTTATTTTGACGGTGACAGTACACGCGCAAGCAAGGAAGAGATTCGTGAATTGCAACAGAGCTTCTCGCGTGGATTTACACATGGTTTCCTGGACGGCACGAACAACAAACAGCTGGTAGACGGAACGTTCCCGAAAAGCCGCGGCGTTTACCTTGGTCGTGTAGACCAAGTGCTGCGTGATGGTGTGGTTCTGAAACTGGATGCACCCGTGAAACGTGGAGACGGCATCGTGTTTGACGCTGGTGATCCAACGAAAAAAGAAGAGGGCGGACGTGTATATGATGTACGCCGCAAAGGTGTGAAGATCGAAGGCGAAGCCGGCGAAGGCTGGATCGTGGACATCGTGCCAGGCCGCAGTGATGTGGATCTACGTCGTGTGAAAGTCGGCGATAAGGTATGGAAAACCAATGATCCTGCGCTTGACAAACGTCTGCGTCAAAGCTTTGAGACCGATAAGCCGTACCGTGTCTTCCCGGTCAAAGTGAAAGTCATCGGCAGCCCGGGCCAACCGCTCAGCACGTGGTGGACCGACGTGCAGAAGGGAACAACCGTGCGCGTGGATTCGGAGATGGAACTGGACATTGCCCAGAAACGTCCGATGACCCATGAATTGCTCGAGGAGCAATTCGGACGTCTCGGGGGCACCGTGTTCCAGCTGGAGGAACTGGACGTCAATCTGCACGGTGACGTCATCATCCCGATGCGCGAGTTGAACAATATTCGCCGTCAGGCGGTCGAACAACTCGCGGGCGAGCGCCCGAAACCGCCCGTCTACGTGAAACGGGCGGTGGACGTGTACGGCGATGCGGTACAACCGGCATCGCCAGTGGCTCGCGGTCAAGCAGAGCTGACCGCGCTGTGCCGCAGCCTGCCACAAGTGGAGGCAGCGCTGGAAGCTGGCGTCGGCATGATCTACGCCGACTTCGAGTTCATCAAGCAGTTCCCGGCAGCGGTGGAAGCTGTACATGCCGCAGGCCGCAAAATCGCGCTGGCTACGCCGCGTATTCATATGCCTGGCGAAAACGGCTATCACAACAATATCTTGCGTTTGGAGCCGGATGCGGTGCTCGTTCGTAATACAGGTGCGTTGTACTTCTACCTGCGTCACCGTAGAATGAACCCGGACGCGAAGCATCCGCAACTGATCGGGGACTTCTCCTTGAACATCGCCAACCATAAGGCAGTGGAACTGTTCCTTGAGGCAGGTTGCGACTGGATTACACCATCGTATGACCTGAACATTCAGCAAATGGTTGATTTGCTCGGTAACTCCCGTACAAGTCAGACCGAGGTGGTCATCCATCAGCATCTGCCGATGTTCCACACGGAGCACTGTGTATACTGTACGTTTATGAGTGAAGGAACGGACTATACGAACTGTGGACGTCCTTGCGAAGAAAAACGGGCATCCCTGCAAGACCGAATTGGTATGTCTCACCCGGTACGTGTGGATGAAGGCTGCCGTAACACGGTATATAACGCCGTGGAGCAGTCAGGTGCAGAGTACCTGACCAACTTTATGGATCTAGGTGTATCCCGCTACCGGGTAGAGTTCCTGGAAGAGACACCGGAGCAGGTGAAGGAAGTTATTGATCTGTATAACCGTGCACTGCGCGGCGAGATCAGCGGTACACAAGTATGGAAGACGCTGAAAGCAACGAACCAGCTGGGCGTTACACGCGGTCAATTGGTTAAATAAACGGAGCAACCCCAATCTCTGCTTTACGGAGCTCTTGGGGTTTTTTCTATAATAAGCGGCATCGGCAACCAAGGAGGTGTGAAGCGTGGCTCCATTTTCAATGATGGATATTAAATTGCTGTGCGGGGTCACGGCATTCAAACACGGTGAAGAATATCAACAGTCTGGGAGGATTGGCAAGCTCGTTGTAAGTGAGGACGGTCGTCATTATCAAGCCGTTGTTCGGGGGACAGAAGCCTACGAAGTGAAGGTGGATCTGGACGATGCGGGAGAAATTGAAGCGAACTGCAACTGCCCTGCATACGGCAACTATTATGACTATTGCAAACATATCGCGGCTGTCCTGCTTGCTATTCATGAACGTGAGGATACACCAGAACTGTCGGGTGGCAGAGGAACGAATTCAAAAGTAGGTACATTGGTCGAAGAAGAGACATGGGAGCGGCCTTATTCAACTTCAATGCCATCTCCATCCAAATCCGCAGGTTCTTCCTCTTTTTCATCAAAGGCTTCATCGGGTAGATCATCGGCGTTACCAGGCGAGAACGGGCATGTCCCCTCTGAACTATCAGCGGTGTCCCACCGTGCGAGCATCGAATCTCCCATATCTACAGCACTAGGTCAACAATCGGAGCATCCGCATCATTCGCAGCAGCACAAGCCGCAGACGTTGTCTCCCTCCCCTTTTGCACAGGCAGGTCGCCCAAGTTCAGCCTCAGGCTGGGGCCGCTCTGCGGATAAACCGTCCTACCGTACGGCAGACCAGATTTTATCCATGTTTGCGAAGGATCGCAGATTGCCACATGAACGGGAGCAAAAATATACAGCACCGGTTACCCGCTCCATGCTGCGAGAAGAATTGCAGGTACAGTTTATATGCAAACTGGTACATGTTCATAAAGGTGGAGCCAAGCTGGCACTTGAATTAAAAGTGGGCAACAAACGGCTCTATGTCGTGCAGAAGGTCAAGCAGTTCCTGAACTGTATTGAAAAGGGCGAGCCCATGTCCTTCACCAAGCTGTTTCATTATGATCCGCTGCTACATGTGTTTAGGGCTGAAGATCAGGCTATTCTTTCCATGCTCATTCGTATGAGACAGAGTGAAGAGGCATACCGTGAGTCCATTTCGGGGTATTTGGGTGCTTCGGACGGTCGCGATATCCTGATCGCTCCAATTGTCTGGAAGCCACTGCTGGAGTTGCTTATGCAAGCGGATAGCCGCATGGAGGGCACGGGCCTAGCGAACGGACCACTGACCCTGAGCGAGGGAGCATTGCCACTATTTTACCGGATCGCAGAGGGGGCGAATGAAGGGTATCAGCTGGAGGTGTCAGGACTGCGTGAGTTGATCCTGCTTCCGGCCTATGATGCGGCAGTCGTCGAGGGGCAGTTCTATATGTTAGAACCGACGCAGATGAGAAGTCTGGAGGACCTGAACCGTGCGCTCACATCCTACGGTATTAAAGAAAGCATTGATATCTCGGCACAGCAGGTGGATGAGTTTGTGCAGCATGTTGTACCGGAACTGCGGACGTTGGGGCATTTGTCGATTGATTCCCGTGTGCGCGAACAGATTGCCGAACCCGAGTTGTCACCGAAACTGTATATCGACTTTTACAGGGAACGCATTACAGCACGTCTGGAATTCGATTATGGCGTCATGGTCATTAACCCATTGGCAGAGTATTTGATTAACGAGGAAGAAAAGAAAGTCATCTTGATCCGCGACCGCTTCAAGGAACGCAATCTCATCGAGAGACTGGATCGTTCTTTTCTGGAGCGGGAGGGAAGTGTCTGGGCAAGCGAACGTGAGGACGCCATCTATGATGTGATGTATCACCTGTTGCCCGAGCTTGAGAAGCTGGCCGCTATCTATATGCCGAATGCTGTGAAAGCGATGATGCCAACGTACCCGGTACCGCCGAAGGTTCGCGCTGACCTGGGAAGAGGACTGGACTGGCTGGAGATTTCCTTCGAGATGGAGGGAGTCGACGAGCAGGAGTTGCAAGAACTGATGCGCAGCATTGTGGAAAAGAAAGCTTTCTTCCGCCTGCGAAGCGGTGTCTTTCTGTCACTTGAAAATGATGGCGCGAGCAGCTTCGCTCACATGGCTGACGCGCTTGGACTGGAAGCAAAGGATATCCAGAGCAGCCATATCCGGTTGCCTGCTGTGAGAGCGTTGCAACTTCCGGGCAGAGATGAGGTTTCCGGTCATGTGAAATGGGGAGGCTCGCTCAAACGTTTCCTTGATGATCTGCGTGATCCTGACCGGATGGACTTTCCGTTACCACAGATGCTGGCGCCTGTGCTGCGGGATTACCAGATGAGCGGGTATCAGTGGCTTCGTACGCTCGCACATTACCGATTTGGCGGTATCCTGGCCGATGATATGGGACTGGGCAAAACGCTACAAAGCATCGCCTACATCACAGCTTCGTTACGGGAGAGACCTGTGTATGAACAGGGACAAGAGGCAGGGTTGCCAGCTGATACAGACAATACCATCTCTAATGATTGGAACATGAATGGGTCTCAGCAGGCTTACTTGGCCAATGCCACTGGAACGATAGATGATGCATGGCACACCTCGCAACAAGACGGGCTGACCATTCGCACGCGAATGACACATCCGCCGGTATTGGTTGTTGCACCGGCTTCACTAACTTACAACTGGGCGAATGAGTTTGCACGGTTTGCTCCGCATCTGAACGTCTTAATCGCCGCAGGGCAAAAAGATGAACGTGCCAGCATGCTGGCGGATATGGACAAAGCGGATGTCATCGTGACATCGTATCCGTTGCTACGACGTGATCTGGATACGTATTTGGGAAGAACTTTTCATACCCTGATTCTGGACGAGGCACAGGCAGTCAAAAATGCATCGTCCCAGACAGCGCAAGCCGTCAAACAGATTCAGGCGCCGCGCCGCTTTGCCCTCACAGGTACACCCGTTGAGAATTCACTGGATGAACTGTGGTCTATTTTTGAAGCCGTATTTCCGGGTTTATTCCCGAGCTACAGAAGATTTCGTGACTTGCCGCCAGAACGCATCTCGCGCATGGTACGTCCGTTCATTCTCCGTCGCTTGAAGAAAGATGTATTGGAAGAATTGCCAGATCGGATTGAGACAGTACAACGCTCTGAGCTGACGGTGGAACAGAAAAAGCTATATGCAGCGTATCTCTCTCAGCTTCAGGATGAGACCACTAAGGACATGGAAGATAACGGTTTCCAGAAAAATCGGATTAAAATTTTGGCCGGTATCACTCGCCTGCGTCAGTTATGTTGTCACCCGGCACTATTTGTGGACGGATATCAAGGGGATTCCGGGAAAATGGAGCAGCTGCTGGAGACTGTCCAAGACTGTCTGGCTGCTGGCAAACGTATTCTGATTTTCTCCCAGTTTGCAAGTATGCTTAATCTCATTCGTCAGACCCTTTCGGCACAAGGGAACAGCTTGTTTTATCTGGATGGACAAACCCCTGCCCAGAGTCGTGTGGACATGTGCCGCAGGTTTAATGAGGGAGAAGCCGAACTGTTTCTGATCTCGCTCAAGGCTGGAGGAACCGGGCTGAACCTGACGGGAGCCGATACCGTCATATTGTATGATTTGTGGTGGAATCCCGCGGTGGAGGAACAGGCGATTGGACGAGCCCATCGGATGGGGCAGAAACAAGTCGTTCAGGTGATCCGCCTAGTGACGGAGGGGACTATTGAAGAAAAAATTCTGGAGTTGCAACAGCGGAAAAAGGACTTGATTGCCGAGGTGATTGAACCGGGCGATGGAGGATCAACGACATTATCCGAGCAGGATATTCGCGAGTTGTTGATGGTGTAGGGCAAACTTGATTTTTATACAACAATTGCCAATAAATTGTGGTAATGTATAGAGAAATGCACCACTTTTGCTAACCTGATTCATTGTTTATTTAATCCATTTGTCCTATTATATCTATACCTTATTGATCCAGCCAAAGGAGTGTTTCCTATACGTATCCGCAAAGCGATTATTCCAGCCGCCGGACTGGGAACCCGGTTTCTGCCTGCTACCAAGGCCATGCCGAAAGAAATGTTGCCCATCGTGGACAAGCCGACCATTCAATATATTATTGAGGAAGCCGTTGCCTCTGGGATTGAAGATATTATTATCGTGACAGGGAAAGGGAAACGAGCGATCGAGGACCACTTTGATTATTCCTTTGAACTTGAACAGAATCTCGCAGACAAACAGAAGTGGGATCTGCTGAACGAAGTGCGTAAACCTTCCGATATGGCTGACATTCATTATATCCGGCAAAAGGAACCGAAAGGACTTGGTCACGCGATCTGGTGTGCTCGCAAGTTCATTGGTAACGAGCCTTTTGCCGTCCTGCTCGGGGACGATATCGTAGAATCTGACAAGCCTTGTTTGCAACAGATGATGGAAGTCTATGACGAACTGCAGTCCCCGATTGTCGGCGTGCAACCTGTCGATTGGAGTGAAGTATCCCGTTACGGTATTATCGATGGAGAGTTGCTAACTCGTACGGATGAACGTGTCTTCCGTGCACGTCGTTTGATTGAAAAGCCGAAAACGGAGGATTCTCCTTCGAATCTGGCGATCATGGGCCGTTACATTCTTACTCCCGATATTTTCGAAATCTTGGGCAGGCAGTCTGCCGGTGTAGGCGGAGAGATTCAGTTGACCGATGCTTTATCCCGTCTGAATGAGCAAAGACAGATTCTCGCGTATCATTTTGATGGCTTGCGCCATGATGTGGGTGAGAAACTAGGTTTCATTGAAACATCCATTCACTATGCACTCCAGCGACCTGATCTGCGGGAGGATTTGCTGAAGTATTTGAAAGACATCGTGGTATCAGACTGATTAATGAATTTGTTCCTATACTTAAGTTATCAATCTGCTATTTCTTTAGAACGTTTCTACTAAGAACTGGACAAAAAAAGGTTTGCCTTATGAGGCAAACCTTTTTTATATAACACCATAACAACAAGTGTGGATGATTCTAATTAAAAGTTAATTCAGCGATTCGTTTTATTTCGTCTGCTTCACTAGATGAGATGGCAATCAGTTTATTATATAGAGCCTCGTCCATTTTAAATTCTCGTTTGAGCGAAGCGAGGTACCAACGAGCAATTTCACGATTTGTCGCATCCGTCAGATCTTCGGCAATTCCCGTTTTAAGTACAGCGGTAGCTCCTGGAAGGTCGTTGGACATATACTTCATTTTCCCAGCATTGAGAATCATCGTTGGAGTGACCTGGAATGGCTGACCTTGAAGCTGTCCTTTAGGGAGAGTTTTAAGGTGCTCCACTCCATCTACTACATGCTGGTATGCCTCAATTCCCGAAGAGAAATAAGCATTCTTTTTTGTAGTATCCCCTTGTCCCAGTGCCTGATACCCCAGATCGAATGAACGGCTAATCAATTGCTCATACCAATCCATATCCCAGATATAGTTGCTTGCATATTCTTTTCGTAGTGTGTACGCCTGCTCATTTTCACCCTTCAATTCGTATATGCCAATGAGTTGTTTTACCATACCTTTATTATATGGCTCTGCTTCGAGACCACGCTGCAACAATTGCACGGCTTCTGTGTAGAATTGCTCATCTTTCGTTTGCGTGTAGCCTTGTTGATAAAGTGACGCTAGAAGCATTAATGAGTCCGGATGTGTGCTACGGATGGACAAATCCTTGTCAAGTGGAGCTTTGATTTGCCGGAAATCTTGACTGCTTCGTGCGAGTTCATTACCTTCAATGGCATAATGATTAGCCTGTAAGAATCGAACAGAGATAATGAGAAGCACAATAATCGCTGTTCCAGCAACTGTACTGTACACTCCCCGTGCCGCAGCTTCTCCCATTTTCAAACGACGAGTGGGTTGAGGCTCAATCGCAGCACTCATGCCTCCAAGACCAAGGAATACCAGCATTCCAATAAAGACATAACTCATGTTGAAATCAAGAAGACTCAGCACGAGGATGGACATGGAAAGAATAAAGTACACGAAATGTGATTCGCGATCCTCTTCATTCCGTCTGACATACGAGCGTACATATTGATAGAAAACATATAGTATAAACGCCATAAATACTAAAAATCCAACGAGGCCAACTTCGACAAGATATTGCATGAAAAAGTTATGTGCCTGAGCACTGACATAAGGATTGTTCTGATATTTTTCATACAGTGCAGTCCATGCTCCGCCACCTGCCCCGATTACAGGATAATCAGCAAATAGTTTCGTGGCATCTTTGTAGAATGTGATACGCTCGAGCACACTGTGCTGCTGGAAGTTGATATTCTCAAGTCGTGTGCTAATACTGTCCGGCAAAATGTTACGTACGCCCGTACCGAGCAAAAGCACAGCAATCACAACGGTTAGAACTACAGAACCTAGCGGAATCCACACACTGGATGCTTTTCGAGCTGACCAAGATTGAAACTTGGCTTCCAGCATAGGGGCTACAAAACGCTGAATCGCCCAACACAACAACGCAACAACAAGCGAGGCTCCAATAAGGATCGCCCAGCTCTTGGCTGCAAGAGAACCTGTGAACTGCTTTTGAAGTTCAATTCCAGCAGTGTTAATCGGGTTTAAAACCAACAGCGTGCCAATAGCCGATACGGCACAATAGATAAACCATAGAATTTGTTTGGTTGGTTTAAGCAAAAGTAACAAGATAACAAATACGATTGGCAACATAACAAGTCCTGTACGAGAGAGCGTCAGAAGCAATGACAGGATAATGGGAACAAGCATGAAGCCATGCAACAGTTGTGTAAATATTCTTTTGGAACGAATCATGCTGAAGATGGAAATAAACAGAAAGGCCATTAGAAATGCTGCGTATGTATTGGGATACTGAAACACGGACGCAAGCCTCGCACCGTTGGAGTCGTTCCAGATCGCCTGGTTGTATACACCATTGATTACGCCTGCGGAAAACCATCCAACTAGTTTACCTGCAAAACTAAAGGCTCCTAGCCAATTTAACAAACCATATCCGACAATAACATATGCAATTCCTATTAAGGAAGATTGTATGATATGATTGATTTTGTTGTTTTGAAGCAGGTACATCGTCATCACGAAAATCATGGCATAAATACATTGGATGAGAATCATATTATTCGCCAAGTATTCTGATGCCGCATTAATTAGTGATAATACATAGGTAAGAGGGAGTAGTATAACGGCTACTTTGAGCCAATCTTGCTGTGTTTCTAACTTCATCTGTTTAAAGTAGATTGCCACCCATAATATAAATAGGAGGGTCGTAATGGCAACAGCCCAATAAATGGGTGCTTCAAATTGCAACAATTGACCATTAAATAACGCAACTTGGAACGCTGACCAGAGTAAAAATAAGATAAGTCCTACAGTCAGGAAGCATGAGAGAGGAGTAAGACCGGGGGAGGCTCTGTGAGGAGCATTCTCGGTTTTACCGTATACTGGATTAGACAAAATTAAAGTCTCCTTTGCTTGTAGATACTTTGATATTTTATCATAAGTTGAATCAACTAAGCTACCATATCCTACTTTGTTGACCTTTGATATGCTTAGTCATTTCTTTTACTTTTATGTTAATTAAATTAATTAAGTGAACCTTAGTTGTAACATGTTCATTTTGAATACCTGTTCCGGCATCGTAACGGAACTGTCAGAACCTATATTTTATCATGAAAGAGGAGATTAAAATGGAGGTAAACAGCGATAGTTACTGGAATAACAGATTCACACATGATTGGAAAGAGAAAGGGGGGAGAGATCAGACAAATTATTTTACAAACTTAGCTTGGAATAATTTACCTGAAAAATTTATCGAGTTGCTTAAATATAACAGAGGCCTTTCTATTTTGGATTGGGGATGTGCCGAAGGTGATGGAGTGAATTGCATTCAGGAGATGTTTCCGCTGATTAAGGTGAGTGGTCTTGATTTTTCAGCGGTAGCTATTGAAAATGCGAAAAAAAATTATCCTCAACATACATTCTATGATGGGTCATTAGAAGATTACGATAATAAATTCAGTATTATTTTTACTTCAAATACATTGGAGCATTTTGAGGATCCCTATCCCTGGATTAACCAGATTGCACGATATGCAGAACAATTTTTAATCATTATGGTTCCTTTTCAGGAGAAAGACCGGATTAAAGAACATTTTTTTTCATTTAATTATGATAGTTTCCCTTTGAAAATAAATGATTTTATGCTCGCATATTTTGCTGTTTTAGAAACTGATCCCGATTATTGGCCAGGTCAACAGTTATTACTGCTCTACTCAAGTATACATTCAGATTTGGTGAACGATTTTAACATAGAACAAGTTGTTCCTCCGAATCAAAATGATCGTTTCTCGAACTCTGAACTGGTTGTAAAACTTAAGGAAGAGTTGAGAAAGCGAGATCAGATTCATAAGTCATTGTTAAGCGAAAATCAAACGTATCGTGAATGGCTGGAGGCAGCCAAAGAGGAAACCAACGCTCGAGATCAAACAGTGACTATACTAAATGAAGATATCAAGACATATAAGCAGTGGTTAGAAGACTTACAAAATGCGAACTCGGATAAGGATAAAGTAGTGGCTTCACTACAGGCGGAAGTTAACACTTATCGCGAATGGGTAGAAAACCTCAAGAAAGAAGTGGAGTACAGGGATTTAGCTGTAGAAAATCTAAAAGAAACTAACGAAAAATTGAAAGGATGGGTGGAGCAACTTCAAGGGGAGGTAACTAAACGGGACGAAACGGTAAATTACTTTAAAAACAGGTTACATTCCGAAGACCGCTAATCAAATTAAACATAGCCCCGTAGTTAACAAGGCGAATGAATGGAGGATAAGTGCATGAAAGGTATAATACTTGCAGGGGGAACAGGTTCTCGATTATATCCATTAACTAAAGTGACGAATAAACATCTTCTTCCTGTAGGAAAGTACCCTATGATTTTTCACGCTGTCCACAAGCTCAAACAATCGAGGATCGAGGATATCTTGATTGTTACAGGTAAGGAACACATGGGAGACGTTGTGAATTTATTAGGTAGTGGAAATGAAATTGGAGTTAATTTTACGTATAAGGTTCAAGATGAGGCTGGTGGGATTGCGCAGGCTCTTGGTCTTGCTAAAGGTTTTGTGGGTAAAGATCAGATGATTGTAATTTTGGGGGATAACGTTTTTGCAGACGATATTGCCTCGTATGTTGAAAACTTTAAGATTCAGCAAACCGGTGCTAAAATTCTCATTCAGCAAGTGTCTGATCCTAATCGATTTGGTGTGCCCGAGATTGATGGGTCAAAGATCGTATCTATTGAAGAAAAACCTAAAACACCGAAGAGTAGTTATGCCGTTACAGGCATTTATATGTTTGATAGCCAAGTATTTGATATCATCCAAACATTAAAACCCTCGGCAAGAGGAGAACTTGAAATAACGGATGTAAATAATGCATATATTCAAAAAGGAGAACTCAGTTTTGATATATTGCACGGTTGGTGGACGGATGCGGGAACACATTCTTCACTTGCTCGAGCCAATGAGTTGGCTCAAGAAATCTTGTTTGGAGAAGAGTTTGGAAAGCTAAAACTATAGATGAAGGGGAATTATAAATGAAGGTGACGTCCTCCAAGCTACAAGGAGCCATTTTGCTTGAGCCAGTCGTTCACGGGGATCACCGTGGTTTTTTCTTGGAAAGCTATAATAGAGATAGCATGGGACAAAGCGGAGTTAAACATCATTTTATTCAAGATAATCAATCGTTGTCTGCGCAACCGGGCGTGCTCCGTGGTTTGCACTATCAATGTAACCCCAAGGCTCAAACAAAGTTGATTCGTGTTATTGCAGGTGCAATTTACGATGTCATCGTGGACATTCGTCAGGGTTCCCCTACTTTTGGACAGTGGGAAGGTTTTATTCTAAGCGAATATAATCTTCGGCAATTGCTAGTTCCGAAAGGATTTGCTCATGGCTTTTGTACACTTGTACCAAACACCCAAGTATTATACAAAGTAGACGAATACTATTCCCCCGAGAATGATCGAGGCATATTATGGAGTGACCCTGCACTCGAGATAGATTGGCCTATGACCAATCCGATTTTATCAGAGAAAGACCAGAAGCTTCCGTTGCTTAAAGATGCGGAGATGGACTTTATTTTCGGATAGAGAAATTACAGGAGGTTTCTGTCGAATGAAATTATTAATTACAGGCGGTGCCGGGTTTATTGGGAGCAATTTTGTATTATACATGTTGCAGCAGTATCCTGACTATGAAATTATTAACGTAGACACACTCACATATGCAGGAAATCTAGAAAATTTGAAATCACTTGAAGGGAATAAGAGGCATTCTTTCGTTAAAGCGGATATTACGGATTTATCTGAAATGGACCGTTTGATTGGACAGGGAGTAAATGTGATTGTAAACTTCGCGGCAGAGTCTCATGTTGACCGGAGTATTTTGGAGCCGGATGTATTCGTTCGTACGAATATAAATGGTACACAAGTTCTTTTGGAAGCTGCCAAGAAACATGCAGTCTCCAAATTTGTCCAGGTTTCGACAGACGAGGTATATGGTACACTAGGTCCAACTGGGTTGTTTACAGAAGAAACGCCTTTGAAGCCGAATAGTCCATATTCCGCTTCAAAAGCTGGAGGAGATTTGCTTGTTCGTGCGTATCATGAAACGTTTGATTTGCCAGTAAATATCACTCGATGCTCTAATAACTACGGGCCTTATCAGTTTCCTGAGAAGTTAATACCTCTCATGATTTCCAATGCACTTGCAAACAAAGATCTACCTGTGTATGGTGATGGATTGAACATTAGAGACTGGTTATACGTGGAAGATCACTGTAGTGCGATTGACTTAGTCATTCATCAGGGGCGTAATGGGGAAGTGTACAACATTGGCGGAAATAATGAGAGAACCAACATTCAAATTATAGAAACAATCTTGGAGCAACTTGGTAAACCTGAATCCTTGATTAAGTATGTTCAAGATCGTCCAGGTCATGATCGTAGGTATGGAATTGATCCAACGAAAACAATGTCTGAATTAGGCTGGAAGCCGAAACATACGTTCGAGACCGGAATTAAACAAACAATTCAATGGTATCTGGACAACAAGGAATGGTGGACCCGGATCCAATCTGGAGCGTATCAACAGTACTATGAGAAACAATATGGCTTTCGATTGGGAGAAGATGTATCGTGAAGGTGTTGGTCACAGGTGCTACTGGTCAAATGGGTAGAGATATAGTTCTACTATTACAGAAGGAAGGGTACAGTGTAGCTGCTTGCAGTCGCGAGCAACTGGATGTAACCGATCAGTCTGAGTGTCAAAAAGTTATCTCCTCTTATAATCCTGAAGTCGTTATTCATTGTGCGGCATATACAGCCGTAGATGCTGCAGAGAAAGATCATGTTGGGGCGTATAAAGTTAATGCGTTAGGAACACGTAATATCGCTCTTGCCTCTGAGAAATCGGATGCCAAGCTGATTTATATTAGCACTGATTACGTTTTTGATGGTAACAATGACATCCCATATCAGGAATACGATAACACTAATCCACAGAGCATATACGGAAAGTCTAAACGTGCAGGTGAAATGATGGTTCAGTCGTTTTCATCCAAATGGTTTATTGTTAGAACATCATGGGTGTACGGTCTGCATGGCAATAATTTTGTCAAAACAATGCTAAAACTTGGCCAAGAGAAACCAAAACTTCAAGTAGTCCACGATCAAAAAGGTTCACCTACGTATACCGTAGACTTGGCCAGACTGTTAATTGATCTCATGGTCACTGACAAATATGGAATATATCATGCATCAAATACGGGGGCTTGCACCTGGTATGAATTTACACAGGCCATCTTTGAGGAAGCCAAAGCTGTAGCTAACATTTCCATTCAAACTGAATTGGAGCCATGCACAACAGAACAATTTCCTCGTCCGGCACCGCGACCAAGAAATTCGGTGATGGATCATTTATCCATTCAAATAAACGATTTTCCCGACTTGCGCCATTGGCGCGAAGGACTTCGTGATTTTCTGATGAATTACTCAAATCATTCCTGAAACGCATAAAATATTGAACGGGTTGTTGGAGTGAATCCGGCAATCCGTATTTTAAGTTTGCTTTTTGCTGAATGTACCTCAAGTTACTTATGAATCAGGACGTGCAGATATGTTATTTAATTCACCACAATTCATTTTCCTCTTTTTTCCCGTTGTGTTTATAGGATATTTTGTTATTAGTACTTTTGTTTCACGGATAGGTTCAAGAGTCTGGCTCGTTGGATGTTCGTTATTTTTTTATAGTATGTGGAATACTAAATACATACCTCTTATTTTATTTTCTATCTTCTTGAATTACATTGTTGGAAGACTATTAATACAAAGACCTCGTAAATTTCTTCTTGTTATAGGTATTATATCTAATTTAAGTTTATTGGGCTATTACAAGTATCTTGACTTCATTATACAGAATGTAAATCAAATGTTTGCTTTCCATATTCCTCTTCTTAATCTGGCTTTACCACTAGCAATCAGTTTTTATACATTTCAACAAATATCTTATTTAGTGGATTGTTACAGAGGCAAAGTGGACAACTATAGTTTAGTAAACTACTTGTTATTTATAACATTTTTTCCTCACCTTATAGCGGGGCCGATTGTCCATCATAGAGTGATGATGCCACAATTCCAAAGTGTATCAAACGTTAAAATTAACTACCATAACATTGCGCTGGGCTTTTTCTGTTTTTCTATAGGTCTGTTTAAAAAAGTAATTCTGGCTGATAGATTATCCCTTACAGTTGCAGATGGGTTAGGTAATTTAAGTACACTGTCATTCTTTGATGCTTGGACAGTCATTCTATCGTATACATTTCAACTTTATTTTGATTTTAGCGGTTACTCTGATATGGCCATTGGATTGGCTTTGTTTTTCAATATTAAACTCCCTATTAACTTTAACTCTCCCTACAAAGCGAGTGATTTTCAAGACATGGTCTCTCGATGGCATATTACACTAACACGATTTCTATATGAATATGTATATGTCCCTATGATTAGATATCTAAGTCAAAAAGCGAGAAGAGGCTTTAGGATCAACTGGAGTACAAGTGTCAAAACGTCTTTCAATGTAATGTTGTTAATGCTGTTGAGTGGAATATGGCATGGCGCCGGCTGGAATTTTATGATTTGGGGGTTGCTTATGGGAGGAGGAATTATTGTTCACAGATTGTGGTCCAAACTAGGTGTTAAACTCCCAATTATACTTGGATGGGGTATAACTTTTTGTTACATAAATATCATTCTGGTGTTTTTTAGAACAGAAAGTTTGGAGCAGGCGGCAACTTTCTTAGAAGCTCTCTTAGGGTTGAATGGTTTTATTTTACCGCAACAATTACAAGAACCCTTGAATACTCTTACTGAGTTTGGTATTCGTTTTGAAAGCACACCTTTGCAAAATAAATATAAAGCTTTAGGTTATGTTGTTTTAAGTCTAATCATCGTGTTGGGATTTAAAAACACTGCTGAAAAAATGGAGAAATTCAAGCCGAGTTATCCAATGCTTATTTTTGTTGTATTAATTTTGTTTTACTCGATTCTTCATCTGACACAGGTATCAGAGTTTCTTTATTTTAACTTTTAGGGAATGTGGGCGTGACTGTGGTGACATATAAAAGGTGGGTTTTTTCCTTGATGGGCGTAGCTTTCCTACTGTTAGTTATCTGTGGGGGAGTTAATTACCTCATCGATCCTTATGGAGCTTATCAGGATATTCGAAAAAAGTATAATTACAGCAAACATATCAATAGTGATCCATATATGTTTAAAGCGATGCATATTAAAATGACTCAACCTGATTCGATCGTTCTCGGTACATCCAGAGCTATGAGGCTGGACCCAGCAGTAATTGAAAGATTAACAGGAGAAAATGCATATAATTTGGGTCTGCCCGCGGCAACGCCTTTCATTAATTATGAATATTTAAAATATTCGATTCAAAGTGACCCGAAATTGAAGACAGTATATCTTGGCCTGGATTTCGAGGTATTTGAGGAAAGTTACCCTGTTCACGCAAATTTTAACCAAAAAAGAATAGATTCGAATGTTCCATTTCAAGATATTTTTGCAACCCTTTTCTCGGAGAGGGCACTCAAAGATAGTTATGAAGTACTGATTGATAACTTGGAAGGTCGGTCTAGATTTACTGAATACCGATATCTAGCTGATGGTAGTTTTGATGAGAAGATGATCTTTCCACCTAATGGCAACCAATTGACATTAAACATGATGCCTTCAAAATATAGTTTGTCGAAAAATAGTATCCAGTATGTTTCCGAGATTAAAGAATTATGTGAGAAACATCAGATTAAGTTATACATCTATATTAGTCCGATTCATGCTATTCTTTTGGAACAACTATGGCAGAGTGGTTTATGGAGTGCTTATGAGGATTGGAAAAGAGCGTTAGTTGGTATCGCTCCAATATGGGACTTCTCAGGATACAACGAAATTTCAATGAGTGAGTTAAAAGGTAGCGCTAATTATAATGATTTATCTCATTTTTCTAAAAAGATAGGTACTCTCATACTAGCTCGAATTCTTGACGATTCAAGAGAATCGGGGAATCCTGCATTTGGAGTTTATGTTACTCCTCGTAATCTTGAAGATCATCTTAAAAATATAATAGCCAGCCGAAACTTATGGGAGCAAAGGGGAGAGGATATGGCAGATTTACTCAAAAATTATTGATTGAAGTCATTTGGAAATGAGAAAATCTTTTTTTCAATTTTTATTTACTGTTTAAAGTGAGTGCTTTCGACAAAGTTAGAGTTATTGAGTGCATGAGTAGATTTAATTTGTTACACTGTACAATAGGGAATTTTAAGAGGGACATGGTAGCAAGTCAGTGAGAGGGGTAAGGAACCGTTGATTGAAAAATATAGTGTTTATTTGAAAACATTCAAAAAGTATTCATATTTATTATCTTTATTAGTGAAGAAAGATATTAAAAAAAAGTATAAAGGTTCAGTTTTAGGAATCATATGGAGCTTTGTAAACCCTCTATTGAACATGATCATACTTTCGTTCGTATTTTCGACATTATTCAAGGGAACAATCGACAACTTGCCTGTGTATATTTTAAGTGGGTTGCTCTTGTTTAGTTTTTTTTCATTGAGTACAACCAGCGGCATGACGTCTATTATTGCCTCTGAGCATCTAATAAAAAAAATATATATTCCTAAGTATATTATTACCATATCCACGATTATATCAAACTTTGTATTCTTTTTAATTTCTCTGCTTGTTCTGTTAGTCGTCATGTTGACTTCTGGAACAGAAATTACACCGTATATTCTCTATTCACCGATTTATCTTGGCCTCTTGTTTGTATTTTGTGCGGGGATCAGTTTACTCCTAGCAGCAGGTACGGTTTTTTTTAGAGATATTGAACACATCTATTCGATACTTATTACTGCGCTGATGTATTCTTCAGCAATTTTTTATCCTAGTGAGATTATACCTGGGAAATACAAGTTTTTATTAGATTGGAACCCAGTTTATCATTTTATTCATGGTTTTAGAACTGTAGTGTATTATGGGCAACCACTGGATATGCAGAATCTGCTGATTTGTGTGGTAATGGCTTGTATCAGTCTTTTAATCGGAGTGCTTGTATTTGAGCGAAATCAAAATAAATTTATTTTCCACATATAAAAAAACAGAGGTGGCAAAGCCCTTGGAATACTCGGATATAATTTTAAATAATGTCACTGTAAACTTCAGATTGTCCAATGAAAAGGTGGATAGTCTAAAGGATTACATGATACGCCTTGTGAGAAATAAGTTGAAATACACCGAATTCCGCGCTCTGGATAGCATCAATATGCGAATTAAACGTGGTGAGCGAGTAGGGATTATCGGTCATAATGGAGCGGGGAAAAGTACTTTGCTTAAAGTTATATCAGGTGTGCTTAAACCAACTAATGGGCAAGTACATGTAAGTGGGAGTGTTGCTCCTTTGCTTGAACTCGGTGCAGGTTTTGATGAAGAATTTTCTGGGATGGATAACATTTATTTGAATGGTGCAATTCTTGGGAAGTCAAAAGCATATCTGGACAGCAAGCTTAAAGTAATCATTGACTTCTCGGAGTTAGAATCATTTATTCATCACCCCGTTAAAAATTACTCATCAGGAATGCGGGCAAAACTGGGATTTGCCATAGCAACTCACCTTGAGTCGGATATTGTAATTATCGATGAAATTCTGAGCGTAGGTGACGAGAACTTTAAAATTAAAAGTGAGAAAAAAATCGCTGATATAGTGAATAGTGGTAAAACACTATTGTTGGTTTCGCATAGCATAGAAAAAATAAAAGCTTTGACGGATAAGGTGATTTGGATGGAGAAGGGAAAGATTATTTTAGTCGGATCATCGAAAGAAGTATGTGATTCTTATTTGAAGTATATCCATGGCGAGCATTCGGATGGCTTGGTGCATCAACAGGGGACATAATTGAAAACGACGAGATTGTAACTGAAAGGTGAACTGTGAGATGAAAAATGTAGTATGTGTATTAGGGATGCATAGAAGCGGATCATCCTTATTAATGAGAGCACTGCATAATTTGGGGATCGATCTTGGTGAAGAAGAAAAGTATGTCTCGTATGGAGAAGACAATCCTGAGGGCTTTTGGGAGCATAAGGAGATTGTTGGAATTCATGAAAAGATATTAGCTGTTCTTAATCGGGGATGGGACAGCCTTCTGCCGTTGCCTGAAAATTGGCTACTTGATCCTCAAATCATAGAATACAAAAAAGAACTCATAAATCTCGTAAAGGAAGAATTCGGGACATCAACTTTATGGGGATGGAAGGACCCACGAACTTGCCTGTTTCTTCCATTATGGAAGGAAATTTTCGATATTTTAGATTTGAATGTAAAGTATGTAATCTCTTCGCGTAACCCATTAGATATTGCAGTCTCGTTAAACAAACGGAATAATATATCCAAAGAATACGGTGTAGCATTATGGTATCATTATATGATCAATGTATTGCACTACACGAAGGGTAGCGAACGAATACTTGTAAATTATGATGCTTTAATTGAAAATCCACATATTCAGATTGAGCAAATCGTAGAATTTTGTGATTTGAAACTTTCTGATGAAGCTGTAGAACAGGTTAGAAACAGCATTAAAATTGAACTCAGACATAGTTTGTCTTCCTATAAAGAGCTGACGTTATATGCACCTCGTTTCGTTATGGATCTGTACGTTAACTTAGAAAAGCTGATTCTTGATACTGATGAAGAGTACTCGCAACGTTATCTCACGTATCAATCTTACAACAAGTTGCTACAGACAGAAGTATTACAAGATCAAATTTCTGCGGCTAATCACTCGAATGAAAAGTTACAGCACCAATATGATGCACTTGCTACAGAGCTGAAAAGTGTCAATCAAAAATATGTTCAGCAATTAGAGTACGTTAATGTTAATAACGAACTCCGTGAATTGGAACAGGAGTTAAATGATTCCAAAACGGAGAATATACAATTGCGTACAGAAGCAACCGATAATAAACGTGAAGCAGAGGATGCCAACATTCAATTGGATCTGTTAAACAGAGAGCTCTGCTTAAAAAATCAATCGATGGAAAAAGCGGTAGCGCTCTCCATAGAGTTGTCAAAAACAAAGATGTTTAAACTTGTACACTTTATGTATCGCGTCAAGCATCAATTAATCAGAGGCGGCTATAAAGAGAAGAAGGAGTTTTTCGCCTGGTTACTGAAACGCAGAAATAAAAGGTTGTACATTAGTGATCATCGTTTCAATCCTTTGTATCAAGTCATTGACACGATCAATTTAAACTCATATGATTCACTGCCTATTCGCCAGAACCAACTTGAATCCAAACCACCAGCAGATTCTAAGGAATCTGTACATGCTTTCAAAGCGAGGTTTGATTATAACCGTATTTACAACAAGATGGATGTCATCATCTTATCTATTATTGACCATAGTTTTCGTTATCAACGACCACAACATTTGTCAAAGATATTTTCCTCTCAAGGGCATCGTGTCTTCTATATTAACGCGAATTTTACAAATGTTGAAAACAAGATTGAAGAAATATCCGAAAATGAGTGGATTGTTTCACTTCGATCTGACAAACAGCATATTTATAGTGTTGGTAATGAAGAAATGTCCTTTATTACTACTCAACTGGAGAAAATTATTGAAGAGTATGGTATTCGTGATTGCTTTGTTACAGTTCAGTATCCGACATGGTATAGCAGTGCTAATAGCTTAAAAGAGAAATTTGGTTTTAGTATGGTAACGGATTATTTGGACGATTTTACAGGCTTCCAGGAGACAGCCAACTCATATTTATCTGAAACGTCAACTAAACTACTTAAAAATAGTGACCTGATCGTTGCTTCATCCAACTATTTGGCGAATAAAGCCTTATATTATTCAGAACAGATATCTATTGTTCGCAATGGTACGGAATATTCCCGATTTAACAAGGCTTATCGCCCAGAACGAAAACCGAAAAAGAATAAAATTGTAGGGTATTACGGCGCTGTTTCTCACTGGTTCGATTTTGGAAAGGTTGAGTTTCTGGCTACTCATTTACCTGAAGTAGAATTTGTTATTATCGGTGATATTACTGATGGTAAAGAAAGATTAACTAATTTTTCGAACATTAAACTATTGGGCGAAAAGAAATATCAAGAACTTCCTGGATACTTGGAAACGTTTGATGTATGTTTAATTCCTTTTGATACTTCAACAGATCTAATTCAAGCGACCAATCCTGTAAAATTTTATGAATATTTGAGTGCAGGCAAAAAGATTGTAGCCACTGAACTCCCTGAATTAATGCCATACCGAAATAAATTTGTCTATCTAACTAATGAAAATGATTTATTTCTTGATTATGTGAATCGGTGTTTAGAGGGAAATGATGAGCTAGCTCCTGCAAGTGAATGCTTACAATTTGCAGAATCAAACGACTGGAAAAACCGAGGAATAGATTTCTTGGATGCAGTACACTCATCCTTACCACTAGTGTCAATAATTGTCCTGACATATAATCAGCTGGAGTATACAAAAAAATGTATCGATAGCATCATTAACAAAACGGCCTATTCTCGTTATGAAATAATCATTGTTGATAACATGTCTACTGATGGAACAAAAGAATACTTGATAGAGCTTGAAAAAAATGTTGAACAAGTAACCATAATTCTTAACGACACGAACTATGGATTCGCAGGTGGAAATAACATAGGTTTAAAAAAGGCCAAAGGAGATTTTTTCATTTTGCTGAACAACGATACTGTTGTTACGCGAGGGTGGTTAACAGGTTTGATTAAACACTTCAATGATGATCCTCAACTTGGACTGCTTGGGCCTGTAACGAACTCCATTGGAAATGAAGCGATGATTAAAACTTCATACGATACGATTAATGATATGGAGCAATTTGCGTATCAGTATACTTCTGAGCATAAGGGAGAGTTAAATACCAGAATCAGGGCTTTAGCCATGTACTGCGTAGTTATTCCACGGAGGGTATTTGAGACCATTGGTTTTCTTGACGAAAACTATAGGATTGGCATGTTTGAAGATGATGATTATTCCATGGCTGCACTACAATCTGGTTATAGTCTGGCTTGTGCTGAGGATGTTTTTATTCATCACTTTGGTAGTGTATCATTCAAAAAATTGGAAGATAAGAAGTACAAGGAGATATTTGACAGCAACAAAAGCTATTTCGAGAAGAAGTGGAATGCTACTTGGCTTCCTCATAAATATCGGGACGGGATTTGATATCGTTGAACATCGCTTATTTTTCGCCCATTCACTGGTCCTTTTTGAAGCAACGTCCGCAACACTTAGCTGAGGAATTTTCCAAGCATGATCACGTTTTCTTTATTGAGCCTTCAGTCAGTTTGTTGCATTCGATAAGGCATCGTAACAATGATTGTCGTCCTTTAGAATATCAAGTCAGTGATACTTTAAAAGTAGTAAGGCCAGACGGTCGATACCGCTTGCCCAAATTTTTTGATTTAGTGGATGTTACGGGTTTGAACTTGTGGCATGAGCAAAAAAGTCTACAATCGATTATACAGGCTGCTGATATTATATGGATCAGCAGTCCTCTCTATTATGGCTATATTTTAAATAGTAAAAAGCCAATTGTATATGACAAAATGGATAAATATGATCAATTAACGACCAATCCCTTTCTAAAACGTCTGATTTTGAAGAATGAATCTAAACTTTTGCAACGTGCAAATCTCGTTTTTGCCTCTTCTAAGCAATTGTATGATGATCTCGTAGTCCAAACCAATAATGTGAAGCTTATACGGAATGGACTTGATTCCAGTTTGTGTTGGAAAAGGGGAAGCGAGAAAGAGCCAGAAGTTCTTAATAAACTCAAGAATCTGAAGGGATATAGTAACGTTACATTGTTTGGTTACGTTGGGGCAGTGGATCATTGGTTCGACTATGAGGCAATTCAGTTGATATTAAATTATAGCCCGAATTTTCATGTTGTTATCGTAGGCTATAACAACCTTCCTCGAATAAATCATGATAATCTTCATTATATTGATAGCGTACCTAAACAAGAATTGGCAGAGATAATCCCTCAATTTGATGTTTGCTTATACCCTTTTAGACAGACGGATTGGTTGGATACCATTGATCCTGTCAAAATTTATGAGTATCTTAGTTTTAATAAGCCTGTAATATCTGTAAGAAGTATGGAAACAGTCAGATTCGCGGATTATATCCAGATTTATGGAACGTATAATGAATTTGTTGAAATTTTGGACAGGATCCCTGTTCTTTCAGTACCGTTTTTAGCTGAAGAGCAATTACATCAATTCATTGATGAGAACAGCTGGACAATGCGTGCAGAGGAAGTAAGAGAACACTTTCAACTGCTTGAATCTTAAAAATTGGTCAAACCCACTGATAGCAAGTGAGGTGAAGATGTGGGCTGGAACAGCGAAGTCAAAGTCGATATATTAATGGCAACTTACAACGGAGAAGCCTATCTTGCGCAACAGATCAGTTCAATCACCGATCAGGACTACAGTAATTGGAAGCTTATAATTAGGGATGATGGATCATCTGATGCAACCATTGATATCATTACTAGTTACATGAATTCATACCCTGACAAAATTGTACTCATTACTGATGAAGATCATTTGGGGGCGCGAGGAAGCTTCTCTAGATTGTTAACCTTATCAAGATCCGAGTATGTTATGTTCTGTGATCAGGATGATATTTGGTTGAGTCACAAAATTCGGGTTACTTTAGAGAAAATGCTTGAACTGGAAAAAGACAGGCCAGGCAGGCCGCTTATGGTTCACAGTGATTTAATCGTCGTTGGGAGAAACGAAGAGGCAATAGCTCCTTCTTTTTGGTCTTATCAATATCTAGATCCTTCTCAAAACTCATTAAATAATTTATTGATTCAAAATATAGTAACCGGATGCACAGTTATGATTAATGAAGGTTTGAAGAATTTGGTTGTGGATATACCGGATGATGTGATAATGCATGATTGGTGGCTTGCACTTATAGCTAGCTTGAGCGATGGTGTCTTTCACATTAACGAACCGACAATAATGTATCGCCAGCACGGGAGTAATAGTATTGGTGCTCAAAGGTATGGGATAAAGACATATTTCAAGAAATACGGAACAGCCAGGCAGACTTTGAACAAACTCATAGTTCAAGCATCTTCTCTTCAACAAAAATATATCCACAAATTCAACAATGAACAATCTCGTGTAGTTAAAGCTTTTGTGGAATTGCCGGAAACAGGAAAAATTCAACGATTAATTGTACTGAATCGTTATTCTATTCATAAGCAAGGATGGCTTAGGAAAATGGCGTTTTGCTTACTGTTATTATCTTGGAAAAAACAAAAAAAGCAATGAGGAGATAAGCATGTTTTTTAGACGAAAAAAACTTCCTGATTTTCTGATTATTGGAGCACAGAAAGCAGGAACAACTTCATTATACAATTATCTTACTCAACATCCTCAGGTAGAGCAGGCGATCGAGAAAGAATTACATTATTTTGACTTGAACTATGACAAGTCCTTTGAGTGGTATTTGAAATCTTTTCCTGAGCTGGGGAAGAGCAGAAAGAACATCACAGGTGAAGCTTCACCTTATTATATCTTTCATCCTAGCTGTGCGAAGCGAATAAAAGAAAAATTGCCTAAAGTCAAGTTGATTATTATACTTCGAAATCCTGTAGATCGAGCTTACTCTCATTATCATCATGCTGTACGTAATTTGGGGGAAACATTACCTTTTGAAGAAGCGATCGAAAGGGAGGAAGCACGCCTAGCAGGAGAACTGGAAAAGATGGAAACAGACCCGCTCTATTGCAGTTATAATTATCAGCACTATTCTTACTTAAGTAGAGGAATATACGTCGATCAGTTGAAGAAGTGGTACAGCCTCTTTCCCAATAAACAAATTCTATTGTTAAAATATGAGGATTTGTTATCTAATCCTTCTGATTATATGAAAAAAGTGTCTAACTTTTTGAAGATCTCTTCTCATGACTATACATTCGATATCTTTAATCAGGGTGCATATAGCAAGATAAGTGAAGAGACAAAAAAACAGTTAGAACAATTTTTCAAACCTCATAATGAGGAGCTTCATAAGTTTGTACAACATGATTTGAAGTTGACAGCTTTTTCTATTGCGGACTGGATGAATAAATAACCTATAAACGTAAAATTGACTTTTCTGAGGTGTGGTAGGTGTGAAAATATTAGTGATCGTACCAGCGTACAACGAGGCAGACAATATTCAAAACTTAATTATGAGTCTTAGACACGAAATTGAGGTGGAGTTCGATATTGTAGTCATTAACGATTGTTCTACTGATTCGACATCAAATGCAGCGTTTGAAGTGGGAGCAAATGTAATTGATCTTCCATGTAATTTAGGTATCGGGGGAGCAGTTCAGACAGGCTATAAATATGCCTATAAACATAATTATGATATAGCTATACAAGTAGATGGTGACGGGCAACATAATCCAAAGTTTATAAAAGATTTGATTGAGCCAATTATACTAAAAAAAGCTGATTTCGTTATAGGCTCCCGGTTTTTAGAGAGGGAGGGTTTTCAGTCTTCTGCACTGAGGAGAATAGGTATTGTATATTTTAGTAAAATTATATACTTACTTACTAAACAAAAAGTAACTGATCCAACATCTGGATTCAGAGCCTGCAATGCCAGTATCATAAAAATGTTCGCTAATAGTTATCCCATTGATTATCCAGAGCCAGAAACAATAGTTTTTCTAAAAAGGAATGAATTCACTATTAAAGAAATTCCTGTTGTGATGGAAGAGCGAGTAGGTGGGGTTTCGTCTATAAATCTGTTGAAGTCAGTGTATTATATGGTCAAAGTCTCCATCGCAATCTTAATTGACCTGATGAGAGATAGAAAAGGAGTCATCAAAAATGGTTCCGTTTAAACTACACATTATATTAATCATAATATCGTCAGTAGGGTTTTTGTTCATTTTGAATTTAATTAGGAGGAACAAATTAGAATTGAAGTTTTCATTAATATGGTTCTTTTTTAGTTTGTTTCTATTGCTGGTAGGATTATTTCCTAACCTTTCTGTTTTGATATCTTTATTATTTGGGATAGAAACGCCAGTAAACACCATTTTCCTTATTGTACATTTCGGGACAATTAGTACGCTTTTTAGTCTCACTATTGCTTTATCTAGAAGTCATGTTAGAAATAAGAATATAATACAAGAAATGGGATTATTGAAACAAGAAATCTCAGAACTGAAAAACAAACTTGAAAGATAAGAGGATCCTAGTAATGAAATCGCTGAAATTTTCGGTGCTAGCATTAGCCATTTTATTTGTTTTTGAATTGGTATATTTCAATATAATTTTTGATATCCTGCTTGTTGCCCTGTTATTACTGTTATCCTATGCCCTGGGCAGTTTCTTTAAAACACGTCTTGTGCAACTAGATAATGTTTTTATCCAACTATCCATAGGTATGGGAATCGTAGGGGCTTTCGTATGGATTTCTACATTCTTTTCCTTAGACAAAAAATCTATATTCCTGATTCTGTCTATATTAATTATATGTATTCGTTTTAAGAAAATAAAGCCGGCTTTAAAAAACATTCAAAGAGTTATATATTTTCACTCCAAAAAACAACCACTTTTTTTATGTTGCTGTCTCTTGATATTGATGATATATATTATTCCCGCATCTTATCCAATTTGGCAGTATGATTCGCTTTCTAAACATTTGGCTATACCAAATCAAATGGCGAATAGTCTATATGATTACAATGTAGTTGAGTTTGTTAGTTATGGTGACTATGCAATATTTCCACATTTACTGTATACATTTTTATTTACACTGGGTGGAACTAAGGCCTTAGTTTTATTAAACACAGTTTTGTCAGTGCTTATGTTTTTCCCGTTAATCCGATTGTTGAGGGAAATTACAAAATCAAAAACGCTACCTTACATGGTAGGGTTTCTTTATTTCAGTATGCCTCTAGCTGTTAATTTATCAACAACTCTATATATAGATATGTACCCAGTTTTCTTCATTATTATAGCTCTTTTGGGGATGAAATCATTTAATTCTAAGTTGTTAATAACGAATCTCCCATATATTTATTTCATTTTTGGCCTTGCATTTTTCTCCAAACCAATGGCTGTGTATTTTATTTTACCAGTAAGTATTGTTTTGTTTGGACTACTCCTGTACAAAGAAGGTTTAATTCCAACGCTCAAAAGATTTTTGTTAAGTTTGATAACATGTTTGTCCAGTTTTTTGCCTGTATTTCTTCTGATATGGTATAAAAGCGGGAATCCTTTCTTCCCGTTTATGAATGGCCTGTTCAAAAGTGAATATTTCCCTACATCCAATTTTTCTGACCCTTTTACTAATGTTTTGAATGTTTCATTTCATTCTTTATATGATGTTGTATTCAACACCTCCAAAAATATAGAACTTGAAAATGGTGGAGTAGGTTACTTTTTACTTGCTTTACCTGTAGCTTTTGCTTTAGTTATTTTTATAAGAAATAAAATATATTTACTCCTGGTTTATCTGATCTTCACTTCGTATTGGTTATCTACATTAATGACCTATAATATTCGTTATTTTTATGGTTCTATCATTTTAGCAACAATTGTTGTTGTTGTTGCAGTTCATTGGTTATTTTCTAGACTAATCAGGGTGAGATGGGCGGCTTCCTTGTCATTGATATCTATTCTTATTATTTGCCTCCCTAATATGTGGTTTAATGTGAATCCGAATAATTACTTATCACTAAAGAAGGGAATGTTAACTCCACATTCAGAGCTTACAATAAATAACAACGAGAGTATTCTAACAATTATAAACAAAAAAGGAATCAGGTTGTTGTCAAACAATGATGTCTTTCGCGGTACCTTCCTTGGGGAATTCTACACGTTAACATGGTACAATACCTTTTTTACTGAAAAACTAATGAATAGTCAAATAACTCCATTGGAATTTTTGGATTCATTTGATTATTATTTAGTTGATAAAACACAAAGAGTAAGGTTGCCTGAGTTATTTACTTTAGAAGAACACCCGGAGTTGCGGAGAAAACTTGATGTGGAAGCAGAAACAGGAACCCATATCTTATATCGGGTAAAGCATAATAATAATATTGTTTCAGAGAAATATAAAACTCCGCTTAAGGTGAATGTTGCAACTCCAACTATTGTTTCTTTCGATAATATTTATCAAAGTTATAAGATTGATTTAGAAATAGAAGGCCAGGCAAAGAATGAAATTGGAAGATGGCAGATCAATTGGATGGATCAAAAAGGGAATATGATTTCTACTAGTTTGGTTCCTTTTGATGTGAAAGATGGGATTCATCATTATATTAATCGAATCGATAATGTACCTTCGCGAGCGGTGCAAGGACTATTGTATATTACAAGTCATAATGAAGTTCCGATCAGAGTGTTGTCTGCCGAATTAAGTAGTGATTCACGTAGTAAGTTTAACGTTGTGGATCAAGCATTGAAGAAGTACAATGAAAAATGGCCACATTTGGTGCATTAAGTCGTCTGATCACATTTTGGGGGAATATAAGTTAATGTATGTTATTTTACTTTTAGTTAATGTAGTATTTTTAACTTCAGGACAGGTTCTGTGGAAAATGTCTGTTCGTAACATCGGTAACTTTAATCTTTCTTCATTATTTAGTGTTTTATTATCACCATATTTTATAATGGGTGGATTTCTTTATGTTATGGCTACTTTAATATGGATATATCTTTTAACCAAGTTGCCTTTAAGTACTTTATATCCCATGCAAAGTTTAGCGTACGTTTTTGGACTTCTTGCTGGTTACTTTATATTTCATGAATTTATTTCTTTCCAAAAAATAATAGGTGTAGCAATTATTTTGATCGGTGTATATTTTATTGCCAAATAACTATGGAAGGATGTTATTGTTTACATCATGAATAATGAGAATGGAAACATTGTTTATCATCAAAGCGTGGTCACCAAAGAAGATCGGCATAAACTTAATCAGCACAAGAGTTGTGTGCTTTGGTTGACAGGTTTGTCTGGCTCTGGAAAATCAACAATCAGTATGCAAGTAGAGAAGGAACTATATGAACGCGGAGTACACGCATATGTGCTTGATGGAGATAATCTTCGACATGGTTTGAATTCCAACCTCGGTTTTGCACCTCAAGACCGTAAAGAGAATATCCGGCGAGTAAGTGAAGTTTCTAAACTTTTTGTTGATTCTGGTGTGATTGTAATGGCGGCTTTTATTTCTCCATATAAAGAGGATAGGGAGAATGTTCGTAAAATGTTTGATGCGGAGGAGTTTGTAGAAATATACGTTAAGTGTGCTGTAGAGGAATGTATAAAACGTGATCCCAAGGGATTATATGAGAAAGCCTTAAAAGGACAGATAAGCAATTTTACAGGAGTTTCTGCTCCATATGAGGCGCCAGATCATCCCGACGTGATATTAGAAACTGATAAATACAGCATAAAGCAATGTGCTAATATTATTCTTCAATACTTGATAAATAAAAAAATGGTATAAATTAATTACTAAGGCGGCCAGTTGTTCAAAAGATCAGCTGGCCTTTGCCTGAATAAATTAATAATATGAAGATGATCATGAAGAGAATCGCTTTTTCCGTTGTAATCAGTTTATGCTATACTAATTAAACCAAATAAATAATCTCTATTAAAACTTTCTTGATAATGAAAGAGTCGAAATTCTCACAGTTCTATAGTCAGGAGTTTTTATATGTCTGAAAATAAAGACATCTCCGATTTAAGTGTTATTATTGTCAACTACAATACTCGTTTGCTTACACTCAACTGCATACAGTCTGTCTATGCTTCTAACACAGCATACAGCTACGAAATTATTGTCGTAGATAATGCTTCACGGGACGATTCGGTTCAAGCCATTCAAGATGCTTATCCGAATGTGCGAATGATCGCTAACTCTGCCAACACCGGCTTTGCCGTAGCCAACAATCAAGGAATGGACATTGCCAGCGGACGTTATATTCTACTCCTTAATTCCGATACGGTTGTTCAGCCAGATACGCTGCATACGATGGTCTATTTTATGGATCGTCATCCCGAAATGGGGGCCTCCGGTTGTAAAGTCATTCTTCCGGACGGCTCACTGGACAAAGCCTGCAAGAGAGGGTTTCCGACGCCATCCGCGTCATTCTATTACGCATTTGGGCTTTCACGGCTTTTCCCGGATCGGCCGAAGTTTAATCAATACCAATTGGGGCATCTTAGTCCAGATGATGAATATCCAGTAGATTGTCTGGTTGGTGCCTTTATGTTGGTACGTCGTGAGACCATTGAGCAGATTGGTGGATTGGACGAGACGTTTTTTATGTATGGTGAGGATATCGACTGGTGTTATCGTATTAAAGAGGCAGGGTGGGGCATTTATTACTATCCGCGTACATATATTGTGCATTATAAGGGCGGTAGTGCCCGTCGCAAACCTTTGAAAATTACGTATGAGTTTCATAGAGCAATGTGGGTGTTCCACCGCAAGCACTACGCAAAGAAATATAATCCATTGATGAACGGAGTCGTATGGATGGGCATCTCTTTAAAGTTTACGTTATCCCTCCTGCGTAACTGGGTATCTCTGCCTTCTCGTTCGAAGAGAACTGTTACACCGACGAGAGCAGAAAATGAAGTATCTTCCGAGGTGAAATCATGATTCGGCGTAATCAACGATTTTTAACTCAATTGTATATTGCGACTGACTTTGGTGTTATTCAGTTTTCATTTTTGTTGGCATGGTGGTTGAAGTTCGAGAGTGATCTGTTAACGAATCAGAATCCGCTGCCTATAGAGAAGTATTTGATGTGGAGCTTGGTCTATGCAGTGCTTGCCGTGTTGGCAGGTATGTTGTCTTCACTTTATGTACCTAAACGCAAAAAGCGTTTTGTTGATGAACTTTGGAAAATTATCCAATCTCACGGCATAGCCTTCTTCATGCTGATGAGTCTGATGTTCTTTTTCAAAGAAGTAAATATCTCACGCGCATATCTTGCGATGTATATGGTCGGTAACGTGTCTTTCACGTTGATGTATCGTTATATGGTGAAGTTGCAATTAAAACACTTGCGCAAAAAAGGATTCAACCGTCAGTTTGTGCTGATTCTTGGGGCAGGTTCACTTGGGAAACGTTTCTATGACAATCTCAAAAGTTATCCTGAACTCGGGTATGAAGTTACGGGTTTTCTGGATGATTACCGACATTGGGATCAAGTGGAACAAAAGAGATACAGCCCGATTCTAGGGAAAATCGACGAACTGGAAGAATTTTTGTCTACACACTATGTAGATGAGGTTATTCTGGCTTTGCCGCTGGATGCACATGATAAATATTCGCATATTATCAATGTGTGTGAGAAGGCCGGAGTGCGCACACTGATTATTCCGGATTTCTTTGATTATTTACCGGCTCGTCCTCACTTTGATAATTTTGCAGGCATGCCGATGATAAATGTGCGTGACATTCCGCTCGATATTACCATTAATCGTCTTATGAAACGTGCGTTTGATATTGTGTTCTCGCTCGCGGCAATCATCTTCACATCGCCTATTATGCTCATTGTAGCGTTGGGGGTGCGTTTGACCTCGGCAGGGCCGGTCATCTTTAAACAGGAGCGTGTTGGACTTAACAGACGTAATTTCATGATGTATAAGTTCCGTTCTATGAAGGCGATGCCTGAAGGTTTGGAAGACACAGGATGGTCAACTCAAAATGATCCACGTCGTACCGCCTTTGGAACGTTTATAAGGCGTACGAGTTTAGATGAACTGCCTCAATTTTTCAATGTATTGTTAGGTCATATGAGTGTAGTGGGTCCGAGGCCGGAACGACCGTATTATGTCAATCAGTTTCGGGATGAAATCCCTAAGTATATGATTAAACATCATGTTCGCCCAGGCATTACAGGATTAGCCCAGAGTAAGGGGTTACGAGGAGATACCTCTATTGAGGATCGGATTGAACAGGATATTTTCTATATTGAAAACTGGTCTTTATTATTTGATATTAAAATTATATGGGAAACCATTCGCAATGGTTTGAAAAATGCATATTGAGTTTTATGTTAGATGCAAGAAGGTTTAACGGATGAATTGAATGATTTCTCTTGTTTCCCTTATCTGAAACCTGTTTCACACCAGTGAGAGTCGCCTTTGGGCGGCTTTTTTGTTTTGTCCCTGCTTTATTCGGGTAGTTAGTTACCAAAAAGTAATGTTACACAACACGTTGCTCAACAAACCATGTACCATTGTGGCACGATACCCCCAGCGTAGCTTGATATCTCTTAGCGTTAAACAATCATGTTTCATACATTTTAGGGTTCGGATATTTCTAGTAAGTGCACAGCAATGAATAATTTGTGATACTTGTAAACTACTTTGACTAATACGTCTGCAAAGGATGTGTAAATGATATGAAACGTATTGCCGCCGTTTTGACACTTTTGCTCGTTACTGTGGGTACGCTCTTTTGGGCACATGACAGTCAGAGTGAGGAGCAACGTGATGGATTTGCGAACTATCGATTAATTGCCCATGCGATGGGCAGTATTCGGGAACAACCTTATACTAACGCGTATGAAGCGATGATTGCCAATTATGAAAAAGGGACACGGGTATTTGAAATAGACTTCATGCTCACTTCGGATCGCGTAGCTGTAGCAAGACATGAGTGGACAGCTAACATGAGCAAAATGCTCGGACAGGATGAAGAGTTGCCAGAGCATAAGCAGGCCGGGGCACTCACACACGATGAATTCATGAATACACCGATTCTTGGCATGTACCAGCCAATGGATGCCGATGGAATTATGAAAGTGTTATCCAAGTACCCGGATATGTATATTGTAACGGATACCAAAGAGCAGAAGGACGAAGATATCCAGCAAGTGCTTCGATCATTGGTTAATGCAGCGAAGAAACATGATTCGTCAGCTCTAAGCCGAGTGGTGGTACAGATTTATAATGAACCTATGCTTGAAAAGGTAAAGGAAGTTTATAACTTCCCCTCTATCATTTACACGTTATATGCCACACAGGATACAGAAGCCCAAGTGGTGCAATTTGTAGAGAACAATGATATTGATGCTGTAACGATGCCGGAATATAAAGTGAACCAGAACTTTGTTGCCAAACTAAAGAAGGCCGGGGCAGTCACCTATGTGCATACCATTAATGATACCCAGCAGGCAGCCAATTATGAAAAATGGGGTGTGTATGGTGTGTACTCCGATGTCCTGACAGAGCAAGAAATGGAAGAGATGAATACAAGGTTTGCTTGGAAGCCTTAAAAAATGAGGACTTAGAAAAACACTAAGGCTTATAAGAATCGAAAGACTCTAATCCAAGGACACAGACTTTCTAGGAAGATTAATCGTGAAAAGTCTGTGTTTTTCTGTTCGCCTTTTATACGAACATTGACACCTACTGTCTGCTGACTTAGACTTAGTTTACAAGCTATTTAAGATGCAGAAGAACCTCTGGAGGAATGTTCGTTGATAGACATGATTAAGCAGTGGAGACACGTATTTAAGCTCGACCCCGACAGGGAAATTACGGATGAGGCATTGGATCAAGTATGCATGTCTGGAACGGATGCGATTATCGTGGGTGGATCATCAGGTATTACGTATGATAATACGGTAGATCTGATGTCCCGGGTGCGTCGCTATGAACTGCCCTGTGTGTTGGAAGTATCCGATCTGGAGGCGGTTGTGCCTGGGTTTGACGGGTATCTGATCCCGATGGTGCTGAACACAACGGACAGCAGGTGGATTATTGGACAGCACCAGCAGGCTATCGAGCGCTACGGCTTTTTGATCCCGTGGGATTTGCTGATTACCGAAGGGTATATTGTTCTTCATGCGGACTCTACTGTGGCGAAGTTAACGGGAGCAGATACGGAACTGACGACAGAGGCTGCAGCGGCCTATGCTCAGGCTGGAGAACGATTGCTGAATCTGCCTATTATATATATGGAGTATAGTGGAACTTTTGGTGATATGGAGCTGGTTGGCGAGACGCACAGACAATTGGAGCGAGCGCATCTCATTTATGGCGGTGGAATTGATACAGTAGAGAAAGCAGGACAAGCTGCCCAAGTTGCGGATACCATTGTTGTTGGTAATATTGTGTACAGCCATTTGAGTCAAGCATTGGAAACGGTACAAGCTGTGAAAGGCGATCGAAGTGACACCTGACCGGTTTAGTTTACCATTCTCCCATATTCCCCGTAGAATCTGTTAAAATAGAACTTTGGCTTTTATAAATTTAATTTCATTCAAGTAATAATGCTTTCAGGTGCCTAATATCTCTTATGATCTATGTTTACACAGAAACGGAGAATCCGTTTAAACAAACTGAAGATTCATTACAGTTTTCTAGATATTCTTACCTACCCACAAAGTATAAGGCGACTACGTTTACACATGAACGGAGAGTGCGGAAGCGATCTGGAGAAACGAAGTGTTCGTATTTATCACCGGATTTTCCCTTTGTCAAAGGGGATCAAAAAATCTGGGATAACGACGATCGGAAGATGCTACTGCACTCGGAGTGACCTGTGTAACCCATAGTACTCTTATATGACCAACTAACGAAAGGAGCATGCATGCATGCAACCTGTAAATATACATGACGCCGTAGCACGGCTGAACACTCCTCAGCGGCAAGCTGTTGAGGCAACGGACGGGCCATTGCTTATTATGGCTGGTGCGGGCTCGGGTAAAACCAGAGTGCTGACACACCGGATCGCCTATCTGATCGCAACACGGAAAGCACCCCCGTGGGGCATTTTGGCGATTACGTTTACCAACAAAGCTGCTCGGGAGATGCAGGATCGGGTATCCCAACTGGTAGGCGGATCTCAAGGCCGCGATATTTGGGTATCCACGTTTCACTCTATGTGTGTGCGCATCTTGCGCCGTGACATTGAACGGATCGGTTTTACATCCAACTTTAGCATTTTGGACTCATCGGACCAGTTATCGGTTATTCGCAGTTGTATGAAAGATCAGAATATCGATACGAAGAAGTTTGAACCCAAAGCCGTTCAGGCGATGATGAGCACAGCCAAAAATGAACTGATCAGTCCTGAGCAATACGAGAAGCAGGCGGGCGACTATTTCGAAGGCATTGTAGCAAAGGTGTATACGATGTACCAGAAACGTCTCAGAGCCAACAACTCACTGGACTTCGACGACTTGATCATGGCCACGATTCAACTGTTCAAAGAAGTGCCGGAAGTGCTTGATTTTTACCAAAAGAAATTCCAGTACATTCACGTCGATGAGTATCAGGATACGAACCGTGCACAGTACATGCTGTGCCGCATGCTGGCTGACAGCCATCACCGCATTTGTGTCGTAGGGGATAGTGACCAGTCGATCTATCGCTGGCGCGGGGCGGACATTACCAATATCCTCAACTTTGAAAAAGATTACCCGGAAGCGCAGACGATCATGCTCGAGCAGAATTATCGTTCGACTTCCAACATCCTGAATGCTGCGAATGAAGTCATCGGCCTGAATACGGGCCGCAAGCCGAAGAAGCTGTGGACGGACAAAGAAGGCGGATCAAAGATCAAGGTGTATCGTGCCGATTCCGAGCATGATGAGGGGTATTTTGTAACCTCCGAGATTAGTAAAAATGTGAAGAACGGCAAATCCTATCAGCATCATGCGATCCTGTATCGTACCAATGCTCAGTCCCGGGTTATCGAGGAAATTTTGATCAAATCGGACATTCCGTACCAGATTGTCGGCGGCATCAAGTTCTATGATCGGAAAGAGATCAAGGATATTTTGGCTTATCTGCGCCTGTTGTCCAACCCGGATGATGATATCAGTTTGACCCGGATCATTAATGTGCCGAAGCGCAGCATTGGAGATACGACAGTAGCCAAGCTGGCTACAGCCGCTGGAGAGCGTGGGGTTTCCATTTTCCGTGTACTGCAAGTGGTTGATGATCTCGGTTTCGCTGGTCGCACGCGTAATGCACTGGTGGAGTTCTATGATATGATCGCGGCACTGCACCAGATGGTTGAATATCTGTCCGTGACTGAGCTGACCGAGAAGATTCTGGAGATGAGTCAGTACCGTGATGAGATGCAGAAGGAAAATACGATTGAATCTCGCGCAAGACTCGAGAATATCGAAGAGTTCCTGTCGGTAACGATGGAGTTTGAGAAAAACAATGAAGACAAAACGCTCGTTTCATTTCTCACCGATCTGGCACTCATTGCAGACATCGACAGCATGAACGATGAAGAAGAAGATCAGAGCGATGCGGTCACATTGATGACGATGCACAGTGCCAAAGGTCTGGAATTTCCGGTTGTCTTCATCATCGGTATGGAGGAAGGGGTCTTCCCTCACAGCCGTGCTTTTATGGACAATGAAGAGCTGGAGGAGGAACGTCGTCTGGCCTACGTAGGGATTACGCGTGCGGAAGAGCAGTTGTTCCTGTCATGTGCACAGATGCGGACCTTGTTTGGGCGTACAACGGCCAATCCGCCATCCCGTTTCCTGGATGAAATCCCGGATGAGCTTAAAGAAGATACTTCAATTGCACGCGACCGTTACCGTCGTGGAACCAGCAAAGGCGGAGGTTCTTATGGCGGACGTGGGTTAGGCTCCAGTGGTGGAAGCAATTTCGGAGGCGCTGCGAGTGCATCCAAGCTGTTTGAACAGCAGAGTCGAAGTGGTTCATCCGCAAAGGCTTCATCTGGGCCGACATCCCGTGTGACGACCAGCACTTCTCGTCCTACCTTTGCTGCACCAGCTTCTGCTTCGAAGTCTGTCTCTTCAGACAGTGCGGCAGGGTTTAAGGCAGGCGACAAAGTGCAGCATGGCAAATGGGGGACAGGTACCATCGTTGCGGTCAAAGGTAGTGGTAATGATACCGAGCTGCAGATTGCATTCCCAGCTCCAGTTGGCGTGAAACGTCTACTCGCTGGATTTGCCCCGATTACCAAAGTGGAATAAGAATAAACGGCCTATTGCAAAATACCGAACTGACATGAGATCTGATTCTACACATTCGGTTATTGCAATAGGCGTGTTCGTTCTACATATATTAATTATACGGAGGGATGGCCCAATATGGACCCGATGCACCGGATGGAGCAACTCGTTACCGAGCTGAACCAGCACAACTATCAGTACTACACGATGGATCAGCCGCAGATCAGTGATAAGGAGTATGACCTTCTATACGATGAACTGGTTACGCTGGAGCAGGAGAGCGGTATGGTATTGCCGGATTCTCCCACACAACGTGTAGGGGGCGAACTGCTCAAGGGATTTACCCCGCATCGTCATTTATCCCCATTATGGAGCTTGGACAAAGCACAGAACATTGAACAGCTTCGCAATTGGAATACACGTGTCCTAAAGCTGGTCAATGACTACAATAGCAAAAACCCAGGTAATCCCTTACCTGAACCGGGTTATGTCATTGAGTTGAAGTTTGACGGACTGACCTTGAACCTGACCTATACCAACGGTGAGTTGGTGCAGGCTTCTACGCGTGGAAACGGAACGGTGGGCGAAGGCATTTTGGCACAAGTGAAAACCATCAAATCTGTTCCGCTCAAAATTCCATATACCGGAGGTACGATTGAAGTGCAGGGAGAGGGCATTATGAACCTTTCTGTACTGAATCGATATAATGAAACGGCTGCCGAGCCGCTCAAAAATGCACGAAATGCAGCCGCAGGAGCGCTGCGTAACCTGAATCCGAAAACGACTGCTGAGCGTCGGTTGAATGCTTATTTTTATAACATTGGATACTCGGGCGACCTCCAGTTTGCCAACCATCAGGAAATGATGGACTTCTTGCGCGAGAACCGTTTTAAAGTTAATCCATCCCTCACCTATTTCCATGAATTTGATGACGTTATGGAGCAGCTCGAAGCAATTCAGGAAAATCGGGGGCAACTGGATTACCTGATTGATGGAGCGGTTATTAAGCTCACGGACATGCGAACTCGTGAAGTGCTGGGGTATACGGACAAGTTCCCGCGTTGGGCGGTTGCCTATAAATTCGAAGCGGAAGAGACCACAACCGTACTAAACGAAGTCGTGTGGAATGTCGGCAGGACGGGTAAAGTGACACCGCTGGCCCGAGTAGAACCGGTCGAGCTCGCTGGAGTTACCGTGCAGAACTGCACGCTGAACAATGTGGGCGATATTGAACGTAAAAATCTGAAATATGCGCTGGGTTCGCGTGTCTTTATTCGTCGTTCCAATGATGTTATTCCTGAGATTCTCGGCAAAGTGACCGAAGAGAATGACGGCGAAGAAATTATATATCCAGAGCAATGTCCGGCATGTGGATTCCCGTTAGAGCAACGCGGAGCACACTTGTTCTGTAATAACAAGCTGGCATGCAAACCGCAGACAGTCGCTCGTATTTCTCATTTTGCTTCCAGAGACGCGATGGACATCGAGACCTTTAGTGAGAAAACAGCGATTCAGTTATATGATGAATTGAATGTTCGCGAACCCGCCGATCTGTATACATTGCAGTTCGATGATCTCGTGAAGCTGGAGCGATTTGGCGAAAAGAAAGCGAACAACCTCCTTGTTGCGCTCGAGCAGAGTAAAGAACGGGACCTGGCTTCTTTCCTGTATTCCTTGGGCATTCCGAACACGGGCAAATCGACCACGCGTATGCTCGCCGATCATTACCGTGATCTGCATGCCATCATGAATGCTACCGTAGAGGAACTGGTTGAGCTCCCTGATGTAGGTGGTATTGTTGCGGAGAGTATTGTGAATTTCTTTGCTGATCCGTTCACACAGGCTGCTATTGAGAAGATGCTGAATCTAGGTGTGAAAGCACAGGCACCAGAAGCGCCAGCGGTTGTGGTGGAGGATTCCTTCTTTAGTGGTAAAACGGTCGTGCTTACAGGAACACTGCATCAACTAACGCGTGAAGAAGCAACGCAGAGACTTGAAGCACTTGGTGCGAAGGTCACAGGCAGTGTATCCAAAAAAACAGACCTTGTTATTGCTGGAGAGAAGGCAGGCAGCAAATTAACGAAGGCTCGTGATCTCGGTATTCCGACCATCGAAGATGAGGACGAACTGGTACGCCTGCTGAATCCGTAGGATGTGAAATATAGACGTGTTGTGTCTGCTCTTGTCATAAACTAGTCTAACCCTAATAAGAAGAAAGCCTCCAAAAACACGCTTGCTGTGTTTGGAGGCTTTTTTTTGCTATGAACCACTTATATTCGAAAAACGTTGAGAAGCGCCGGATAACCATGCATCTTTATCATAACCTCGTTCTTCCCAATACCCAATATGCTCGCTATCGATGACTTCAATACGGTTCAGCCACTTGACCGATTTGTAGGCGTACATCTGCGGGATCACGAGTCGTACAGGACCACCAAGATCCGCAGGGATAGGTTTGCCGTCATGCATGACAGCAATCATAATGTCATCCATCTGTGCCTGCTCTAGTGTGATCGCATCGGTATATACCCCGTCACCGGAATAAAATTTGACACTGTGTGCTCCAGATTTTACACCGGCTTTCTCTAGTAAATGCTTCAAGGGTATACCTTCCCATGTATTCTTGTAAACGGACCAGCCAGTAACGCAGTGAAAGTCACTGACTTGTACTGTGCGTGCAAGTTTGACAAACTGTTCCCAATTCCAGATCTGAGCACGTTCTACAAGACCATCTACCCGAAATGACCAGTTTGCATTGGAGAAGGATGGAATGGGTGTGACCGTATATACGCGAAAGTGTCCCTCGGCACCCCCGCCAATCGGCGGAGATGATGAAGATAAAGGTTGCGGAAGTGGAACCATTCGATTGGGGTCTGTCTCAAGCATGTTGTCTATGCTGTTATCAAACTTGAGGTTTTTACCTACCCATGATACAAATGTAGGTCCGAGAGTTACGGCGAGTCCTATACCCACAGCAGAACGGATGAAGGCTCGACGGGTGTATACAGGTTGCGGTTTCTCTATGTTTGGGACGTTATTTCTATTAGAGTCTTTGTGTGCATGGAGAACAGATGAGGCTGCTGGTCTGTTATCCGTGTCTGATTCCTCTTCCTTGGAATAGGGACTTCCGGCTTTTTCCACACTTGGTTTCTGTATGGATGGTTCATTATGGATCGTACGGCGTGTAGAGTCTTTTAACCAGCGCGTACGTGTGATGGAGTGATAGATAATATAAGGTAAACCAACCCATGTGAGTAAATCGTGAATCAGAAGTGCGGCATTGGACCATCGTGGCCCCACTAGCTTGAACTGCCATAAGACGATGCCAGATAATAGCCATCCGATCAGAAGTGCAAGAACGATGATGGTATTTGCCTTTTGCCATGGCTTATTGCGAAGTTGCTTCCAATGCTTACCGGCCAAAAATAAGTAATACACGACAGGCGCAAGCATAGCAATGCCCACGGCAATATGTAACCATTTTAACCAAACACGTCCGATACCCAGAGTTTCACGCCAAAAGCCACCAATTAATATGAGACCCGTAATGGCAAGAACCACAACAATCCAGGCATTCCAGGCATGAATAGAAACGAGCTTCTTGCCGTAGCCTTTACGCATCACTTTTAACCATTGTTTCAAATGTTTTCACCTCGCGTCATGGATTTGAACTAGAAATCGAAATCGTAGGCTAAAAGTAGAATCATGATAGATCGATTTTCAAAAAAATCAAAAGCGGATCTAAAACGAGTGCAGGAAGGTTGTTTATAAAATGTGATCCCGGTGTTGCACAGTTAGAACTTTTATCAACCTAGGCTACTTCCTCTAATTAAAGATACCTTATTATAAAGTTTTTGGATCACTTACTTCAAATTCGTTCTTGTTCGAGCTGTTTCTTCTTTTGTTTTGCTTTGCAAAGCAAAATGTCGCTCCGTTTCAATCTTTCATTCCTAGCAACTTACAACGTTCTTACTGGAATATGATAAAAGTTGAATAAAACACTTGCTAAATGAATGACAGCATGATATATTATTTCTTGTCGCTTCAAACGGAAGGTAATTGAGTAGCTTTGAAGAGTGACGAAAAAGATTGTTGACAGAAATTAAGTTGACATGATATGATAAATTTCCTGTCTGGTCGACGCAAGTTGTCGCAAGATAAGGTGAACAAGTTCCTTGAAAACTGAACAAATGGGTAGTAACTTTTGATTTAAAATGAATCGTCAGATTCAAAATGAGCTTATCGCTCTTTTCAATACCCCGATGAGTTTCACAGTGTTTAACGACGCTGATGAAATTCATCTTTATTGGAGAGTTTGATCCTGGCTCAGGACGAACGCTGGCGGCATGCCTAATACATGCAAGTCGAGCGGACTATCAGAGAAGCTTGCTTCTCTGATAGTTAGCGGCGGACGGGTGAGTAACACGTAGGCAACCTGCCCTCAAGCTTGGGACAACTACCGGAAACGGTAGCTAATACCGAATACTTGTTTTCT